>NZ_LKTM01000200.1 GCF_001417955.2 Mycobacterium gordonae | reverse complement strand
GGCGGCGTGGTGGGTGAGCAGCTCGACGCGGTAGGTCAGCAGGCGCGCGTACTGGTCGGGGCGCAAAGGCTTTTCAGCGTTGATGTCGTGCAGGTGTTCTGCGGCGGCGGCGAGCAGATCAGCCGGGGGCCAGTCGCAGGCGGCCACCGCGGCGACCAGGGCCGGCCAGGCGTGGTCGGTGAGGATCGCTTCGGCGACAACGGTGCCGAACAGTCCGTGCAGCTGCGGGGTCCAGGCCGGTCGCAGGGTGGTGTCGGCGCGATCCAAAGAGGGCGGGGCCAGGGTGCCGGCCAGGCGCCACCACAGGGCGGCGGCGGGCATTTCGGACGGGAGTGGGCCGTGCGCGGCCAGGGCGTCGCGCAGCAGGGTGTCGATGTCGGCGCCGGCCTGGGCGGCGTCGTTGAGGTGGGTGGCCAGACGCGGCCAGAAGGGGTCGGCGGTGATGTTGCGGTCATACGTTTCGGCGAGCTGGCGCCAGCGCGGGGCGTCGGTGTTGGCGCGGGTCAGGGCGGCATCGAGGCGGGCATGGATCAGGTGCTGGAAGACTTTGGAGCGGTTGGGGTGTTGTTCGGGGCCGGTGATGCGGGTGTCGGCGGCGTCGACGCCGTGGGCGGCCCGGAAGACGGCGATTTCGGCCATCAGCGCGGTGGGCTGACCCAGCAGGGGGCGCGCCCACGCCGGGGCGCTGGCAGGCTCCCAACCGCGGGCGGTGGCGCGCACGGCGTCGGCGAGTTCGGTGACCAGTTCAGCGCGCGCGTGCAGGTAGGGTCCCCACTGGGGGTGGGTGTGCAGGGCGGTCGGTGTGGGGTTCAGCCAGCGCAGCGGGGCGGGTTGTGGCGCAGTGGTTTCGCCGCAGATGGGCAGGCGCCAGTCCAAGACGGCGGCGGGATCGATCACGTCACCGAGCGGGGTGACCGCGGCGTCGTGGAGGGCGGCGACGGGGTCGGCACCGCCCAGGGCGAGCAGGGCCAGGTTGCGGCGCAGCCCCGGCCACCCGGGGGCATCGGTGACGCGGGTCCCGAGGCCGGCGGCGGCGGCGTCGATGGCGGTCATGACGGTGACCCCGGCGTGGTGTTCGGCGCCGACGCAGAGCGCATCGGCGTACATCGCGGCCGCGCGGTGCAGGCGGGTGAACGGGTCGGAGTCGAGGGCGTCGGCGGTGTGGGCGGAGGTTTGGGCGCCGTCGCGGCCCAGGATGGTCGTTAGGACGTCGACAGCGGTGGGGGGG
>NZ_LKTM01000199.1 GCF_001417955.2 Mycobacterium gordonae | reverse complement strand
ACGGCATCACGGGCAAGGCCGGGACGGCCGGGGTAGACAACGGCGCCGGCCAGGCTGGCGGCTCGGGCGGAAATGGGGGTGCCGGCGGGGCCGGTGGCGCCGGCGGGGACGGCGGCACCGCCGCCCACGGCACGGCCGGGGTCAACGGCAACGGCGGCGCCGGCGGCCACGGCGGCAACGCCGGCACCCCCGGTGACGGTGGAGCGGGCGCGGCAGGCACCGACCTGTTCGTCAACGGCGGCGCCGGTGGCAACGGTGGCAACCCTGGCGCCATCGGGGCCGGCGGCAACGGTGGCAACCCCGGCATCGGCGGCACCGGCGGCACCAAAGGCCTCGACGGCGGAGCCGGAGCGGCGGTCACCAGCGGCGGCAACGGCGGGGCCGGCGGCGCCGGCAGCTACAACCCCAACCCCGGCGGAAACGGCGGTAACGGCGGGGCCGGCGGCAACGGCGGAGCCGTCGGCAACGGAGGCAACGGCGGCAACGGCGCCCTCGGCGGCGCCGGCACCAACGGACCCGGCGGGACCAACCCGGGTGACTCGGGAACTCCCGGCACCGCCGGCGGAGCCGGCGGAAACGGCGGCGCCGGCGGACAAGGCGGTGCGGTCTCCGGCAACGGCGGGGACGGCGGCAACGGCGGGCGCGGCGCCCGCGGCGGCAACGGCGGAGACGGCGTTACCGGCAACGCCGGTACGGCCGGGGTCGACAACGGCGCCGGTCAAGCCGGCGGCAGTGGCGGAAACGGCGGGGCGGGTGGCAACGGCGGCAACGGTGGCGCCGGCGGCGGCGCCGCTCACGGCACCGCCGGAGCCAACGGCAACGGCGCCAACGCCGGTGACGGCGGCAACGCTGGCGGACCCGGTGACGGTGGTGCCGGCGCGGCCGGCGACGCCACCTACATCAACGGCGGCAGAGGGGGCAATGGCGGCAACCCCGGCACCGGCGGTACCGGCGGAACCGGCGGCAACCCCGGCGTCGGCGGCACCGGCGGCACCAAAGGCTACGACGGCAGCCAAGGTCCTGGGGTGCCCAGCGGGTATGGCAACGGCGGTGCGGGCGGGGCCGGTTACTCCGCTACCTTGTCCGGCGCCAACGGAGGTAACGGCGGAGCAGGCGGCAACGGTGGAACCGTCGGCAATGGCGGGGCAGGCGGCCAAGGCGGAAACGGCGCCGCCGGACTGGCCGGCACCGATGGTCTGTTAGCCGGTGACCCGGGCAACCCGGGCATCGCTGGCGGGTCGGGTGGTCACGGCGGGGCCG
>NZ_LKTM01000198.1 GCF_001417955.2 Mycobacterium gordonae | reverse complement strand
ACACGGCCCGTGACCGGAAGACGAACTGGTCCCATGCTCATGGCAAACCAGTGGTCCCATCACCCTGGCAGGCGACACCTGCGCGAGGCGCTGACCGATGGTGAGTGCAGTGCTCAGTCGGTTCTGTTCGACTGCCGTCAATTCGTGGCACGCCGACGCGCAACGGGCGGCCCGGACATCGGGGTGGTAACGGTCGGATTGATGCTGGGCCTGCGGTGCTGATCACATTGTCTCGCTGAGATGCCAACCCGGTATTAAGGTGCCCTAATGATCCGGTGGACCAGCATCGACACGCATTGTTCGGGGTGTCTGCGTCCGGCACCTGTTGATGAGGCCGACCCCGAAAATGCCCAGTGGATGGTGGAATCGATCATCAAGGACAGGGATTTCCTGGATGGGCCGTATCTTGTGGTGTGCCCAGCCTGTCATCAGCAGGCGCTGCCCGATCTGCGACACGTCGGATCGTGAGGTCGTGCCTGTCGCCGAGGGGTGCGGAAGGGGGCTGTTGTGTACACGGCATTGCTGATTACTCCAGCCGGGGACGTGCAGGAGATCTCGGTATTTGCCCAGAGCGCCATCAACGCGTTTCTGCGTGCCCCGTGTGTGGATTGTTTGACCAGCAGCGATGGGGTGATTGACTTCTGGTTCCGCTCGGCGGTGCCGGGCCGGTATCGGCCGAATCGGCAGGCCACCGGCCTTTTGCTGTCGGTCACCACGTTCTCGGTGCGCACGGTGCCGTTGTTGTACGGCAGTGTCATCGTGTCTTCGAAAAGCAGCGAGGGCCGACTCCTGGGGCTGACCACCCAGGACCGTCGGCGGCTTCGTGACCCGGGACGGCTTGGGCGGATGTGGTTGCACCGGCGGTTCCAGCACGCCCGCGACTGGACACCGCGCTCTCGCCATCAACACCACATCGAGCACTAAACGCTACGGCGAAATTCGCGCGCGTCCAACCCTTTTCGCGCCAGGCCGAGCGACATCAAGGCTCTAGCTCCTCTGTCAGACGGTGTTTAACGGTCTTTGACTGTTCGTGGGTTTGCCGGGGCCCCGTGTTGCATGGCGCGCCGGGAAGACGCAACACCAGCTGTGTTGCGTCCAGCGTGTGCTGCTTATCGACGGTGGCGGAGGAGGAGGCCGTAGCCGTTGGCGTGGAGGCTGATCCGCAGGGCGGGGCTGGGCGGATGGTCGGCGAGCCAGATGCGCAGTGCGTCGATTTGGTGTTGGGCCGAGGCGTGGGTGAGGCCCAGGCTGGCGGAGCAGGGCTACGACGGTGTGTGG
>NZ_LKTM01000197.1 GCF_001417955.2 Mycobacterium gordonae | reverse complement strand
ATACCGCCGGCGTAACCGGCCTGGCCCGCGCCGCTGGCGGCGGCGCCATTGCCGCCGACGCCACCGGCCCCGCCGGCGCCGGCCACCCCCGCGTTGCCGGCGACGCCGCCGGTGTTGGCGAAGCCGCCGCTGCCGGCGTCGCCACCGCGCCCACCGGTTCCACCATTGCCCGCCGTGCCCAGCGTGCCGGTGCCGCCCGCGCCGCCGGCGCCGCCCACCCCGCCATTGCCGCCGGTACCGCTGGCAACGCTGCTGAAGCCGCCGGTGTTCACACCTCCGATGCCGCCCTGTCCGCCCTGTCCGCCGTTGCCGCCGAACCCACCGGTGATGTTGATGGCGCCGCTCCCGCCGGCTCCGCCCGCGCCGCCGCTGCCACCCGCCCCGGCCGCGCCGCCATTCGCGGAGGCACCCGCACCATTACCCGCATTGCCGCCGCCACCGCCGGCACCGCCCCTGCCGCCGTCGCCGCCGGTGGCGGTAGTTGCTGCAGGGCCCGTCTTGCCAGCTCCGCCATCGCCGCCGCGGCCGCCGGCGCCACCGGCGCCGTTGGTGCCGCCCGCATCGGCGTTGCCGCCGTTACCGCCCTGACCACCCTGGCCACCGTCGAAGCCTGCCTGACCCGTGCCGGTTCCGGCGGCACCGGTGCCGCCGGAACCGGCACGGGTCAGGCAGGCTTCGACGGTGGCCAGGGTGGTCAGGGCGGTAACGGCGGCAACGCCGATGCGGGCGGCACCAACGGCGCCGGTGGCGCCGGCGGCCGCGGCGGCGATGGCGGAGCTGGCAAGACGGGCCCTGCAGCAACTACCGCCACCGGCGGCGACGGCGGCAGGGGCGGTGCCGGCGGTGGCGGCGGCAATGCGGGTAATGGTGCGGGTGCCTCCGCGAATGGCGGCGCGGCCGGGGCGGGTGGCAGCGGCGGCGCGGGCGGAGCCGGCGGGAGCGGCGCCATCAACATCACCGGTGGGTTCGGCGGCAACGGCGGACAGGGCGGACAGGGCGGCATCGGAGGTGTGAACACCGGCGGCTTCAGCAGCGTTGCCAGCGGTACCGGCGGCAATGGCGGGGTGGGCGGCGCCGGCGGCGCGGGCGGCACCGGCACGCTGGGCACGGCGGGCAATGGTGGAACCGGTGGGCGCGGTGGCGACGCCGGCAGCGGCGGCTTCGCCAACACCGGCGGCGTCGCCGGCAACGCGGGGGTGGCCGGCGCCGGCGGGGCCGGTGGCGTCGGCGGCAATGGCGCCGCCGCCAGCGGCGCGGGCCAGGCCGGTTACGCCGGCGGTAT
>NZ_LKTM01000196.1 GCF_001417955.2 Mycobacterium gordonae | reverse complement strand
GCCGCGGCCGCCCGCCCCGCCGATACCCGAATCGGAGTAGCCGCCGGTCCCGCCGGCACCGCCGGAGCCCAACAAGCCCGCGTTGCCGCCGAGGCCGCCCTGACCGCCGGGGACCTGCGTGACGAGCGACACTCCCGCCGCGCCGCCGGTGCCGCCGGAGCCGCCGGAACCCAGCAAGCCGGCGGTTCCTCCGCCGCCGCCGAGACCCCCACCGCCGCTACCGACTAGGGGGGCCAGCACCGAACCGCCGGCCCCGCCGGAGCCGCCGGTGCCCACGAATTGTCCACCGGCGCCGCCGCTTCCGCCCGGCCCGCCAGTGCCGCCCAAACTGGCGCCGCCGTCGCCGCCGGCCCCGCCGGCACCGACCACGGAGCCGCCGAGGGTGCCGGCACCGCCGCCGAAGAGTGAACCTGCGATGCCGGCGGCCCCGCCTGTTCCGCCCGCACCTCCCGTGAACCCGGCGCCGCCGACCCCACCGGTACCGCCGCCGGCACCGACCAGCCCACTCAGCGCCCCACTGGCGCCGCCGGACCCTCCGGCGCCGCCGGAAACACCGGGGATCGCGAAGTTGGCCATCCCGCCCGTCCCGCCGGAACCACCGGAACCGAAGATCCCGCCGGTACCCCCGGCTCCGCCACCGCCGCCGTTGCCGTCGGAGCCGGCCGCGCCCGCTCCGCCCGCCCCGGCGTTGCCGAAGAACAAGCCGCCGTTACCGCCCTGACCGCCAGACCGGCCGACACCAGCAGCCCCGAGCCCGCCGGCACCGCCGGTGCCGCCACTGCCCAAAAGCCCGGCGGCCCCGCCGGGTCCACCCGGCACACCGTTGGCGCCGGACCCGCCCGCCCCGCCGTCACCGAGCAGCCAGCCGCCCGGGCCTCCGGCGGCCCCGCTGCCGGCCGCGCCCGGGGCGCCGTTGCCGATCAGCGGGCGTCCGGTCAGCAACACACTGGGCGCGTTGATCACGTTCAGCGCCGCCGCCGGCAGCAACAGCCCGTTGTCGCCGGTCACACCGTTGGCACCGGACGGGGTGCCCTGTCCGCCGACCCCACCGGTCCCGCCGAGTCCGAGCAGCGTGGCCTTGCCGCCCGCGCCACCGGCTCCGCCGGCGTAGGTCGGGGCGCCCTGGGCGCCGGCACCGCCGGCTCCGCCGCTGCCGAACACCAGGGCACCCGCGCCGCCGTTTCCGCCGGCCCCGCCGGCTCCCGCCGGGGCGAACCCGCCGACCCCACCGGCGCCACCGAAACCGAAAAGTCCCGCGTCACCACCGGCCCCACCGTGGCCGCCGGCGC
>NZ_LKTM01000195.1 GCF_001417955.2 Mycobacterium gordonae | reverse complement strand
CCCACCCCGGCCCGCCCATGCCGCCGCGCCCCCCCGCCCCTTCACCCGGCGTGGCCGGCCGGCCGGGCCCACCACCGGGCCCAGCGCCGCCGTTCACCGGGCCATGGCAGGCCGCCAACCCACCCGTGCAGTCGCGCGCCCGCAACCCGTGGGCGATCGTCGCAGGTGTTGCCGCTGTCGTCCTGGTCCTGATGCTGAGCGGCATCGGCATCTGGGCACTGAATAAGGACGACGACCAACCTCAGGCCACCAGGCAACGGACCACCACAACCCGGCCCACCACGTCGACCACAACGACAACCCCGCCGTCGTCAAGCGCACCGCCGCAGGCGCAGGCCCGGTTGATGAGCCTGCTTCCCGCGGGGTATCCCGCCGGCACCTGCACGACGGATGCGAAAACGATGCCGGGCGCCCTGGTTTCGGTGTCGTGCGGGCAGAACACCGATGCCAACGGTCCCAAACTGTCGGCCTACGGACTGTTTCCCGACGTGGCATCGCTGAAGAAGGCCTTCACCAGCTTCACCACCACCTTCACCATCCAGCAGTGTCCGGGCGGCAAGGCGTCTCCCGGCAACTGGTGGCACACCCAGGACCCGAAAACCGTTCTGGGCCAGATGGCCTGCGGCATCTACAAGGGCAACGACCCACAGGTGATGTGGAGCAACGAGCAGACGCTGGTCTACGCACTCGTCGGTGGGAAACAGCAGGTACCCAGCCTCGACCAGCTCTACAAATGGTGGGCCAAGCACTCATAGACCGGTCGTCGTAGCATCACGGTCCGCGGGAGTAACGGAGGCAGGCGATGGGCGAGATCGTGGGGCTGGTGGTGCGTGGGGGTGGGCGCAGTTGGCTGGTGGCTCCGGGGCGGGTGTGGACGGTGGGGCGTTCGGGTGAGAGCGATATTCAGTTGGACAATCCGCGGATCTCGCGGGTGCATGCGGTGCTGGAGCCCACCGAGTCAGGCTGGGTGTTGTCCAATCGCAGCAGCAACGGCATGTATGTGCAGGGCGCCCGGGTGGAAGAGGTGGTCGTCGGCGATGAGCCGGTGACGGTGATTCTCGGATCGGTCACCTCAGGCCAAGAGATCGAACTGGCTCCTGATGCGGGACAGCCGGTGTCGATCGGAGAGGCGACGACCATGGTGGGTCAGTTGCCGCCATTGCCGCCGCCGTCCGAGCCGCTGGCGAAGACCACCGAGATCCCGCTACCGCCGCTGTCCAGCGCTGCGGGGCAGACGGCGTCGGGGGTGACGGCGTCGCTGCGGACGCCGACCGCGGTGCATGCGATCGATCAGGCGACGGTC
>NZ_LKTM01000194.1 GCF_001417955.2 Mycobacterium gordonae | reverse complement strand
GGGGAGTCTCTCCATCCCCGCCCTCGGGTCACTAATTGTCAGGGGGCGGGTGCCTCAACCCAGGTTGGCAGAGAGGGAGAGGCTGAGAAGAAGTAAGACACGGTGGCGTCGGTCATGGGAAAGTAAAAGGCTCCCAGCCAGCCGACGTTCACCCGAGGGATGACCTTACCCATCCCGCACAAGCCCCCCGAACTGTCCCCGAGGACTCACTCTCCCTTGGGTTGATCGTCGGGGGGTTTCGTGTGTCGCAAGCAACTCAGCTACTAACAATCGGGCTGAGGGCATCGCCTAGACATAGAGGTTGGTGCCAATTGCCCCCGTGTCGGATTAGTCACCCGGTGC
Source organism: Mycobacterium gordonae (assembly GCF_001417955.2). GTDB lineage: Bacteria > Actinomycetota > Actinomycetes > Mycobacteriales > Mycobacteriaceae > Mycobacterium > Mycobacterium gordonae_B. Next base: position 967 of record NZ_LKTM01000194.1, on the reverse strand, counting down.
GGGGGCACCACCATGTCTAGGCAGTTACGCAGTATCAGCCCGACCCTGTTGGTCCTGCCTGCGAAGCTGTTCCCTGATCCACGGATCTTCGGCAACAAGGCAAGTGGCGCACTTACGTTGCTCTCGTCCACAGATGCACGTTCCGTCACCTTTGAAGCGATGCAGATAGGTGGCTTTTTTAATCTGGTCAAGAAGTTTGCCGCATTTGCGTTCCATCGCGGTCAGTTGCTTTTTGAGGATGATTCCCTCTCGCACCGCACGGTCTCGGCTTTTGCGCGTGTCAGCTAGGCGCTCGCGGTATTCCGCTGCGTGCTCAAACTCCATCTTCAGAACTAGCTCAGCACCTTGGTGCCCTTCACACATGCGGCAGAGCGGTGGATCACGGAAGATGTGGATGTGGTACGGCGGGTCTCCTAAGACCTCGATTGGGTCGCGGGCGGTACCGGGCCACTGTTCCTGGCAGCAGCTACAGGCGAACGGATCGCTTGTCGTGTCGTCGTGAGCGAACGGATCAATTGTCATCTTGGCTTGAGTTCGTCTATCTGGTCGGGGGCGCTGGGGTCTGCTGCACGATCAGGTGACAGTTTCGGTCACGCGGCCTGACTGGCCGGTGTGGTCATGATTGCTTCGAATTCGATCGGGGTCAACCGCCCGAGGCCGGACTGGCGGCGGCGCCGGTGGTAGGTGCGCTCGATCCAGGTGACGATCGCGATGCGGAGTTGTTCTCGGGTGTCCCAGCGGCGGCGGTCGAGCACGTTCTTCTGCAGCAGGCTAAAGAAGCTCTCGATGGCGGCGTTGTCGCCGGCGGCTCCGACACGGCCCATAGAGCCGACCATCTCGTGTTGATTCAAGGCGTGTACGAATTTCCTTGACCGGAACTGAGATCCGCGATCCGAGTGCAGAATGCACCCCGCGACATCTCCGCGTCGGGCTACCGCGCTGTGTAGTGCCCGGATGGCCAGTTGTG
>NZ_LKTM01000193.1 GCF_001417955.2 Mycobacterium gordonae | reverse complement strand
CGCCAGCGCGACCGCTCCCACTTCCGGGCTGCAAGGCGGTCATGGCGGCGCCGGCGGACAGGGTGGTGCCGGCGGTGCGGGTATCGGCGGAGTCGGGGGCGGCCAGGGCGGCCAGGGTGGTGTCGGCGGCCAGGGCGGTAGCGGGGGTGACGGCGGCACTAACACCGGGAGCAAAGCCGGGATGGGTGCCGCGGGTGGTCAGGGCGGCACCGGTGGTGCCGCAGGAGCGGGTGGCTCCGGAACGGACGGCGGAGCGGCCGGGTCGAACGGTCTCGGCGGAAAAGGCGGCACCGGGGGTACCGGCGGCGCCGGAGGCAGCGCGCAGGCGGGCACTTCCGGCAGCGCGCCCACCGCCGGCGCGCAGGGCGGCCAGGGTGGCGCCGGCGGGCAGGGCGGTGACGGAGGCGCCGGGATCAACGGCGTCGGCGGTGGCCAGGGTGGCCAGGGCGGCATCGGCGGGCAGGGCGGTAACGGCGGCACCGGCGGCAACAACACCGGCACCGGAGTGAACGCGAACGGAGCCACCGGCGGCAAAGGCGGAACCGGTGGCATCGCCGGCGCCGCGGGCACGGGAACCGACGGCGGCGCTGCCGGGGTGACCGGCAGTGGAGGCAAAGGCGGCGTGGGGGGAATCGGCGGCACCGGCGGCACCGGCCAGACCGGCGTCTCCGACACCACACCCAGCGCGGGCGGTCAGGGTGGCGCCGGCGGTGCCGGAGGCCAGGGTGGCGACGGCGGTGCCGGCTTCAACGGCGTCGGCGGTGGTCAGGGCGGTCAGGGCGGTGTGGGCGGCCAGGGCGGCAGCGGTGGCGCCGGCGGTAGCAATACCGGCACGGGGGCGAACACCACCGGCGCCGCCGGCGGCAAGGGCGGAACCGGCGGCGTCGCCGGCGCCGCGGGGACCGGAACCGATGGCGGCGCTGCCGGGGTGACCGGCAGCGGAGGTACCGGCGGCACCGGTGGAGCCGGGGGCACCGGTGGCACCGGTCAGGCCGGCGTCTCGAGCTCCGCGCCCACCCCGGGCAATCAGGGCGGTGCCGGCGGCGCCGGCGGTCAGGGCGGCGACGGTGGCGCGGGTATCGGCGGTGTCCGGGGCGGTCAGGGCGGTCTGGGTGGTCTGGGCGGCCACGGCGGCACCGGTGGCAGCGGCGGCAGCAACACCCTCAACATCTCGGCCGGTGGGGCCGTGGGCGGGAAGGGCGGTTCGGGCGGTGTCGCCGGTGCTGGTGGCGAGGGCGGAGCCGGCGACGGCAGCGGCGGTGCCGGCGGGCAGGGTGGCACCGGTGGCACTGGTGGTACCGGCGGCAACGGCAGCGTCAGCGGCG
>NZ_LKTM01000192.1 GCF_001417955.2 Mycobacterium gordonae | reverse complement strand
GGGGCCTGACCCCAGGTGTTGGACACGCTGAATCCCGCAAGATTGGCGGGGGAAGCGAGATGATCGACACGATGGCAAGGAAAAATTATCCCGACGAGCTCAAGCGGGACGCGGTGGCGCTGTACCGAGACACTGAGGGTGCGACGATCACCCAGATCGCCGACGAACTCGGCATCAGCGGGGTGACGCTGTCGGCCTGGTGCAAGGCTGCTGGCGTGGCGATTCGGCACCGCAACCCGACTACCGGTGCCGCACCAGTGTCGGGCGCGGAAACTCCTGACCAGGAGCTGGCCCGGCTACGCGCCGAAGTAGGGCAGCTACGTGCGGACAAGACCCGATTGTCCACCGAGCGCGACATTCTGCGGTCGGTCGCCAAATATTTCGCCGGGGAGACGAACTGGTGAGCCGCTTCCAGTTCGTCGCCGACCACCTCGACACCTACCCGGTGAAGTGGCTGTGCGCGATCGTCGAGATCGCGCGTTCCTCGTTCTACGCCTGGCTTGCTGGTGCTGATGGCCGCGCCGGCCGCGAAGCGGCTGACCAGGCACTGGCCGCACGGATCCGCACCGTCCATGAGGTGGACAACACCTACGGGGCGCCGCGGATCACCGCCGAACTCAACGACGGCGTGCCCGAGGAGCAGCGGGTCAACCACAAACGGGTGGCACGGGTGATGCGGGCGGCCAAGATCGCCGGCTACCGACGCCGCCGCCGGGTGAAGACCACAACGCCGGATCCGGCAAACCAGAAGGTCCCAGACCTGCTCAACCGGGATTTCACCGCACCGGTACCCAACGACAAGTACGTCGGGGACATCACCTATCTGCCCTTGGCGACGGGATCGAATCTGTATCTCGCGACGGTGATCGATTGCTTCTCCGGACGGGCCGCCGGCTGGGCGATCGCTGAGCACATGCGCACCGAACTCGTCGAAGACGCCCTCAAAGCCGCTGCCGCGCTACGCGGCTCGCTGACTGGTGCGATATTCCACACAGATCACGGAAGTCAGTACACCTCAAGGGATTTCGCTATCCTCTGCGGTGATCTGGGCGTCACTCAGTCTATGGGTGGAGTCGGGTCAAGTGCCGACAACGCACTCGCCGAGTCGTTCAACGCCTGCCTCAAACGCGAGATCCTGCAGGACCGAAGCCAATGGCCCGACGCTACGACCTGCCGTCGCGAAGTTTTTCGCTGGCTGTCCCGTTACAACCTGAAACGGAGGCACTCCCGCTGCGCCTATTCCAGCCCGGCCAGCTACGAAAAGAATCACACAACCACTACGCTGCCCGAAGCTGCGTAACACAAATCCCGTGTCCACCATCCGGGGTCAAGGCCC
>NZ_LKTM01000191.1 GCF_001417955.2 Mycobacterium gordonae | reverse complement strand
CGGGGCAGACGGCGTCGGGGGTGACGGCGTCGCTGCGGACGCCGACCGCGGTGCATGCGATCGATCAGGCGACGGTCAGTATCGGGCGGGCTCCGCAGAACACCGTGGTATTGCACGACCTGCTGGTCTCACGCCGCCACGCCCTGCTGCGGCGCAGCGGCGCGGGCTGGGAACTGATCGACAACCACTCCGCCAACGGCACCTACGTCAACGGCACCCGCATCACCCGCGCCCTGATCCAACCCACCGACATCGTGGGCATCGGCCACCAACTGCTGCACCTGTCCGGCGACCGCCTCGTCGAATACGTCGACACCGGCGACATCTCCTACCAAGCCGCCCACCTGCACGTCGAAACCCCGGGCGGCAAAGTCCTACTCGACGACGTCAGCTTCGTACTGCCCCAACGCAGCCTGCTGGCCGTCGTCGGCCCCTCCGGCGCCGGCAAATCCACCCTGCTGGGCGCCCTGACCGGATTCCGCCCCGCCACCACCGGCACCGTGCGCTACGACGACCGCGACCTCTATGACAACTACCCCGAACTACGCCACCGCATCGGCTTCGTCCCCCAAGACGACATCCTGCACACCCCCCTGACCGTGCGCCGCGCCCTGAACTACGCCGCCCGCCTGCGCTTCCCCCACGACGTCACCGCCACCGAACGCCAACACCGCATCGACGAAGTCCTCACCGAACTCGGCCTGGCCACCCACGCCGACCAACGCATCGACTCCCTCTCAGGCGGACAACGCAAACGCACCAGCGTCGCCCTGGAACTGCTGACCAAACCCTCCCTGCTGTTCCTGGACGAACCCACCTCCGGCCTGGACCCCGGCTATGAGAAATCGGTCATGCAAACCCTGCGCACCCTGGCCGACGACGGCCGCTCGGTCGTCGTGGTCACCCACAACATCGCCCACCTCAACATGTGCGACCGCCTGCTGGTGCTGGCCCCCGGCGGCCGCCTGGCCTACTTCGGCCCACCCCAACAAGCCCTGGCCTACTTCGGCTGCACCGACTTCGCCGACCTGTTCATCCTGCTCGAAAACGACACCACCACCGACTGGACCACCCGCTACACCCACTCCCCCCTGCACGCCGCCTTCACCCCCACCGACACCACCCCCACCGGGGCCACCGGCGCCACCGGCGCCACCGGGGCCACCGGCAAACCCAAACCCAAAGCCCAACAAAGCCCCCTGGCCCAATTCGCCATCCTGTCCCGGCGCTACCTCGCCGTCATCGCCGCCGACCGCCAATACACCCTGTTCCTCCTCGCCCTGCCCCTACTCCTGAGCCTGTTCACCTACGCCGTCCCCGGCGACGCCGGCCTCTCCCTG
>NZ_LKTM01000190.1 GCF_001417955.2 Mycobacterium gordonae | reverse complement strand
GTGTTGATCCGTATCTCGCCCTGCATCAGGCCGGTTTGCTATGAACCACTGGACTCAACTCACCCTGGCACGCAGGGCCGCGACGACCCGGTCAGCGGGCCAATCGTCTGGTGCGGATAGAAGCGTGCCTCCGGTTAGCTCGCGGGAGGCCAGACCTTCCTCTGTATGGCGGATTGTTCCAGCCTCCGCGTTGACCCACGTTCGGTATCCAACGGGGATCTTCCACCCGCCACGGCGCGCCGTGCGGTTGACCAGCAGGTCAGACAAACTCAGGGCGGCAGGCGTCCAAGCCTCGGCAACAGCGGCGCAGAGTGCGTCACCCATCTCCGCTGTGACCCCGCCGGGCGCTATCTCACGTACATCAATGGCGATGGCGTGAAGCGGAACACGTCGTCCCTTTGATCGCGATCCCGCTGAAACTTGCACATGAAGCGCAGTCGCAGGGCCTTTCCCTGAGACCGTGAACAGATAGCCGTTCTCCGGTTCCGGATCGCCGAACGTTCCAGTTGTGACGTGGCTTCTTACGATGTCCGCCAACGCTTCTGGCGTTCCTCGCCATTCTTGATGCTGCGGTGTCTCCCAGCTAGGTATCGACAGCGCATACGCCAACGTGGACAAGAGTGCGTCGGTGCGGCGGGCGATCCATTCTGGCGACCCTCCGGTAGCGACCCAAATCGCATTCACTGAAAAGTCGGCAGCCCAGATAGGCCGTTGACGCCGAGGGGCCAGATCTGTCGTCAATGGTCACACCGGCCCGTTTTGAGGGCAGTCGATATTGCGCGCGGCGCGGATGACGGCGCTGAGTTGTTGGTTGTCGAGTCCAAGTGTGGCTTGAGTGCGCTAGCTGCGGCGATGTTGGGGGATATGCCGACGAAGATGCCGCCCTGGTTTTGCTGCACCGCAGCGTTGTATAGGTCGTCTGCAGCTCCAATGAGTGCATCTCGGTCTGCAATGACGCCTTGTGATGTGACGGCGGCGACGTAGTCGCTAGCACTGTCGGCGTGCGCGACAGCCGCTGACACGAATGTTGCTACCAGCAGGGCGGTGAAGGCAATGTTCCACATAGTTTCCTCCTCGCGGTGGTCGTAGTCTTCGCCGCTGGGCGTGTTTATTCAGGCCCCACTCGTCACTGAGGCAGCTCGACGTCCATCTCCACCAAGACGCGGCGTAGCAGCTTGCCGGTCGCGTTCCTGGGTAGCTCCTCGACGAATACCACGTCGCGGGGCACCTTGTGGCGCGCGAGGTTGTTCTTCACGTACTGCTTGATCTCCGCGGGATCCCGCGTGGCGCCCGGCTCGGAAACGATGAAGGCGCGCAACCGCTTTCCGAACTCGACGTCATCGACACCCACCACAGCCACTTCGGCGATGTCTGACCGCTCCTCGAGCAGATTCTCCACCTCCTGCGGGAAGACGTTCTCCCCGCCCGAGACGATCATGTCGTCGTCGCGGCCGTCGACGAAAAGCAGGCCCTGCTCGGTGAAATGGCCCATGTCGCCGCTGGACATGTAGCCGTCGATGATCTGCTTGTTGCGCCCATCGGTGTAGCCGGAAAACGGGGCGCCATTGCGGACGAAAATCCGCCCGCGACGATTCGGGCCCGTCACGCGTTGGTCGTGTTCGTCATACAGCACCACCTCGCAGGTCACCGGAGCGCGGCCGGCGGTGCCTGGCGCGGCGCGAAGCTCGGCTGGGGTGGCGACGGTCGCGATGGCGCATTCCGTCGAGCCGTACATGTTGTAGAGGACGTCACCGAAGGTGTCCTGCGCCCGCGACGACAGCTCGGGGCTCAGCGCCGAGCCGGCAACCAGGATCACCTTCAAAGACGAGGTGTCGTGCTGCGCGATGACGTCAGGCGGGAGTTCGACCATCCTGTGCAGCATCGTCGGGACCGCGACCAGCATGTCGGCCCGGTGCTCGGCGATGAGCTTGAGCGTGAGCTCCGGCTTGAACCGCCTGGCGGTGACCACCTTGTTGCCCAGCGCGGCGCCCACGGTGTACGTGGCCCATCCGGTGCTGTGAAAAATCGGCGACACGATGACCATGGTTCCCTTGCGCGGGAAAGGAATTCGGTCGATGATCTGTGCCGTCGCGAGGGGATTGACCGAGTCGCGGGGCGCGCCCTTGGGTAGGCCGGTGGTGCCGCTGGTGAGAATCACGGACCCACCCGATTTAGCCGGTGGCGGCAGGGGATCGGTGCGGTTCGCCGCGACGATGTCATCGAGGGTCTGCGCACCCGTCGGCACCTCGGCGCCCTCGTCGACCCAGACCAGCACCCTCGGCAGCTCGGGAGGCAGGGCGTCGAGCAGCCCGAGGAACTCGCTGTCGTGCAGCACCACACTCACACCCTCGCGCTGGCACACTTCGGCGAACTGCGGCTTGGCGAATCCGGTGTTCATCAGCACCAGGCGGGCGCCGAGTTTGCCGCACGCGGCCATCGCGATGACCAGGCCGCGGTGGTCGCGACACAGTAGCCCCACGACGGAGCCCGCCGCGACGCCATGAGACTTCAAACCATGAGCCAGCGCCCAGGACTGGTGGTCGACCTCCTCGTACGTCAACGCCCCGCGCTCGTCGACGATCGCCGGCAACATCGCATACTTGCGGCCGCCCAGGATCGTCATGGTCGCCTGCGGACCGTAGACGCCGGAAAGTTTCGCGGCTTGAACCGTCGACTTCAGGTCTCGCACGTCGAGGATGCCCGATTCGGCGAGTCGCTTCACAGCGCGCGCTGACTCGCCGATGCGCAGCAGCTTCTGCTGAATGCCGGTCAGTGCGGTGGCCATCGGTCCTCCTTGGCGGCAAGTTCGAGGAGAAAGGTAGCAGTCGAGTCGTCTGTGCGAGCCGCGGCCAAGCTCCGCTATCGCCCGGGCGGGGCCAACCGGTAAATCGCCCCCGCGTCGTCGTCGCTGACGTACACCGCCCCGTCCGGTCCGACGACCGCGGCGACCGGACGGCCCCATCGGGACCCGTCCTCGGCCTGGAAGCCCCCGACCAAAGTCTGCTGGTCGCCTAGCGCACCGTCCCGCCAGGGGAAGAAGGACACCTCCGGTGCCCTCGGCGGTTTGCGGTTCCACGAACCGTGGATGCCGACCAGCGCGCCGTCGGCGTACGGCCCCGGCAGCACACCCGTGGTAAATGCCAGACCTAACGGCGCCGAATGGGCGCCCATGCTGTGCTCGACGGGCGGCAACGTCGCACAATCCAGCTGAGATCCGTCCCTATTGGTCGACATGTCGCGCACGAACGGCAGGTTGGCCGGTCCTCCGTCGGGATTGCAATAGGGCCAACCCAATTCGCGCCCGGGAGTCAAACGCGCAAGCGACTCCGGCGGATGGTCGTTTACATAGCCGACGTCGACCTGGCCGTCCGGGTCGGGGGTGTTGTCGCGATTGTTGACCGCGGTCCACAACGAGCCGTCCGGCGCGACGGCGAGGCCCGTTCCGTTGCGCACGCCCGTCGCGAACGGCTCGGCCGGGCCGCCGCCGGGCGGAATCCGCATGATCGTCGCCCTGGGCGGGCTCGCCGTGCGGTCCTGCGGCGAGATGTTGGCCGTCGAACCGATCGAGAAATAGACCGCGCCGTCGGGGCCGACGGCCACGCTCTTCAGCGCATGCGCGTAGGCGCCGTGCAGGTCGGGACTGCGCGCGTCGGGTAGGCCGGCGGCGACGGTCCGGCCGTTGATCGCCCGTCCGCCGGTGTAGTCGTACGCGTCGATCCGGTTGCTCTCGGCGACATACAGCGTCGACCCCGCGAACGTCATGCCGTGCGGTTGGTCGAGCCCTTCGAGCAGCGGGGCCGGCGCCGCGCCAGGTGTCACCCTGACGATCTGACCGCGGCTCGGCACCGACACCAGCAGGGCGCCATCGGGCGTCCAGGTTGCCAAGCGCGCCTTCGGGATTCGCGCCCACACCGAGATCGTCCAGCCGTCGGGAATGAGCGCCTGTCGTGGTTGGTCGAGCGGCGCCTGCGCCAGGTCGGCGGGCACTCTGATGGGGGCCGGCACCAGCTTGCCGGGCGCCGCCGCGGGAGGCGCGGGCGACGACTGTGGCGACGGGCTCGAGCACGCCACCAACAGGAGGATGCCGACCAGGGCGGCGGCGACTACGCGACGCGGAGGGGGGATTCGCACGCGATGATGCATACCCGGCACAACAGCGGTCAACGCAGCGGCGGTCTTGGCGGCAACTCGTGAACCCGGGATACGCTCCGGGATATGCATAGCCAGCACGGGCCACGTGTGGAAACCCGGCCCCCGGGTACCCCAGCGGCCATATGACTACAGCACGGACACAACCGGATCAGCGCGACCTCGACGGAATCCGGCGGATCGTCGACGCCATCTCCGAGGCGTTCGCCGCCAAGATCGTCGGGCAACAAGAGTTACGGGAATCGCTGCTGATCGGACTGTTATCGGGCGGCCACGTCTTGCTGGAAAGCGTGCCCGGCCTGGCCAAGACCACTGCCGCCAAGGTGCTCGCCGAATCGATTCACGGCCGCTTCCAACGCATCCAATGCACCCCTGACCTGCTGCCCAGCGACATCATCGGCACCCAGATCTACGACTCGTCGACCAGCTCGTTCGTCACCCAACTGGGCCCCGTGCACGCCAACATCGTGCTGCTCGACGAGATCAACCGGTCCAGCGCCAAGACCCAGAGCGCGATGCTCGAGGCGATGGAGGAGCGGCAGACCACGATCGCCGGCCAGGTGCACACGCTCACCGACCCGTTCCTGGTCATCGCGACGCAGAACCCCGTCGACCAGGAAGGCACCTACCCGCTGTCGGAGGCGCAGACCGACCGGTTCCTGCTCAAGGAGATCGTGCGCTACCCCTCTCCCGAGGAAGAGGTGGAAGTGATGGCGCGGATCGACGCCGGCGTCTACGACACCCGACGACCCGCCGCGCCCGTCGTCAGCCTCGATGACGTACTGCGTCTGCAGGACGTGGTGCGCCATGTCTACATGGACCGGGCGCTGATGCTCTACGCCAGCCAACTGGTGGACGTGACCCGCCACCCCGGCCGGGCGCTGCCCAAGCAGACCGCTCGGCTGGTCGAGTACGGTGCCAGCCCGCGCGCCACGATCGCCTTCTGCAAGGCGGCAAGGGCGCAGGCGGTGCTGTCGGGGCGGGCACACGTACTCCCGGAGGACATTGCCAAGCTCGCGCACCGGGTGCTGCGGCACCGGCTCATTCTTGGATTCGAGGCGGCCAGCGCCAACGTCACTCCCGAGACCGTGATCGACGCCGCCCTGCGCGCCGTCCGGGTGCCCTGAGTTCGTCTTGGGCAAGCACCTCAACCGGGCCAAGGCGCACTTCGGCACCGACACCCGCGGGCTGCTCGAAGGCGGTCGCTACGCGCTATCGCACACGCGCAGCATGGAATTCGACGACCTGCGCCCGTATGTTCCCGGCGACGACGTCCGCGACATCGACTGGAAGGCCTCCGCGCGGTCGGGCAGCGTGCTCATCAAACGGTTCGTCTCCGAGAAGCACCACAAAATCCTGCTCGTCGCCGATGCCGGCCGCAACATGGCGGCCCTGGCCCCCAGTGGGGAGTACAAGCGCGACGTAGCCGCGCACATCATGGGCGCCGTCGGATTGATCGGGCTGCGGCGCTCCGATCAGATCGGCATGGTGTTCGGCGACAGTCGCGGCTGCGTGAACGTCCCGCAGCGTCGCGGCGAGACGCACGTCGAAGGCCTGCTGCACCGCTGGTACCAGCACACCATGACCCATCCCGGCAGCAGCGACATCGCCGCCCAACTCGAGTACGTCGCAACGCATTACCGCCACTCCATGCTGATCGTCGTGGTCTCCGACGAACCCGACGTCAGCGAGGAACTCCACGGCGTTCTCGCCAGATTGAGCGGGCGCCACGACATGCTGTGGGCGATGGTGTCCGATATGCCCGCGGTGGGGCCGGACAACACCGACGGGTACGACGTCGCCACCGGCCGATTCGTGCTGAACGGAGCCGACCTGGGTCCGCGGGTCGTCGCCGCCTACCGCCGCGCCGAACAGGTCCGCCGCGACCGGCTCGCAAAGTTCCTGACCCGTCGCGCGATCCCGTACGCCACCATCGCCGGCAGCGACGACATCCGCCGCGAACTCGTCGGCCTGACCGAGGCGGCCGGTCGTGCCGGATGATCTGCTGCGCCATGTGTTCGGTCCGCAGCCCTACTCATCGGCGTGGCTGGTGTGGGCCGTACTGCTGATCCTTGCCGTCATTGGTTGGTACGCCGGCATTTTCGTGTGGACGCTGCCATCGCACCGGCTGCGCCGGATCCCCGTCGTGCGACGTATACACGCCCGGGTGATCCGCGACCGCTTCGCCCGCCGCGTGCAGCGCCTGGCCGGCGAACACCGCGCCGGGCGGATGTCGCGGCCGCAGGCCAGCGCGGCGATCGCCCGCACGGTACGCAGCTTTCTGCACCAGGCGACCGGTGCGAAAGCCCAATATCTGCACATCGGCGCCCTGGCCGAGGACCAGCTCGACGCGGCCGCGCCCCTGCTCGCCCTGCTCGATGATGCGCAGTTCAACGCCGAGACGAGCGTCGAGGTCGGCGAGCTGAGCCCCATGGCGCAGGAGTTGATCCGCTCGTGGACCTGAAGTGGTGGCCGGTAGCGGCCGTCGGATCAGGCTGCTTCGTCGTCGCGGTCTTGCTGGCGGCGGTGCTGCCCATGACCGCGGCGCGCCGGCGGTTACGCCCGCTGGCCAACATCGCACGACTGACGCGGTTGCCCGAGTATGCCAGAGTGGCGCGGCTGCGCTCGCTGTCGACGGTCGTGACCCTGATGGTGCTGACGGTGATGTTCGGCGCCGCCACGTGGGCGGCCTCTCGTCCGGCCGCGGCCGGTGAGGAGTTCGACGCCGCGTCCTCCGAGGACGTGATGCTGTGTGTCGGGCAGCCGCTGCCGGATCGCGCGACGGTGGAGATGCTGGATTACTTCGCGCAACAGGCCGGCGCAGCGCCGCAGACCCAACGCATCGGTCTGACGTCGGTGAACCGCCGGCTGGTACCGCTGACGCGCGACCACCAGTACGCCGTGTCGCGATTCGGCGAGTACGCTCGCGCGCCCCGGTTGCAGTCGGCGTCGTTCGCGCCGACGGTGCCGTACACCGATTACGCGACGAGTGTGGAAGATGTGCTAGCGCTGTGTGTTTCGGGTTTCCCTCATTTCGAGCAGCCCGGCACGCACCGACGATCGGTGATCTATCTGGGGCCGTCGGATCTGCGCATGGCGGGGGAGCCGCGAGCCGCGTTGTTCACCGGCGGTGCGGTGCGGGAGTTGGCCGAGCGCGCCGGGGTCCAACTCAATGTGGTCGACACGGCGCCGTCACCGAAAAGCGGGTCGTTGCTCGCCCTCACCGAACAGACCGGCGGGCGATATCTGGTGCCGGGATCGGTATCGGGTGCTTTGGATGACATTCGGGCGCACAACCGTGCGGCACGCCACGGCACCGTCGCCAAAGCGGATGCCGCCGACTCGCCGGTGGTGCCCCTGGCGATCGCGCTGTTCTCGGCGACCGTGCTTTCGGTGGCGCTGATGGGGTTGCGCCGATGACGTTCCAGCCCGTGCTGCCCTGGCCGATTCTCGCCGTCGTCGCCGGCGCGCTCGTCTTGGCCCGCGTGGTTGCGCTGCGGCAGGTGTTGTTGGGAGCAGGACGCCGACGTGCTCGCACCGTGCTGCGCTGGGGCGGGGTGACGCTGGCGGTGTTGCTGATAATCGTGGCTGCCGCCCGCCCCGCACTGCACGACGACAGGACCCGCGCGGGAACAACGGCTTTGGCCGGCGAGAACCTCAATGTGTTTCTGCTCGTGGACCGGTCGGTGGATTCGGACGTGATGCCTGGCATGCGCGACGACATTGCGGCTTTCATCAAGCGGTACCCGGCGGCGCGATACGCGCTCATCGACTTCGCGGCACGGGCCACCCTGGATTGGCCGCTCTCCGAGGATGTCTGGAGTCTGCGGCCTACCATCGCCGCTTTGGATTCCTACCGCGGCGGCCCGAGTGCGGGACTCGACGTCGATGCCGTGGCAGCGAGCAACGTGCTGCGATATCAACTGATTCAGGCGACCCAGCAGTATCCGGGGACCCGAAATATCGTGCTGTACTTCGGCTCCGGCGCCCCCGGGACGCGCGCTCCGCAGGGCGACTTCAACAGCGGATCCGTCGACGGCGGAGCGGTGCTGGGCTACGGCCGCGCCGACGGGATCGACGAGGCCGAACTGCGCAAGGTGGCGGGGCAACTCGTCGTGCCGTATCAGCACCGGGAACCCGGTCAGCCGCTCCAGCCGGACCTGCCCGACCGGCCGAGCGCCGCCGGCACCCGCGCGGAGGCCGCTGACCTGCTTGAGTTGTACTGGCTGCCCGCGCTTCTCGCCGCGGTGCTGCTGCTGAGTGAGATCTACCTCTCGGTGCGCGAGTTCCGGCGCACCCGCCTCACCCGGCGGGACGCGGCATGACGCGGCGACCGGAACGGCTGCGACTGCGACGGCGGCTGCTGATCTACTCGGCTCCGCTGGTGCTGCTCGTGGTGTTGATCGTGGCGAAGCTGATATCGGTTGTGGTGGCCGGAGATTCAGCGGCGTCGGCGTTCGGGCGCGGCGACGGGGGTGCCGTGCGGGACGACGCGGCGCTGCTCGGCGTGGCCAACGTGATCGAACCGGCGAAGGCGCCCTTCGCCGCGGGCGCCGCCGCTGTCCTCGACGGACGGCTCGACGAGGCGGACACGGACTTCGTCGCCGCGCTCGCCCGCACCGGCACCGCTGACTCCTGCCCGGTGCGGGTTAACCTCGAGCTGGTCCGCGAAACCCAGGGCGACCGCGCCGCGGCGGCCGGAGACCGGTCACGCGCCGACGAACGTTATGCGAGCGCGTTGACCGTCGTGGGTGACGCACCGCCGGTCTGCTTTGCCGACAACAGCGACGCGGACACGCAGCGCCAGGCCCTGCGTCGTGACGCCGCAAAGCGGTTGACGGACAAGAGGAATGCTCTGAACTCCCCGCCGCCAGCCGCCGCTCAGCCCCCGCCGCCACCGCCGCCGCCGCTCCCGGTGGCGGTGCCGATCCCGGTGGCCGTGGCGCCCGACGGACGGGAGATTCCGCCACGCCGACTCGACCCGACCCAGGGCGATCCGCTGGACAAGTTGCAGCAGGTGCTGCAGGACGCGGCCGGCGCAGCGCCGCCGGGTTAGGCCGCGTTGGGCCTGCGGCGGTGGCGAATTTGTGCGAGTAGCCGCCGCCCTGGGAGCAGGATCGGCGCCTTGTGCAGTCAGTGACTGCGCGGCTGCAGAAGTGGGTAATCACGTTGCCAGCGCGGGCGTGCCGCGTCGTGAATCCGTCCACTATCAGGAAGGGCATCGAATGGGTCATCAAGAGGGCGGCCGTTGGGATGTCGGTATCGAACACAACGCGGTTTACCTGGAGCGCATCTCTGAGGACGACGATCGGCTGTTCGAAGATGCACTGGAACCTGAAGAGGCGCGTCAACTCGCCGGGCTGTTGAAGAAGTACGCAGACAAGCTGGACGAGGCCAGGGAGTCCGGGGACATCGGCGAAGACGACGAGGACGAAAAGGACGGCGAGGACGAGAAGGACGGCGAGGACGAAAAGGACGACGGCGAAGAAGACGATGACAACGAAGACGGTGACGATGATGACGACGAGGACGATGACGACGAGGACGACGACGAGGACGAGGACGACGAGGACGAGGACGATAAATAGGTCGCGTCAGACGTCGTGATCATCCTGTGCCGATGTAGCAACCAACGACCCCTTGACAGGGGCCTTAATGCCCTGGTAGCGGCCGGTATTGCGGGGTAATGTCCGACACACCGCCAGGTCGGGATTTGTGGCAGTGCCCCGGCGTGACGGAGACAACCTCGCTAAGGGAGCACAGAGATGTTGAACAGCGTACCGATGCACAATAACGGGGTCTCTCAGCGGCGCACGCAGGATGCGGAGCTACTCAAGAAGTCTGGCGCGCACAAGCTCGTGGTCGCAGATCGCGACGGCAACTGCTTGGCGTTCCTGTTGGCTTGGGACAGCTTCGACTACGACCCTGAGACCGACACCTATGTGTGCATCGCCGACAGCGATGGCCGCGAACTCATGACGATGTACACCGCCGGGAGATCAAGGCGGCTCCCGGTGCGAACATGTACGTTGTCACCGCTCCGGACACGACCAGCCGCAGCAGGCCGTTGCAGGCTTTGTAAATCCCGAGTTCCGACCCGGAACTCGTCGCGGCCGGCGTGTGGGTGTGCGCCGGCTGGTGCTTGCGCCGAGGATGACGCGGATGTCGTGGGGGGATGTTCAGGCGGCGATGGTTATGATAGACCGTTCGTACGGTTAGTCTACGCCGAAGGTGTCAAATGCCCAGATCACCTGGCAGACGTAGCGAGATTCTCGACGCGTTTGTCCGCTACGTCGCCGAACGTGGTTATGAGAGAACAAATATCGGTGATATTGCCGATGAGTTGGGAATGTCCAAGGGCACCATCGTTCACCACTTCGGCACCAAGGCGCAGATGCTCCGGGAGCTGACCGAAGCCCATCTGGCAAACC
Source organism: Mycobacterium gordonae (assembly GCF_001417955.2). Classification (GTDB taxonomy): domain Bacteria; phylum Actinomycetota; class Actinomycetes; order Mycobacteriales; family Mycobacteriaceae; genus Mycobacterium; species Mycobacterium gordonae_B. Next base: position 54,175 of record NZ_LKTM01000190.1, on the reverse strand, counting down.
AGCTCGACGTGTTGCGGATGGTGTGGGATCGGGTGGCTGCCCCGCACGAGCGCATCGCCGCCATCATTTTCACGTCCGCACTGCTGCAGGTGATGGCGCGCGACGCGACGGTGGCGAGCCAGCGGGAAGTGGTGCAGTTGGCGGACGATCCGGCAATGCAGCAGGTGCGCAAATTGCGCCACCAATTGCAGGCACTCACCATCGATGAGATCCGCAACGGGGTGGAGTGCGGCGTATTCCGAAGTGTCGACGTCGATCTCGCGGCACTACAGCTCTGGGGATCGCTCGAGTGGATGTGGGTGTGGTTCGACCCCAACGACTCCCGGACCCCCGAACGAGTGGGCGCCGCATTCGTGGACGTATTCCTCGGCGGACTGCTGTTGGACCGGCTGGGGCTGAACAAATGGGCCAGTCCATCGTCGGACGTCATCTCGGTGGTGCGCGAGTGTCTCAGCGCGGTCACCGCCGGCTCGCACTGACCGGAAACAAACCGAATCCTGCTCGCCGCGTGGAGAATTGGTCGCGACCAGCCGTTCAAATGGATGCTGACTGTACGTATAGTCTGACGCGCCGTACCGAAGACCGCACCGCCGCGACGTCACTGCACCCGGTGAACATCGAAGTAGCGTAAATTCCCAGCTCAGAGCCGGTAAACGCCAGCGGTGGGAGGTCCGCGCCGAAGCAAGCAGCATCCGGCGCAGCATCGAGATTTTGCAATCTGTTGACTGCACGTACGGTCTAATGCCATAGTTGCGCCGTGGCGCAATCGCGGGCGGCATGGAGCCGAAGGGTGGGGACCGGGACTGCCGGTCAACCCGACCATGTACTGCGCCCGAACGGTGCAACCGCTGCTATGCACCGCCCTACCGGGAGTCGAGAAATGCTGTCCCGCAACCGAATTAGGTATCACGACGCCAACCCGCCGGTCGCCGCCTGGAGTCCATGCCGATGACCGCCTCACACACCATCGCCGGCCGGGTGGGCAACAAGATCCGGCCGGGCACCGAAGTGGCCGGCGGGTTCTTCCGGATGTGCGTGCTGACCGCCAAAGCCCTGAAACGGCCGTTCGAGTGGCGCGAGTTCATCTGGATCGGCTGGTTCCTGATGCGGGTGTCACTGCTACCCACCATCGCGGTGTCGATCCCCGAAACCGTGCTGCTCATCTTCACCCTCAATGTCCTGCTGGCCGAGTTCGGTGCGGCCGACGTCTCCGGGGCCGGCGCGGGGATCGGCGCGGTCACTCAACTGGGGCCGATCGTGACGGTGCTGGTGGTCGCGGGCGCCGGGGGCACGGCCATCTGCGCCGACCTCGGCGCGCGCACCATCCGTGAGGAGATCGACGCGCTCGAGGTGCTCGGCATCGACCCCATCCACCGACTGGTGCTCCCCCGCGTCGTCGCATCGACGATCGTCGCCGTGCTGCTCAACGGCTTGGTGATCGCCGTCGGACTGGGCGGCGGCTACCTGTTCAGCGTGTACCTGCAGAACGTCTCCAGCGGTGCTTATCTGTCCACCCTGACCGCCCTCACCGGCCTGCCCGAAGTGGTGATCGCGAACATCAAGGCCGCGACCTTCGGGCTGATCGCGGGGTTGGTCGGCTGCTACCGCGGCCTGATCGTCCGCGGCGGGTCCAAGGGCCTGGGCACGGCCGTCAACGAGACGGTCGTGTTGTGTTTCATCGCGCTGTTCGCGGTCAACGCGGCACTGACCACGATCGGCGTCCGATTCGGAACGGGGCGCTGATATGGCCACCGCCGCAACATATCTCAGGAGGCCCCGAGCAAACCTCGGTCGCTACGGGGAAGTGCCGGCCAAGGTGCTGCTGGAGCTCGGCCAGATGGTCTGGTTCGCGGTGACCGCCGTCGCCCAGATCCCGTTCGCCCTGCGCCGCTACCCCAAGGAGCTGGTGCGGATGGTCGCCCAGATGGGGATGGGCACCGGCGCGATGGCCGTGGCCGGCGGCACGGCCGCCATCGTCGGGTTCATCACCCTCTCCGCGGGTTCGTTGGTCGCCATCCAGGGCTACGCGTCGCTGGGGAATATCGGTGTCGAGGCCTTCACCGGTTTCCTGGCCGCGATGGTCAATGTCCGGTTCGTGGCGCCGGTGGCCGCGGGTCAGGCACTGGCAGCCACCGTTGGCGCCGGCGCCACCGCCGAACTGGGCGCCATGCGCATCAGCGAAGAGATCGACGCGCTGGAAGTGATGAGTGTCAGGTCGGTCGCTTACCTGGCGTCCACCCGGGTGGTGGCGGGCCTGATCGTGATCGTGCCGCTGTACGCGTTGGGCATCACCATGGCCTTCGTGTCCACGCAGGTCACCACCGTTTTCTTGTACGGGCAGTCCGCTGGCACCTACAACCATTACTTCCACACCTTCCTGCGCCTCAACGACGTGGGTTGGTCGTTCGCCGAGGTGATCCTGGTCGCGGTGGTCGTGATGACGACTCACTCCTACTACGGCTACACCGCCCACGGCGGGCCGGTCGGCGTCGGTGAGGCGGTGGGCCGGTCGATGCGGCTGTCGCTGATCACGATCGTCGTCGTGGTGGTGCTGACCGCGATGGCGGTCTACGGCAAAAACCCGAACTTCAACCTCACGGTGTAGCCGATATGACCATGCCGGTGAAGGAGAATCCGCCACGCATCCCGCCCTATAAGACGGCGGCGGTGGCGTTCCTGGTGGTCTTCTCGGTGGTGCTGGGGTTCGTCTGGTTCCAGTTCCGGGGCAAGCTGACGCCGAAGACTCCCTTGACGATGGTGGCCCCTCGGGCCGGCCTGGTGATGGACCCGGGATCGAAGGTCACCTACAACGGCGTGGAAATCGGTCGTGTCACCAACATTTCGGAGATCCAGCGCGACGGCGTGCCGGTGGCCAAGTTCTCTATGGAAGTCAATCCGGAGTCCATCAGGCTGATCCCGGCCAACGTGGAGGCCAACATCAAGGCCACCACCGTCTTCGGCAATAAATTCGTCTCCCTCACGTCGCCGAAAAATCCGACATCGCAGCGGATTTCATCAACGCAGGAAATCGATGCGCGGTCGGTGACGACCGAGTTCAATACACTGTTCGAGACTCTCACCGCGATCGCGGAGAAGGTCGACCCGGTCAAGCTGAACCTCACGCTGTCCGCGGCCGCACAGGCCCTGACCGGGTTGGGGGACAAGGTCGGGCAGTCGATCATCAACGCCAACGCCATCCTTGACGACATCAACCCTCGAATGCCGCAGGTGCGTCACGACATTCAACAGCTCGCCGCCCTGGCCGACACCTACAACAACGCCGCGCCGGATCTGTTGGACGCGCTGAATCACGCGGTGGTCACCGCGCGCACGCTACACGGGCAGGAAGCCGAACTGGATTCCGCGCTGTTGGCTGCCGCCGGCATGGGGAACACCGGTGCAGAGATCTTCGAGCGCGGTGGGCCCTACCTGCAGCGCGGCATCTCGGACCTGCTCCCCACCGCCCAGCTGTTCGACACATACAGTCCCGAAATCTTCTGCACGATAAGGAATTACCACGACGCCGAGCCGGCGGCGTATGAGACGACAGGCGGCGGCAACGGGTACGCACTGAAGACGATGACCGAATTGACGTCCGGTTTGGGCGGCATCCTGACCCTGCCGGGGCTGACCGGCGCAGTGCTCTCGCAGGGACTGCTGGGTGTGGCCGGGTTGGTCGGTGGCGCGCCGAATCCCTACACCTATCCGGAGAATCTTCCGCGGGTGAACGCCCGTGGTGGGCCGGGTGGCGCGCCGGGCTGCTGGCAGCCGATCAACCATGACTTCTGGCCGGCGCCGAGCCTGGTGGTTGACACCGGCGCCAGTCTCGCACCGTACAACCACGTGGACACCGGTTCGCCATACGCACTCGAGTACGTATGGGGCCGCCAAGTCGGGGACAACACGATCAACCCATGAAAATCACCGGTAGCGCAATCAAACTCGGCATCGTCTCGCTGGTGCTCTTCCTGATCGTCGTGTCGATCGTCGTGGTGTTCGCACAGATGCGTTTCACCAGCACCAACACCTACTCCGCGGAGTTCGCCAACGGCAGCGGCCTGAAGGACGGCCAGTTCGTGCGCGCCTCCGGAGTGGAGATCGGCAAGGTCAAATCGGTAAACCTGATCGACGGTGGCAACCGGGTGCGGGTCGACTTCGCCATCGACCGCTCGATCCAGCTGTACCAGTCGACCACCGCGCAGATCCGCTACCTCGACCTGCTCGGGAATCGTTTCGTCGAGCTCAAACGAGGCATGGGTGACGGCGCAGACCAGATACTGCCGGCGGGCGGATTGATCCCGCTGTCCCGGACTTCACCGGCCCTGGACCTCGACGCCCTGATCGGTGGATTCAAGCCGCTGTTCAAGGCTCTGGAACCGGACAAAGTCAACACCATCGCCTCGGCCATCGTCACCGTCTTTCAGGGTCAAGGCGGAACCATCAACGACATCCTCGACCAGACGGCACAGCTGACCTCGCACATCGCCGAACGCGACCAGGCGATTGGTGAGGTGGTCAAGAACCTCAACATCGTCCTGGACACCACCGTCCGGCACCGCCAGGAGTTCGACGAAACGGTGGACAACTTCGAAAGGTTGATCACCGGTCTGAGCAACCACGCCGACCCGCTGGCCGCGGGCCTGGCCAACATCAGCAACGTCGCCGGCACCGTGTCCGAGTTGCTCGCGGACAATCGCGCGTTGTTGCACAAGGAGATCAACTACCTGCAGGCCTTCCAACAGCCGCTCATCGATCAGCGCGACCAGCTCAGCGACCTCATCCACAAGACCCCCACCGCGCTCAACCTGATCGGACGCAGCATCGGTCTCTACGGCGACTGGGTGAACTTCTATGTCTGCGACCTCTCGATCCGGTGGAACGGCTTGCAGGGCGGCGGCCCGGTTCGCACGGTGCGGATCTGGAAGCAGCCCACCGGCAGGTGCACGCCCCAATGAGGACACTCACCGAGTTCAACCGCAACCGGGTAGGGCTGATGGGCATCACGGTGCTGGTGCTCGTCGTCCTGGTCGGCCAGAGTTTCACCAGCGTCCCAATGATGTTCGCCGCCCCGGCCTACTACGGGCAATTCACCGAATCGGGTCAGTTGAACAAGAACGACAAGGTGCGCATCACCGGTGTCAATGTCGGCAAAGTGGAGAGCATCGACGTCGAGGGCGACCACGTCCTGATCAAGTTCTCCATCGGCGCCAACACCATCGGCACCGAAAGCCGGTTGGCAATCAAGACCGACACCATCCTGGGTAAGAAGGTGCTCGAGATCGAGCCCCGGGGGACGAAAGTCCTGCGGCCCGGGGGCGTGCTCCCGCTGGGCCAGAGCACCACGCCCTACCAGCTTTACGACGCGAACTTCGACATCGTCAGGGCTGCAACGGGATGGGACATCGACACCGTCAAGCAATCGCTGAATGTGCTGTCTGAGACCATCGATCAGACCTACCCGCACATCAGCGCCGCGCTCGACGGCGTGGCCAGGTTCTCCGACACCATCGGCAAGCGCGATGACGAGATCAAACATCTGCTCGCGCAGGCCAACAAGGTGGCCAGCGTTCTCGGGGACCGCAGCGAGCAGATCAACCGGTTGCTGGTCAACGCCAAGGCGCTGCTCGTCGCGTTCAACGAACGCGGCCGGGCCATCGACGCTCTGCTGCGGAACATTTCGGGTGTTGCGGCTCAGATCAAGGGGTTCATCAACGACAACCCGAACTTGAATGTGGCGCTGGAGCAGTTGCACACCCTCACCGACGTGCTGGTCCAGCGTAAAGACGACCTGGCTCAAACTCTGACTTTCGTAAGCTCATTCGCGGCATCGCTGGGCGAGTCCGTCGCGTCGGGGCCGTATTTCAAGATCGTCCTGTCCAACCTGCTTCCGTACTGGATGCTGCAGCCGTTCGTCGATGCCGCGTTCAAGGAGCGCGGTCTGGACCCGGAAGAGTTCTGGCGCAGTACCGGACTGCCCGCCTTCCGCTTCCCCGATCCCAACGGCACCCGGTTCCCCAATGGCGCACCACCACCCGCGCCGCAGGTGCTCGAAGGTACCCCGGAGCATCCGGGTCCGGCCGTCCCGCCGGGATCGGCGTGCTCGTACACGCCGGCACCGGACGCGCTGCCGCGCCCGTGGAATCCATTGCCCTGCGCCAGCGTTGACGTCGGCCCGTTCGGCGGCAGTTTCCCGGCCCCGCTCGACGTGCAGGCCTCGCCGCCGAACCCGAACGGGCTGCCCCCGACACCGGGAATCCCGATCGCCGGGCGGCCGGGCGAGGCCCCGCCGGACGTGCCCGGCACTCCGGTGCCGCTGCCGCCCAACGCGCCGCCCGGGGCGCGCACCGAAGGCACGACGGGAGGCCAGAGTTGAGCAACGGTTTCACTTTTCGCAAGCCGCGGCCGCGGAACGTCATCGCCACGCTGGCCGTGATCGTAGGCTTGGTCGCCGCGTTCGTCGGGTGGCAGTTCTACCAGAAGATGAGCAACAACACCGTGGTCGCCTACCTGCCCGCGGCGATCGCGTTGTACTCCGGCGACAAGGTCCAGATCATGGGCGTCCGTGTCGGTTCCATCGACTCCATCGAGCCGGCCGGCGACAAGATGAAGGTGACGTTTCACTACGCCAACAAGTACAAGGTGCCCGCCAACGCGTCCGCGGTCATCGTGAACCCGACACTGGTGGCATCCCGCAGTATTCAGCTCGAGCCGCCCTACAAGGGCGGCCCGGTGATGGCCGATCACGCGGTGATTCCCATCGAGCGCACACAGGTGCCGACCGAGTGGGATGAGCTGCGCGCCAGCGTCGCCAACATCATCGACAAGCTGGGTCCGACACCCGAGCAGCCCAAGGGTCCGTTCGGTGACCTGATCGAGTCCTTCGCCGATGGATTGGCCGGTAAGGGCAAGCAGTTCAACACGACACTGGACAGCCTGTCTCGGGCGCTCACCGCCCTCAACGAAGGTCGTGGTGACTTCTTCGCGGTGGTGCACAGCCTGGCGCGGTTCGTCAACGCCCTGCATAAGGACGACAAGCAGTTCGTCGCGCTGAACACCAACCTGGCCCAATTCACCGACAAACTAACCAGTTCCGACCGCGCGCTGGCCGACGCCATTCAGCAGTTCGACGGCCTGCTCGCCACGCTGCGCCCGTTCCTGACCGAGAACCGTGAGGTGCTCGCCCAGGACGTCGGAAACCTGGCCACCCTGACCACCACGCTGGTTCAACCCGAGCCGCTGAACGGATTGGAAACCGCGTTGCACGTGCTGCCGACGCTGGAAACCAACCTCAGCCAGATCTACCACCCGTCACACGGAGCGGTCATGTCGATCCCGGCTATCCCGAACTTCGCCAACCCGATGCAGTTCATGTGCAGCATGATTCAGGCCGGCAGCCGACTGGGCTACCAGGACTCGGCCGAACTGTGCGCGCAGTACCTGGCGCCGGTGCTCGACGCGATCAAGTTCAACTATCTCCCGGTGGGGCTGAACCTGTTCAGCACGGCCGAGACGCTGCCCAAGGAGGTCGCCTACTCCGAGCCGCGTCTGCAGCCGCCGAACGGTTACAAAGACACCACGGTGCCCGGGATCTGGGTGCCCGACACCCCGCTGTCGCACCGCAACACCCACCCCGGCTGGGTGGTCGCGCCGGGCATGCAGGGTGCCCAGGTGGGGCCGATCACGGCGGGCCTGCTGACCCCGGAGTCGCTGGCGGAACTGATGGGCGGCACCGACATCGCACCCCCGCAGTCCGGGCTGCAGACCCCGCCGGGTCCGCCGAACGCCTACGACGAGTACCCGGTGCTGCCGCCGATCGGCCTGCAGGCGCAGGTGCCGATCCCGCCGCCGCCACCGGGGCCGGGGGTGGTGCCCGGACCGGTCACGCTTCCCGGTCCGCCGCTGCCCGCGGAGGCGGCCGTAGCGGGCGGGGCGGGCTCGTGAAAGTCCGCATCCGCCAGGGGCTGGTCCTGTTCCTGACGACGCTGGCGCTGGTGTCGTGCGCGGATTGGCGTGGGGTGGCCAATATTCCGATGCCCGGGGGTCCGGGATCGGGGTCGGGCTCCTACACCGTCTACGTGCAGATGGCCGACACGCTGGCGCTCAACACCAACAGCCGGATCCGGGTCGCCGATGTGTTCGTCGGCACGGTTCGCTCGATCCAATTGAAGAACTGGGTCGCCACCCTGACGCTCCGCCTGGACAAGGGCGTCAAACTACCCCGGAACGCCACCGCCAAGATCGGGCAGACCAGCCTGCTGGGCTCACAGCACATCGAGCTGGCCGCGCCACCGGATCCATCTCCCGAGCCGCTGCGCCCGGGAGACACTATCCCACTGAAGAATTCGTCGACCTATCCGACCACCGAGCAGACGCTGGCAAGTCTCGCGATGATCTTGCGCGGGGGCGGCGTGCCGAACGTGGAGGTGTTGCAGAACGAGGTCTACGACATCTTGCATGGCCGGGCCAACGAGATCAGGGCCTTCCTGGGCAAGCTCGACACCTTCACCGCCCGACTCAATGAGCAACGCGACGACATCACCAGGGCGATCGACTCCAGCGACCGGCTGTTGACCTACGTCGGTCATCGCTCGGACGTGCTGGACCGAGTGTTCACTGAATTCCCGCCGCTGCTCCAGCATTTCGCGGACAAGCAGAACCTGCTGATCAATGCGGTGGACTCAGTGGGGCGGCTCGGCGAGGTTGCCGACCAGTACCTGTCTCCGTCGCGGGGCGATCTGCACCAGGATCTGGTGGCACTGCAGTGTCCGTTGCGGGAGTTCGGCCGTGCCGCACCGTATCTGATCAAGGCGCTCAAGCTGATGCTGGTCCGGCCGTTCGACGTCGACTCCGTGCCCAAGGCGTTCCGCGGTGATTACTACAATCTGTCGCTCACCCTCGACCTCACCATGAGCGCCGTCGACAACGCGGTCCTCACCGGGACGGGTTTCTCCGGAGCGCTGCGCGCACTCGAGCAATCCTGGGGCCGTGACCCGGAGACGATGATCCCCGACGTCCGGTACACGCCGAACCCCAATGACGCTCCGGGCGGCCCGCTGGTCGAAAGGGCGGACCGGCAATGCTGACCCGCTTCATCTGGCGCCAGATATTCTTGTTCACCCTGTTGAGTCTGGTGACCGCAGTTGCGTTGGGCTGGTACTACTTACGGATCCCCACCGCGGCAGGCATCGGCCAGTACACGCTGAACGCCACCCTGCCCACCTCCGGTGGTCTGTACAAGACGGCCAATGTGACCTATCGCGGGGAGACCATCGGCACGGTCACCTCCGTCGAGCCCACCGAGAACGGCGCGCTGGTGAGGATGAGTGTCGCCGACCGCTTCAAGATTCCCGTCGACGCGTCGGCGAACGTACGTTCCATGTCGGCGGTCGGCGAGCAGTATCTGGACCTGGTGTCGTCGGGTAATCCGGGCAGATATTTTTCACCGGGGCAGACCATCACCAAAGGCACCGTGCCCTCTGAGATCGGGCCGGCTCTGGATGCGGCCAACCGCGGGCTGGCCGCCCTTCCCGCCGGCAAGATCCCGGCGATACTCGACGAAACAGCGCAAGCCGTAGGTGGATTGGGCCCCGCGCTACAGCGACTCGTCGATGCGACCCAGGCCATCGCGGGCGATTTCAAAGCCAATCTCACCGAGATCGACGACATCATCCAGAACTCCGGCCCCGTGATCGACAGCCAGGTCGAGTCGGGTGACGCGATCGGGCGCTGGTCCCACAACCTGGACACGCTGGCCGCGCAGGCGGCGGAAAACGACCCGCACGTGCGAAGCATCCTGAACCAGGCAACACCGACCACCGATCTGGTCAACGCGGTGTTCAACGACGTGCGCGAATCACTGCCGCAGACACTGGCGAATCTCGAGATCGTGCTGGAAATGCTCAAGCGTTACCACAAGGGGGTGGAGCAGCTACTGGTCGCCTACCCGCAGGGCGCGTCCGAGGGGCAGACGGTGACGTCGGCATTTCCCGGCTTCGCCTCTCTCGGAACGCATTTGACCATCAATCAGCCGCCGCCCTGTCTGACGGGATTCCTGCCCGCGCCGCAGTGGCGGTCACCGGCGGACACCAGCCTGGCGCCGATGCCGTCCGGAACGTATTGCAAAATCCCGCAGGACACCCCCGCCAACGCCGTGCGCGGGGCGCGCAACCTGCCCTGTGTCGATGTGCCGGGTAAACGCGCCGCTACACCGCGCGAGTGCCGCGACTCGAAACCCTATGAGCCGATGGGCACCAACCCCTGGTACGGCGACCCGAACCAGATCCTGACGTGCCCGGCAGCCGCGGCCCGCTGCGACCAGCCGGTCAAGCCCGGACAGGTGGTACCCGCGCCGTCGATCAACAACGGTATGAACCCGGCCCCAGCCGACCGGGTGCCCGGAACCCCCCCGCCGGTCAGCGACCCGCTGTCACGGCCGAATTCGGGAACCGTGGTGTGCAACGGTCAGCAGCCCAACCCCTGCGTCTACACCGGGAACGAACCGCCGGTGGCCGTCTACAGCCCACAGCGGGGTGAACTGGTCGGGCCCGACGGGGTCAGGTACGCCGTCGAGAACTCCACCAGGACCGGGGACGACGGCTGGCAGGGCATGTTGTCGCCGCGTTGACACTGACCGCACGTACAGTCATATAATGGATGGGTGACCTACGGCCGTGTCGGTCGCGCGCGAAGATCGGAGCGAGATGCCGGAAGTGATTGGCCTGGGCCAACTCCGGAGTGACGCCTGCACATACCTCGAGCGGGTCGCCGGGGGCGAGGCGCTCGACGTCGTCCGGCGCGGCAAGCTGGTGGCGCGGATCGAACCGGTGGGCGACTGGCGGGTGGCGCCGATTCCGGCGCGGTCGGTCGACCCCGCGGAACCGGGTTGGGTCGGACTGGACGAACTGCGGACGCGTGCCGGACGGTGCTTCGACCGGGTAGCCGCGGGGGAGACGCTGTACGTGGTCCGCGGCGGTCGGATACTGGCGCGGATAGTGGCGGCCGGCGAATTGGCTGTAGCGGCAGGGGTTCCGGCGGATGCGGGCCGCCCGATCGAACTCGACGAACTGCGAAACCGCGCTGGACGCTACATCGACCGGGTCGCGGCAGGACAGACCATCGAGGTCAGTCGCGGCGGCAAGGTCGTCGCCCGCATCGTGTCGGTGGCGTAGACCCTTCGCATACTGGCTTCCCGCCAGAGGTTTGAATTTGCGTCACCTCGGGTAACGATGAACCCATCGAAAAGGGAACGCCAGCTCGTAACGCGTGGGGTCGGTGACAGGTGGCGGACTATTACCCATGCGAATCTGAGGGGTCTGAGCAAATGAAGCGTGTCACCCGAGCCGCTTTCTCGGCACTGGCAGTCACCGCACTGTCCGGACTGGTCGCTCCGCCGGCGTACGCCGACTCGAGCACCGTGATCTTCGAGGCGCTGGGGACGGGCACCGCCACCACGATCGACACCGATCCGGCGATCGACCGCGTCTACAACGCGCCCTTGCCCTGGAGCCGGACCATCCAGGCCGGCCCTGACGTCACCCTCTTCCAGGTGGTGGTTGTCGGGTCGGGCACGACCAGTCCCGGCTGCCGCATCACGATCGGCGGCCACGTGGTGGCCGAGCAGCCGGTCGGCGGCTCGGCGCACTGCATCTACTCGCGGTAGCGGGTCGCTTTTCAAAAGCCCGTGGGCGCAGCGGCCTTCGGGATGATCATGCTTGACTATGTCAAGTAAAGTGGCCGGGTGGCCACCAAACGCGACACGCTGGATTCGATCAGTGCGACGATGTCGAGGATCATGCGCCTGAGCGGTAGCCGGGCGATGTTCAAGCGCCAGGCCGCCGCCGCGGCGGTAGAGCTGTCGCAGCCGTCGTATGTCCTGCTACGGGTGGTGGCCGACGAGGGTCCGCTGCCGATGGGTCAACTCGCCCGCCTGGCACACATGGATCTCGGTATGGCCGCCCGCCGGGTGCAGAGCCTGCAGGACGACGGGATGGTCGCCCGGCAGTCGGACCTGGCAGATGCGCGCAAGACGATGGTGGAGGCCACCGCCGCCGGAGAGCGGGCCGCGCGCGCCCTGCAGGAGGTGCGCCGTGCACACCTGCAGCGAGCTCTCGCGCAGTGGTCGGCCGCCGACCTCCGCGAGTTCGACCGGCTGCTGGCCCGCTTTCTTGCCGATACCACGGTGACGCCGATCGACTGACCCTTCCGCGGTGAACTCCACTGCGAAACTATTTGACAATGTCAAATACCCGGGCATACGCTCCCCGCTAAAGGTGATGCGGGTGAGGGAATTTCATGTATGGATCGCGCTTCTACTTCGACTGGTCCAATTTCGCCACCATGCTGCGGCTACTGCGTGATGATCCCGCCACCCCCCGCAAGCGGTATCTGGCCTTCATGGTCGCCATGCCGACGATCGCGGCATTGCACGCGCTCTGCTTCGCGCTCGACCCGGTCCTGTTCCCGTCGCTACGGCGCGTGGAGGTTCGGGCTCCCACGTTCAGCGTCGGCCACGCGCGCAGCGGCACCACCTACCTGCACCGGTTGATGGCCGCCGACCCGCAATTCAGCTACGCGTTGATGTACGAGCTGTTCTTCCCGTCGCTGCTGCAGAAACGGTTGCTGCGCCTGATCCTGCGCATCGATGCCAGGCTCGGTAAACCGCTGCGCCGCCGGCTTGACGCCGCGGAGGAAAAGCTGTTCTCCGAGACCGACGATATGCACAAAACGGGTTTCTTCGTCCCGGAGGAAGATGACTTCTTCCTGACCTGGTCGCTGAATTCCGGTTTCTGGATCGTGATGTTCCCCTACATGGGCGAGCTGGACTTCTACCACCTGGATCGATGGCCCGCGCGCAAGCGCCGCCGCCTCATGGCGTTCTACCGCGAATGTGTGCGCCGCCAACTCGTGCTGAACGGTGGCGGTACGCACCTGAGCAAGAATCCCACCTTCTGCGGTCGGGTTGAGGCCCTGATCGAAGCATTTCCCGACGCGAGATTCGTTGTCCCGATGCGCAATCCGTACGAGACCATTCCCAGCCTGTTGAAGATGATGCAGACCGAGTGGCGCCTGCGTGGCCGCGATGAACGGCTCATCGAGCAGTCACTACGGGTGCTCGCCGACCAGTCCATCCACTCCTACACCCATCCGCTGGACGTGCTGGCCAGGCATCCCGAGGTGCGCTCGGCCGTAGTGGACTACCGCGAACTGGTAGCGGCTCCCACCGCGACGATGCGGCGCGTCTACGACGAACTGGGGCTGCATCTGGGGCCCGAGGCCGCCGCCGAATTCGAGGCCGCCGGGCGCCGGCGCGGCCACGAGACGGCACACCGCTACAGTCTGGGCGAATTCGGTCTGGACGCAGCCGGCATCAGGACGCGCCTGGCCCCGCTCTTCGACGAATTCGGCTGGGAAGCAGAGGAAGAAGGCAGGGCACATGTCAACTGAGCAGACCGGGCACACGCTGCGCGCGGCCTGGACGGACCTGATCGACGCGCTCAACCGCGCCCGCGACTACATCGATTCGCCGGCGTTGCATGCGCCACCACCGACCGAGCAGGGGTTGGCCGAAGGTCATCGATACCTCCTCGGTTTCCTGTTCAGCTCGATTGAGCGCGCCTGTCTCGAAGACCCGGACTTCCCATATTTCCGGCGCGCCATCCAGCCGCAGGACAAGGCCACCATCGACAACGCCGACGCGTTGTACCTGTCGGCGCGGATCGACGGCGCCGCGAGCTACCGGATAACCGGCCGCGTCGCCGACCACCGGCACTGGGGCGGCGGCAGCCGGGCGAACGGCCCAGTGGCGCCGCAGTACGTCGTCTTCGAAGCACACAGCAGCTACGCGGGGGACACCGGCAGCCTGATGGAACTCGCGCCCGGCGGACGGGTGGTGACCGGCCTGCTGGACAGCACCGACCTGGCGGTGGATCCGGACGGGCGCTTCGAAATCCTTTGCGCGCCAGAGCGCCCCGCCGATCACACCGGCAATTTCATCGCCACGGCCAAGGACGGTAAGGACACGGCCCAGTATCTGATCGTGCGGTCACTGTTCGGTGATTGGGCCAACGAAGTGTCACCCGAGCTGCGCATCGTGCAGATCGGATTGCGCGGTAGACAACCGTCGCCCGTCGACCCCGCGGGCACGGCCGCCGCGGTGCAGCGGGTCGGCGAACTCGTCGAGCACCAGATGCGGTTCTGGAACGAGTTCTACGACATCGTGCTGGAGTCCAACGGTGACAAGAACGGCGACGGCCTCACCTTCATGCCGCACAACGCACTCAACGAACCCGCAGCGGCCAATCTCGCGTCCGGCGGCGGCCAGAGCACCAACGTCTACTCGGGGGGTGTCTTCGAGCTCGACGAGGACGAAGCCCTGCTGATCGAGGTCAGCGTGCCCGTCGAACCTGCCTATCTGGGCTTTCACCTGTCCAATGTCTGGGGCGAGTCACTGGACTACGCCAACCACGTGAGCAGCCTCAACGGCTTCCAGACTGTGGTGGACCCCGACGGCGTGCGGCGCTACGTGGTCGCGCACCGCGATCCGGGGGTGCCGAACTGGCTGGACACCGTGGGTCACCGCACGGGGTTCCTCACGGTGCGCTGGACCTACCCCAGGCCACCGGAGCGGATGCCGACGACAGCGGTGCACAAGGTTGCGCTGACCGGCCTGCGGGGCCGGCTGCCGTCGGGCACCGCAACGGTGAGCGCCGAGCAACGCGCCGCGCAGATCGAGATCCGGCAGGAGCACGTGGCCCGCCGCTACCGGCAGTACTGAGCGCCCGCGCCACGGCGCTACAGCACACGGCCATACACTGACCCTTCGTGGGCATGCTTTTTGGCTTTGCGCCGTGGATTGTGTACTGGGTGCTGGTCGGTAACGTCCCGTTCGCCACGGCCGTATCGATCGCGCTGCTGATGGCCATCGCGGTGTTCGCCGTCGGCCGCACCACCGACAAACCCGGGCACACCCTCGAAATCGGGGCTGTCGCAACGTTTGTGCTGCTGGCCGTGCTGACCTTCGCGCTGTCCGACGAGTTCATGGCGCGCTGGATTCAGCCGCTGAGCAACCTGGGGATTTTCCTGGTGGCGCTGGTCGGTGTGCTGATCGGCAAGCCGTTCGTGCGTGAGTTCGCCGCGGCCGAGCAACCCCCCGACATCGTCAACACGGAGTTGTTCAGACGGATCACCACGGTGCTGACCTGGATCTGGGTGGGCGCCTTCGCCGGGATGACCATCTCGTCGGCGATTCCGCCGATCGTGCAGGGTAACGCGACGATCCTGGACACCAAGACCCCGCTGTCGTTCGTCTGCTACTGGGTCGTCCCGTTCTCGCTGCTCGGCGCCGCGGCCCTGGCGTCGCGATTCCTGCCGGACCGGATGCTGGCCGGGATCGACGACGTGGCGCGAGAGACCTCGTTCGTGGCCTACGACGAGGCCACCATCGACGAGCTGTACTACCTGGCTCAGGAGCATGCCAACCGGGAGGTCGGACCGGGCAAGGAGGCCTACAACGTGAAGGTCGGTGGCATGGGAACCCCGTTGACCGGCGACGAGTCGCGAAAATCGTGGCCGTCGACGTACAAGGTCAGGGACAAGAAGCATTAACGGCGCTCGGCGGGTGTACACCGGCACGTCAACTTGGCTTGCTAAACAATGCAAATGGCACACACGCGGATGAAACACACGATGAGAACGCTCGCCGTGTTCGCCACGGTGCTGGTCACCGTCGCGGGCTGCGCGTCGAGCGCCAAGCCTTCCCTGCCGACGGCCTCGGGCAAGGCCGAGTTCAGCGCGGCGGCCGGTAAGCCACTCAACATCACCCCGGACCGGATGCTGGCCGCCACCGGCGGCATCACTCCGGTCGCGTTCGGCAAGCCCGCGCACGGCAAGATCAGCTACGGAATCAACGGGACGGTCGTCTACACCCCCGACGCCGGCTTCAAGGGCAACGACGAACTGCCCGTCACCGTCAGTCGGGCCGTCAAGCTCTATTCGGAGAACCAACTGCCCCTGGCCACCATGGGTGGCATCGACATCCAAGCCAGCGCCCACGGATCCGGCATCGCCCCGGTGCCCGGCAGCAGCGACGAGATCTACGGGCTCACCGACCGCGGCCCCAACGTCGAAGGGCGCACACCGAACGAGATCGTTTTTCCGGTTCCCGAATATCACCCGCACATCGCGAAACTCAAACTCGCCGACGGGGTGGCCACGGTGCAGCGGACCATCATGCTGCAGGGGCCGGACGGTCATCCGCTGGAAGGGCTGCTGGACCCGCACGCCGTTCCCGGTGAAACGATGGTGGACCTCAACGGTGCGCCACTGCCGCCCGCGGACTACGGCATAGACCCCGAGGGACTGGTCGCGACGCTCGACGGGAACTTCTGGGTGTCCGACGAGTACGGCCCCTACATCGTCCATTTCGATTCCAACGGCAAAGAGCTGGAACGTCTTTCGCCCTATGACGACACGCTGCCGCGGGAGCTTTCGCTGCGTGCCCCGAACCAGGGCCTGGAGGGTCTGACGATCACCCCGGACGGCAACACGCTGGTGGCCGTCATGCAGTCGGCGCTGCAGACCCCGGGACTACCGGGCCCGGCAAAGGCGGTCCCGATCACCCGCATCGTCACCATCAACCTGGTGAACCGCAACATCATGCACGAGTACATTTACCCGCTTGCCAACCCGCAGGAGTCGAAGGTCGGGATCTCCGAGATCACCGCGCTCAGCGCGACGACTTTCCTGGTGGACGAGCGCAACAGCAAGAACCCGCCGGACGGCAACGCGAAGATCTACGTGGCCGACATCTCCGCGGCCACGGACGTGGGGCCGAACTCGACCGTGCCGGGCGCGACTTACGACGCGGCCGCGGGCGGCCTGCTGATCAACAAGATGCCGATCGAGAACCTGGTGGGCGTCGGTACCGATGCCGAAGCGCTGGCCAGGCTCAAGGGCGCCGGAATCACCGCAGCCACAAAGACTTTGCAGCTGGATGTCTCCGCGATGCTTCGCTCGCTGTCGCCCAAGGGCGACTTCTTCGGGCACGACAAGATCGAGGGTGTAGCCACCCGCGATGGTGGAAAGACGCTGCTGCTGGCCAACGACAGCGACTTCGGGCTGAGTGGGCTGGCGTCGGACACTCCGCCGTTTCGGCTGAAGCCCAAGACGCTGCCCAACGGAACCCAGGACAGCGGCGAGATCCTGGCGGTCGACACCGACCAGTTGCCCGCCAAAACCGAGAAGGTGACGGTGGCCGTCAAAGTCGGCTGAGTGCGTCCCTTCCCGCGACAGTGGCAAGCTGAAGCCGTGAACGCTCACAGCCCAGACGCAATTCAGGCCGAAACCATCAGTATCACCGGTCACGGTGGTGACGAGATCGAGGCATACCGGGCGACACCACTCGCCGCAGGCTCGCGCGGTTCGGTGGTATGGATCCACCATATGCCCGGATATGACCGTGAGACAAAGGAATTCGTGCGGCGCCTGGCGGTCGCCGGTTTTAGCACGGTGGCGCCGAACCTGTACTCCCGCGAAGCGCCCGGGGCCGCACCCGACGACGCCGCAGCAGCCGCCCGGGCCGCCGGCGGGGTGCCCGATGAGCGGTTGGTGGGCGACGTCGCCGGGGCGGTCGAGCACCTCCGCTCGCTGCCGGGCGCCAACGGCAAATTCGGCGTGATCGGGCACTGCTCGGGCGGACGGCACGCCTTCCTGGCAGCCTGCTCGTTGAAGTTCGACGCCGCCGTGAACTGTTATGGAGCGTTCATCGTCGAGGACGCGCCGGAAGGAATGCCCAAGACCATGCAGCCGATCCTCGGCTTGGCCGGGGGGCTGAGCTGCCCGATGCTGGGCCTGTTCGGCGCTGAGGACCGCTTCCCGGCGCCGGACGGAGTGGCGACGCTGGACGCCGAGTTGACCCGGCTGGGCAAGCCGCACGAATTCCACTCGTATGCCGGTGCGGGGCACAGCTTCTTCTCCGTCGACCGGCCGGCCTACCGTCCGGATGCCGCAATGGACGGCTGGCGCCGCATCGACGCTTTCTTCTCCACTCACCTGAAAGGCTAGATCTGTGTGCACTTATCTCACCGAACACGTCGAGATCGACGGCAGCGGCAAGGGTGCGACGGGATGGTTCGGAGCCAGCCGCGCAACGGTGTACGTCGATCACCCCGTGCACGCGCAGTACGGGCACACCGTCAACGTCGACGTCATCAATCCGGAGCTGGGCCCCTCGGCGCGGGTGGCGCTGGAACTCACCGAGGAGAGCGCGCTGGCCCTGGCCGACGCGATCCGCGCGGCCATCGCGCATGCGCCGGCGGGCCTGGCGTCCAGGAACCAGTCATGAGCGCCGAATACGACTTCCCGCAAATGGCCGCCGCGCGAGGGCGGATCGAGCCCGCACCGCGCCGGGTACGCGGCTACCTCGGCGCAGAACTGGTATTCGACACCATCGCGGCGCGCTACGTGTGGGAATTCCCTTACTACCCGGCGTATTACATCCCGCTGGCTGACGTGCGCACCGAATTCCTCAGCGATGAGAACCATCCGCAGCGGGTGCAACTCGGACCGTCGCGGCTGCATTCCCTGGTGGGCGCGGGACAGACGCACCCCTCGGCCGCGCGGGTGTTCGATGCCGACAGCGACAGCCCCGTCGCGGGGTTCGTGCGGTTCGAGTGGGATCCGTTGCGTTGGTTGGAGGAGGACGAGCAGATCTACGGTCACCCGCGCAATCCGTACGCGCGCGTCGATGCGCTGCGTTCCCACCGGCACGTCCGGGTGGAGCTGGACGGCGTCCTGCTCGCCGACACCCGGTCGCCGGTGCTGCTCTTCGAAACGGGTTTGCCGACAAGGTATTACATCGATCCGGCCGATGTCGCCTTCGAGCACCTCGAATCCACCTCGACCCAGTCGCTGTGCCCGTACAAGGGCGTGACATCGGGTTACTGGTCCGTGCGGGTGGGCGAGGCGCTACATCCGGACCTGGCGTGGACCTACCACTACCCGCTGCCGGCCGTCGCTCCGATCGCCGGGCTGGTGGCCTTCTACAACGAGAAGCTCGACATCATCGTCGACGGTGTTGCGCTGTCCCGGCCACGCACGCAATTCAGCTGAGGCCTTAGAGCGAAATGTTCTGGCAATACCTCAAGGCCCAGCTCTGGGTTCTGTTGTGCGGCGGGGTGGCCGGGCCGATCTTCCTGGGCGTCTACCTGTCGGTCGGTGAGCCGGGCGTGCCGGCCTGGATGTGGTGGGCAGGGCTGTTGATCACGGTCGCGAGCGTGCTTCTCGCGTTGGCGCTGACCGCCCGCGGCATGAAGCTCGTTGCGGGGCAGGAGGAGCTCCGGCGGACCGGGGTGCTGGCCCTGGCCGACATCACCGGCATCGCCGAGACCGGTGTCAGCATCGGCGACGAGCCCGTCGTCAAAGTGTCGTTACACGTTGCGGCACCAGAATTCACGGCCTTCGACTCCGAGCTCCGGGTCAATGCCAGCGTGCTGCGTTTGTCCAACATCACCTCCCGCAAGCTTGTCGTCCTGGTCGACCCGAGCACTAGAGAGCACGAAATCGACTGGGAGCGTAGCAGTCTGGTCAACGGGCTGGTGCCGGCCCATTTCTCACTTCCGGGTGACGACCGGACCTACGACCTGTCGGGACAAGCCGGGCCGCTGATGGAGATCTTCGGCATATTGCGGGATCACGGCATTCCCCTGAGTCAGATGGTCGACGTCCGTTCCAACCCGGTTGCGGGCCAACAGCTTCAGGCGGTGGTGCGTCGCGCGACGTCCGGAGAGTACAAAGCGTCGGTAGCCGAAAGACTTCGGGAGCTTGAAAGGTTGCGAGACCGTGGAACGGTGACCGTTGAGGAGTACACGGCGCTGCGCAGCCAGATCCTGTCCGATCTATAGCCGGGCTTGGTGGCGTCCGGGCCAGGCGCGATCGCGCAGCAGTCGCAGACCGTTGAGGCCGACGAGCACCGTCGACCCTTCGTGCCCCGCGACGCCCAGGGGCAGCGGAAGGTGTCCCAGCAGGTCCCAGGTGACCAGGACGGCGATGAAGGTCGCGGCGATCACCAGATTGGCGGCGACCACTCGGCGGGCCCGGCGGGCCAGTGCGACGACGGCCGGCAACGCTGCCAGGTCGTCGCGGGTGATCACCGCGTCCGACGTTTCCAGGGCAAGGTCGGATCCGGAACGGCCCATGGCGACGCCCACGTGGGCGGCGGCCATCGCCGGCGCGTCGTTGACCCCGTCCCCGACGAACAAGACCCTGGCGCCGTCTGCCGCCAGGCCGCGCACGACGCCGACCTTGTCGTCGGGCAGCAGGCCGGCGCGGACATCGGTGATCCCCACTTCGCCGGCCAGCCGGCCGGCGGCCCGCTGGTTGTCTCCGGTCACCAGTAAAGGTGTTGTGCCGGTGAGGAATTGAAGGCTTGTCACAGCCCCGGCGGCCTCGTCACGAGCATGATCGGTAAGCCCGAGGGCGCCGGCGGGGGCGCCGTCGACCAGCACGACGACCGCGGTGTACCCGGCCTGCTCGAACTGCGTGGCCGCTCGGTATTCGCCGAGCGCCATCGGGCTGCCCACCTCGACCGTGTGGTCGCCGATGCGGGCGCGGACACCCCGTCCCGGCGCGGAGACGAACTCTCCCGCCGGCCGCACGGCTAGGCCCGCTTCGCGGGCAGCGGCGACGATGGCGCGACCCAGCGGATGTTCGGAAGGATTCTCCGCCGACGCGGCCAGCGTCAGCAGCGCGGTCTCGGTGTATCCGGCCTCCGGGTGAACCGCGGCGAGTCGCGGCGTTCCCCTGGTCAGAGTGCCGGTCTTGTCGAACGCGACGTGGCTGACGCCGGCCAGTTTCTCCAGCACCACTGCCGACTTGACCAGCACACCGTGGCGACCGGCGTTGGCGATCGACGCCAGCAGCGGGGGCATGGTGGACAACACCAGCGCGCAGGGTGAGGCCACGATCATGAACGTCATCGCGCGCAGCAGCGACGATCGCAGATCGTCGCCGGCGAGCAGGGGAAGCACCAGCAACGCAAGGGTCGCGACGACCATGAGCACCGAGTAGCGCTGCTCGACTTTCTCGATGAACAGCTGGGTACGCGCTTTGGTCGCGCTGGCTTCGGCGACCATCGCCGCGATGCGGCTGACGACGGTGTCGGCGCTCGGGCGCACCACCCGGATCCGCAGCGTGCCGGTGCCGTTGACGGTCCCGGCGAAAACCTCGTCACCGGGCGCCTTGTCAGCCGGTAGGGGCTCCCCGGTGATGCCGGCCTGGTCGACCGCGCTGGTGCCCTCGAGCACCACGCCGTCACCGCCGATGCGCTCGCCGGGGCGGATCAGCAGCACATCGTCGACCTCCAACTCGGCGGTACCCACCTGTTCCTCGACGTCGAAACCGGTTATCCGAGTTACGGTTTCGGGAGTCATGCCAAGCAGTCCCCGTACCGAGTCTTCGGTGCGCCGGGTCGCTACGGCTTCCAGCGCGCCGGAGGTGGCGAAGATGACGATCAGCAGTGCGCCGTCGAATACCTGACCGATGGCGGCGGCTCCGAGCGCCGCCAGCACCATGAGCAGGTCGACATCCAGGGCCCGGTTCCGCAGCGCCTGCAGGCCGGCCAGCCCCGGTTGCCAACCCCCGGCCGCGTAACAGAGCAGGTACAACGCCCAGAACACCCAGCCGGGTGCGCCGGCGAGCTGGGCGATCAGGCCCGAGGCGAAGAGCCCGGTCGCGACCAGCGCCCACCGGACTTCGGAGAGCGCCGCGGGACCCGTCCGTGCCCGCTCCGGCGCACTGGGGCCATCGCGGACTGCGGTTGTGGGCACGTCGCCACTATAGCTGCGTATATGTGAAGGTATGCAACTGCGATTACAGATGGATGCGCAATTGCACTGGTCAGCGGTACGATCGGTGCCGTGCACACGTCGATTGCCGGCTTCTCCATGCCTTCCGAGGAGCAGGTGACCCGTGCCGCAGAGACATTCCGGATGCTCAGCGACCCCACCCGGGTCAAGGTGCTGTGGGCGTTACTGCAGGGTGAGACGTCGGTGGCCTGCCTCGCGGAGCTGGCGCAGGTTGCGCCCACCGTCGTCAGCCAGCATCTGGCGAAATTGCGGCTGGCCGGGTTGGTGAAAACCCGCCGAGAAGGGGCCTTCGTCTATTACTCCCCGGCCGACCAGGACATTCTGCGCGTGCTCAGCCAGGCGCTGACGGGTGCCGACACCGTCGGAAGCGACAGCACACCCGGTGTCCAGCATCCGGCGTAATTCTGAACGACACGCGAAGTCGGCCGATGTGATATTCGCCTCGTTCGGCGATTAATTATAAGAATTTCTTATTTACGAAGTGTCCCGGAGTGCTCGAAATCCTTCGCTGTCGGCCAGTAGGAACAGCTCAGAGCGGCCAAACTGTTTGCCGGGCATGCTTTGTCGAATTACTGCCCACCGTCATCCTGAGCGTAGACTGAGCTGTCCGCGTGATGTAGGTAACAACCGCGAAATTGAATTCTTTTTACCTGAAATTCGGCCGGTAGAATCGTCGTTATCCATGACGAAGCAGCCCTTTTCGGTGCTGATATGCGCTTTATCGGATGACGGGTCGCACATAGCCGCGCGTTTCGCTCATCCGTCCGGAGAGTTCGACGAACAGAGCAAAGGCGGTGCCAGCGTGAGCTTCGAGAGCAAGGTGAGTGGCCGGGAGGTCATCGAGTTCGGGGCGAACAGCCCGGTTGCCGTCCAGATCCCGGTGCGCAAAGGCCCCATCAGTGACGTGGCGGTCAGCCCGGACGGCAAGCGCCTGATGGTGACCAACTACGGCAGCGACAACCTCTCGGTGATCGACATCGACTCCTGCCGTGTGGTGGAAACCGTCGACGGCCTCGCCGAACCGTTCGCGATCGCGCTCGGTGGCGCCGACCGTGCCTACGTGAGCACCGTTTCCCCGGCCTATGACGCGATCCAGGTCATCGACCTCGCAACCAACAGCGTCGTCGCGTCGCACCGGGTTGCGCTCAGTGTCAGCGACCTGGCGGTGAGCGCGGACGGCGCGCACGTCTACATCAGCCGTAACGGCGCGCGTGGTGCTGACGTCGCGGCCCTGGACGTCGCCACCGGGCGGATCCAGGTCGTCGACATCGCCACGGCTGCCGGCACCACCACCGAATCCCTGCAGGTCAGCCCGGACGGGAGCCGGTTGTACGTCGGTGTCAACGGGCCCGCCGGGGGTCAGGTGGTCGTCATCGACACCGGCCTGAATTCCGAGGAGCCCGCAGGACGTGCCCGTTGGCGCCGCAAGAGCACCAAGAGCAGCAAGAGCACCAAATCGGCGCGGCAGCCCGCGGGCCCGTCGGTGATCGCCACCATCGAGATCGGCTTGCCGGTCCGCGACGTCGCCATCGGCCCCAAGGGCGCTCTGGTCTATGTCGCCAGCAGTGGCCCCGAGGCCGCGGTGATCGACATGGTGGACACACGCACCAACAAGATCAGCGGGACTCGCAAGATTGCCGAGGTCACCGGTCTGATCACCCGCCTCACGCTCAGCGGTGACGGCGACCGCGCGTATTTGGTGAGCGACGACAGTGTCACCATGCTGTGCACACTCACCCAGGACGTCATCGACACCGTCGGTCTGGCGGGCCAGCCGTCCTGCGTGGCCGAGAGTCCCGACGGCAGGATCCTCTACATCGCCGATTACTCCGGTGACGTCACCGTGGTACCGGTCGCGGCGAACACCGAGGCTCAATTCGAGCAGGCCGCACTGGAAAGCAAGCGGTCGGTGGACCTCTTCGTGCCCGACTTGCTGCAGTACGACGCAGCTCTGGTCTGACGCGGGTCTCATTGGCCCGGCGTTCGATATCCCGCGGCGCGGAGATAGCATTCGCCCACGGGAAACGACAGGCGGTGCTGCGCCGAGACGCGTGAGGCGGTACATCGATGTACAGCACGATGCAGGAATTTCCGCTGACGATCACCGCGATCATGCGGCACGGCTGCGGCGTCCACGGTTTGCGCGAGGCCATCACCGCGACCGGTGACGGCTACCGGCGCATCACGTATCGGGAACTGGGTCAACAGGCTGCCCAACTGGCGAATGCGTTGCGCAGCCTCGGTGTGACCGGCGATCAACGCGTCGCCACCTTCATGTGGAACAACGCCGAGCATCTGGCGACCTACCTGGCGGTCCCCTCCATGGGTGCCGTGCTGCACACCCTCAACATCCGGTTGTTCCCGCACCTGATCGCCTATGTGGCCAACGAAGCCGAGGACCAGGTGGTCCTGGTCGACATGTCCCTGGTCAAGCTGCTCGCGCCGGTGCTGCCCGAACTCGAGACCGTGCACACGGTGGTCGCGGTCGGCGAGGGCGACATCGCGGCGCTGCAGGAATCCGGCAAGACGGTGGTGCGCTACCACGAGCTGATCGAAGGCGAGTCGACCGAATTCGACTGGCCGACGATCGAGGAGAACTCGGCGGCGGCCATGTGCTACACCAGCGGCACCACGGGGAATCCCAAAGGCGTTGTCTACAGCCATCGTTCGAGCTTCCTGCACTCCATGGCAGCCTGCACCGTCAACGGTATCGGGGTGGGTTCCAGCGATCGGGTGCTGCCGATCGTGCCGATGTTCCACGCCAACGCCTGGGGTCTGCCGTACGCGGCCCTGATGGCCGGCGCCGATCTGGTGCTGCCCGACCGTCATCTGGACGCCCGGTCGCTGATCGACATGGTGGAGACGCTGCGTCCCACGCGGGCCGGCGCGGTGCCCACCATCTGGAACGACGTCATGCACCACCTGGAAAAGGAACCGGGGCACGACATGTCGTCACTGAAGATGGTCGCTTGCGGCGGCTCGGCGGTTCCGGAATCGCTGATGCGGACCTTCGAGGACAAACACGATGTCCAGATCCGGCAGCTGTGGGGGATGACGGAGACTTCGCCGCTGGCCACCATGGCGTGGCCGCCGCCGGGCACCCCGGACGACCAGCACTGGGCCTACCGGGTGACGCAGGGCCAGCCGGTGTGTGGCGTGGAGACCAGGATCGTCGACGACGACGGCAAGGTGCTGCCCAATGACGGGAAGGCTGTGGGTGAGGTGGAGGTCCGGGGTCCGTGGATCACCGGCGCCTACTACAAGGGGTACGACGAGTCCAAGTTCGATTCCGGCTGGCTGCGCACCGGCGACGTGGGCCGCATCGACGAACAGGGTTTCATCACGCTGACCGACCGCGCGAAGGACGTGATCAAGTCCGGTGGGGAATGGATTTCCTCGGTGGAGTTGGAGAACTGCCTGATCGGCCATCCCGACGTGGTCGAGGCCGCCGTTGTCGGGGTGCCCGACGAACGCTGGGACGAACGGCCGCTGGCGGTTGTCGTCGCCCGGGAGGGTGCCGACGTCAAACCGTCCGAGCTACGAAAATTCCTGAGCGACAAGGTGGTTCGTTGGTGGTTGCCCGAGCGGTGGGCATTCACAGACGAGGTTCCGCGGACCAGCGTGGGTAAGTACGACAAGAAGACCATCCGGTCGCGCTACACCGACGGGGACTACGAGGTCTTCGAAATACACGACTGACCGACTAGGCGCGAGCAGACGCAAACTCGCACTTTCGGCGCCCGAAACACGCGATTTTGTGTCTGCTCGCGAGAGAGAGGGGACCACCATGAGCCTGCGGGTCGTGCAGTGGGCGACCGGGTCGGTCGGGGTGGCCGCGATCAAAGGCGTGCTCGAACATCCCGAACTCGAACTCACCGGCTGCTGGGTACATTCAGAAGCCAAGAACGGCAAGGACGTCGGCGAGATCATCGGCGGCCCCGCGCTGGGTGTCACCGCGACCAACGACATCGACGACATCCTGCGACTCGATGCCGACGCCGTGATCTACGCGCCGTTGCTGCCCAGCGTCGACGAAGTGGCGGCGCTGCTGCGCTCCGGCAAGAACGTCGTCAGCCCGCTCGGCTGGTTCTATCCGACCGAAAAAGAAGCCGCCCCACTGGAAGTCGCCGCCCAGGCCGGCAACACCACATTGCACGGCGCCGGAATCGGGCCGGGGGCAGCCACCGAATTGTTCCCGTTACTGCTGTCGGTGATGTCCACCGGTGTGACTTTCGTTCGCGCCGAGGAGTTTTCCGATCTTCGGACCTACGGCGCACCGGACGTGCTGCGCTACGTGATGGGATTCGGCGGCACCCCGGACAGCGCGCTGACCGGGCCGATGCAGAAGCTGCTCAATGGCGGCTTCTTCCAATCGGTGCGGTTGTGCGTCGACAAACTGGGCTTCGCCGCCAGCCCCGAGATCCGTCCCTCGCAGGAAGTGGCCGTCGCGACAGCGCCTATCGACTCACCGATCGGGCTGATCGAGCCCGGGCAGGTGGCGGGCCGCCGCTTCCACTGGGAGGCGCTGGTCGGCGACACCCCGGTCGTCCAGATCACCGTGAACTGGTTGATGGGTGAGGAAAATCTCGATCCGCCATGGTCTTTCGGGCCCCCGGGGGAGCGTTACGAGGTCGAGGTGCGGGGCAACCCGGACACCTTCGTCACGATCAAGGGGTGGCAGCCGGAAAGCGTGCAGGCCGGGCTGGTCAGCAACCCGGGCATCGTCGCCACCGCCGCGCACTGCGTCAACGCGGTCCCGGCAACCTGCGCCGCGCCGGCGGGAATCCAGAGCTTCTTCGATCTGCCGCTCATCACCGGCCGGGCCGCGCCACGGCTGTCACGAGAAAGCAAAGAGGTCTGATGGCAAAGTCGGTTGTGGTCCAGCAGTCACGCGCGATACCGATCTCGGTCGAGGATGCCTTCGCCCAGACGCTGCCCATATCGCTGCCGGTCATCTGCGCGCAGTGGTACGGAATCATCCCGCCCATCAAAGAGGTGCGCGACCAGGTCGGCGACTGGGACGCGGCCGGCCAGACCCGAACCATCCTGATGGTGGGTGGCGGCCGGGTGCACGAACAGCTGACCAGCGTCGACCCGCCGCGCTCGTTCGGCTACACGCTCTCCGACATCAGCGGACCGCTGGCCACGCTGGTGCACACGGTGGACGGCGTGTGGTCGTTTGCGCCGGCCGGCACCGGCACCCGGGTGACCTGGCAGTGGACGCTGCATCCGAAGTCGTCGGCCGCGGCGCCGCTGCTGCCGGTATTCGGCAAGATGTGGAAGGGCTACGCGCGCGTGGTGCTCGAGAAGTTGTCCGCGCAACTGGTGACCGACTGAGCATGTGTCGACTCTTCGGCCTGCATGCCGGCACCGAAGTCGTGACCGCGACATTCTGGTTGCTGGAAGCACCGGACAGCCTTGCCCAACAGAGCCTGAAGAACCCCGACGGCACAGGGCTGGGAGTGTTCGACGAGCGCGGCCTTCCGCGGCTGTACAAGGAGCCGATCGCGGCCTGGCGGGACGCGACGTTCGCCACCGAGGCCCATCAACTCGACGGCACCACCTTCATCGCCCATGTCCGTTATGCGACAACGGGATCACTCGATGTGCGCAACACCCACCCGTTCCTGCAGGACGGCCGGATCTTCGCGCACAACGGGATGATCGAGGGTCTCGGCGCGGTCGAAGAGCGGCTTCGTGAACTCGGCACGTTCGAACTGGTGCAGGGCCAGACCGATTCCGAGCGAGTCTTCGCACTGATCACCGCGGCCATTCGCGCGCACGACGGCGACGTGTCGGCCGGGATTCTGGACGCCGTCAGCTGGCTTGCCGACAATGTGCCGGTCTACGCCGTCAACATCCTGCTGTGCATGGGAACTCAGATGTGGGCACTGCGGTACCCGGACACCCATCAGCTGTTCATGCTGGACAGGCGGGTCGACGGGGTACCCGATTTCGACATGAGCACCAGCAGGATTCACGCGCAGAGCCAGACACTGACCGAAAGATCGTCGGTGGTGTTCGCGACCGAGCCGATGGACGACGACCACCGGTGGTGTCTGCTCGAGCCCGGCGAGCTGGTCTATGTCGATGCGGCGCTGAACATCAGCCGAAGTGTGGTGTTGCCCGATCCGCCCCGGCATCTGGTGCGCCGGGATGATCTGAGTCAGCCGGTCTTCCGTGCGCAGCACGCGCTTCCCGGAACGCGGCACCGGCCATGACGTCCCGGCGGGCGCTGGTGCTGGCCGGTGGTGGGGTAGCCGGAATCGCCTGGGAGACAGGGATTCTGCGCGGTATCGCCGACGAGTCCCCGCCGGCCGCGCAACGGTTGCTGGAATCCGACGTGCTGGTCGGCACATCCGCGGGTTCGACCGTCGCGGCGCAGATCACCAGCGGCTGTTCGTTGCAGACGCTGTTCGATCGGCAGGTCGCCGAGACTTCTGCTGAGATGGACCCCGGCGTCGACATCGAGGCGATCACCGAGCTGTTTCTGGACGCGCTGCGCGAACCGCGCGCTCCCGGCGGGGACAGAACTACAGGGCGACTGAAGCGGATCGGCGGGGTGGCACTCGCCGTCGACACCGTCCCGGAATCCGTCCGGCGCGAGGTGATCGCTGCCCGCCTGCCCTCGCACGAGTGGCCGGAGCGTGCCGTGCGGCTCGTCGCAGTCGACACGGGGACAGGAGAATTGGTCGTCTTCGACCGCGACAGCGGGGTCGGGTTGGTCGATGCGGTGGCGGCCAGTTGCGCGGTGCCCGGGGCGTGGCCGCCGGTGACGATCGCAGGCCGGCGGTACATGGACGGTGGTGTGCACAGCACGGTCAACGTCGGGGTGGCCGACGACTGTGACGTGGCCGTCGTGCTGGTGCCGGCGGGCGCCGACGCGCCGTCGCCCTTCGGTCCCGGGCCCGCCGCCGAGATCGCGGCCTTCGCCGGGAAGACTTTCAGCGTTTTCGCCGACGACGGCTCGCTCGCGGCGTTCGGTGCCAATCCGCTGGATCCGCGCTGCCGGATCGGCTCGGCCCAGGCCGGACGTGTGCAGGGTCGCCGCGAAGCCGCCGCCGTCGCGCGCTTCTTGGGGGTCTGATCACGCCGTGCCGTTCAGTGCCTGCGAACCGGACGTTGAAGAATTGTTGAATCGGTATGTAATCAGCGTTTTTCGGGCTTTTCGTCGGTTGTTGCGCCAATCGTCAGCGTGTTATACCTAGCTGGTCGCAGCGTCATAACTCTTGAAATGCCGGAGCGCTGCGTTAATTGCTTCCTCCACAACTTCGAAAGGGAAACACCATGACTTATGGCGTAACCGCACGAAATGGCACGGCGCAGCGCAATGCAGTTCCGGTGGGGCACTACCGCGGGCGTCCCGCGCCGATTCCGCAGCCGCCGCTGCGGCCTGCCGCCCCGCCGCAGGCGGGCGCGCCCTCGTCGCCGGTGCGGCCGGCGGGGCCGACGCAGCTGACCAAGGTCTCGATCTATCTCGACGAACCGACTGATGCTTTTCTCGAAACCATCCGTACCGCAGCGCGTTTCGCGAAGCCTCGGGTGGACGCCACGCGTAGTGCCGTGGTGCGGTTGGCGCTCAACAGGCTGGCTCAGCAACTCCACCCGTCGGACCTGGTCGCCGAGTTGCAGCGCAAAGCGGCCGCCCACACTGGGCCGGGGCGCAAACGCGCCTAGTCGATCGGAGTTATTGCGACGACCTATGCGATTTAACCCCGGGTATTTACCGGATATGACGGGCCGTAAACGATATATCAACCCTCGATTGCGGGCGCTTGCGTGTCGTCGTCATCGGCATTCTCAAAAGCGTCCAATGCGCGAGCGGCCAGCGCCCTGCCGACGGCGATCACCTCGACCGCGCGATGGAATTCAAGGCTGCGGCAGGTGGTGCGCGGCACCTCGATGAGCAGGTCCGGCGGGTAGGCCGCCAGCGTGTGTCGGGCCAGTGCGGACTGGGCGATGTCGATCGTCCGGTTCATCACCTCAAAGCTGCCGAGCTTGGGCACTTCGGGTGTGTCGTCGTCCGGACTCTCGGAAGAGTCCGACCAGTCGTCGGACTCCGTCTCCGGCGGCGTCGCCCCGAACCGGCTCAGGACCGCCCGCGCCGTCGGCCGGTCGAGCAGCGATTTGGCGGCGTTGGTGTCAAGCAGCGCGGTGGTGCTGCGCACCATGCGGTTCAGCCACTCAGCGGTCACGCCCGGTTCGGCGTCCCGGGTGGCGCCCGGTTCGCTGCCGTTGAGGCTGACCGCGATGGTCAGGTCGGCATTGACGGCCGCGACCGGCGCCATCGGAAGCGGGTCCAGGATTCCTCCGTCGGCCAGTAGCCGTCCACCGACCTCGTGCGGGGCGATCACACCCGGAATGGCGATGGAAGCGCGGATCGCCTCGTCCAGGGGGCCACGCTGGAACCACACGGACTTGCCGGTCAGCAGATCGGTGGCCACGGCGGTGTACGGGACCGACAGTTCTTCGATGGTGACCGGGCCGAGGATGTCGCGGACCGCGTCCAGGATCTTTTCCGCCCGCAACACTCCCGCCGCGGTGAGTGAGGGGTCCAGCAGGCGAAGAATCGTGCGTTGCGTGAGCGACGTGGCCCAGTCGGCAAGCTCGTTGAGGCGTCCGGCGGCCTGCACACCGCCCACCAGGGCGCCCATCGACGAGCCGGCGATGCCGACGATTTCATAACCCCGCTCCTGCAGCTCCTGGATCACGCCGATGTGGGCGTATCCACGGGCGCCGCCGCTGCCCAGGGCCAGCGCGACGCGACTTGCAGAGGTCCCGTGCGGGCGAAGCGGTATTGGTCCGGACATGCCCACATTGTGCTTGGCGAGCGGTTGCCTGCTGGAACCGGCTGACAGTTTTGCGCAGGCGTGATTTCAATTCAGCAGGCGCTGTGATTGGTCAACCGCATTCACCTCTGCCGGCGGCTTGCGCCGCCACGATCACCGCGGCCTGACGCTCCGGGCCAAGTTCCGCCCAGCGCTTGTTCCAGCTGCCCGCAGTGCCGGGCGCGGACGTCTGCACCATTGCCAGATAGGGCTCGATCTGCGTTTCGCCGGTGCCGCCCTGAGCGTCCATCCACACCTTCGCGGCATGGCAGGCCTGGAAATACTCTTCCTCGGTCGACTCCGCGGGGGCATCGACCCGGGTGGTCACGCCGCCGGGGGAGATGCCGATCGCGCCCGGCGGGAGCGAACCGGCCGTGGTCGACGATCGGGCCGGCGACGATGTGGTCCTGCCCCCGTCATCGCTGTGCGAGCAGGCCGCGACTGCCGGCAGGCACGCCAGCGCGCCGAGCAGCGCTGCCCATCGTCGGTGTCCGCGCACGGGTCTCAATCTATGCAAGACTGTCGGCGTGATGGAGCGGTTCGGATTTTGTTGCGAGTGTTGTCGGCCCTGACGCGCCGCCGCTTGCCCAATCCGTTTCACACTCCGGAGTTTTTCCATGGCTATCGCCCTCGCTCGTCCGTACCCCGGCGTCAACAACCCAAGTTCAGGCCCTACCCGGCTGCGGGTACCCGATCTGCTGCACGCCACCGATCTGGCCGCCGATGACGTCCTCAGCGGACGGTGCGACCACCTGCTGCCCGACGGTGGTGTGCCGGAGACCGAACGCTGGTTCACCCGCATTTACGGCGACGACGAGCTCGACATCTGGCTGATCAGTTGGGTCCCCGGGCACGCCACCGAACTGCACGACCATGGCGGCTCGCTGGGGGCGCTGACCGTGCTTTCCGGTTCCCTCAGCGAATATCGTTGGGACGGAAGCCGATTGCGCCGACGTCGGCTCGACGCCGGTGACCAGGCCGGCTTCCCGCTGGGTTGGGTGCACGACGTGGTGTGGGCGCCTCGCCCCGCAGCGATCACCACCCCGGCGCCGGTGGCGCCGACGCTGAGTGTGCACGCCTACTCCCCGCCGCTGACCGCCATGTCCTACTACGACGTCACCGAGCGCAACACGCTGCGCCGCCAGCGCACCGTATTGACCGATCAACCCGAAGGGCCCTGATGAGCAGGATCGACCGGATTCTTCAGGACGCCCGCGAGCGCTACCAGCGATTGCCGGCCGATCAGGTGCCCGAGGCCCTGCGCCGGGGAGCGGTGCTGGTCGACATCAGGCCGGCCGCTCAGCGCGCCCGCGAAGGTGAGGTGCCCGGCGCGTTGGTGATCGAGCGCAACGTTCTGGAATGGCGGTGTGACCCGACCAGTGACGCGCGGCTGCCGCAGGCCGCCGGCGACGACGTCGAGTGGGTCATCTTGTGTTCGGAGGGTTACACCTCGAGCCTGGCCGCCGCGGCGCTGCTGGACCTCGGTCTGCACCGCGCGACGGACGTCGTGGGTGGATATCACGCGCTGGTCGCCGCGGGCGTGCTGGCGGAGGTCGGTTCAGGCCAGCCCGTCCTGACCTGACACGCCGTCGGCTCCGCTAGCCGGAGGTTCCCGCCGTCGAGTCGGCGTGCAACAGGGGCCGCAACTTCGCGGTCTTGTCCGGCGTCCACCCCGGCGGCGACAGCACCGCGGCCCAGCCGTCGGCGCAGTTGGCGACGTAGCGGTGGCCGTGGCCGTCGGGGACGTCGACGGCGACCGCCATGTCGGCCGACACCTGCAGGAACGTCACCAACGGGAACCAGCGCATCTCGGGCACCACGTCGTAGCCCCGCTTCTCGCGCAGCCAGTCCGGTTTGCTGAACATCAGGTCGGGCGTCCACCAGGCGATCGGGTCGGATGCGTGCTGCAGATAGACCACCCGCGGATGATTCCAGGCTGCTTTGGGGCGGTCCAGGTTCTCCGGCCGGGCGACGAACCGCACGTTGCGGCCGTCGTCGTAGATCGGCAACCATTCCGGTGAGCCGTTGTCGCGGTTCGCGGTCAGCTGGGTCCAGATGGTGTTGTTGAATGTCGGCCCGCTGAACAGGGCGCCGTCGGTACGGGCCAGCACGTTGTTGATGCTCATGAACGGCGCCTCACCGCCGAACGACCCCAGGCTCTCGCCGAAGACGACCAGCTTGGGCCGCTTGAACTCCGGCATCTGCCGGATCAGCTTGTCGACGGCCTCGAACAGCGCCTGCCCGGCGTGCCGGGCGTTCTCCTTGTCCACCAGAAACGACAGCCAGCTGGGCAGGAAGGAGTACTGCATGCTCACGATCGCGGTGTTGCCGTTGTACATGTACTCCAGCGCCGAGGCTTCGGCCTCGTTGATCCAGCCGGTACCGGTGGTGGTCCCCACCGCGACCACGGCGCGTTGTAATCCGCCGGTGCGCAACAACTCCCGGGCCGCGAGGTCGGCGGTCGCGTCGATGTCTTCGGCGGATTTCAACCCGGCGTACGCCCGGATCGGTTCAATGGCCGGGGTGCCGTTGAATGCGCTCAGTTTGCTGACCGCAGGCCCACCCTCGACGAAGATGCGGCCCTGGTGTCCCAGGGACTCCCAGGACACCAGTGACTCCGGGCCGCCCGAGCGCAGCTTGGACTTGGGCGGGCTGAAGCCGGGGTCCATTTCGTTGTTGACCGCGGCGAAACTGCCGTTCATCGAACGCATTGCGAACTTGAGGACGACGCCGTTGAGCAAGGTGATCGTCAACACGATCAGTCCGATCACCACGATGGTCGCGGACACCCGGAACGGTGCGATCCGGTCTACTTGTCCCACAAGCACAATGACCAGCCGGCGGATGAGCTGGCCGATCTCGACCAGCGAGAACAGCACGATCACTCCGAGTACCGCGGTGAGCGGATAGTCGTACCATTTCAGGTGCTCGACGCCCATCATGTCGCGCACGTGGTCCTGCCAGACATGGAACCGGACGGCCATGACGACGACGCCGATCGCGCCGACCCCGATCAGTGGCGGCCAAACCCACGGCGGCGCAGGGGGACTGGTGTTCTGCGACCGCATGTAGCGGACCAGCCAGACGGCGAATACGCCCAGGCCGTAACCGATGGCGCCCGAGCAACCGCTGACCACGCCCTGGAACAGCGGACCGCGCGGCAGCAACGACGGTGTGAGCGACAACCAGATGAAGATCAGGCCGAAAAGGGTCCCGGTGTAGGTGTAGTGGCGGACCCACCAGCGGCCGCGGTAGCGGTGCCACCAGGGGGCCGTTGCCGCGGCGTCTGTGTGCTCCGCCGGGTCCTGCTCGGTGGTTGCGGCGGCCGGGGATTCGCTCATCGGTGGTTGAAGTCGGGCGGGCGCTTTTCGATGAAGGCCGTCATGCCCTCGGACTGGTCGTCGGTGGCGAAGGTGGAGTGAAAGAGCCGGCGCTCGTAGAGAAGTCCTTCGGTCAGTGTCGATTCGAAGGCCCGGTTGACGGCCTCCTTGGCCATCTGAGCGGACGGCAGCGACATCTGCGAGATGGTCGTGGCGACGGCCTTGGCCTCGGTGAGCAGGTCGTCGGCGGGCACGATTCGCGAAACCAGGCCGCTGCGTTCGGCTTCCGCGGCGTCGATGGTCCGACCGGTCAGGATGAGGTCCATCGCCTTGGCCTTGCCGATGGCCCGGGTCAGCCGCTGGGAGCCGCCCATCCCGGGAATGACGCCGAGCTTGATCTCCGGCTGGCCGAATTTCGCTGTGTCGGCGGCGATCAGGAGATCGCACATCATCGCCAGCTCGCACCCACCGCCGAGCGCATACCCGGCGACCGCCGCGATCGTCGGGGTCCGCACGGCGGCCAGCTTGCCCCAGGGTGCGAAGAAATCAGCTCCGAAGGCGTCCGCGAATGTCAGCCCGGCCATCTCCTTGATGTCGGCGCCGGCGGCGAACGCCTTGGCCGAGCCGGTGATGATGATCGCCCCGATGGCCGGGTCATTGTCCAATTCTGTTGCCGCGCTGGTCACTTCGTTCATCACCTGGCTGTTGAGCGCGTTGAGCGCCTTCGGCCGGTTCAGTGTGATGATGCCGACCCGCTCTTCACGTTCGACCAGGATGGTTTCGTACGCCATGTGCTGCCTTTCTAGAACTGAAGGTCGTCGTCGACGGGCGCGAAGTATGCCGCGACGTCGGCCACGGTGACCTCGTCCAACGATGCCGGCGACCACTTCGGATTGCGGTCCTTGTCGACCAGTTGCGCGCGAATGCCCTCCACCAGGTCGTGTGAGCGCAGCGAGGCCGACGACACCCGATAGTCCTGCACGAGAACGTCTTCGAGGGTTTCGAGTTGAGCGGCGCGACGTACCGCCTCGAAGGTCACCGACAAGGCGATGGGGGAGCGGGTGCTGATGAGATCGGCGGCCTCGTTGGCCGGCTTGGCGTCATGGTCTCGCAACGCGGCGACGATATCGATCACGCTGTCCGCGGCGTAGCACTCGTCGATCCACTCTCGTTGTGCGGCAAGCTCACTCGGTGGAGGTTCGACGGCGTGTCTGGCCAGTGCGCCTTCGACGCCGTTGGTCGCGACCGCCGCGGTGAACGCGTCGAGGTCGCTGTGCGGCACGTAGTGGTCGGCGAATCCCAGTGCGATGGCGTCGGGTCCGTTGAACGGTGCTCCGGTCAGCGCGGCATGCAGGCCGAGCTTGCCGGGGGCGCGGGACAACAGGTACATCCCGCCGACGTCCGGGATGAACCCGATGCCCACCTCGGGCATCGCGACCTTCGAAGTGTCGGTCACCACCCGGGTGTTGGCGTGCGCGCTCACCCCGACGCCGCCGCCCATCACGATCCCGTCCATCACGGCCACATAGGGCTTCGCGAACCGGCCGATCAGACCGTTCATCAGATATTCGTCGCGCCAGAACCGGCGCGCGTCGACTCCGTCCTTGCGCGCGCTGTGATAGATGGCCACGACGTCGCCGCCGGCGCACAGTCCGCGCTCACCGGCGCCGGTGAGCACCACCGCGCGCACCGCGTCGTCGCGTCCCCATCTGATGAGCACGGTGCTGAGCAGGTCCACCATCGTCTGGTTCAGCGAATTGATGGCCTTGGGCCGGTTGAGGGTGACGTATCCGACGCCGTCGACGACGCGGGTCAGGATTTCGTCGGTTTCCCCCGTAACGGCCCCCTCAGCGACCCCAGTCATGCGCTCGTCTCCCCTCGCCGCAATCCGGTCGGACCTGCCTACTCCACCTGGCCGTGCCTGACCATGAGTTTGACGAGCAATCTAGATCGTGACTCGCCCGGCATTGACCGCGGGGCTAAGGTTTAGGTTGACCTGGTCGAGCTATACGGGTCCAGGACTGACGATAAAACAGCAGCTCCGCCGGGAACTCGGGCGGACGACCACTCGTTGAGCGATTGTTCGCACGCTCGAAGCCACAGCCATTTGAGAGAGGATCCGACGGTGCGGGAGACAAGTAACCCGGTATTTCGTTCGCTGCCGAAGCAGGCGGGCGGATACGCGCAATTCGGCCCCGGCGTGCAGTCGGGCTACCCGGCCGACCCCTACGCTCCCTACCAACAGGGTCGTGAGGCGCGCGCTTCGCGTCCGCTGACCATCGATGACGTCGTCACCAAGACCGGCCTGACGCTGGCGATGCTGTCGACCACCGCCATCGTTTCCTACTTCCTGGTCGCGACCAATCTGAAGCTGGCGATGCCGCTGACCATGGTCGGTGCGTTCGGCGGTTTGGCGCTGGTGTTGATCGCGACGTTCGGTCGCAAGCAGGACAACCCGGCGATCGTGCTCAGCTACGCCGCGCTCGAGGGCTTGTTCCTGGGCGCCATCTCGTTCCTGCTCGCTAACTTCTCAGTGGGCTCGGCCAATGCCGGGGTGCTGATCGGTGAGGCGGTACTGGGCACTCTCGGGGTGTTCTTCGGCATGCTGGTCGTCTACAAGACCGGCGCGATCCGCGTCACGCCCAAGTTCACTCGCATGCTGGTCGCGGCGATGTTCGGTGTGCTGGTGCTGATGCTCGGCAACTTCGTGCTGGCGATGTTCCACGTCGGTGGCGGCGAGGGCCTGGGTCTGCGCAGCGCCGGTCCAATCGGGATCATCTTCTCGCTGGTGTGCATCGGTATCGCAGCCTTCAGCTTCCTCATCGACTTCGACGCCGCCGACCAGATGATCCGCGCCGGTGCGCCGGAGAAGGCCGCCTGGGGCATCGCCCTCGGCCTGACCGTGACTTTGGTGTGGCTGTACCTGGAGATCCTGCGTCTGCTGAGTTATCTGCAGAACGACTAGCCCCTCGACGGGCAAAGCCGGCACACCATTTCGGTGTGCCGGCTTTTCCTTTGGGGGTTGTGCGCCCTTGCGGCGGGGGGTGCGCGGCCTGCGCGGCTGGCGCGGCTGCGCGGGCTGCGCGACACCACTTCGGGCGTTGAGTCTGCGTAGGGGGTGGCGGCCTCTCGCAGTTTGCCGCCGTACGCGCAGAGTCAACGACGCGTTCTCGGGGTGTGGTGCCGTCTGCTTCGGCTTTGGTTCTGCGTAGGCGGCGGCGGCCTCTCGCAGTTTGTCGCCGTACGCGCAGAATCAACAGCGCGTCAGGGTGTCCCAAGCGCACCGAACCCGTCGAA
Source organism: Mycobacterium gordonae (assembly GCF_001417955.2). Taxonomy (GTDB): domain Bacteria; phylum Actinomycetota; class Actinomycetes; order Mycobacteriales; family Mycobacteriaceae; genus Mycobacterium; species Mycobacterium gordonae_B. The sequence continues at coordinate 16,870 of NZ_LKTM01000190.1, read as the reverse complement.
TGACATCGCTTGGCCGGTGCCGGCCGACCACCCGAATCACGGTCCAACCCATGCGGTTCAGGTACTCCAGGCGGTCAACGTCCGAGGCGTGCTGGTCGGGGTTGGTCCAATGCTGATCCCCGTCGTACTCGACGGCCAACAAGATGTCCTCCCAGCCCATGTCGAGGAAGTAGCGGGGGAAGCCGTCGCGGCCCAGCACCGGAATCTGAGTCCGGGGCGTCGGAAAACCCGCCTCGATCAACAGCAAGCGCAGCCAAGTCTCTTTCGGCGATTGCGCGCCTGCGTCGACGAGTTCCAACGCGGCCTCCAATTTGCGCAAACCCCGCGCGTGCCGATGCTTGGCAGCCAGCTCAACGACGTCGCTGACCTTGAAGTCCGTCGCGGCAGCGAGTGCATCGAGATCGGCGACGGCGCGACCCAACGCCCCGCGGCGGCCGATGTCGAATGCCGTGCGCTCGGGTGTCGTCACCGAAAGGCCTTTCAGGACTTGGGTTTCGCCTTCCAACAGCAGATCGGCACGGGTGATGACGCGCTGCGGCGCCCTGGCATTGCGCCAGATCAGTTCGATCGGCGCCGCCGGGTCGATCCACCTCGAGCCGTGCAGTGCCGACGCGGCGGCGCCGGCGATCACCGCCTGCTGCCGCGACCACAGCCACGCCGCTGTTGTTCGCTGTTGCAAGGACGGCTCAATCCGCTTGTCCAGGTAGACATTCGGCATGATCGCGCGGTAATAGGTGCGTAATTGATGGCGGTTCAAGATGCCGGCGGCCAGCGCCTCACTGCCGATGAATGGTTGCCGCGGGCTGTTCATGCCGACATCGTGGCCGCGGGTACCGACATCCCCTGTTGGTTCTGCGTCCAGGGCGACAAACGTCGAGTGGCCGCCGCCCTCAACGCAGAGTCAACGCCACAGCCGCCGACAGCGCTGTTGGTTCTGCGTGCAGGGAGACAAATGTCGAGTGGCCGCCGCCCTCAACGCAGAGTCAACGCCACAGCCGCCAAAGCCGCTAGCTCAGCCGCTCGATCACCATCGCCATGCCCTGCCCGCCGCCAACACACATTGTCTCCAGGCCGAATGTCTTGTCGTGCGTGGTCAGGTTGTTGAGCAGCGTGGCGGTGATCCGGGCGCCGGTCATACCGAACGGGTGGCCCAAAGCGATGGCGCCGCCCGAGACGTTCAGCTTGTCCTCGTCGATACCCAACTCGCGCGCCGACCCCAGCACCTGAACTGCGAAGGCCTCGTTGATTTCGAACAGGTCGATGTCGCCCACCGACATACCGGCCCGCTGCAGAGCCTGCTTGGACGCCTCGATCGGGCCCAGCCCCATGATCTCGGGGGACAACCCGCTGACGCCGGTCGACACGATGCGCGCCAACGGCTTCAGGCCCAGCTCCTTGGCCTTGACATCACTGGTGATCACCACCGCCGCGGCACCGTCGTTCAGCGGGCAGGCGTTGCCCGCCGTCACCGTGCCGTTGGGCCGGAACACCGGCTTGAGCTGGCTGATCTTCTCGTACGTGGTGCCCGCCCGCGGCCCGTCATCGGTGCTGACCGTCGAACCGTCCGGCAGCGTGACCGGCGAGATCTCGCGCTCGAAGAACCCGCTCTTGATGGCATCCTCGGCCCGGTTCTGACTGCGTACACCCCAGTGGTCCTGGTCCTCGCGAGAAATGCCGGTCAGCAGCGCGACATTTTCGGCGGTCTGTCCCATCGCGATGTAGATGTCGGGAACGTTGCCGTCGGCGCGCGGGTCGTGCCACTCGTCGGCTCCCGCGGCCGCGGCGGTCGTCCGCTCCTGAGCAGCGTCATATAACGGGTTCTTGGTGTCGGGCCAACCGTCGGCATTGCCCTTCCCGAACCGGGACACCGTCTCGACACCGGCGGAGACGAAGACGTCGCCCTCACCGGCCTTGATCGCGTGGAACGCCATCCGAGTCGTCTGCAGCGACGACGAGCAGTACCGGTTGACCGTGGTACCCGGCAGGAAGTCGTAGCCGAGCGCCACCGCCACCACGCGCGCGATGTTGAAGCCGGACTCACCGCCGGGCTGGCCGCAACCCATGATCAGGTCGTCGATCTGGTGCGGGTTGAGCGCGGGCACCTTGTCGAGCGCGGCGCGCACCATCTGCGCAGCCAGATCGTCGGGCCGGATGCTGATCAGCGACCCTTTCATGGCGCGGCCGATCGGCGAGCGGGCGGTTGAAACGATGACGGCTTCCGGCATGACGGCTCCTCGATTGGGGTTGCGAAGCCGAGCCTAACGCGCCCTACCCGGAGGCAACCGCGGCGGTCGCACGCACCGGTGACGGGCGCGGCCACCACCGGGACACGATGGTTCGGCGGGCAGCCACGACCGGCAGCGCAATGGGCCGCGCCAACGCAGGAATCCTCTCGCTCAGTGCTTCACACAGTGCCACCAGCAACTGTTCGGCCGCTTCGGCGTAGCCGGCCGCCGACGGGTGGTAGCGGTCGGAGGAGAACATCAACTCGGGCATCTCCCGGAACTTGGGGGCCAGCAGATGCGCCAGCGGAACCGGCACTCCACCGGCCGCCCGGACGGCCGCGGCCTGGGCACGGGCGAGTTGCAAACCTCGGGTGCGCGCCAGTGACCGCAGCGGCTGCGGGATGGCGGTGATGAGCCCGAAGTCCGGGCAGGTACCGACCACTACGACGGCGCCCCGGTTGCGCAATTTGCGCACCGACGTGCCGAGCCGCTGGGCGGACGGTCCGACACCGTTGAGTGCGGTGATGTCGTTCGCGCCGATGATGATCACCGCGACGTCCGGCGGGGGCCCTGCCACGAACATCGCGTCGACCTGACCGAGAACTCCCTTGGACGTGGCTCCGACGATGGCTTTAGTGCTCAGCCTGATTCGTAGACCGGACTGCTCGGCCAGCCGCCGGGCGATGACCACGCCGGGTACTTCTTCCGCGGTGGCGCACCCGTATCCGGTCGCGGTCGAGTCGCCGAAGATCATCAGGTGCAGATCGAACGGCGTTCCGTACCGCCACCGCTGCACCGGGCCACCGCCGGGGGCATAGACGCCGTCGGCACGCGGCGGTGGATCCCAGTTCTTCGGGATCACGGTGCGCACATGCGTCGCCTGACCAACCAGCAGGTTGCGTGCGCCCAGATAGGCCGAGCCTGTCGAGGCGAGTGCACCCGCTGTGGCCAGAGCGATCGTCGAACGCCGCGGCACATGCACGCCCACGGGCATCAGTTTAGGACGGTTGTGCTCATTTCGGGGGTAGCTGACAAACAAACCGGTTACGGTGTGACACAGATGTGGTATCGAAAGCGATTACTAGGAAGTTGAGTGGGTAGAGGACTGTCAAGCTAAGTCTGCGAGGTTGGCTGAACGAATTGCTCAGCTTCTTCGTCGCATGCTGTATCGGACTACAACGGCGTAGGAAGTGTTGAGCATGACCGCACCCAGTAAGGTCTCTGGCGCACCTAGAGTCGCCATTCGCCCGCGCGACGCGCTGAAGGCTCGTAGACTCGAAGCACGCAGATTCGCGATCAGCGACGGGGCTCCCGTCGAGGTTGTCGAGTCTGGGCCAAGTGTTGCCGCCCGGTTCGCTACGCTTGCGTCTCGCGTGACGATCCGACCGGTTTTGGCGGCCGGTAGCTACGTACCGCACCTGCCCTGGCCATGGGGACTCATCGACCATGCGGCACGCGTGCTGCTACCTGCCACCAGTACCGTCAGGGCCGAGGTGACCTTGCCTAATGCGTCGGCCCAGCTGGTTCGCGCGACGGGCGTGCTGCCGGCGGACGGGACCCGGCGAGTCGTGCTCTACCTGCACGGCGGTGCATTCTTAACCTGCGGAGCAAACTCTCACGGCCGACTGGTCGAATCGCTGTCGAAGTTCGCTGACGCACCCGTTCTCGTCGTCAACTACCGGTTGATGCCCAAGCATTCGATCGGGATGGCGCTCGACGATTGCCACGACGGTTACCGATGGCTCCGGTTGCTGGGCTACGAACCGGATCAGATTGTGCTGGGCGGCGACTCCGCCGGCGGGTACCTCGCGCTGTCTCTCGCGCAGCGCCTACTGCGCGAAGGTGAAGAGCCCGCAGCCCTCGTTGCGATCTCGCCACTGCTGCAGCTGGCAAAGGAAGCCAAGCAGTCTCATCCCAACATCAAAACGGATGCGATGTTCCCCGCGAGGGCCTTCGATGCGCTCGGCGCTTTGGTTGCTAGCTGCGCCGCGAAGAACACCGTGAACGGTCAGCCGGAAGAGATTTACGAGCCGCTGGACCACATCGCGCCGGGCCTGCCGCGGACATTGATCCATGTGTCCGGATCCGAGGTGCTGTTGCACGACGCGCAGTTGGCGGCGAGCAGACTGGCGGCCGCCGGCGTGCCGGCCGAGGTGCGCGTGTGGCCGGGCCAGGTTCACGACTTCCAGGTCGCCGGGCCGCTGTTGCCCGAAGCCGTGCGCTCGCTGCGCCAGATCGGCGAGTACATCCGCGAGGCGACCGGCTGACACCCGCCGAGCGGTTGTGCGGCCTGCGAGAGGGCCTGCGACGATAGGCGCATGCGGATCGCGCAGCACCTCAGTGACCTCATCGGTGGCACGCCCCTGGTTCGGCTGAACTCCGTCGTCCCCGAAGGCGCGGGCATCGTGGCCGCGAAGGTGGAGTACCTCAACCCCGGTGGCAGCTCGAAGGACCGGATCGCCGAGCGGATGATCGACGCCGCCGAGGCCAGCGGGGAGCTGCGGCCAGGCGGCACGATCGTCGAGCCGACGTCGGGCAACACCGGGGTCGGACTGGCCCTGGTGGCCCAGCGGCGCGGCTACAAATGCGTGTTCGTCTGCCCTGACAAGGTCGGTGAGGACAAGCGAAACGTGTTGCGCGCGTACGGCGCCGAGGTGGTCGTCTGCCCGACAGCGGTGCCGCCGGAGGACCCGGACAGCTACTACAGCGTCTCCGACCGGTTGGTCCGGGAAATAGAGGGCGCGTGGAAACCGGACCAGTACTCCAACCCCGAAGGGCCGGCCAGTCACTACGCGACCACCGGCCCCGAGATCTGGGCGGACACCGACGGCAAGGTCACTCACTTCGTCGCCGGCATCGGAACCGGCGGCACGATCACCGGCGCCGGACGCTACCTCAAGGAGGTATCGGACGGGCGGGTGCGCGTCATCGGCGCCGACCCGGAGGGATCGGTGTACTCCGGTGGCACCGGGCGGCCCTATCTGGTCGAGGGTGTCGGTGAGGATTTCTGGCCGGCGGCCTACGACCCGTCGGTGCCCGACGAGATCATCGCCGTCTCGGACTCCGACTCCTTCGAGATGACCAGACGGCTGGCCCGCGAGGAGGCCATGCTCGTCGGCGGATCGTGCGGGATGGCCGTCGTCGCCGCCCTGAAGGTGGCCGAGCACGCCGGGCCCGACGCGGTGATCGTGGTGCTGCTGCCGGACGGCGGCCGCGGCTACATGGCGAAGATCTTCAATGACGCCTGGATGTCGTCGTACGGATTCCTGCGCAGCCGGCTCGACGGCTCGGCCGCCGAGTCGACGGTTGGCGACGTGTTGCGCCGCAAGTCCGGCGCGCTGCCCGACCTGGTGCACACCCATCCCTCGGAGACCGTGCGCGACGCCATCGGGATCCTGCGGGAGTACGGGGTGTCGCAGATGCCGGTGGTGGGGGCTGAGCCGCCGGTGATGGCCGGGGAGGTCGCCGGCAGTGTCTCAGAACGCGAACTGCTGTCGGCGGTGTTCGAGGGTCGGGCCAAGCTGGCCGACGCGGTCAAGCAGCACATGAGCCCGCCGCTGCGGCTGATCGGCGCCGGGGAAATGGTCAGCGTCGCCGGCAAGGCGTTACGCGATCAGGACGCCCTGATGGTCGTCGAGGAGGGCAAACCGGTCGGCGTGATCACCCGCTACGACCTGCTGGGCTTCCTCTCCGAAGGAACGCGACGGCGCTAGTGGGGCTGTGACGCAGCTCTCGGTGCTGCGGTACTGTATCCGGCTGAGTTCAGCAAAGTCCGCTCTTGGAAGGGTTGCCCATGACCGATCAGCCCGGCGGGTCCTACCCGCCACCGCCGCCGCCCCCTGGCTCCTCGGGCGCCGCGCCCTCGGGTGGGCACCTTCCGCCGTCCGCGCCGCCCCCTCCCGGCAGCAGTGGTGACTTCTCGCAGTCCGTCGGGGGATCAGCACCTCCTCCTCCGCCGCCGCCACCGCCCGCGGGCGGCTATCCGCCGCCTCCGCCAGCGGCCGGGGGGTACGCGCCGCCGCCGCCCGGACCTGCGGTCAAGGGGTTGTCGACGGATGCCTACACGCCGTGGATCACCCGTTTCCTGGCCTTTCTGATCGACTACGCCCCGGTCATCGTCGTCCTGGGTATCGCGCAGGTTATCGACATGCTCACGCAAGAGGAGTCATGCGTCACCAGCGTCAACCAGTACGACGTCGCGCAGTACTGCTACACCCAGGGGTCGATCATCGGGACTTTGGCGCAGGGCCTGGCGTCGCTGCTGATCCTGGCGTACGTGGTCTGGAACTACGGATACCGGCAGGGCACGACCGGCTCGAGCATCGGCAAGTCCATCCTGAAGTTCAAGGTGGTCAGCGAGGTCACCGGAGAGCCGCTCGGTTTCGGGATGTCACTGGTGCGGCAACTCGCGCACTTCGTCGACGCGATCATCTGCTACGTCGGGTTTTTGTTCCCGCTGTGGGACAGCAAGCGCCAGACCCTGGCGGACAAGATCATGACAACGGTGTGCTTGCCGCTCTGATGGCGTTGACTCTGCGCTGAGGGCGGGGGCCGCTCACACTTCCTCGCCCTCACCGCAGCGTCAACGGCGCGCGGTTGCGCGATTAGGCTGGCGGTCGATGAGCGACGACCACGCATTCAACGGACTTGCCACCAAAGCCATCCACGCCGGCTACCGCCCCGACCCGGCGACCGGCGCCGTCAACACACCTATCTATGCCAGCAGCACCTTCGCCCAGGACGGGGTCGGCGGTCTGCGTGGCGGGTTCGAATACGCGCGCACCGGCAACCCGACCCGCTCGGCGCTGGAGGCCTCGCTGGCCGCGGTGGAGGACGGCACTTACGGGCGGGCGTTCAGTTCCGGCATGGCTGCCACCGACTGTGCGCTACGGGCGCTCCTGCGCCCCGGCGACCACGTCGTCATCCCCGACGACGCCTATGGCGGCACGTTCCGGCTGATCGACAAGGTGTTTACGCAATGGGGCATCGCGTACACCCCGGTGGCGCTGTCGGACCTGGACGCCGTGCGGGCCGCGATCAACCCGCAGACGCGACTGATCTGGGTTGAGACGCCCACCAACCCGCTGCTGTCGATCGCCGATATCAGCGGAATCGCTCAGATCGGCACCGACAGCTCAGCAAAAGTGTTGGTGGACAACACCTTTGCTTCCCCTGCGCTGCAGCAGCCGCTGACGCTCGGTGCGGACGTGGTGTTGCATTCGACCACCAAGTACATCGGCGGCCACTCCGACGTCGTCGGGGGCGCCCTGGTGACCAACGACGAGGAACTGGACCGGGCGTTCGCGTTTCTGCAGAACGGGGCCGGCGCCGTGCCCGGGCCGTTCGACGCCTACCTCACCCTGCGCGGCCTGAAGACGCTGGTGCTGCGGATGCAGCGGCACAGCGAAAACGCCGCCGCGGTTGCGGATTTCCTGGCGGGCCATCCCGCGGTGAGCGGCGTGCTGTATCCCGGTCTGCCCGGTCACCCCGGGCATGAGGTTGCCGCCCGGCAGATGCGCGGTTTCGGTGGCATGGTCTCGGTGCGGATGCGCGGCGGGCGTGCGGCCGCCGAGAAATTGTGCGCTCAGACCCGCGTGTTCATCCTGGCCGAATCGCTGGGTGGGGTGGAGTCGCTTATCGAGCACCCCAGTGCCATGACGCACGCATCCACGGCCGGATCCCAGCTGGAGGTTCCCGACGATCTCGTCCGGCTTTCGGTGGGAATCGAGGATGTTGCGGATCTGCTGGCCGACCTGGACCAGGCGCTCGGTTAGTTACCGCGAGCAGACGCGAAATCGCACGGCGCGGACCCCGCGTGTGCGATTTCGCGTCTGCTCGCGCAGGGAAATCAGGAGTGGTAAGGCTCCGCGCTGACCAGCGTCACTTCGACGGTGTTGCCGCTGGGCACCTTGTAGCTGCGGGTCTCGCCCACCTTGGCGTCGATCAGCGCACCGCCCAACGGTGAGTTCGGCGAATAGACCTCGAGCTTGCCGTCGTTGACGCCTTCCTGGCGGGTTGCGATCAAAAAGGTCTCGCTGTCGTCCTTGTCGCCGTTGTAGTAGACCTTCACCACCGAACCCGGCAGCGCTACGCCGGACTGCTTGGGCGCCTCACCGACCTTGGCGTTGTTGAGTAGGTCCTGCAGCTGGCGGATACGGGCCTCCTGCTGGCCCTGCTCCTCGCGGGCGGCGTGATATCCGCCGTTCTCGCGTAGGTCGCCCTCTTCGCGGCGGTCGTTGATCTCGGCGGCGATGATCGGGCGATTCGCGATCAACTGGTCGAGCTCGGCCTTGAGTCGGTCATGTGACTCCTGGGTCAACCAGGTCACCTGAGTGTCCGTCATCTCGTGGCGCTCCTTGTACTTGTTGTTCCGCGCAAGCTGTGGTCCCGATGTTGGGCGTGTGCGGGTCCCCACCCCGGGTGCTGCAACTCCGCTCTGCTCACGGCCTCTAATGCAGCAATACACGGTCCCAAGCAGGACCGTGCATTCATCCATGTTACCACCGCGCAAACGGTAGATGACTGACATATCCGCAGTTCGGCGTTTTGCTATCCGCTCACTGAGGCCGCAGATAGCCGGGCACGTCCGCGCCGCAGCCGTACACGTCCGCCATCGCCGGCGGCTTGCTCGATTTGAGCGTTGTGGTCACCTGCACGGTGTTCTGGCCGGCCGGGGGCACCAGCACTTCGCGGCGGCCCGTCTCGCTGCCGTCTTTAGACCTGATCCGCACGATGCAGTCGACCGGCCGCGACGGGTCGCTGCGGTACACGCTGATGGTCACCGACGCCGTCTGGTCATCGATCACCTCGTAGCCGGCCAAGGTGCCTTTGACCGGTCCGGAGCCGATTTGCCGGTAAGCCACGATCGCGATGCCCACTCCCGCCGCCAGGACCAGTACGGTCAGGCCGATGACGACGCGGCGCCGCGTTTTCCGCGACAGCCGGTCACGTCCATAGCGTGCCTCGGGCCGGGCGAAGGAATCCTCGGTCAAGTGCTCAGTCATGCCCTCGGGAGTTGTGGGGTACAGGAGAACTGGAAGTATAGGGGGCACTCACACGGTCGGTGGGCGGCCAATGGACGGACTCGGAAGAACAGATGCAAGGGAGCTCGTGAGCAAACTGCGATTGATGGCGGTGCACGCCCACCCCGACGACGAATCCAGCAAGGGGGCCGCAACGCTGGCGCGCTACGCCGATGAGGGCCACCGGGTCATGGTGGTGACGCTGACCGGCGGCGAACGCGGTGAGATCCTGAACCCGGCGATGGACCTTCCGGACGTGCACGGCCACATACACGAAATTCGCCGGGACGAGATGGCCAAGGCCGCCGAGATCCTGGGCGTCGAACACCACTGGCTGGGCTTCATCGACTCCGGCCTGCCCAAGGGCGACCCGCCGCCGCCCCTACCTGAGGGCTGCTTCGCCCTGGTGCCGTTGGAAGAGTCCACCGAAGCGCTGGTGCGGGTGGTCAGAGAGTTTCAGCCGCACGTGATGATCACCTACGACGAGAACGGCGGCTACCCGCACCCCGATCACATCCGCTGCCACGAGGTATCCGTCGGCGCCTACGAAGCGGCCGGCGATTATCGACGGTTCCCCGACGCCGGGGAGCCGTGGTCGGTGTCCAAGCTGTATTACGTGCACGGTTTCCTGCGGGCGCGGATGCAGCTGCTGCAGGACGAGTTCGCCAAGAACGGCCAGGAGGGTCCGTTCGAGAAGTGGCTGACGCACTGGCTGCCGGAGAACGATCACTTCGAGAAGCGGGTGACCACCCGCGTGGAGTGCTCGGCGTACTTCGGTCAACGCGACGATGCACTCATCGCCCATGCCACCCAGATCGATCCGAACGCAGAGTTCTTCGCCGCGCCGATCGAGTGGCAGGAGCGGCTGTGGCCGACTGAAGAGTTCGAGCTGGCCCGCTCGCGGGTGCCGGCCCGCATACCGGAGACCGATCTGTTCGAGGGGATCTTCGAGCCGTGAACCACTTTCTGCTCACCGTGATCGCTGCCGGCCCGAAGAACAACGGACCGGATTTCGGCAAGGCCAGTCCCCTGGGGCTGGTGGTGGTCGTGCTGCTCATCGTCGCCACCGTGTTCCTGGTCCGTTCGATGAACAGGCAGTTGAAGAAGGTCCCGGAGTCCTTCGATCGCCAGCACCCCGAGCCGGATCAGGCCGCCGATGAGGGCACCGACACGGTCGAGCCTCCGGCCACCGACGCTGACAGAAACCGGCCTCCGGGCTCGGCCCATGAGCCCGGCTGACCTGCCCGGGACTAACACACTCGGCGAGGCCACCAGCCCGTACCTGCGCCAGCACGCCGACAACCCTGTGCACTGGCAGCAGTGGGGTCCGCAAGCACTCGCCGAGGCCGCTGCGCGTGACGTGCCGGTGCTGCTGTCCATCGGTTACGCCGCCTGCCACTGGTGCCACGTGATGGCCCACGAATCGTTCGAGGACTACGAGGTGGCCGCGGCCATGAACGCCGGGTTCGTCTGCATCAAGGTGGACCGCGAAGAGCGCCCGGACATCGACTCCGTCTACATGAACGCCACCGTCGCGCTCACCGGGCAGGGTGGCTGGCCGATGACGTGCTTCCTCACCCCGGACGGACGGCCCTTCTTCTGCGGCACCTACTACCCCAAAGATGCGTTTCTGCAACTGCTTTCGGCGATCAACGAGACATGGACACAACGGCGCGCCGAAGTGGAGGAGGCCTCCGACCACATCGCCGGCGAATTGCGCTCGATGGCGTCAGGGCTGCCGGGCGGTGGGCCGGCGATCGTGCCCGGCTTGTGTGACGACGCCGTCGCCGCCGTGCTGCGGGATCAGGACGTCGTGCACGGCGGATTCGGCACTGCCCCGAAGTTTCCGCCGTCGGCGCTGCTCGAGGGTCTGCTCCGCAACTACGAACGCACCGGGTCATCCGAAGTCTCGGAGGCGGTGTCGCGGGCGGGTGCAGCCATGGCCCGCGGCGGCATCTACGACCAACTTGCCGGCGGCTTCGCCCGGTACAGCGTCGACCACGCCTGGGTGGTGCCGCATTTCGAGAAGATGCTGTACGACAATGCGCTGCTGCTGCGGTTCTACTCCCATTGGGCCCGGCGGACCGGGGATCCGCTGGCCCGCCGGGTCGCCGCGCAGACCGCGCGCTTTCTGCTCGACGACCTGGCCGACGGTGACATGTTCACCTCGTCGCTGGACGCCGATGCCGACGGGCGCGAGGGATCGACCTACGTGTGGACGCCGCCGCAGCTGACCGAGGTGCTGGGACCCGACGACGGGCGCTGGGCGGCGAGGGTTTTCGGGGTATCCCGAGTGGGCACCTTCGAGCACGGGGCATCGGTGCTGCAATTGCCCGTCGATCCCGAAGACCCACAACGTCTGGGACGGGTGCGCGCCGCATTACTCGCCGCCCGGCTCACCCGCTCGCAGCCGGGACGCGACGACAAAGTGGTCACTTCCTGGAACGGGCTGGCGATCACCGCCCTGGCCGAAGCCAGTGTCGCTCTGGATGACCCGAGTTTGGCGCACGCGGCAGTGCGTTGCGCGACGGCGCTGCTAAACGTGCATGTCGTCGACGGCCGACTGCGGCGTGCCAGTCTCGCCGGGGTGGTGGGGGACAGCGCGGCCATCCTGGAGGACTACGCGATGCTGGCCACCGGATTGCTGGCGCTGTACCAGTTGAGTCCCGACGACACCTGGTTGGCTGCGGCCACCGCGCTGCTGGACACCGCAGTGGAGCATTTCAGCGACCCGCAACGTCCGGGCCGCTGGTTCGACACCGCCGACGACGCCGAGCAACTCGTGCTGAGACCCGCCGATCCCCTGGACGGGGCGACGCCGTCGGGGGCCTCGTCCATCGCGGAGGCGCTGCTCGCTGCCGCACACCTGGCTTCGGGGGACCTGGCCGAGCGGTATCTACATATCGTGGGCGAAACCCTGGACGCGCATTCGGTGCTGATGGCGCGCGCCCCACGTTCGGCCGGGCACTGGCTGGCGGTTGCCGAGGCCGCCGTGCGCGGGCCGCTGCAGATCGCGGTCGCGTGTGCCGGCCCGGCGTCGCCGTTGCTCACCGCTGCCCGCCGGCTGGCGCCCGGCGGGACGATCGTCGTCGGAGGCGCGCCGGACTCGTCGCCGCTGCTGGCCGGACGCGACCGGGTGGCCGGGGCCGACGCCGCGTACGTGTGCCGGGGCCGGCTCTGCGACTTGCCGGTGACCGGCGCGGACCAACTCGCCGCCGCCCTGGGAATCCCCGGGTAGTAGCGTGCGTCACATGCCGAACACCGCTGACAGGACGCAAGCGATCACCGACACGGTCAACCGCTACATCGCCACGGTGACCAGCGGCAGCGCCGATGACTTGGCAGCCTTCTACGCCGATGACGCCACGCTCGAGGATCCCGTCGGCGGCGAGGTGCACATCGGCAGCGGCGCCATCCAGGGCTTCTATTCGTCGGTCACGGGCGTCGAGCGTGAGTGCGAGCTGGTGACGCTGCGCGTCTCGGGCAACGAGGCGGCCTTCCACTTCCGGCTGACGATCACCGCCGGCGACCACAAGATGCGGATCGAACCGATCGAGACGATGGTCTTCGACGCCGACGGGAAAGTCACCGCGATGAAGGCGTACTGGTCACCGGCCGACGTGACTCAACTCTGAAACCTCAGAAGACGACGAACCACATAGCGATGTAGTGGCAGATCGCCGCGACCGCGGTGCAGGCGTGGAAGAACTCGTGATAGCCGAACGTCGACGGCCACGGGTCAGGCCACTTCAGCGCATAGAGAATTCCGCCGATGCTGTACAGAGCGCCGCCGACGAACAGCAGCACCATCGCGGCGACCCCCGCGTTGTGCAGGATCGAGCCGGTGTACCAGACCGCTACCCAGCCCAGCAGGATGTACAGCGGCACGCCCACCCAGCGCGGCGCCGTCGGCCACAGCATCTTGAGCGTGACCCCGGCCAATGCACCGCCCCATACGATCGCCAGCACGACGTGTCCGTCATGCCCGGGCAGGGCAAGCAAGGCGAACGGCGTGTAGCTGCCGGCGATGAAGATGAAGATCATCGAGTGATCGGCCCGCTTCATCCAGATGCGGGCGGTGTCCGACTTCCAGTTGACGCGGTGGTAGGTGGCGCTGACGGTGAACATGATGATGGTGGCGAAGGTGTACAGCATCGTCGCCAGGCCGGCCTTGGTGGAGTCCAGCGCCCAGGACACCGCGACCAGCGATGCGCCGGCGAAAACGGCAGCACCCGCGGAATAGACGTGGATCCAGCCGCGGAACCGGGGCTTCTTGAGAACCTTGGCGACGCCCTCGGCGATCTGATGCGCGGCGTTGGCCGGCGAGGGACCTTCCCGATCCGGTTCTGTACTGGTGAGCGTGCTGGACTGGCTGCTCATCTGTGCTTCTGCCCTCGCCTCGTCGATCGTGAATGTCTCCGCTCAAGCCTAACGGGACTGCCTGAGAGAACCCCGTCAGACGTGGCGTGATATTGCCGTAAATGGCAGCCGAAGTTTGGTGTCGGTCACAGTAGTGTGGGATTCCGTGGAGATCATCCCGCCGCGGATCAAGGAGCCGTTGTACCGGCTTTACGAGCTGCGACTGCGGCAGGGTTTGGCCGCGTCGCGATCCGAGTTGCCACGCCACATCGCGGTGTTGTGCGACGGGAACCGGCGGTGGGCGCGCAGCCTGGGATACGACGACGTCAGTGTCGGCTACCGGATGGGCGCGATCAAGATCGCCGAGATGCTGCGGTGGTGCCAGGAAGCTGGCATCGAAATGACCACCGTTTACCTCCTCTCCACTGAGAACTTGCAACGCGACCCCGAAGAGCTCGCCGCGCTGATCGAGATCATCACCGACGTCGTCGAAGAAATCTGCGCCCCGGCCAACCATTGGAGCGTCCGGACCGTCGGCGACCTGGAGTTGCTGGGCGAGGCGCAGGCCCGCCGGTTACGCGACGCGGTGGACTCCACACCGCAGAACGCGTCGTTCCACGTCAATGTCGCGGTGGGCTACGGCGGCCGTCAGGAGATCGTCGACGCGGTGCGCGCGTTGTTGGGCAAGCGACTCGCCGACGGCGCCACTGCCGAGGAACTCATCGACGCCGTAACCGTTGAAGGAATTTCCGAAAATCTGTACACCTCGGGGCAGCCCGACCCCGACCTGGTGATCCGAACCTCAGGCGAGCAGCGGCTGTCCGGTTTTTTGCTGTGGCAGAGCGCCTACTCGGAGATGTGGTTCACCGAGGCGCACTGGCCGGCGTTCCGGCGGGTCGATTTTCTGCGCGCGCTGCGCGACTACAGCATGCGCAACCGTCGCTACGGCAAGTAGTCGAGCGCCAGGACTGAGCGGCGTCAGACCGCCCTTCGGCGTGTCGTTTTGGCCCAGTTTTGTCACATGGCGTGTGTCATTCCAGTCGTCCGGAGACCCCGTCGAAGGCGGCCTAGCAAACTTCGTTACTTCGTGTTCAGCTAACGATCAGTCAAAAATCTTCATAGACAACTCCCATATTAGCCAACCTATCGACACATTTATCAGAGGGTTACTCATCAGTAGGCCATGTCTAATAGCAGACTAAAACCGTTGTACTGCAACGAGATTCAGTGACCAGATAGGTGTCGGAAGGTGAACGCCGGGTCGGTCGGACGCTTACTAACATGAATTCAATAGTGGAATTGTGGATATTCAAGCTTCGGCTAACGGCGCCCAACAGTGGGCCCGCCGACACGCTCAGAGAAATCTGAAAAGACGTGTTGTCAGATCTGGTGTTTCGGTCTCGCGTGGATGTACATTCCCAATCGCGTGTCCAACCGTCGGCCATGAACCACAGGAGTTTCAGCAATGTCGTATTTGGTGGCTGCCCCTGACCTCTTCGCTGCTGCGGCAACGAATTTGCAGAGTCTGGGTGCGTCGATCAACGAGGCCAACGGGGTCTGGGCGAGACCCGTAGCTGCTTTGCTGCCGGCCGCGCAGGATGAGGTGTCGGCAGCCATCGCCGCGCTCTTCGGCTCGCATGCTCAGAGCTATCAAGCGCTGAGCTCTCAAGCGGAGGCCTTCCACCAACAGTTTGTGCAAACCCTCACATCTGCGAGTAACGCGTACTCGACCGCCGAGGCGGTGAACGCATCGCCGTTGCAGGGCGTGATGGACCTGATCAATGCGCCGACCCAGGCAGCGTTTGGGCGTCCGTTGATCGGGAACGGCACCGACGGGGCCGCAGGAACCGGCGCGAATGGCGGAGCGGGCGGATTGCTGTGGGGCAACGGTGGCGCGGGCGGATCCGGTGCGGCGGGCCAGGTCGGTGGTAACGGCGGCGCCGCCGGCCTCTTCGGCACCGGCGGCATCGGTGGTACGGGTGGAGCGGGCGCCGCCGGCGGAAACGGCGGCTCCGGCGGCATCTTGTTCGGAAACGGCGGTATCGGCGGAACGGGCGGCGTCGGTGCCGCCGCAGGCCTGACCGGGGGCGCGGGCGGTATCGGTGGAAACGCCGGCTTCTTCGGCGCGGGTGGCGCGGGCGGCGTGGGCGGTGCCGGTGGCGCCGGCGACCCGTTGTCCGGTGCCGCCGGCGGTAACGGCGGTGTCGGCGGCCTCGGCGGCAACGGCGGGACGGTGTTCAGCACGGCGGGCGCCGGTGGTGCGGGAGGCGCCGGTGGTGCCGGTGGCACCGGCTTCGACGCCGTCGGGGGTGGCGCGACGGGAGGCGTCGGCGGTGCCGGCGGTAATGGTGGTGCCGGCGGCGCTGCCGGCAGCACGGGCATGTTCGGTGCCGGCGGGGTGGGTGGTGCAGGTGGTGCCGCCGGACTCGGGGGTGCGGGCGGTGTCGGCGGCGACGGCGATATCGGAAACATTCACGGTGGCGCCGGCGGCCAGGGCGGTAACCCTGGCATCGGTGGTGTGGGCGGAGCGGGTTCGCTCGGCGCGGCGAACGGCGCCGCGGGCGCCGCGGCCACCAGTGGCGGCAACGGCGGTGCCGGTGGGTTGGGCCTTACTGCCGCCGGTGGGTCTAACGCGGCCGGCGGCAACGGCGGGGCCGGCGGCAATGCAGGGACGGCTGGTCACGGTGGTGTCGGTGGCGCCGGCGGTAACGGTGATGGCAGCGGAGCGGGTGGCAACGGCGGTACCGGCGGTATCGGCGTGGTCGGTGGTACTGGTGGTGCCGGCGGCGACGGCGGCGTAACGGGCAACGGCGGCAACGGTGGTGCGGGTGGTGCCGGTGTGGCCGGCGCCGCAGGGGCGAACGGTGCTACCCCGGGTGCCGGTGGCGGCACGGGCGCGGTCGGCGGAATCGGTGGCGTCGGCGGTGCCGGTGGTCACGGCGGTGCGGTGTCGGGCAACGGCGGTAACGGCGGCGCCGGCGGTGTGGGTGGTCTCGGTGGTGCCGGCGGCGCCGGAGCGACCGGGGCGGACGCAACCGTCGCCGGAGCCACCGGCGGGACCGGCGGCCTCGGCGGCAATGGCGGGGCCGGCGGCCACGGTGGTGCCGGGGGTGCTGGGGGTACCGCGCTAGGCAGCGGGACCGGTGGGGTAACCGGCGTCGGAGGCGCGGGCGGCCAAGGCGGTGCGGCAGGGATCGGCGGTGACGGTGGCGTCGGCGGCGCCGGCAGCCAGACTGTGCGCAATGGCGGTACCGGCGGCCAGGG
>NZ_LKTM01000189.1 GCF_001417955.2 Mycobacterium gordonae | reverse complement strand
TTGGCGCTGCCGACACTCGCGCTTCCTCCGACCGCGCCACTGTTGTCCGCCAGAGCCTGCGCGCTACCACCTTGAGCCACCGAGCTGCCGCCGGCTCCGCCACCGCCGCCGGAGGCATCCCCACCGACTCCGCCGGCACCACCGTGGCCCCAGAGAAAGCCACCGTTGCCGCCCAGGCCACCAGCCCCGCCAGTGACAGTCACGGCCTCGCCTTGCGCTCCGCCGCCCGCCGCGTCACCACCGAACACCACCCCACCCGCAACGTTGGTGGCAGCATCCCCCCCGACGGCCACAATGCCAAAGCCGTCGCCTCCATTACCGCCAATCGCCCGTCCACCGGCGCCGCCGGCACCACCATTGCCGCCGAGCCAACCGGCATTACCGCCGCTCCCCCCAACTCCGCCGACGACCGTCCCGCCGGCGGCCGTGGAATTCCCACCGGCGCCCCCGGCGCCGCCGTTGCCCCACAACCATCCGCCGTTGCCGCCGGCACCGCCGGCGGTGGTGCCACTGCCACCGGCACCGCCGGTCCCGCCGTTGCCGAACAGCAGGCCGCCGGCTCCCCCGGCCTGTCCGGACCCGACCGGTGCGTCGGCTCCGTTGCCGATCAACGGGCGCCCAAGCCATGACCGGAAGGGCGCATTGATCCCGTCCAATATCTGCCGCTGGGCGGCCTCGGCGGCGGCATACGAGTTCATGCCGTTCCTCAGCCCCTGGACGAACTGGTCGTGGAACGCGGCGGCCTGCCCGCTCAGTGCTTGATAAGCCTGTCCGTGCGCCCCGAACAGCGCAGCAATCGCCGCCGACACCTCGTCCTCGGCCGCAGCCAGAATCGCCGTCGTAGGCAGCGCGACCGCTGCACGGGCCGTGGCTATCGATTGACCGATCGCCGACAGCTCGCCGGTCGCCGCCAATGCCGTCTCCGGGACCACGTACACAAAGGACATCGGATACCCCTCGGCAAGCCACCATCGATTTGCTGTCGCAGCCCGATACGACCTACCGAAGCGTACTCAACCGGGCCGTACCGGGCCCGGTGTTTGCCCAAACCTAGCGAGGCGGCCGCGCGGCAAGCATGTCCCGCACGGCCAGGTGACTGAACAACATGCTGGTGCCGATCGGGTTGCCGCCGCCGGGGTAGGCGAGGCCGCTGGGCGCGGCCATCGTGTTGCCGGCCGCGTACAGGCCGGGAATCGGCCGGCCCGCGGTATCGAGCACCCGCG
>NZ_LKTM01000188.1 GCF_001417955.2 Mycobacterium gordonae | reverse complement strand
CACGTGTGCACCTCGCGGTTGCAAGGTCTGGAAGCCGCCGATACCGCCGCGCTGCCCCGCGGCCCCGGTCAGGCCGGTCACGCCAACGCCGCCGGCCCCACCAGTTCCGCCGTTACCGAACAATCCCGCCGGCCCACCGGCGCCACCGGTTTTTCCGGGCGCACCGGATCCGCCGGCACCGCCGTTACCCCACAACAGACCGCCCGGGCCGCCGTCCTGGCCGCTCCCCGCTGCCCCGTTGGCGCCGTCACCGATCAACGGCCGACCCAACAACGCGTTCGTGGGTGCGTTGATCACGCCCAAAGCGGTTTGCACCAGCGAGGCGTTCGTCGCCTCCGCGGCTGCGTAAGCGCCAGCCCCCGCGTTTATTGCCTGAACAAACTGTTGGTGGAACTTCGCGGCCTGGGCGCTGATTGCCTGATAGGCCTGCCCGTGCGCGCCCCACAACGACGCGATCGCCGCCGATACCTCGTCCTCGGCTGCCGCCAGCAGCCGCGTCGTCGACGCCCGCGCCGTCGCATTGGCCGTGCTGATCACCGTCTCCAACCTGACCAAATCCGCTGCCGCGACCCCCACCTGCTGCGGTCCCACGTGTACAAACGCCATCAGATCACTCCCTGATCGCACGACCGATCACCGATACCGCAGGCTGCCGGCCGTCCTCACGACTCTGTGATCCCGGCCACAACGGCTGCCGCCCAGGCACCGTAACATACTTTTCAGTATGGTCACGGAACCATCACGGATTGGTCACGGGAGTGTCATGAGAAGGCTCGGCCGGACTCGGCACTCGCCCTGTGCGCGCCTGTCGGAATGGGTAGAAATCCCCCTCGACCGGGGCCGCTGGCGAAATGAAGTATCGGGTTGGCTTGGTTCGCCCCGCGGTCGGGTGCGAGTCGATTCGCTCTGATCAGTGGAGGACGGCGGAAACGTCATTTCTTCTCGCGGCGCCGGAGGCGATGTCGGCGACAGCCACGACTCTGGCCGGCATCGGCTCTTCGTTGACGGCGGCCAATACGGCGGCCGCAGCCGCCACCACGAAGGTGTTGCCTGCCGGCTTTGACGAGGTGTCGGCGGCCGTCGCAGCGTTATTCGGTACTCGCGCGCAGACCTATCAAGCGGTCAGGACGCAGGCCGAGGCTTTCCATACCCAGTTCGTCCAGGCCCTCAACGCCGGCGCGGGCGCCTACGGGGCGGCGGAGTCGACCAACGTCGGGCAATTGTTGCTGGATGTCATCAATGCGCCGACCCAGGCGTTGCTCGGGCGCCCGCTGATCGGCGACGGCGCCACTGGCGCCCCCGGCAGCGGCGCAAACGGCGGCGACGGCGGGCTGCTGTGGGGCAACGGCGGGAGCGGCGGGTCGGGCGCGCCCGGCCAGGCCGGTGGCAAGGG
>NZ_LKTM01000187.1 GCF_001417955.2 Mycobacterium gordonae | reverse complement strand
CAACCCACCCGACCATCCAGAGGAGGACGCTCAGTAAATACCGCGCAACGGTGCCTCATTCAGGTTGACAGGTTCCGTACGCCGTCGACGGCGCATTAGCTTGGTCTGCTTGCACAGCAGATTGGGGGCCAGGACCATCATCACGGTCCAGCGTTCGCTCTTGCTGCATGCAAACAGCCCTCATTAAATGCGGACGCTTGCGCTGGGCCTTGCCCCCTAGACCGCGCTGCGCGCTGCTGTGAAAGGCAGATCCACGAGATGGTGTCGTTAGGCGACATCCTAACGTTGGCGGGAGGGTAGTCCGAGGAACTGCGATACAGAAATGCGTTATAGCCCTGCAGGTAGGACTGTGCGAAGTCGGCGGGGAGGTTTGCGTAGTAAGGAGGTAGCGGAATCGGAGTGGGTTCGGCGTGGACAGCGCTGTCGGTAAGCACCGTTTGCCCCAGAGCAACGAAAGTCAGCATCAGGACGGGAGGAAACACGCTGGCGGCAATGGTTCGAGGTGTCATTGCTCGGCCTCCCCAGCCGTGTAAGCCACACACCCCTTGACGAACTCCGTGGCATTCACGCTCTGGGTGAAGGTGCCCAGCTCCTGCGTGCACCACGAGTCCGTGCTCGCGCCCGCAAGTTGCTGCTGCATCGAGCGAGGAACAAATATCCCCCGATAGTCGCGCCGAGCAGTCTCATAACCCGCTCGCCAGGACTGGTGCGCGTTGAGCCCCGACGGGACCGGTGTGCCGGCTGAGCACGCGGGTACCGCAGGAGCCAGACCCAACACCCAGCAGATTGTGAGGCTGGGCAGCAGACCCGATGCTGAGCGTTGTGTCGATCTTCGAGCCAAGTGATGGCCCCCTTACGTTGTCCTTAGACGAGATTGTAAAGCCGCTTACGCATGGGTCCAATACGCATGCGTACAGCACGCTCTGGCCCATTCCGCACGGGCCATATGTGGTTGGTCATCATGTCCGACGACCATCCCAAGCCGCCGCTCAACGACACCACCCGCGTGTTCGGCGAGCGGGTCCGTGACCGTCGCCAGGAGCTTGGCCTCAGCCAGGAGGTGGCTGCCGTTCGTTGTGGCATCCATTGGACACAGCTGGGCAAGGTGGAGCGCGGCCAGAGGAGCCTCCGGCTGGAAACCATCATCAAGATCGCCGACGGTCTCGAAGTTGATGCCGGACGCCTCGTCAGCGGATTACCAGTGCCACCCGGAGAGTCTGCCTGAGCATTCGAACCACTCTCGGCCACACCCATGGCGACGGCAGTTTTCAACCTCGACCTTGGTTGCGCTTCGTCGCATGATGAGGGTTGATAGAGGCCCAGCGGTGTCAATGGCCAAGTTGGAGTATCCGCTGGTGGCCAGTTGAAAGTATCCACCCCGTGCGGTAGTTCCTAGGTTGGTG
>NZ_LKTM01000186.1 GCF_001417955.2 Mycobacterium gordonae | reverse complement strand
CGTGATGCCTCATGTAAATATGCCCGCGAAAATTGATCCATGCCTCACATAAAAATGCCCGCGAAACGGGCTGGGTCAGCCGGCCTTGGTCCGGATGCCTTTGCGGATGTTGGGTAGGGCGGTGGGGATGCTGGCGAGGTAGAGCTGCTCGGTTTTTTCCTTGGCCAGCAGGAGAAGCCGGTTCTGCAGGTCGGCGATCTCGCGGCCGATTTTGGCGGGGTTGAGGCTGTCGCGGTAGGCGATCAGTTCGGCCTGCTGTGCTGGTGAAAGGACGCCGGCGGCCAGGAGCCGGTCGAATGGGGTCTGCGGGGTGTCGTAGCGGCGTCGGCGCCGGCCGTCACCGCTGCTGGCATATCCGATGGGTTTGATGGTCGGGGTCAGGTAGTTGAGCCGGTCGTTGACCAGTGGCCACAGCCGGTTGAGCACGGCTTGTTCTTCAGGGGTGTCGTAGCGGTAGTAGAACGCGTATTTGCGCACCAGATGGTTGTTCTTGGATTCGATGGTGGCCTGGTCGTTCTTCTTGTAGGGCCGCGAGCGGGTGAAGAAGATCTCCATCTGTGCGGCCCACTTGATGACGGCCTTGTTCAGGAACTCGGTGCCGTTGTCAAAATCCAAACCTGTTACTTCGTAAGGTATCTCATGAAACCCTGCTTTCAGTCCGGCCAGGATGTGGGTGTTGGCGTTGTTGCGCACGGTGCGGGTGAATACCCAGCCGATATGTACATCGGTGAGGTTGAGGGTGCGGGCGAACTCACCTTTCAGTGTTGGGCCGCAATGCGCGACCGTATCGCCCTCGAAGAAGCCAGGTTCGTCTTCTACTTCATCGCCTGCCTTACGGATCTTGATCGAATTCCGCAGCAGCGGTGAGGGTTTCGTCGTCGACACACCACTGATCTGGCCCTTGGCCTTCGCCGGCGCCAGGTAGCGGTCAATCGTCGCCGCGCTCATCTTCAGCAACTCCTCACGCACGGCCGGGCTGTAGCGGTCACGGCCAAAGGCCAGCTCGTCGTGGCGTTCTAGCCCGTCAAGCTGCAGCCGCATCGAAGCAGCCAGATACTTCCCGCACTGCCCACCCGAGGCGGCCCAAACCCTTTGCAGCACCTTGAGCGCGTCATAGGAATACTTCACAGCCCGAGGCTTGCGGGGCCGCTTCGCCACACCGCGCCCCGGCCCCGGTGGCCGCATCGCCGCTGCGGTAAGCCTTCGCCGGGCATTGTCGCGCGACCACCCGGTCACCTCGACCACCTGATCCAGAATCCATCCCCTGTCCTTCTTGCAGGCCTTCACATACGCCCTGGCGTACCTGGTGGTGATCTCGGCCCGAGACGTCATCGACAACCCACTTCCCATGCCTGACGACGGTCACCGTTTCGCGGGCATTCTTATGTGAGGCACCGAGGGCGTTTCGCGGGCACTTTTCGTGAGTCAAGCCGT
>NZ_LKTM01000185.1 GCF_001417955.2 Mycobacterium gordonae | reverse complement strand
CGGCGGCGCCGCCGGCAAGGCCAACGGCGGCTTCAACGGCGCCCAGGGCGCCGGCGGCCAGGGCGGCTTCGGCGGCACCGGCGGTAAAGGCGGCACCGGCGGCAACGGCACCGACAGCAGCAACCCCACCATCGCCGCCCAAGCCGGCGGCCAAGGCGGCACCGGAGGCACCGGCGGCGCCGCCGGCAAGGGCGGCACCGGCTCCTCCACCGGAGCGGCTGGCACTGCCGGCAACGGCGGCACCGGTGGACTGGGCGGCAACGGCGGCAAGGGCGCGGACAACGCCACCGTCGCAACCGCTGGTCAGCAGGGCGCCCAAGGCGGCACCGGCGGAGCCGGCGGCCAAGGCGGGACTGGTGGCGCCGCAGGTGCCACCAACGGGGGCACCGCCGGTTCCCAGGGCGCCGGTGGCCAGGGCGGTGTCGGAGGCGCCGGCGGTAAAGGCGGCACAGGCGGCAACGGCACCGACAGCAGCAACCCGACCATCGCCGCCCAAGCCGGTGGACAAGGCGGCACCGGAGGCACCGGCGGCGCAGCCGGCCTGGGCGGCACCGGCTCCTCCACCGGAACGGCCGGCACCGCCGGAAACGGAGGCACCGGCGGACTGGGCGGCAACGGCGGCAAGGGCGCGGACAACGCCACCGTCGCAACCACCGGACAACAAGGCGCCCAAGGCGGCACCGGCGGAGCCGGCGGCCAGGGCGGCACGGGTGGCGCGGCTGGAGCCACGAACGGCGGCACTGCGGGCATCCAGGGCGCCGGCGGCCAAGGCGGCATCGGCGGAACGGGCGGCAAGGGTGGCACCGGTGGCAACGGCACGGACAACAGCGCCAACCTCGGCGTCGCCGGCGGCACGGGTGGTCAGGGCGGTACCGGCGGCACCGGTGGCGACGCAGGCAAGGCCGGCGTCGGCTCCACCTCCGGCGCCGCTGGAACCGCTGGCAACGGCGGCGTAGGCGGCCTGGGCGGTAACGGCGGGAACGCGGGCAGTGGCACCGCGGG
This sequence comes from Mycobacterium gordonae, assembly GCF_001417955.2. Lineage (GTDB taxonomy): Bacteria > Actinomycetota > Actinomycetes > Mycobacteriales > Mycobacteriaceae > Mycobacterium > Mycobacterium gordonae_B. Next base: position 462 of record NZ_LKTM01000185.1, on the reverse strand, counting down.
CAGCAGCGGGGGTGGCATCGGCGGTACCGGTGCCGTCGGAGGCCAGGGCGGCCAGGGCGGCAGCGGCGGCGCGGCCGGAGTCACCAATGGCGGCACCGCCGGCATCCAGGGCGCCGGTGGTCAGGGCGGCAATGGCGGCACCGGCGGAACGGGCGGCACCGGCGGCCAGGGTGCCACCGACACCGGCAGCGGCGCAGGCACCGGCGGTACCGGTGGCCAAGGCGGCAAAGGCGGCGGGGCCGGCGCCGCGGGAACCGGCTCGAGCCTCGGTACCCAGGGCAACGGCGGCAACGGCGGTAAGGGTGGCGACGGCGGTCAGGGCGGCACCGGCAGAGCAGGCACCAATGCCGCTAGTGCCGGCAATGGCACCACCGGCGGCACTGGCGGCACCGGCGGCCAAGGCGGGAACGCCGGGACCGGCCTCACCAACGGCGTCAATGGCAGCGGCGGCAACGGCGGGGT
>NZ_LKTM01000184.1 GCF_001417955.2 Mycobacterium gordonae | reverse complement strand
GGGGAGTCTCTCCATCCCCGCCCTCGGGTCACTAATTGTCAGGGGGCGGGTGCCTCAACCCAGGTTGGCAGAGAGGGTGCCGAACAGCGTTGCACCCTGGAATCACTGGCGATCGCGAACGCATCCGGGGGTGCGACTGATCGATAGCCAGGTGTTCGACGGTGCACCCTTTACCGCCGATCACGTATAGAGCCAGAGCCGCACGACTCGTCATACCGGTTTGCAGTCGGTCGCGTGAGCGTTGCTGCTCTTCTCGCGTTTCCATACCTGGCGCAATGACGGCACAAATAATACGGAGCCCGGTTGCCCACGCAGACAACATAATTGCTTGACTAGGGTACCCCATAGGGGTACATTAAAGCACTATGAAGAGAGTGTAATTCTGCCGCAGACCCCACAGCTGCTTCTCGTTCAACTCAGCACAACAAGATGCCGCCGCCTAGCTAAACGTCTGTTTGGCCTTGCCGGACTGATAGGGGCGACCAGCCGCGGCGAAAACGGCCACGGTTTTATGCCCGAGGCGACCAGAACTCGTGGTGCAATCTGCCGGCAGGAATTGTTCCTTTACATGCGAATCATCGTCGCTCCTGCCTCTGGACGAATCGCGAGCGAATAAGCGCCGCAACGACGTCGCAGCGCCTGAAACCAGCGCAGGCAAGTAGAAAGTAGGCGCACGGCCCCACCAGCGAACGCCTACATGGCAGAAAGACCACAGGGCATGTCCACCAGAATCACCACCCACGTCGGCGCGCTCGTCACCACCCTCGCGGTCATCACCGGCACCGCCGTTCTGCGTGGCGGCGCAGCAGCGGCCGACCCAGACCAAGACGACCAATTTCTCGCTCTGCTCGAAAAAAAAGAGATTCCCGCTGTTGCGAATGCGCCGCGGGTCATCAACGCAGCTCATAAGGTTTGTCTCAAACTTGACGGCGGTACGCCAGTGGACGAAATCGTAGATTCGCTACGCAATGATGCATACAACATGGACCCGGCATTGCGCCGTTTTCCCCCGGCACGAGTCACCACCACCATGACCCGATTCATCACTGCAGCCGTAGAGGTCTACTGCCCCTACGATCGTGGGGCAATAGCTTTCGTAAAGCGCGGTGCGGCGCCGGGACCGGATCAACCAATGTATCGCCTCGGCGGCTCTGGGCACCGCACTGTCAATTCGGGCACGGATTCACCGGAGCGGCGCGCAGCGCCGTACGTCGAACCGGCCGCGCCGCCGGAACCCTCGGGTGACCGCGTGGTCGGGTTGACGCCTGATATCTCCGGGAAAGTTCGGACATACCACCCGTATACGAAGCCAATACACGACATAGTGCCGGCCTGGGCGATCGGTGCGCCACCAGCGGGTGATCCCCACCTACCGAACCCGCCACAGATTCCGATTCCGACTCCCCCGCCTCCCACAGCACATATCGTCACGCCGCTTCCGCAAGTCGAGGCGCCGGCGCCCCCAAGG
>NZ_LKTM01000183.1 GCF_001417955.2 Mycobacterium gordonae | reverse complement strand
GGCGGGGGCAGCACCGTCTTGCCGTCGGCGGGCTGGGCGGCGATCAGCGAGGCCACAATGGTGCCGTGCGCGTCGCAGTCGGTCAGTCCATCACCGCCGGCCTCCACGTAATCTCCGCCGCCGACCAAGTTGGTCAGCCGCGGATGCGGGCTCACACCGGTGTCGATGACCGCCACCTTCACCCCGCCGCCGCGGCCCAAGCGCCACGCCTCGGCCACATCGAGCATGTCCATGAAATGTGGCTGCACCCGGTAGTCGGTGCCGGGCAGGGTGCCGACCCTTGTGCAGTACGTGCCCTGGCGCATCGGCTGATCCGGACCCGGCGGCCCATCAGCCGGCAGCGCCCCCAGGTCGATCTCCGGCGGGCTGACCGCCAACGCCGGCGGGGCCACCCACAACGCCGCGCTACCGACGGCGACCACACTGGCCGCGGCCGCGATCATCTTCTCTGTTTTCACCCGCACCCCGCTCGTTACCGGTACCGGATAGCGGTCAGCACACCCATCAGCCAAAACGCCAACGGGAAGATCGCGGTCAAACACACGTATTCAATCCACTCCACCACCTTGCGAAACGTCGGCGTGTAGAAGCGCCGGGGCACCACTACCGCCGCAATCAGGCCGGCCACCGGCACCGCCACAATCATTGACACCCCGATCAACAGCGCCGGCAACGTCGCGAGCCCCACCACGTAGCGCCCGGCCACACCGGTTGCGATAGCCACACCTGCCAGGGCTAGCAGCGTCGCCTGCGACCGGTCGGTGAATGAGCGGCCCCGCAGCAGCACCGCGACCGCGACCAGCCCCGCCAACACCACCAGCAGTGCGCGCCGGGGCGCGTGCGGATCGCACAACGCCACACAACACAGCACCACCAGCCCCGCGGTGGCCACCAACAGCCCGCTCAGGTGGGCGCGCGCACGGTCGGTCGACACCGTCACATCGCGCACCGACTCAGGGCCGTCCAAGGTGGTCAATTCGCCGCTCGCCACCACCTTCTCGGCCGGTAGATCCGGGCGCGTCTCAAATATCCAGCGGCCGGTAGCCGACGGGAACACCGGCAACCGGATCCCCCCGGCCAACCGTGCCACCGTCGGCGCCAGATGCATCGCCACCATCGACACCAGCAGCAGCACGCTCAACAGGATCGGCGCCGAAGTCACCAGCGCCATCCGCACCATCGCCACTACGGCCCCAGCCAGCCCCGCCGTGATGACCGCGGTTCCCAGCGCAACATGACGGCCGGTAAACCGGACCATCAAAATGGCGGCAGCCGATATCGCGGCCAACCCCAGCGCGGCATGCGGTGCCCCCACGGGGCCGGGAACGGCCGCGGCACCACCAACGGCCGCCGGCACCGCTGCGGCCCACAGCAGCGTGTCCCCAATTGTGCGAGCAAGCGCGCTGTGGTGCCCGCGAACCAGCACCACCACGGCGGCGATGACCAGCACCGCGCCGAGCGCCGTGCAATACAGCGCCGCCACGGCG
>NZ_LKTM01000182.1 GCF_001417955.2 Mycobacterium gordonae | reverse complement strand
GGTCGCGTCCTAAAGCCGGTGTAAAAGGGGCCGGGCGTAGGTTCTGCTTCGAGACCGCCAAGTCATCGAAGGAAAGGACCTACGCCCGTGCCTGCACGAGTATCGCCGACCGATCGTGTTCGCGCCAAGATCGACGAGTTGTTCGCCTCGGATCGTGAGTTGCCCGAGATCCTGGAGGAGGTGGCACGGCTGGGTGCGCAGTTGCTGATGCAGGCCGCGTTGGAGGCCGAGATTACCGAGTTCTTGGGCCGTGAGCGCTACCAACGCAGCGCCACCGCAGCAGACGCGCAGCCCGGTGCGCGTAACGGTTATCGGGCTGCGACGGTCAAGACCACTGCCGGTCCGATCACCCTGGAGCGGCCCAAGCTGCGCGGCACGACCGCCGCGTTCGCCTCACGGCTGTTCGGCAAGCACGTCACCAAGACCAACGCGCTGGAATCGCTGGTGATCGCTTCGTTCGTGCGCGGGCTGTCGGTGCGCGATGTCGAAGCCACCCTCGCCGATGCGCTGGGTGATCAGGCCGCGATCTCGAAATCGACTGTCTCCCAGATATGTCAAGCCATCAAGACCGAGTACGACACCTGGGCGCGGCGCCCGCTCGGCGATGTGGTGCTCGATTACCTGTTCCTGGATGCCTCCTTCTTCCGGATGCATCCCGGCTCACCAGCCGAGCCGATCCTGGCCGCGTGGGGCATCACCACCGCCGGCAAGCCCATCTTCGTGGGCCTGGCCCCCGGAGTGGTGGAGTCCACCGACGCCTGGGCGGGTTTCCTGACCGATCTCACCGAGCGGGGGCTGGGGTGTCCGCTGCTGGTCGTCTCCGACGGCGCGGCCGGCCTGATCGCGGCGATCGAGCAGATCTTCCCGACCGCGCTGCGTCAACGCTGCCTGATTCACCGAGTCCGCAACGTGCTGGCCAAGATTCCCGCCGGGATGCAGGCCGAGATCCGCGACGGCTACTGGGCCTGCTTCGACACCGCCGAGGCCACCACCGAGGCCGGCCCCAACCTCGTCGAACTCATCGACGCCCGACTGGACGTGTTCGCGGCCCGCTACGCACCCACCTACCCCGCGGCGATGAAGATCCTGCTCACCGACCGCGCGGGCCTGACCGCTTACCTGCGGTTCCCGCCCGAACATCAGCACCGTATTCGGCATTCGAACTTCATCGAACGCACCTTCGGTGAAACCCGCCGCCGCACAAAGGTTATCGGTCGCTTCCCCGGCGAAACCAGCTGTGTCAGCATCGCCTGGGCCGTACTGGACCGCGCATCTCGCGGCTGGCGCGGACTCGCCATGACCCCGGCCGGGGTACGCCAGCTCCAAGACCTACGCCGCAGCCTGCTGCACCCACCCCGACAACTACGGCCCCAGCACGCCCCAGACTCCGCGAGCAGCACCACCGAAGCCATCAGCGCAACGGCGTAACATCACCCACCGAAGCCAGAAGCTCCGAAGGACCATTTACACCGGATTACGGACGCCACC
>NZ_LKTM01000181.1 GCF_001417955.2 Mycobacterium gordonae | reverse complement strand
GTGCCGCCACCGCCACCGCCGCCGGCCGCGCCGCTCAGGCCGCTGGCAATGCCACCCGCCAGGGCCGGGAAGCTCTGCAGCACCGACTGCCACGGCACGACCTGTGCCGCAGCGGCCGCCGCCCCGGAGTAGTAGCTGGCCATCGCGCTGACGTCCTGGGCCCACATCTCCTCGTAGATGCTCTCGGCCAGGGCGATCGCGGGCGCGTTCTGTCCGAACAGATTGGTCATGATCAGGTTCACGAAGGCGTTCCGGTTGGCGTCCACCGCACCCGGGTGAATGGTGGCTGCCTGGGCCGCCTCAAAGGCACTGACCACCGCCAGCGCCTGCCCGGCGGCACCCTGTGACTGTGCGGCGGCGGCGGCCAGCCAGCCCGCATAGGGGGCGGCCGCGGCCGCCATGGCTGCCGACGCGGCACCCTGCCACGCTTGTCCCGCCAGGTTGGAGATCACCGACCCGAACGATTGGGCTGCGGTACCCAACTCAGCCGCCAGTCCGTCCCACGCCGCCGCAGCCTGCAACATCGGTGCGCTTCCAGCACCGAGGAACATTCGCAACGAGTTGATTTCCGGTGGCAGTGTAAAGAAACTCACAGACCCCGTCCTCCCAGATCGGCCATCGGCTTCCTCGCGCTGACCTCGCAAAAGTGAGCAGCGACCCCTTGTAACAGTAACAACAAGCGCTCCACACGTCTGGCCGTCGCGCAGATCAATCGTATTTCGCCCACCGGGGTCGCGGCAGGCACCCGACGGAGCAGGGCTCAGGACCATCGGACGCGCCCGGAGGGACTTTCGGCCCTAAATATCCGGCAACCGAAATCGTTTCATCGGAGAACGTCGTTCTCTGGATACCCCGCGGGGTGTGACTGAAGTGACGTACGGGCAGAAGTGAATTCGGGCGGAGGGGGTCTTCGGGCTATGTCGTTTCTCAGTGTGTCGCCGGAGGCCGTGACCCAGGCGGCTTCGGATGTGGCGCGGATCGGTTCGGATGTCAGTGCCGGCAATGCGGCGGCGGTGATGCCGACGACGCAGGTGGCGGTGGCCGCGGGTGATGAGGTGTCGGCGGCGATTGCGGCCTTGTTCGGTACTCATGCGCGGGAGTATCAGGCGTTGGCGGCGCAGGCGGCCAGTTACCAGGACCAGTTCGTGACGGCGTTGCGGTCGGCGGCCAGCGAGTATGCCGGCGCGGAGGTCGGTGCCGCAGCGTGGCTGCAGGGGTCGGCGGCGGCGGTGGCCGCGTCTCCGGTTGCCAGCCTCTTTCAGCTGTTGGTGTACGGGCCGACGCACACGGTGAGTCAGTGGTGGATCAACAGTGTGTTCGGGCAGGTTCTGGATCCGATCCTGAACTTCCCCACCGAGTTGTTGTTGGGCCGGGCTTTGATCGGCAACGGGGCCGCGGGCACGGCGGCCAGCCCGACTGGTGGTGCGGGCGGGTTGTGGTTCGGGGATGGCGGGGCGGGTTATAGCCCGACCGGGACCACGCCGTTGGGGGG
>NZ_LKTM01000180.1 GCF_001417955.2 Mycobacterium gordonae | reverse complement strand
AAAGCTGATATGTAGGCATCTGTTGTCAAGAGGCAGGTGAAAGCCGCCCCGGTTTGGTGCCGGGGCGGCTTTCGTTTGATCGGGGTCAGTCGGTGTCGCGGCGGTCGTTGGTCAACGACGGTGGTGTCAGACTGATATGCGCGGGTTGGGTACCGCAAGACGAGTGTTCGGCGCGAACGGTGGCTGCTGTCTAGGGACGGGCGTCACACCAGTACTCAATGAATCCTGTTGTTGCTCATAGCTTTCCCGCAGATCCAGTTCGCTTACCTCGCCGTCGACGGGCTGGCTCCGATCAAGTTCGGTGGTGGCCAGTTACTTCAGTGTGGCCAGTGACCAGCACCAGCCGGCCAATTCACGGGCGATGGCGACGTTGGCCACGACGTGAGGCTTCTTACGTTCGTTGAACCGACACCACTGCTGGTGCAGGCGCCGGTTGCCGGCATGGCCGCGGTCCTTGAGAGCTGGGTCGACCTTGGCCCAACGTGCCCGCATCGTCGGACCGGGGTTGCGGTAAGCGGCGCGGTGGTGCCAGGCCGATTCGATCAACAACCGCCGCACGTGCGCGTTGCCGGCTTTGGTGATCGAACCCTGCACCCGGGATGCACCCGAGGAGTATTCGCATGGCACCAGGCCGACGTAAGCGCCGATCGAGGAACCGGTGAACCGGGTCCAGTCGCCGATCTCGACGCTTAACGCCAGTCCGGTCAATGCCGAGATTCCGCGCAGACACCCCAACCGGTTGACCGGGTCAGCCCACCGTGGTGAGGCCGCAATCGTGACGATCTGCTCGTCGAGGCGATCCCGAGCTGCAGTCGCGGTGAGCACTGCATCGAAGTGGTGATCAAAGGCCGCGCTGGTGTGGGAATCGTCGAATCGTTGACGACGCAGCCAGGTTTCGTGCACCCCATTCCAGGCCGGCCCACCCGAATACACCCGGCCCTGACGCAGCAGCAGTTTCGACAGCCGATGGCGGACCCGCATCAAATCGGCGCGGGCGTCTTCGCGGGCGCGAACCAGATCCCGCACCGCCTCCACTTCGGCCTCGGGCACGGTAACCGTAATGATCTCGCCCAAGCGCAACAGCCGTGTCAGGTGCGCTGCGTCACGGGCGTCAGTCTTGACCCGATCCCCAGCCGGGCGGATCAACTTCGACGGTGCGGCGACCACGCACTCGATCTGGGCATCGGACAACGCGCGTGCGAGTCCGAACCCCGTCGGCCCGGCCTCATAAGCCACTCGTACCGGGCCACGCAGCCGGTGCAACCAATCCAGGATCTCGCCATGATCGGGACACAACCGCGCCCGCTCGACCCGACCCGTTTCCTCATCGACGGCATGCGCAACCACTGAAAGCGCGTGCACATCCAACCCGACACTCGTACCGTTAAAACTCACCGGAGGCCTCCTGATCTGCAACTGTGGCTCTACCGATGCGAGTGTTCACCCGCCATCGGCAACCCACGTCCGATTGCAGCCCGAGGCCTTCGGCCTCAAGTCGCCTCCATACCGTCTAG
>NZ_LKTM01000179.1 GCF_001417955.2 Mycobacterium gordonae | reverse complement strand
GGGGTGGCGGTGCCTCCCCCGCCACCGCCACCCCCGGGCGGAGGGCCGAGCACGGGGGGTGCCGTCTTCCGTGGCGTAGGGGCCACCGCCGCCGGCGGCGTGAGGTTCTGAGCGTCAACTCCCGGCCCCGGCGGAGTCGGGATCTCCGGATTGGTCTGTTTGATCACCGAAGAAGCAAGCACCACAACATGTTTCGGCTGATTCCATCCTGCGGGATGGGTGAACACCACCCGTCCTCGGTTGGCCGGGCAGTAGGCCTCCACTGCCGCGTCGAGGAATCGTGATTCGGTACGCAAGAGGCGGGCCGGGTCAGCACCAGGAGTGACGTCGTTCGCGGTGTCGACCAGCGCCTGCACCAAGGCGTCCGCCGACACGCCGGACGACAGACCGCCGCATATCTGGTGCGCCGTGGCGATGAGGGCCGGCACGCCCGAGAGCGCCGAGACGCCCTTCTGGTCGAGGAGGGCCAGGAACTGTTCGTCCTGGCTCGGGTCAGCCGACGCGGTGCCGGCGCAGACGATTGCGGCGCCGTTCAGGAGCGAGACCGCGGCGATAAAGGACCTGGCAGCGACAGTGATGCGAGGCAACATGGCAGGGCTCCGACTTGCTCGAGGCGCAGTGGTTCGGCCTCCCTGATACACCGGGAGTTAGCACTTAGTTTACCGCACGTTAACCATTAAAATCACCCTGCGCAGAAACTCGGCGAGTCTTTTCGTGCGCTTTGCAAGGCGACAGAAGACCGGACGAAAGTGCGATCTCTGCCGCACCGACCACACGTCCGTAACTACCAGCCCCACTCCTCATCCTCGAGAACATCGACGGTGACGTCGTTGTCGGCGGGCCTTCGCGTCCCGTAGCGGAAGGTGAGCATTGTGCGGTCCCGGTCAAGCGGTTCGACTTCGACGACGGTGGCATGCCCGATCGTCATGCGGATCCTGTCGCCGGGCTTCAGTTCGTCAATGCGTTTGAGGGTCACACTCGCCCATCAGCGCCAAGGAAACTGCGACCGCCCCCGCCCATGGCGTTGATGATTCGCCGCAACGCGACACCGACGCAACCCCGACTGGCCCAGAAACTGGAAGAATGACCACCCATGTCACTGCTGGTGATCCTGATCGTGGTCGGGTTGGTCGGTCTCGGCCTCATCGGCGGACTCGTCGCGCTGGTGGTGCGCCTGACCAGGTCGCCCAAATCCCAGCCCTACGTTCCACACGCCTGGCAATCGACCGCGGGCTGGTACCCCGACCCGTCGAAACCGAATCTGCTGCGCTACTTCGACGGCCAAGCCTGGACGCAGGCCACCAAGCCGGGCGGCTGAGTACTGTCCGATCCCCAAATCTGTTGCAGCTCAGTGGCAGTCAACCCTACGCTGTCAGCGATTCGATGACCTTGACCAGCTCATCGGGAGCTTCCCAGTTCAGCGCGTGCCCCGCAATCGGCACGGTGACAAGACGGGCCCCGGGAATGCCGTCGGCCATCCGGCGCGAGTGAATGGGCGGGGTGGTGCGGTCGGAGGCTCCGACCATGACCACGGTCGGCACCGTGATTTCGCCCAGCCTCGGGTAGCGGTCTTCGCGAGAGAACGCCCGCACGATCGGCAGCAGCGGCCCGTGCTCGTCGACGTGCTGGCGGAAGCCCTCGGTGAACACCGAGGCCATCGCCGGGGAGGGGCGCGCACCGCATTGGGCCGCGCCGAACAGCATCGCGAACGTCCGGTAGCGGATCAAACGCTGCATGATGCCGCGTTCCAGCAAGGGAATCTGCACCTTGTTCTGCGGCGCTCCATCCAAGACGCGGCCGGCCCAGGTGGCGAACAGCACCAGTCCGCGCAATCGCTGCGAGACGGCGGCATGATCCAGCAGGGCGCGAATGGTGACAAAGCCGCCCATCGAATGGCCGACGATCACCGCGTCGGCGACGTCGAAATGTTCCAGCACCGCGGCGATATCGGCTGCCATGGGCTGTGAGCCGATCCCCTCCGCACCCAGCGTCGACCGGCCGTGGCCTCGCTGATCGAAAGCGATGACGCGATATCCCCTGTCTAACAGCGCATCCCACACGACGTTCCATTCGGCGAGGGTGACGCTGTAGCCGTGCACGAGCACGACGGGCGGCCCCTCGCCCGCCGCTAACGCGCGCAGCACGGTCCCGTCCGGGCGGGTGATCGTGACCTCCTCGCCCTGCGGTTCCGCAAGGAGTTGCTCGCGCGTCAGCGGATCCGGGTTTCGCTCGATCCACCCGACCAGGGCCCGCAGTCCCGCCCAGCCGAGCAACCCGCCGCTGCCCAGTGCCGCGCCCGCGGCCAGCCCTGTCCTCATCGGCAGTTGTCCTGCGTCATCACGTCATCCTCCCTCGCGCGTGCCGGTGCCATCAGCTCCTATTGGTATACCGGTGCGCACGCACTGGCTAGACATGTGTTCCCCGCTGGCCGCAATCACTCTGCGCTCCAACAGTTTCGCTGCACTCTGGCAATCACGGCTGGGCCGAGTACCACCCAGCCGCAGGAGTGACGCCCGAGAATCAGCCGCCGTTGCCGGCCGGCTGCGCGGGAGGCAGCTGCGCCGGGCAGTACACGCCGGCCGAGATCGCGGTGAACCGGGCCGCATTCACCTGCGTCAGACCGGGGTTGCCGTCCTGGAGGACCTTGACGACCTCAACCCCGGTCTTGCCCTCGTTGGCCATCTCGCACACCTTCTTGCCGGCCGCAATGGCACTCTCGGGATCTCGGTAGGTAAGACCGGCCGCCCCCAGCGAAACCAGGAACGCCTGGTCCTGGTTGGCATCGGCATGCGCCACAGGCGCCAGGCCCATGACAGCCGCTGTCGCGACAGCCCCGAAAAGAAGGATTCTCATAGCCCAGCGATTCTCCCAAAGCGGTGGTCAGCCCGCATCTCGAGCGGTGACGAACGGCAGGTGAACTTTCACGACCGGCCGTCAACCCGAGGTTGACACCAGCAGAGCGTCAACCTAACGTTGACGACATGGTCGAGCCCACCAAGATCGCACACCCCGTCCGCCTCGACGAGCTGATCGACACCATCAAACAAGTCCACAGCGACGCTCTGGACCAACTCACCGACGCCGTCCTCACCGCGGAGAGTCTCGGCGAAGTCGCCGATCACCTCATCGGACACTTCGTCGATCAGGCCCGCCGCTCGGGTGCCTCCTGGACGGACATCGGGAAGGCCATGGGAGTCACCAAACAGGCCGCCCAGAAGCGGTTCGTCCCCAAGGCCGATGCCACCCCGCTCGACCCGGAGCAGGGCTTCTCCCGATTCACCCCACGGGCCCGGAACGCCGTCGTGGCAGCGCAGAATGCCGCACACAAGGCCGGCAACGACCTGATCACCCCCGACCATCTGCTGCTCGGCACGCTCAGCGACCCCTCGGCGCTGGCCACCGTTTTGATCCGTCAACAGAAGATCGACCCCGAGGCCCTGCAAAAGTCCGTACAGCTGCCCGCCCCCGCCGACGAACCGCCGGCGCTGATTCCCTTCAGCGGCCCCGCCCGCAAGGCCCTCGAACTGACCTTCCGCGAAGCACTTCGGTTGGGCCACAACTACATCGGCACCGAGCACCTGCTGCTGGCACTGCTCGAAGCCGAGGACGGCGCCGGCCCGCTGCACCGCGCGGGCGTGGACAAGGAGCGGGTCGAAGCCGATCTGGCCGCCGCCCTCGAAGCCTTCACCACTCCCCCGGCCGACCAGACCTGAAGGGGCCAACCCTGCCCGCGGTGAAGCCCCGTGTGTAATCATGCGAAGGTCCGGAGAACAGGCAGCCCAGGAGGCGAAGATGCACCGCTGGCTGATCGTCCTTTCCGCCTTCCTCGTCACGGCGGCGGGCGTGCTGTCGGTAGACGCCGCCCTCCCCCGCGCGCGGGCCGGTGACGCACCGATCGGCCACATCGGCGACACGTTGCGGGTGGACACCGGGACTTACGTCGCCGACGTCACCGTGACCAGCGTCGTACCGGTCGACCCGCCACCAGGATTCGGCTACACGCGCAGCGGCGTTCCGGTGAAAAGCTTCCCGGACAGCGCGGTGAACCGCGCCGACGTGGTGGTGCGCGCGGTCCGGGTGCCCAACTCCTACATCATGGCGACCAACTTCAGCTTCGATGGCGTCACGCCGTTCGCCGACGCCTACAAGCCGCGGCCGTGCGACGCACCCGACTGGCTGGACGCCGCCCTGGGCAACGCACCGCAGGGTGCGGTAGTCCGGGGCGGGGTGTACTGGGACGCCTACCGCGACCCGGTGTCGGTGGTGGTCCTGCTGGACCGCAAGACCGGTGAGCACCTCGCGCAGTGGAACCTGTGACCTGCACCAGGTAGACAGCGCCGCTGCGGCGGACGCCGGCGAGCTCGCCACCCTTGCGGCCCAGACCTTTCCGTTGGCATGCCCACCCGCGGTGGCGCCCGAACACATCGCCGCGTTCGTCGACGCCCACCTGTCCCCCGCCCGGTTCGCCGAATACCTGGCCGACCCGCAGCGCGAAATCCTGGCCGCCCGCCTGGACGGCCGAATCATCGGCTACGCCATGCTGATTCGCGGCGCACCAGATGAGCCGGTGGAACTGTCAAAGCTCTACACGCATCCCGACTTTCACGGCACCGGGGTGTCCGCGGCATTGATGCACACGGCACTCGTCCGCGCGGCCGCGTGGGGCGCCCACCGGGTCTGGTTGGGCGTCAACCAGCAGAACCAACGGGCACAACGCTTTTACGCCAAGTCCGGGTTCGAGGTCAGTGGCACCCGAACGTTTCGCCTGGGTCCCCATCTGGAGAACGATTACGTCATGACCCGGGCGGTCGGGTAGTCAGGGCGAGCAGCCGTGAGGTGGCCCGCAGATACTTCTTCCGGTAGCCACCGGCCAGCATCTCCTCACTGAAGATGGTGTCCAGCTTGGCCCCCGAAGCCACCACCGGGATGCCGGCGTCATAGAGCCGATCGGTCAGCGCCACCAGTCGCAGCGCCACATTCTGGTCATCCAGAGCGTGCACGCCGGTCACGAACACCGCGGTCACACCCTCGATCAGCGTCAGGTAACGCGACGGGTGCATGGTGGCCAGGTGCGCACACAGCGCGTCGAAATCATCGAGCGTCGCGCCGGCGACCTCCGCGGCACGTGCGGCAACCTCGTCATCGGTCAGCGGCGGCGGCGCCGGCGGCAGGTCGCGGTGCCGGTAGTCCGGACCTTCGATTCGCACCGTGGTGAAAATGCTTGCCAGCGTGTTGATTTCGCGCAGAAAATCCTGGGCCGCGAACCGGCCCTCGCCGAGTTGCTCGGGCAGGGTGTTAGACGTTGCCGCCACCGAGACGCCCCGCTCGACCAACGAGGAAAGCATCCGCGAAATCAGCGTGGTGTTGCCCGGATCGTCCAACTCGAACTCGTCGATGCACACCGCGGTATAGCCGGCCAACAAGTCGATGCACTCGACGAACCCGAACACCCCGGCCAGCTGGGTCAGCTCACCGAAGGTCGCGAACGCCTTGGGACTGTCGAGGACGCCCGGTCCGCTACCGGGCAGCTCGTAGTAGGCCGACGCCAGCAGATGCGTCTTTCCCACTCCGAACCCGCCGTCCAGGTACAGACCGACCCCGGGCAGCACCTCCCGTCGGCCGAACAGCTTCTTACGCCCGGCCCGGCGCTCCTGCGCCTGCCGGCAGAACTCCTGACACGACACCACCGCCGCGGCCTGAGTCGGCTCTGCCGGATCGGGCCGGTAGCTCGCGAAGCTCACCTGCGCGAACGTCGGCGGCGGCCGCAGCTGGGCGATCAACCGCTCCGGTGACACCGCCGGCTGCCGGTCCACCAGATGACCCACCGCGGCCGAAGAGATGGACCCGTGCATGGTGGCACTGTAGCGACGTGCTGCAATCGACCACATGCCCGACTTCGAGGCCGGCATCGCATCCGGCCTGGCCGCCGAGACGTCCCTGAAACTTCTCGGGTCACAGCGCGAACTCGTCCACGACGAGTTGCCCCAGCTGTACGGCTACCCCGCAACGGGCAGCTGCGTGCGCGCGAACTTCATCACCAGCCTCGACGGCGGCGCCACCGTGGAGGGTCTGTCCGGCGCGCTGGCCGGGCCCGGTGACCGGGCCGTCTTCGTCGTGCTGCGCGAACTCGCCGACGTCATCGTGGTCGGCGCCGGCACGGTGCGGTCGGAGGGCTACTCGGGCGCGCAGCTGAGCGTCGGGCAGCGTCAGCAACGCCAGGCCCGGGGCCAGAGCGAAATCCCTCCGCTGGCGATCGTCACGAAGTCCGGTCACCTGGACCGCGACCTGGGGGTGTTCACCCGTACCGAGGTGCCGCCGCTGATCCTGACCTGCACTGCGGCCGCCGGCGACACCCGCCGCCACCTGGTGGGGCTCGGCGCTGAGGTGGTCGACTGCTCGGGTGACGACCCCGCCGAGGTCGACGTGTCCGTGCTGGTGGCCGCGCTGGCCGACCGTGGCCTGCGCTGTGTGCTGACCGAAGGCGGGCCGACGCTGCTCGGCGCGTTCATCGAGGCCGACCTACTCGACGAGTTGTGCCTGACGATCGCGCCGCTGGTGGTCGGCGGGCAGGCGCACCGGATCGCCGCGGGACCCGGGCAGGTGGCGACGCGGATGCGGTGCGCCCACGTCCTGACCGACGACGCCGGCTATCTCTACACGCGCTACGTCAAGAACTAGCCAGCGGCTTCCCGCTACTGTGGTCGGCATGCGTCGGCACCTCACGTCCGCCACGATCCTGCTGGCTGCGACGACAGTTCTCGCCGGCTGCATTCCGGTGTTCGGCGCCGATCCGCGCTTCGCCACCGACTCCGGTGCCCGGCCGCAGGGCGCGGCCACCACCAAACCGCCGCCCAGCGGTCCCCCGCCGATCGCGGCACCGAAGAACGACCTGTCCTGGCGTGACTGCACCTCCAAGGTCAATGCCGACGCGGGCGTCCCGGGCGCCCCGGACGTCAAGCTGGACTGCGCCACCTTCGACGCCGACCTGGATCCGGTCAACGGTGGGTCAGGGTCGGTGAGCATCGGTGTGGTGCGCGCCAAATCAGCGAAGACGCCGAAGGACGCCGGCCCGCTGGTCTTCACCACCGGTTCTGACATCGCGTCGTCCACCCAGCTACCGGTGTGGTTGTCCCGTGCCGGCGCGGATGTGCTGGACAGCCACCCGATCGTGGCCATCGACCGCCGCGGTCTCGGGATGTCGAGCCCGATCGACTGCCGCGACCGCCTCGACCGCGACAACATGCGTGATCAGGCTCAGTTCCAGACCGGCGACGACCCGGTGGCCAACCTCTCCGAGATCTCCAACACCGCGACCACCAATTGCACCGACGCCATTGCGCCGGGTGATTCCGCGTACGACAACGCGCACGCGGCCTCCGACATCGAGCGCTTGCGCAACCTCTGGGATGTGCCTGCGGTAGCGCTGGTCGGGATCGGTAACGGCGCCCAGCTCGCACTCACCTATGCCGGCTCCCGTCCCGACAAGGTCGCCAGGCTGATCGTCGATTCGCCCGTCGCCATCGGCGCCAGCGCCGAAGCCGCGGCCGAACAACAGGTCAAGGGCGAACAGGCCGCGCTGGATGCGTTCGCGGCACAGTGTGTGGCGGTGAACTGTGCGCTGGGTCCCGATCCCAAGGGTGCGGTCAGCGCGTTGCTGACCGACGCCAAGACGAGCAAGGGCGTGCGCGCGTCGGTAGCCTCGATCGCCAACGCGATCAGCACCGCCCTGGGCTTTCCGACCGGCGACCGGGTCAACACCACCGTCAGTCTGGCGAACGCCCTCGCGGCCGCCCGATCCGGTGACGAGAACCAGCTCAACAATCTGATCAACCGCGCCGAGAGCATCCGCGACAGCGACGGCCAATTCGTCAACGGCTGCAGCGACGCGGTGAACCGGCCCACCCCGGACCGGGTGCGCGAATTGGTGGTCGCCTGGGGCAAGCTCTACCCCCAGTTCGGTGCGGTCGCAGCGCTGAACCTGGTCAAATGCGTGCACTGGCCCACCGGTTCGACCCCGCAGGCGCCGAAAGACCTCAAGATCGACGTGCTGCTGCTGGGTGTGCAGAACGACCCGATCGCGGGCAACGAGGGCGTCGCCGCGACCGCAGCCACCGTCATCAACGCCAACGCCGCCAGCAAGCGGGTGATGTGGCAGGGCATCGGCCACGGGGCCAGCATTTATTCGTCGTGCGCGGTTCCCCCACTGGTCGGCTACCTGGACTCCGGCAAGCTTCCGGGAACCGACACGTACTGCCCTGCCTGACGACTCGACATCTCGCGCGCCGGTGTACGGTGCGCTGGTGACGGCAGCTGACTCGACCAGAACCGGCTTACGCGCATCGGTGCAGGCCGCATTTCGTCCCGGCCCATCGACCACGGCATCCGTGCTGCGGGCGGTGTTGTGGCCCGCGGCCATTCTGTCGGTACTGCACCGCAGCATCGTGCTCACCACCAACGGCAACATCACCGACGACTTCAAGCCGGTCTACCGGGCGGTGCTGAACTTCCGGCACGGCTGGGACATCTACAACGAGCATTTCGACTACGTCGACCCGCACTACCTGTATCCGCCGGGCGGCACGCTGCTGATGGCGCCCTTCGGCTACCTGCCGTTCGCGCCGTCGCGCTACCTGTTCATCTCGATCAACACCGTCGCCATCCTGGTCGCCGCCTACCTGTTGCTGCGGATGTTCAACTTCACCTTGTCCTCGGTGGCCGCACCCGCCCTCATCCTGGCGATGTTCTGCACCGAGACCGTCACCAACACTCTGGTGTTCACCAACATCAACGGCTGCATCCTGCTGCTGGAGGTGCTGTTCCTGAAGTGGCTGCTCGACGGCAGGGCCAGCCGCCAGTGGTGGGCCGGACTGGCGATCGGGCTGACGCTGGTGCTCAAACCGCTGCTGGGTCCGCTGTTGTTGCTGCCGTTGCTCAACCGCCAGTGGCGGGCGCTGGCGATGGCGTTCCTGGTCCCCCTGGTCGCCAACCTCGCCGCGATCCCCCTGGTGCCCCACCCGATGGACTTCTTCACCCGGACGGTGCCCTACATCCTGGGCACCCGCGACTACTTCAACAGCTCGATCGAGGGCAACGGTGTCTATTTCGGCCTGCCTTTCTGGCTGATCATCGCGCTGCGGCTGCTATTCACCGCGATCGCGATCGGCGCGCTGTGGCTGCTGTACCGCTACTACCGCACCCGAGACCCGCTGTTCTGGTTCACCACATCGTCCGGGGTGCTGTTGCTGTGGTCGTGGCTGGTGATGTCGCTGGCACAGGGCTACTACTCGATGATGTTGTTCCCGTTCCTGATGACGGTCGTGCTGCCCAACTCGGTGATCCGCAACTGGCCGGCGTGGCTGGGAATCTACGGTTTCATGACGCTGGACCGCTGGCTGCTCTTCAACTGGATGCGGTGGGGACGGGCCCTGGAATACCTCAAGATCACCTACGGTTGGTCTCTGGTACTGATCGTGACGTTCACGGTGCTCTACTTCCGCTATCTGGACGCGAAGGCAGAGAACCGATTGGACGACGGGATCGACCCGACGTGGCTGCCGGCCGAGCGCGCTAGCGTGGGGGCAGAAGCCAGCGATGAGGAGAAGCGATGACTGAACTCGCGCGCCCGAAACTGCAACTTTCCGACGACGAGTGGCGCAAGAAACTCAACCCGCAGGAGTTCGACGTGCTGCGGCGCGCCGGAACCGAGCGGCCGTTCGTCGGCAGGTACACCGACACCAAGACCAAGGGCGTCTACAACTGTCGCGCGTGCGGTGCCGAATTGTTCCGCAGCACAGAGAAATTCGACTCGCACTGCGGATGGCCGTCGTTCTTTGACCCGTCGAGTTCGGACGCTGTGGTGCTGCGTCCTGACCATTCGATGGGCACCACCCGCACCGAGGTGCTGTGCGCGAACTGCCACAGCCATCTGGGTCACGTGTTCGCCGGCGAGGGCTACCCGACGCCCACCGATCTGCGCTACTGCATCAACTCCATTTCGCTGACGCTGGTCCCCGACGAGTCCTGACGCTTCACCGCGCCGGCTGTGAATGCAACGACGCTCCGCCGGCGTGTCGCGTCGCAGAAGTCACACTCGACGGCTGATCAGTCCACGCGTGTCGCGTGCACTTCCCAGAACGGCGCGTGCACGCGCCCACTGGCCAGCCACGGCTCCATCGCCCGGTACTGCGCCAGCATGGTTTCCACCTCAGCGGCCATGTCCGGGTTACGCGCGGCGGTCAGCTCGATCGATTCGGGGCTGACGTTGATCTGGTAGGTGGTCGGCCCCAGGTAGGTGATCTCCCAGCCGCCCAGCGGAAGAACCTCCCGTAAGTTGTCGGCAGACACCGACCGCAACATCTTGAAGCCGTTGACCTCACCCACGCCGAACTCGAACATGAACAACCGCGCACCCGGACGAGTCGCCCGGTGCAGTGCTTGCACATAGGACTTCTGCAACTCCGGCGCGGTGATGAAGGTGTGATAGAACGCACAGTCCACGACGGTGTCGAACCGGCCGTCGAGGCCCTCGAGCTTGGTGGCGTCGGCGACCCGGAAATCGACCGATACGCCGGCCTTCGCGGCGTTGTCCCGGGCGCGTTCGATCGCGGTGGCCGACCCGTCGATGCCCGTCGCCGAAAGGCCTTGCGACGCATAGTGAATAGCGTGGTGACCGGGCCCCGTTCCGGGATCGAGCACCTCACCCCGCACCGCCCCCACCGCAACGAGTTGCTGGACGACGGGCTGCGGGCCGCCGATGTCCCACGGCGTGGCGGCGGGCAGGCCACGCACCACCCGCTCGTCGCGGTAACTCTCCTCGAAACGGGCCGCGTCGGTGGGATCGAATGCCGTCACGGCAGCGCGTTCACCAACTGCTCGACGCCCACCCGTGGCCCGGTATAGAACGGCGTCTCCTCTCGGGTGTGCCGGCGTGCGTCGGTGGCACGCAGTTCTCGCATCAGGTCGACGATGCGATACAGCTCGGGCGCCTCGAACGCCAACAGCCACTCGTAGTCGCCCAGCGCGAAGGCGGGCACCGTGTTGGCGCGGACGTCCTTGTACTCGCGCGCCGCCATCCCGTGCTCGGCGAGCATTCGCCGTCGTTCGTCGTCGGGCAGCAGGTACCACTCATACGACCGCACAAAGGGATAGACGCAGATGTAGTTACCGGGCTCCTCGCCGGCCAGGAAAGCCGGGATGTGGCTCTTGTTGAACTCCGCGGGACGGTGCAGCGCCACACTGCTCCACACCGGTGTGCACGCCCGGCCCAGCGTGGTGGTGCGCCGGAAGTCGGCGTACGTCGCCTGCAGGGCCTCGATTCGTTCGGCGTGCGTCCAGATCATGAAGTCGGCGTCCGCACGCAGGCCGGCCACGTCGTAGAGGCCGCGAACGACCACGCCGGCCTCTTCCTGCTGCTTGAGGAAGGTGGCGGTCTCGTCGATGATGGCGTCGCGCCGGTCGCCCAGCTCGCCGGGCCGCACCGAGAACACCGAGAACATCAGGTAGCGGATGGTTGCGTTGAGGGCGTCGAAGTCCAGGCGTGCCATGACTCCTATGGTGCCACCAGGCCGGTGACCGCCCGCCCGGCCGCCCCGACACAGGCCGGCACACCGATCCCGTCCAGGTAACTGCCCGCGACGGCGAGCGCCGGGGGCAGGCCGGCGCGCAGCTCGGCGATCAGCTCCGCATGCCCAGGACCGTACTGCGGCATCGCTTCGATCCAGCGCTGCACGCGGGCGTCGACCGGGTCGACGGTCAGCCCGAACACGTCGGCGATGTCTTGGCGGGCCCAGGCCAGCAGTTCATCGTCAGGGGTCGTGGCCGCGATGTCGTCGCCGAACCGCCCGTACGACAGCCGCAGCAACTGCACGTCGCCACCGCCACCCCATTTGCGCGACGACAACGTTATCGCTTTGGCGTGCAACGCTTCTCCGCTCGCCACCAGCACGCCGGAGGACTGTGGGAAGGCGGTGTCCGCCGGCACCGCGAGTGCCACCACCGCCGCCGACGCGGTCACGATACGGCCGGCGGCCGCCGACGTGCGGGGCGCGATCGTCGCGACCAGGCGGGCCAGCTGTGCCGCCGGAACCGCGAGGACCACCGCGTCCGCGGACCAGCTGGCGCCGGCCTCGTCGTGCAAGGTCCAGCCCGGCTCCAGGGTCCGAATCCCGGCCCGCACCCAGCGAATTCGGCTGCGTGCCACGAGTTCGTCGAGCAGCACCTGATAGCCGCCCTGCAACGCCCCGAAGACCGCTCCCCCGCCGGCCGGCGGCAGGCAGTGCAGGACAGCGTCGGTGAGGCTGGCGGCGCCGCGGTCCAGGGCCGCCGCCACGGTGGGCACCGCCGCCCGCAGTCCGATCGTCGCCGCCGAGCCCGCATAGACCCCCGCCAGCAGCGGCTCCACCGAGCGAGTGACCACCTGCTCTCCGAACCTGTCGGCCACCAGCTCACCCACCGCGGGATCGCTGCCGGGTGTCCAGTCCAGCGGCCGCTGCGGTTCCGCCTCGATGCGTGCCAGCGTCTCGTCGTCCACCAGTCCGCTCACCGACGCGGCCGACGACGGGATCCCGGCCACGGTGTCCGACGGCAGAGCGTGCAGCTGCCGGCCGCTGTAGATCAGGGGACGCACACCGGTGGTGGCGCGTTGCAGGTGCGAAAGCCCCAACTCGGCCAGCAGCGCCGGCATCTCGGGCCGGCGGGCCACGAACGCCTCGGCACCCAGGTCCATGTCCTGGCCACCGACCACCTCGGTGCGCAGGATGCCACCGAGGCGATCGGCCGGGTCGAACAATGTGATGCTGGCCTCGTCGCCGACCGCAACCCGCAGGCGATAAGCCGCTGTCAATCCCGAAATACCACCGCCCACAACACAATACGAGCGGGTCATAGCGACTGGACCAGCGCCACCAGCTCGGTCAGCACGCCGGGATCGGTTTCCGGCAGCACTCCGTGTCCCAGGTTGAAGACGTGCCCGGCCGCCCCGGCGTCGACGGCGCGACGCCCGTCTTCGACGACCGAGCGCGCGGCGCGTTGGGCCACCTCCCAGCCCGCCAGCACCACCACCGGGTCAAGGTTTCCCTGCAGCGCCGTGCCGGGAACGACCCGGCTCGCGGCGTCGGTCAGCGAGGTCCGCCAGTCGACGCCGACAACGCGGGCACCTCCGGGCTGCACCGCCTCTGACATGGCACCCAATAATTCGGCGGTGCCGACGCCGAAATGCGTCATCGGCACGCCGTGTTCGGCCAGCGTGGCGAAAACGCGGGAGCTGTGCGGCAGCACATACTGCCGGTAGTCGGCCAGCGACAGCGTCCCCGCCCACGAATCGAACATCTGGATCGCGTCGACCCCGGCCTCGATCTGACCGCGCAGGAACGCGATGGTGAGGTCGGTCAGTTTCGTCAGCAGCGCGTGCCACGTGTCCGTCTCGGCCAGCATCATCGCCTTGGTTCGGGCGTGGTTGCGGCTGGGCCCGCCCTCGACCAGGTATGAGGCGAGCGTGAACGGCGCACCGGCGAACCCGATCAACGGCACGTCACCGAGGGCGGCCACCAACAGCCCGACGGTGTCCAGCACCGGCTGAACCGCTTGCATGTCAAGAGGTTTCATGGCGTCGACGTCGGCCGCGGTGCGGATCGGATCGGCGATCACCGGGCCTACGTCGGGAACGATGTCCAGATCCACCCCGGCGGCACGCAGCGGTACCACGATGTCGGAGAACAGGATCGCGGCGTCCACGCCGTAGCGGCGCACCGGCTGCAGGGTGATCTCGCAGGCCACCTCCGGCTCGAAGCACGCGGCCAGCATGCTGTGCTGTTTGCGCAGCGCCCGGTACTCGGGCAGCGAACGGCCGGCCTGCCGCATGAACCACACCGGCACCCGGCTGGGTTTGCGGCCGGCTACCGCGGCCAGATAGGGCGACGAGGGGAGGTCGCGACGGGTTGTGTTCATCGCGCTCAATGCTGCCAGAAGCGAAAGCCGCCGCCACCGCTGCGTAACATCAGCCGGGATGCCCGCAACTTATGACGACTTTCCCAGTCTGCGCTGCGAACGCGGCGACAACGGAATCCTCAACCTGGTGCTCGACGCCCCCGGACTGAACTCGGTCGGACCCCAGATGCACCGCGACCTGGCCGACATCTGGCCGGTGATCAACCGCGACCCCGACGTCAACGTCGTCCTGGTCCGCGGCGAGGGCAAGGCGTTCTCCTCCGGCGGCAGCTTCGACCTGATCGACGAGACGATCGGCGACTACGAGGGCCGCATCCGCATCATGCGCGAGGCCCGCGACCTGGTGCTCAACCTGGTCAATTTCGACAAGCCGGTGGTGTCGGCGATCCGGGGGCCTGCCGTGGGCGCCGGGCTGGTGGTGGCGCTGCTGGCCGACATCTCGGTGGCGGGACGGACTGCCAAGATCATCGACGGGCACACCAAGCTGGGCGTCGCCGCCGGCGATCACGCCGCGATCTGCTGGCCGCTGCTGGTCGGGATGGCCAAGGCCAAGTACTACCTGCTGACCTGCGAGACGCTCTCCGGCGAAGAGGCCGAGCGGATCGGCCTGGTCTCGACCTGCGTCGACGACGACGACGTGCTGGCCATCGCAACCCGCGTGGCCGAGAATCTGGCCGCCGGCGCGCAGCACGCGATCCGGTGGACCAAGCACAGCCTCAACCACTGGTATCGCATGTTCGCCCCCGCCTTCGAGACCTCGCTCGGCCTGGAATTCATCGGCTTCAGCGGCCCTGACGTGCGCGAAGGGCTGGCCGCACATCGCGAGAAGCGCCCCGCCCGGTTTGACGGCCGTCCGCAGAGCTGAGCCTGATTCGGCGCGCCTGTGCGCGCGTGTCGGCCGATGGGTCTACCGTCGAAATTCATGACATCAGCCGTCGAACCCGAGCCATTCCGCGAAGCGGTCGCGGCGATGAACGGTGTCACCGTGCGGCCCGAGATCGAGCTCGGCCCCATCCGCCCGCCCCAGCGGCTGGCGCCGTTCAGCTACGCGCTGGGCGCCGAGGTCAAGCACCCGGACCTGGAAATCATTCCCGAGCGGTCCGAGGGTGACGCGTTCGGCAGGCTCATCCTGCTCTACGACCCCGAGGGCTCCGACGCCTGGGACGGCACGATCCGTCTCGTCGCCTACATTCAGGCGGACCTGGACTCGCACGAGGCCATCGATCCCCTGCTGCCGGAAGTCGCGTGGAGCTGGCTGGCCGAGGCGCTGGACTCGCACACCAAACACATGACCGCCCTGGGCGGGACGGTCACCGCCACCACGTCGGTGCGCTACGGCGACATCTCCGGTCCGCCGCGCGCCCACCAGCTGGAGCTACGCGCATCGTGGACCGCCACCACCCCGGATGTGGGCAGCCACGTCGAGGCGTTCTGCGACGTCCTCGAACACGCCGCGGGTCTGCCGCCGGCTGGTGTCACCGACCTGAGTTCACGGTCACGCGCCTGACATGTGCCCCGACCCGTCTCCGGCGGAGACCGATCCGCCGGGCAGCACGGAGCCCGAAGTTCCGCTGCTCCTGCAACCGGCCGACGGCATGCCGAACCTGTCCGTGTACGCCAGCGACATCGCCGCGGCGGCCGAACAACTCGACCGCGGCCGAGGCCCGTTCGCCGTGGACGCCGAACGGGCCTCGGGCTTCCGCTACTCCAACCGGGCCTATCTGATCCAGGTTCGCCGGTCCGGCGCGGGCACCGTGCTGATCGACCCGGTCAGCCACGGCGGGGACCCACTGGACGTGTTGCGGCCGGTGGCCGACGTACTCGGCCAGGACGAATGGATCCTGCACTCCGCCGACCAGGACCTGCCCTGCCTGGCCGAGGTCGGGATGCGCCCGCCGGCGTTGTACGACACCGAACTGGCCGGCCGGCTGGCCGGCTTCGACCGGGTCAATCTGGCGACCATGGTCGAGCGGCTGCTGGGCCAGGGCCTGGCCAAGGGGCACGGCGCCGCCGACTGGTCCAAGCGGCCGTTACCGTCGGCCTGGCTCAACTACGCCGCGCTGGACGTGGAACTGCTCATCGAGCTGCGTGAAGCGATCGCCCAGGTGTTGGCCGAGCAAGGTAAAACGGATTGGGCCGCACAGGAATTCGAACATCTGCGGACCTCCGAGGAGCGTTCGGCCGCGGTACCCACCCGGCGCGACCGCTGGCGTCGCACGTCGGGCATCCACAAGGTGCACGACCGCCGGGCACTGGCCGCGGTCCGCGAACTGTGGACCACCCGCGACCGGATCGCGCAACGCCGCGACATCGCGCCGCGCCGCATCCTGCCGGATTCGGCCATCATCGACGCCGCCCTGGCCAACCCGACTTCGATCGACGAACTGGTGGCACTGCCCGTGTTCGGCGGACGCAATCAGCGGCGCAGCGCGCCGATGTGGTTGGCGGCGCTGGAGGCCGCCCGGCAGAATCCGGACCTGCCGGACGTCGCGGAGCAATCCGCCGGACCGCCTCCACCCGCGCGCTGGAGTCGGCGCAAGCCCGACGCCGCCGCCCGGCTGGAAGTCGCCCGAGCGGCGCTGGGCGCCTTGTCCGAGCAAGTCAGAATCCCAACGGAGAACCTGATCGCGCCGGATCTGGTGCGACGGCTGTGCTGGGACTGGGAGGCGCTCGCCGCAGGCGGCAGCGACCCGGTCGCCATCACCGACGAATACCTGCGCGCGGGTCACGCACGGCCGTGGCAGCGCGAACTCGTCGTCCCGGCGCTGGCCGCCGCGGTGACCCAGGCCCCGCAGTCCGGCGCCGAAACCGACTGACGCACGTCTCCTGACCTGGACCGTTACTCGCAGTTGTAGGCGTTGAAGGTGGCTTGCGGCATGGTGTACGCCGCCTCGTCCTCGAAAAACAGAAGTTCGTGATCCATCGTTAGTCCTAGCCGTTGCGATCCGCATTTCGAATCTTGTTGATTCGTATAACGGAGCTTAACATGTCCGTGATCGGCAGCGATAGCCTTTCGCTGACCGACGCTCCTGAGGAGGTCAACGTGGCGGAACATCCTCGGCTATGTGCGTTTCCGCCGTGCGAGGCGTTGCTGACGCTGTACCGGCAACGGGGCCCCGTGATCAACGTCCGTCGTCGCGACACGGTGATCCTGCTAGGCGCCGCAGCCAACGAGTTCGTCTTCACCAATTCCGACGCGTTCAGTTGGAGGGAAGCGTTCGAGGAGTTGATCCCAGTAGACGGCCCGACGGCGCTGATCGTCAGCGATGGCGACGACCATCGCCGGCGGCGTGGCTTCGCGCTTCCGGCACTGCAGCACAGGCGGGTCGGAGACTATGTGCAGACAATGGCTGTCAACACCGACGCCGTGATCGATGCCTGGCTGCCGGGGACGCGAGTCGACATCTTCCAGCAATTTCGCTCGGTGATCCGGCGCAACACCGCCGAGTGCCTGTTCGGTCCGCGTATCGCGGTCCACGCCGACTACCTCGGTGAACAGCTGCAGCCGCTGATCGACCTTACAAATCTCAATCCGAGCAGGAGACGGCTGCATCGGTGGCTCGGGTCACCATTCGCGCGCCGGGCAAAAGCCTCGCGAGAACGCATCGATGAACTCGTCGACGCGGTGATAGCCGACTCCCGCCTGCGGCCCAGAGCCGACGACCGCATGCTGACGACGTTGATCAGTGGTCGCGCTGATCGCTGTGAATCACTGAGCGACAACGAGATTCGGGACATGATCGTCTCACTGATCGCAGACGGCTACGAGGTCACCAGCGGGGCTCTCGCGTGGGCGATCTACGCATTGCTGACGGTTCCAGGCGCCTGGGACGCCGCCGCCGCCGAGGTGCGTCGGGTACTGAACGGCCGGCCACCAACCCCGGCCACCCTCAGGGACCTGACCTATCTCAACGGCGTCGTGCACGAGACAGTGCGGCTGTGCACGACGAACTCGGCACGAAAAGTGAAGCGTGACTTGCGGTTCGAGGGGCACCCGATCCGGGCCGGCCAGCGCCTGATTTTCAGCGCCTACGTCACCCACCGGCTTCCCGAGCTTTGGCCCGAACCATGGGAATTCCGTCCCGAACGTTGGGATTCTGCCGCACCCGACTATCGCAAACCGACACCGTACGAGTTCATCCCGTTCGGCCGTGGGCTGCATCGATGCATCGGCTCGTCCATCGCGATCACTCAGATGATGGTGATGCTCGCCCGACTGGTCGGGAGGACGACCCTGCGTTTGCCGCCGCAGCATATCCGGGCTCACAACATCGCGGCGCTGCGGCCCTGGCCCGGGCTGACCGTGGAGATCGCCGAACGCGCTAGTCCAGCTGCTCGCTGATCGCGGACTGCTCCACCGGTGAAGTCCCCAGCGCCGCAACCCAACCCGTGATCCGCCGGGCCACATCCTGGTCGGTGAGCCCCAGCTCGGCGAGCACCTCACCACGCGACGCGTGCTCGTAGAACTGCTGCGGGAGCCCGACGTCGCGGCAGGGGATGTCGATGTCGGCTGCCCGCAGCGCGGCCGATACCGCCGAGCCCACACCTCCGGCCAACCCGTTGTCCTCCAAGGTGACCAGCAGCTTGTGCTGCACCGCCAGCTCGCGCACCGCGCCGGGCACCGGCAGCACCCAGCGCGGGTCGATGACGGTCACACCGATCCCCTGGTCGAGCAGACGCTTCGCGACGGCCAGGGCCATCGAGGCGAACGCGCCGACCGCCACCAGTAACACGTCGGTGTTCAAGCCCGCGGCCGGCACCGCCATCACGTCCACCCCGTCGCGTCGCTCCAACGCCGGAATGTCTTCGCCTACATCGCCTTTGGGGAAACGCAAAGCAGTGGGGCCGTCATTGACGTCGAGCGCCTCGCCGAGTTCCTCGCGCAGCCGGGTGGCGTCGCGGGGCGCTGCCACGCGCATGCCGGGCACCACTCCCAGGATCGACAGGTCCCACGTGCCGTTGTGGCTGGCGCCGTCGTTGCCGGTGACCCCGGCGCGGTCGAGCACCATGGTGACGGGCAGCTTGTGCAACGCCACATCCATCATGATCTGGTCGAAGGCCCGGTTCAGGAATGTCGAGTAGATCGCGACCACCGGGTGCATTCCGCCCATCGCCAGCCCGGCCGCCGACGTCATCGCATGCTGCTCGGCGATGCCGACGTCGAACAACCGGTCGGGAAACACCTCGCCGAACGCCGAGAGCCCGGTCGGTCCGGGCATCGCCGCGGTGATGGCCACGATGTCGCGGCGCTTTCGACCGACGTCGATCAGCGCCTCGGCGAATGTCGACGTCCAGCCCGGGCCCGCCACCTTGGTGGCCACGCCGGTGATCGGGTCGATCGGCACCGTGGAGTGCATCTGCTCGGCCTCGTCGGCCTCGGCCGGGCCGTATCCCATCCCCTTGCGAGTGACGACGTGCACGATCACCGGGGCGCCGAAGCCGCGGGCACTGCGCAGCGCGACCTCCACCGCCCGCTCGTCGTGGCCGTCGACCGGACCGACGTACTTCAGGCCGAGGTCGGTGAACAGCAGCTGCGGCGACAGGGAGTCCTTGATGCCGGCCTTGACGCTGTGCATGAAGTGGTAGGCGACCTCGCCGACCACCGGCACCGCCTGCATTGCGTTGCGGCCCCGCTCCAGGAGTCGCTCGTAGGCCGGCTGCAATCGCAGGGTGGCCAGGTGGTCGGCCACCCCGCCGATCGTCGGCGCGTAGCTGCGTCCGTTGTCGTTGACGACGATGATCACCGGACGTTGTGAGCCGGCGATGTTGTTCAGCGCCTCCCAGCACATGCCGCCGGTGAGCGCGCCGTCCCCGACCACCGCGACCACGTGCCGGTTGCGGTGTCCGGTGAGTTCGAACGCCTTGGCCAGGCCGTCCGCATACGACAGCGCCGCGCTGGCATGGCTGGATTCAACCCAGTCGTGCTCACTCTCGGCGCGGGACGGGTATCCCGACAGGCCGCCCTTCTTGCGCAGTGTCTCGAACTCGTGGGCGCGACCGGTCAGCATCTTGTGCACATAGGCCTGATGACCGGTGTCGAAGATGATCGGGTCGTGCGGCGAGTCGAACACCCGGTGCAAGGCGAGGGTCAGTTCGACGACACCGAGGTTGGGGCCGAGGTGTCCTCCGGTGGCAGCAACCTTGTGGATCAGGAACTCGCGGATCTCTTGTGCCAAGTCGCGGAGCTGCTGTTGCGAAAGGTGCTGCAGATCGGCGGGCCCGCGGATCTGTTCCAGCATCTGGCCAGTCTACGCAGCGCGCGCAACCGCAGCAGGGCGAGCGGCCGCCCTATGAGGCACCGAACAGTTCGGCGAGCGTGTCATGCAGTTCGGGATCCGCCAGGACGACGACCTCGTCGCCGGCCTGCAGTTCGGTGTCGCCGCGCACCGGCACCACACCGGTGGTGCGCACCACGATGCTCACCCAGATGTCACCGACCTGGTCACCGAGCCCCTCGACCGTGCATCCCTGCGCGGTGGAGCCCTGGGCGACCGTGAAGCGGTGGACGCCGTGGGGTTCGTCGGCGAGCCGGACCCCGATCTCCCACGGCTGCGTCTCAACGGTCCGCATCGGCAACCGCAACAGCCTCGCCACGCCGGGCACCGAGCTGCCCTGCACCAGAACGGAGAAGATGACGACGACGACCACGATGCCGTACAACCGTTCGGCCTCGGCGATATGGGCGGCCCGCAGGAACTCGCCGAGCAGGATCGGCACCGCCCCCTTGAGGCCGGCGAACAGGATGAAGCTGCGCTCGTTGCGCTCCAGTCGCACCGGCATCAGGCACGCGCTCACTGCCAACGGCCGGATCAGAGCGGTCAGGCCCACGCCCAGGATCAGCCCGGGAATCCAGACATCCGGGTGGGCGAGCACGCCGATGTCGACGGTCAGCCCGAGCACGGTGAAGGCAATGATCTCGGCCAGCCCCGCCAGCGCGGCGTGGAACCGCTTGATCTCCGGCTTGTACGGGGCGCGCGCGTCGCCGATCACGATGCCCGCGACGAACACCGCCAGAAACCCCGAGCCGTGCGCGAGCGTGGCGATGCCGTACATCATCAGCGCCGAGGCCAGTGTCCGCAGCGGGTAGAGGCCCTCGCTGGGCAGGGCCACGCGGCGCATGAACACGAGCAGGGCCCGGCCGCCGAGCACTCCGACGGCCCCACCGATCGCCATCTGCAGCACGAATTGCGTTCCCACACCGGCGAACCCGGCCGCGCTGAGACCACCCGCGGCGATCAGGCTGGCCATCAGCGAGATGCCGACCGGGTCGTTGGCGCCGGACTCACCCTCCAGGATGGTGCTGCTGCGACCGGAGATCTCGCGTTTGCCCAGCACGGAGAAGACCACGGCCGGATCGGTGGGAGCCACCGCGGTAGCCACCAGAACCGCGGCGTACCAATTGATTCCGCACGCGTAATGCAACATCAGCGCCGCCCCGGCGGCGGTGAGCGCGGTGCCCAGCACCCCGACGGACAGGATGGGACCGGCCGCTGCGCGGAACCGCGCGGGACCGATGTGCATCCCGCCGTCGAACAACACCAGCACCAGCGCGATGGTCAGCACCCGCTCCACCGTCCGCTCGGAGGGCGGCTGCACCACCGGCACCGCGTGCACCGCCACGGCGGCTCCGACCAGCACCAGCAGCGGCACCGGGATCTTCACCCGCTCGGTGAGCCGGTTCGCGAGGACCGCGATCAATCCGACGGCGCTGGTGAACAAGACGATCAGTGCGTAACGGGCAGTCTCGCTCACGACAGCAACCGCTCAAGCCTTTCGGTTCGACAACAAGACATCGCCGACCAGACTTCCCGGCACACCGCGAAGGAGTCTAGCCTGTCGCGACGTCCGGACTATCGGGTCAGCAACGCGACGCACTCGACGTGATGGGTCAGCGGGAAAGCGTCGAACACCCTGATCTCCCCGACGGTGTAGCCGTGCCCGCGGTACAACCCGATATCGCGGGCGAAAGATGCTGCCTCACAACCGATGTGCACCACCCGCGGCACACCGGCGGCGGCCAGCAGATCGATCACCTCGCGACCGGCGCCGGTGCGCGGCGGGTCCAGCACCGCGACGTCGGCACCCCTGTCCTGCCCGGCCAGCGTCCGTCGCACCGAATCCGTGACGACCTCGACCTGCGGCAGGTCGGCCAGGGCGGCACGTGCCGCCCCCGACGCGCTGCGCGCCGTGTCTACGGTCAGCACCCGGCCCGACTCCCCCACCGCGGCGCCGAGCACGGCGGCGAAGACCCCGGCTCCGCCATAGAGGTCCCAGGCCGTCGCCCCGGACGCCGGTTGGGCCCAGTCCGCAACCAGTTCGCTGTACACCCGCGCCCCTTCGCGATGCGACTGCCAGAACCCCGTCACCGGTACTCGCCAGCTGCGCGTACCCACCCGCTGCACGGCGTGATAGTCGCCTTCGATCACCTTCGACACCGTGCGCTTACCCTGCCGGGCTGTACGCAGCACGTGCCGCTCACCGTCGTCGTCGAGGACCACGTGCAGGTGCGCACCGGCCGGCCACTCGGTGCCGGACAGCCCGTCGAGCATCCCGGCCGGCAACTGTCCGCAGCGCAGATCGGTAACCAACTCGTCGCTGTGGTAGCGATGAAACCCGGGGCGGCCGTCGGATCCGACCTCGAGGCGAACCCGGGTGCGCCAGCCGGTCGGCCCGTCGGCCGACAGCGTTTCAGCGATCCCCGACCAGCTGTGTCCGCCCAGCCGGTCCAGCTGGTTGGCCACCACCTGCGCCTTGAGGTCACGTGCCGCCGCGGGCGCTGCGAAGGCCAGGTCGCAGCATCCGGCACCGTCCGCGCCCGCGATCGGGCACAGTGAATCCGTGCGGTCTTCCGACGCCTGAAGCACCTCGACAACCTCTGCGTGCCAATAGGATCCGCGGTCGGCGGTGACCCGCACCCGTACCTTCTCCCCGGGCAGCGCATAGCGGACGAAGACCACCCGGCCCTCGTGATGCGCGATGCAGCTGCCGCCATTGGCGGGGGCGCCCGTGACCAAAGTCAGTTCCCCGCCGGCGGATTCGAGGCTCAATCGAATATGCCCCGTCGGGCGTCCCCGGGCGCGACACGCGGCTGCAGCGTCTTGATCCGTTCCGAGGACGTCAGCTGCCAGGGCACCGATGTGACCATGACACCCGGCATGAACAACAGGCGCCCTTTGAGTCGCAGTGCACTCTGGTTGTGCAGCAACTGTTCCCACCAGCGACCCACCACGTACTCCGGGATGAACACCGTCACCACCGTGCGCGGCGATTCCTTGCTGACCCGCTTGACGTAATCAAGTACCGGCCGGGTGATTTCGCGGTACGGGGAGGCGATCACCTTCAACGGGACGCTGATGTCGCTCTCTTCCCATTCATGCTTGAGCTCGCGGGTTTCGGCGTCATCGACGCTCACCGTGACGGCTTCCAACACGTCCGGACGGGTCGCACGGGCATAGGCCAGGGCACGCAGCGTGGGCAGATGCAGCTTCGACACCAGCACCAGGGCGTGATTGCGGCTGGGCAGCACTATTTCGTCGCCGTGCTCGGCGGCCTGCTCGGCCAACTCGCGGGTGACGCCGTCGTAGTGGCGGCGGATCAGCTTCATCAGTGCGAACAGCAGCGTCATGGCGACCAGGGCGATCCAGGCGCCGGCCAGGAATTTGGTGACCATGACGACCAGCAACACCGCACCGGTCGCGAGCAACCCGACCGTGTTGACGATCCGCGAACGATGCATCCGCCGCCGCGCCGCCGGATCGGTTTCGGTGCGCAGCAGCCGGGTCCAGTGCCGCACCATGCCAATCTGACTCAGCGTGAACGAAATGAACACGCCGACGATGTAGAGCTGGATCAGGGCGCTCAGTTCAGCGCGGAACGCGATGATGGCGAGGAGCGCCGACAGGGACAGGAACGCGATCCCGTTGGAGAACGCCAATCGGTCGCCGCGCGTGTGGAACTGGCGGGGCAGGTAGCTGTGCTGGGCCAGCACCGAACCGAGCACCGGGAATCCGTTGAACGCGGTGTTGGCCGCCAGCACCAGGATCAACGCCGTCACCGCGGTGATCAGCACGAACCCGATGTGGAAGCTGCCGAAGACGGTCTCGGCCAGCTGAGTGACCAGCGTCTTCTGGTAGTAGCCCGCCGGCGCTCCGGCCAGTTGCGTCGCGGGGTCGCTGACCAGCTGAACCCCGATCTTCTTGGCCAGCACGATGATCCCCATCAGCAGGGTGACGGCGATGGCACCCAGCATCAGCAGGGTGGTGGCAGCGTTCTTCGACTTCGGTTTCTCGAACGCCGGCACCCCGTTGCTGATGGCCTCGACACCGGTGAGCGCCGCGCAGCCCGAGGAGAACGCCCGCGCCATCAGGAACACCAGCGCGAAACCGACGATCTTCCCGTGCTCGGAATGCATCTGGAAGCCGGCTGACTCCGCTCGCAGCGGGTTTCCCAGCACAAAGATGCGGAAGAGTCCCCAGCCGATCATGCCGGTCACCCCGATGATGAAGCCGTAGGTGGGGATCGCGAACGCCAGCCCGGATTCCCGGACGCCGCGCAGATTCATCGCCGTCACCAACAGGATCGCGGCCACACAGAACCACACCTTGTGGTGCGCCACGATGGGCACCGCCGAGCCGATGTTCGACATCGCCGAAGCGGTCGAAACGGCAACGGTGAGAACGTAATCCACCATCAGCGCACTGGCCACCGTTAGGCCGGCGTTGGGGCCGAGATTGGTCGTCACCACCTCGTAGTCGCCTCCGCCGGAGGGGTAGGCGTGCACGTTCTGCCGGTAGCTGGCCACCACCACCAGCATCACCGCGGCCACCGCCAGCCCGATCCACGGCGACAGCGCGTAGGCCGCCAGGCCGCCGATCGAGAGCATCAGGAAGACCTCTTCGGGGGCATAGGCCACCGAGGACAGGGCGTCGGAGGCAAACACCGGCAGGGCGATGCGCTTTGGCAGCAGCGTGTGGGCCAGCCGGTCGCTGCGAAAAGGCCGTCCGATCAGCAGCCGGCGCGCAGCGGTTGAAAGTTTGGACACGAGAGCCAAGAGTAAGCCCACTCGGCTTTGGCGGTAGCGTTCCGTACGCGAGAATTCTCACGACCGAAATCGGCCCGCCAGCGTAGGTTGCCGATCACAATGACGCGCAGGACACAACCGAAAGGACCTCCGAGTGAAGGTGGTTGTGATGGGGTGCGGCCGGGTCGGTTCTTCGGTGGCAGACGGACTGTACCGAATCGGCCATGACGTGTCGGTCATCGACCGCGACAGCGCGGCTTTCAACCGGCTCAGCCCCGAGTTCGACGGCGACCGCGTGCTCGGTCAGGGATTCGACCGCGACGTGCTGCTGCGGGCCGGCATCGAAGGCGCCGACGCGTTCGCCGCGGTGTCCTCCGGAGACAACTCCAACATCATCTCGGCGCGGCTGGCCCGGGAGACCTTCGGCGTGCGGCGCGTGGTCGCGCGAATCTATGACGCCAAGCGCGCCGAGGTCTACGAACGCCTGGGCATCCCGACGATCGCCACCGTGCCCTGGACCACCGATCGCCTGTTGAATGCCTTGACGCAGGAGACCGAGACGGCCAAATGGCGAGATCCGACGGGCACCGTCGCGGTGGCGCAGGTGGTGCTGCACGAAGACTGGGTGGGACACCGCGCCACCGATCTGGAGCAGGCCACCGGCGCGCGCGTGGCGTTTCTGATCCGCTTCGGCACCGGCATCCTGCCCGAACCCAAGACCGTGCTGCAGGCCGGCGACCAGGTCTATGTCGCCGCCATCTCCGGCCGCGCCGCTGAAGCTGTGGCCATCGCGGCGCTGCCGCCGAGCGAGGACTTGGACAAATGAAGGTAGCTGTCGCCGGCGCGGGCGCGGTCGGGCGCTCGGTCACCCGGGAGCTCGTCGCCAACAAGCACGACGTCACCCTGATCGAGCGCAACGCCGACCACGTCGACACCGACGCCATCCCCGCGGCGCACTGGCTGTTGGGCGATGCCTGCGAGTTGAGCCTGCTCGAACACATGCACCTCGAGGATTTCGACGTCGTGGTCGCGGCGACCGGCGACGACAAGGTGAACGTGGTGCTCAGCCTGCTGGCCAAGACGGAGTTCGCGGTGCCGCGGGTGGTGGCCCGGGTCAATGACCCCCGCAACGAGTGGTTGTTCACCGACGCATGGGGGGTCGACGTGGCGGTGTCCACACCGCGCATGCTGGCCTCGCTGATCGAGGAAGCCGTGGCCGTGGGCGACCTGGTGCGGCTGATGGAGTTCCGCAAGGGTCAGGCCAACCTGGTCGAGATCACCCTGCCCGACGACACGCCCTGGGGCGGCAAGCCGGTACGCAAACTGCAGTTGCCGCGCGATGTGTCGCTGGTGACCATCCTGCGGGGTCCGCGGGTGATCGTCCCGGAGGGCGACGAACCGCTCGAAGGCGGCGACGAGTTGCTGTTCGTCGCGGTCACCGAGGCCGAAGAGGAACTGCGCCGGCTGCTGCTGCCGACCAGCTAGTCGCGTACTGCCTCGCCGTCGATCTCGGCCGCCACCACTGGGCTCTCCACCGCGGGCAGGGCCCGCAGCACGGCCTTGATGGCCCCGTAGGTCACCAGGGCGGCCAGCGCGGTCAGGGGCCATCCCATCGCGATCCGGGTCACGCCCAGCCAGCCGGTCTTGCCGAGCTCGTAGAGATGCCCCTGGACGCCGAAACGGGCGACGAACACCACGGTCCAGCACGTCGTCGCGATGTCGAACGCGTAGACGGCCCGCGGCACCGCGCGCCACCCGTTGTCGCGACCGCTGGCCCAGCTCCACAGATAGCCGACCACCGGGCGACGGATCACGATCGAGGCGGCGAACACCACGGCCCAGAACAACGACATCCAGATGCCCAGCAGGAAATAGCCCTTGGACTGACCGACCAGGTAGGCGATCAGCGCGCACACCGCGACACCGAAGAACCCGGACAGCGCCGGCTGCAAGGAGTCCCGGCGGAACAGCCGCCAGAGCAGAACCAGGGCCGCCGCGGCCAACGCGCTCCCGATCGCGGCCAGCAGGCCGGCGACACTGGATGCGATGACGAAGACAAGTACGGGCAACGAGGAGTAGATCAGCCCGCTCACGCCACCGGACTGCGCCAGCAGGCGCTCGGCACTGAAACGGTTATCGCTCACGGGAATTCGGGGTGTCGATGGTGACGAAAATCGTCACCGCTGGATTTCGTAGTGGGGGTTGTAGATGGCCTTGGTGCCGTTCTCCATCTTGCCCATGCGGCCCCGCACCCGCAGGGTGCGTCCCGACTCGATGCCGGGGATGCGCCGCTGCCCCAGCCACACCAGCGTGACTGTGTCGCTGCCGTCGAACAACTCCGCGCGAACCCCGCCGGAGCACCCCTTGCCGTTCGTCTCGACACTGCGCAGCGTGCCCACCATCGTGACCTCCTGGCCGCGCTGGCAGTCGATTGCCCGCTGCGCGCCGGTATTGAGGACTTCGTCGGACAGTTCTTCGACGTCGCGTTGCTCCGGGTCCTCCGTCAACCGACGGGTGAGCCGGCGTAGATACCCTTGGGCCCCCATGGCCACTCCTGACACTTCGACGTCGTTAAGAAAGCTATGCCTCAAATCAGCATTCCACCATGCCAACGGTCACCGTAGACCTGTTGGTTCCCTGATGCCACACGGATGAAACCACTGATCTTCGGGTGTTTCACGGTACCGGGCAGTATGGGGAGGTGGTGGTCGATCTGCGTGGTGTCACAACGGTGTTGCTGCCTGGCACCGGATCCGACGAAAACTACGTCTACCGGGCCTTTTCAGCCCCGTTGCACAAACTCGGTGCGGTGTTGGTCACACCTGCGCCGCAACCGCACCGATTGGTCGGCGGTTACGTGGCCGCGCTCGACGAGGCGGCACGTGCCGGCCCGATCGCGGTCGGTGGGGTGTCGATCGGCGCCGCCGTCGCCGCGACGTGGGCGCTGGCCCACCCGCAGCACACCGTGGCCGTACTGGCGGCCCTGCCGGCCTGGAGCGGAGACCCCGGCTCGGCGCCTGCGGCACTGGCCGCGCACTACACGGCTTTGCAGTTGCGCCGCGACGGGCTGGACGCGACGACGGCGCAGATGCGGGCATCCAGCCCGCCCTGGCTCGCCGACGAGCTGGCCCGGTCCTGGGCGGCTCAGTGGCCGCTGCTGCCGGATGCCATGGAACAGGCCGCCGCGTACGTCGCACCGAGCCGCACCGAGCTGACGCGGCTGGTCCCGCCGCTGGGCGTGGCGGCCGCGGTCGATGACCCGATCCACCCCTTGCAGGTCGGTGTCGAGTGGGCGACCGATGCGCCCAGAGCTGCCCTGCGCACGGTGACACTGGACGAGATCGGTGCGCGCCCGGACGCTTTGGGCGCAGCCTGCCTGGAAGCGCTGGACGCCGCCGGCTAACCGCCGGTTGAGGTGCTGCGCAACTGCTGCATCGCCGAGCCTTCGGTGCTGCGGCGCGCGGCCGGCTCGTCCGACGGGGGTTGCGCCTGGGCCTGCTCGGGGGTCTGCTCGGCGCCCTGTTGCGCGGCCGCGGCCTCACGCAGCTGCTGCAGCATCGGCTCGGGCAGCTGCACCGGCAGCGGAGTGCGTACCGGCAGCGGGGTGTCGCCACGCCGAACCACCGTGTCCGCCAAGGCCTCGCGCGCCTCGTCGGTCAGGGCCTCGACGGTCTCGTGCGGTCCGTTGACCACACAGCGGATCATCCAGCGGTAGCCGTCGACTCCGATGAAGCGCACCACACCGGATGCACTGCCCACGACTTCCCGGCCCCAGGGCCCGTCCTTGATGGAGACCGTGGCCGAGTCTTTCCGCAACGAGTCGGCGAGCTCACCGGCCACCTCACGCCACAGGCCCGCCGTCTTGGGGGCGGCGTAGGCAGCGATGGTGAACCGTCCGTTGGGCGTGACGACCCACACCGCGCTGGGCACTCCGGTCTCGGTCAGCTCGACCTGCACCTGGCCCGCCGCCGGCATGGGAATCAGGACCGAGCCCAGATCGAGCCGGGCCACTTCGGCGTCCGCCGGATCGTCGAAGTCCTCGATGTCGAACGGACCCTCGAGCGACTCGTCGCCGTCGGCGGGGCCGTCCCCCACACCTTCTTCGACGGGTGGATCGGTCGGCCGCTGCTGCGAAGCGCTGTCGTCCTTGCGTGTGCGTCTACCGAATGCTGGCATCAGCGCAGCTCCTTCTCATCGCCCTCATCGCCTCGTCCTCAGCGCTCACAGACTCGCGTGCCCGCCGGAGGAACCGTGACCACCCTCGCCACGGGACGTTTCGGCGAGCCCGGCCTCATCGAACGACGAAACCTCCATCAATTCGACCAGTTCCACCCGCTGCACCAACAGTTGGGCGATGCGGTCGCCGCGGTGCACCACGATCGGGGTGGTGGGGTCGAGGTTGATCAGCGCGACCTTGATTTCGCCACGATAGCCTGCGTCGATAGTGCCGGGACTGTTGACGATCGACAGCCCTACCCGCGAGGCCAGTCCGGAACGCGGGTGTATCAACCCGACCATGCCGAACGGGACGGCGATCGCGATGCCGGTCGGCACCAGAGCCCGCTGGCCAGGCGCGAGTTCGACGTCTTCGGCGCTGAAAAGGTCGACGCCCGCGTCGCCGTCGTGAGCCCGGCTGGGCATCGGAAGGCCGGGGTCGAGACGAACGATGGCCAGACTGGTCGACACGGGGGCACAGACTACCCTTGACCGCGTGTCCGATACGCGCATCGCGCCGCAAAGCGTGCGATATCGCGAACGGCTGTGGGTGCCCTGGTGGTGGTGGCCGCTGGGTTTCGTGCTTGCCGCAGTCATCGCGTACGAGGTCGACCTGGGCATCCGCTCGCTACCTGGTTGGCTTCCGTTCGCAGTCCTGTTCGCGGTCGCAACCGCCGTGTTGCTGTGGCTGGGCCGCGTCGAGGTACGGGTCACCGCCGATGACGGCGGTGTCGAACTGTGGGCCGGTGACGCGCATCTACCGGTCACAGTGGTCTCCCGGTCCGCGGAGATAGGGCGTGCGGCGAAGTCGGCGGCATTAG
Organism: Mycobacterium gordonae; assembly: GCF_001417955.2. Taxonomy (GTDB): domain Bacteria; phylum Actinomycetota; class Actinomycetes; order Mycobacteriales; family Mycobacteriaceae; genus Mycobacterium; species Mycobacterium gordonae_B. The sequence continues at coordinate 39,231 of NZ_LKTM01000179.1, read as the reverse complement.
GCCGCCAGCTCGACCCGGCGGCCTACGTCCTGCATCGGGCCTGGGTCGGCCCGATGGTGTTGCTGGTGCTCGATGATCCCGATGACCCGACGCCGTACTGGCTCGTAAGCTGCCGGCACCCGGAGCGAGTGCTGTCGGCGCTTCGAAGCTGACTGAGAGCGCGGCGGTCAGGCCGCGCAGTCGGTACAGATCATCACGCCGTTCTTCTCGCTGGCCAGCCGGCTGCGATGTTGCACCAAAAAGCAACTCGAGCAGGTGAATTCGTCGGCCTGCTTCGGAACCACGCGCACCGACAGTTCTTCACCCGAGAGGTCGGCGCCAGGCAGTTCGAAATTCTCGGCGGACTCGGACTCGTCGACGTCGACCACGGCTGACGCCGCCTCGTTCCGTCGTGCTTTGAGCTCCTCCAGCGAATCTTCTGAGACGTCGTCGGTCTCGGTACGCCGCGGAGCGTCGTAGTCGGTAGGCATCTTCTTCCCCGTCCTTATCCCCTCAGGGCCCTCATAAGCTCAAGGAACGCTTTGTACCAGCGTCGAACGCTTGCACCAAACTATTCGTGCCCGTAATGCGGGTGGATTGGATGTGATTTGCGTCACACCGATGGAATGGCCCTTGTACTTGGCCTTAAACGGTGCGATTACGGTGCGATTAGAGTGCATGTGTGGTTGCACACATCACCGAGGGTACCGCCTTCGACAAGCACGGTCGGCCCTTCCGGCGACGCAATCCCCGCCCCGCCATCATCGTCGTCATTTTCCTCGTGGTGGTGACCGGTGTGGTGTGGACCGTCGCCTTGACCCGGCCGGCGGACGTCCGCGAGGTCGCGGTGTGCAACCCTCCCCCACAGGCGGCCGGGACCGAAACGCCCGCCAAGCTCGGCGAGCAGGTCTCGCGGACGGAAATGATCGACGTCACGCCCGCCAAGCTCAGCGACACCAAGGTGCGGGTTCTCAATGCCAGCGGCCGAGGCGGCCAGGCCGGCGACATCGCCGGTGCGCTACAGGATTTGGGCTTCGCGCAGCCCACGTCCGCCAACGACCCGATCTACGCCGGCACCCGGCTGAACTGTCAGGGGCAGATCCGGTTCGGCACCGCGGGCCAGGCCACCGCCGCGGCGCTGTGGCTGGTGGCGCCGTGCACCGAACTGTTCCACGACAGCCGCGGTGACGACTCCGTCGATCTCGCGCTGGGTACCGACTTCAGCTCCCTGGCGCACAACGACGACATCGACGCCGTACTGGCAACCCTGCGTCCAGGGGCCAGCGAGCCCGCCGATCACACGCTGCTGGCGAAGATCCACGCCAACAGCTGCTGATCGCAGTCACTGAATCGGATCGAGCGCCCCGACATCGTCGAGGGCCGCAAGCAGCGCGTCGGCGATGCCAGGCGCCGCGGCGACCACCAGGCCGGCCCCGTCCGCGTCCGGGGCCGGTAGCAGCACGCGCGCGCCGGCCTCCGCGGCGATCAGCGCGCCCGCCGCGCAATCCCAGACCTGCAGGCCATGCTCGTAATACGCATCCAAGTGCCCGGCCGCGACCATGCACAGGTCCAGGGCCGCCGAACCGATGCGGCGCACATCGCGGACCACCGGCAGCATCCGTGCCACCAACTCGGCCTGGCGGACCCGGCGCGTCGGCGAGTATCCGAATCCGGTGCCCAGCAACGCCATTGACAGCTCATCCACGTTGTTGCACCAGAGTTGCCGAGTTCCGTGCCCGTCGGTGACGTGCGCCCCGAGCCCGCTGGCCGCCGAATACACCCGCCCGGCAACGACGTCGGCCACCGCACCGGCCACCGACACACCGTTGATCTGAGCGCCGACCGACACCGCGTACGCCGGGATGCCGTAGACGAAGTTCACCGTGCCGTCGATGGGATCGAGCACCCAGGTGACCGCGCCGGCGGAATCGGCCGTCGAATCGCGAGGCCCGCCACCCTCCTCACCGAGGATGGGGTCACCCGGCCGCAGTACGGCCAGCCGGTCCCGCAACAACTGTTCGGTATCGATGTCGACCACCGTCACCGGATCGGTCGGGGTGGTCTTGGCGCGCACCGTGTCGGCGTCGCTGCCGCGGGAGGGGTCGACTTCGGCGCTCGGGCCGAACACCTCGCCGCGCCGGCGCCGGACGAACGCGGCGGCCTCGGTGGCGACCGTCACGGCCACTTCGCGCAGCCGCGCGGGCTCCGCACCGGGTTTGTCGGGGCGTGTCACCGATCTATCGCACCACAGGCGCCGACTCCTCAACGGACGCAACCCGCCTCACCCCGTTTGGCGTACCGGGTCGATAAGGTGGGCAAACCACCAAGTCTCGCCGAGGAGATTCGATGACCAGCACCGTCTCTGGGATTGATGCCGGCGGCCCCCCGTCGCAGCGCCGAGGATTCGGAATCGACGTAGGCGGCAGCGGCATCAAGGGAGCGATCGTCGATCTGGACACCGGTCAGTTGATCGGTGACCGGATCAAACTGCTCACCCCGCAACCCGCCACCCCCGACGCCGTCGCCAAGACCATCGCCGAGGTGGTCAACGGATTCGGCTGGACCGGACCGCTCGGGGTCACCTACCCGGGCGTTGTCACGCACGGCATCGTGCAGACGGCGGCAAACGTGGACAAGGCCTGGATCGGGACCAACGCCCGCGACATCATCAGCGCCGAACTCTCCGGCCAGGAGGTCACGATCCTCAACGACGCCGATGCCGCGGGCCTGGCGGAGGAACGCTACGGCGCCGGCAAAGGCCATGAGGGTCTGGTCGTACTGCTCACCTTCGGCACCGGCATCGGATCGGCGCTCATTCACAACGGCAAGCTGATTCCCAACACCGAGTTCGGCCACCTCGAGGTCGGCGGTAAAGAAGCCGAGCAGCGGGCGGCTTCGTCGGTGAAAGAACGAAACGGATGGAGCTACGAAAAGTGGACCAAACAGGTGACCAGGGTGCTGGTCGCCATCGAGAACGCGATCTGGCCCGACCTGTTCATCGCGGGCGGCGGTATCAGCCGCAAGGCCGATAAATGGGTGCATCTGCTGGAAAACCGCACCCCGGTCGTGCCGGCAACCCTGCAGAACGCCGCCGGAATCGTGGGCGCTGCGATGGCGTCGGCCGGCGACGTGACGCACTGAATTTTGTCCGCTCGACCAGTACGAGGGCCGTGTGAAGTTACAATGGTCGTCGGCGGCCGCCCAAACCGATAGCGCGCGATACTCACGCTGATATCAAACGCCGACAATCGACATAACAGACACTTTCGGTCTTCCATGCCCAGACCCACCGGAAGTGCGTCCAACTGAAGGGGTGTACGTGGCACCGACCAAGGCAAGTGCGGCAACCGATGAGCCGGTGAAGCGCACCGCCGCGAAGTCTCCCGCCAAGCGGACGGCGGCCAAGGCCGCCCCTGGCGCCGCTCCGGCGAAGCGGGCCGCAAAGGCCGCCGGATCCGCAGCCGACGGCGCGCCCGGCGCGGCTCCGAGGAAGACCCGCGCCAAGGCCGCCGCGAAGGCACCGGCCGCCAGGACCAAGGATGCCGACGGTGTATCGCCTGATGACGTCACCCTCGAAGCCGGTGAGGAACTCGACACCGACCTCGACGTGGAGCCCGGCGACGACATCGAAATCGAAGCGGGCGACCTGAGCCTCGACGACCTGGACGAGGACGTGGCCCCGGACGCCGAGGACTCCGACATCGACCCGGGCGACGCCGAGGAGGCTGAGACCCCGACGGCCGCCGTGGTCACCGCCGCCCCCGTCGAAGAAGACGAGGACATCGCCGAGCCCACCGAAAAGGACAAAGCCTCCGGCGATTTCGTCTGGGACGAGGACGAGTCCGAGGCGTTGCGCCAGGCCCGCAAGGACGCCGAGCTGACCGCCTCCGCCGACTCGGTGCGCGCGTACCTCAAGCAGATCGGCAAGGTGGCGCTGCTCAACGCCGAGGAAGAGGTCGAGCTGGCCAAGCGCATTGAAGCCGGCCTGTACGCGACCCAGCTGATGGTCGAGCTGACCGATCGCGGCGAGAAGCTGCCGGCCGCCCAGCGCCGCGACATGCTGTGGATCTGCCGCGACGGCGACCGCGCGAAAAACCATCTGCTGGAAGCCAACTTGCGTCTGGTGGTGTCGCTGGCCAAGCGCTACACCGGTCGTGGCATGGCGTTCCTGGATCTCATCCAGGAGGGCAACCTCGGTCTGATCCGCGCGGTCGAGAAATTCGACTACACCAAGGGCTACAAGTTCTCCACCTACGCGACGTGGTGGATCCGCCAGGCCATCACCCGCGCCATGGCCGACCAGGCCCGCACCATCCGCATCCCGGTGCACATGGTCGAGGTCATCAACAAGCTGGGCCGCATCCAGCGCGAGTTGCTGCAGGACCTGGGCCGCGAGCCCACACCTGAGGAACTCGCCAAGGAAATGGACATCACGCCCGAGAAGGTGCTGGAGATCCAGCAGTACGCCCGGGAGCCCATCTCGCTGGACCAGACCATCGGCGACGAGGGTGACAGCCAGCTCGGCGATTTCATCGAGGACAGCGAGGCCGTCGTGGCGGTGGACGCGGTGTCCTTCACGCTGCTGCAGGACCAGCTGCAGTCGGTGCTGGACACGCTTTCCGAGCGCGAGGCCGGCGTCGTGCGGCTGCGCTTCGGGCTCACCGACGGCCAGCCGCGGACCCTGGACGAGATCGGTCAGGTGTACGGCGTGACCCGCGAGCGGATCCGTCAGATCGAGTCCAAGACGATGTCCAAGCTGCGCCACCCCAGCCGCTCGCAGGTCCTCCGCGACTACCTGGACTAGCGGCTCAGCAGTACGTCTACCACCGCGGCCGGGCGAGACAGCAGCGGGGAGTGACCACCCGGCAGTTCGACGATCTGGGCGCCGAGCCGTTCGCGGGCGACCCGCCGTGACCAGTCCGGCTGGACGAACTGGTCCTCGGTGCACACCACGTACGTGCACTCCACGTCCGGAAATTCGGCCAGCGAGAACGGCGCCACATTGGGCAGCGCTGCTTGCGGCCGGAGCCGGTCGAGTACGGCTTCCGCCGTGGCGTCGTCGCAGTCAGCACAGATAAGGGTCCGGGCTATGTCCCGGTCGACCCATCTCGTCCGCAGCTGATCATCCGGTTCGCTGAGGCCGCTCAGCCAGACTGGATTCAGCATGTCGGTCTCGGTGGCCACCTGGTCCGCCAGGCTGCGACCGATGTCCGGCAGCAGCGCACACAGGTAGACGAGGTGCCGGACCGGACGGCGAGCCGCGACCAACGGAATCGTGTGACCGCCGAGCGAGTGCCCCACGACCACGACGTCGTCGTCACAGCCTCCCAGTGCCTGGCACACCTCGTCCGCATACGTCGCGAAGCTTGCCGTCGGGTCATCGATGGGTAGATCCACCGCGATCACGTGGTGTTGAGCCTGCCGCAGCAGTGCAGCCACTTCGTCCCACGACCACGCCCCCAGCCAGCCACCGTGCACCAACGCGAAAGTCGTCACCGAATCACGGTAACGTCATTCAGCCTCCGCCCAGCAGTGCCACCCGCACGCCCTTGGAGTACTGCGAGTCGCGCAGTTCGATCGCAGCGGGCAGCGTTCCGGTCGGGACGTCGAACGCGCACTTGACGAGCACCGTGTTGCCCGGACCGACGGAGACGACGTCCGCAGGTGAGTCGAGGTTCAGCGCGTTCCCGTAACTCTTGCCCGCGGGGTCCCTGAGCGTCTGGTCCTGGCAATACACCGATCGCGGCCGATCGCCCCTGTTCCCTACCGCGAGGTTGACGACCACAAAGACACCTTGCGCGGTCCGGTGGCCGGTCTGCGGGACCCCGAGGTTGATCGCCGTCACGGTGAAAGCCAGGTCGCCGACCCGGACCTCGTCGTTGAGTGACGGGTTGGAGGCGTGCGGCGCGCCCAGGCAACCCGAGGACGCCAGGGCTGCCAGGGTCCACACCACAGCGGTGTTGCTGCGCACCCCAGCACAGGTACCAGCAGATCCCGCGCGGGTAAAGCGGCGCACCCTCGTACTGTGTCGCCCATGTCAGCGAACCGCCACAACATTCCCTCAGACTCCGGGTTCGAACCGGTCGTCGGCTATTCCAGAGCAGTGCGCGTCGGCCCGTTGGTGGCGGTGGCCGGCACTACCGGCAGCGGCGACAGCCTCGCTGCGCAGACCCGGGATGCATTGCGCCGCATCGAAACTGCCCTCGGCCAGGCCGGAGCCACGCTGGCCGACGTCATTCGCACCCGCATCTATGTGACCGACATTTCCCGATGGCGCGAAGTGGGCGACGCACATGCCGAGGTGTTCGGACAGATCCGTCCGGTCGCCACCATGGTCGAGGTGTCGGCGTTGATCGCACCCGAGCTGCTGGTGGAGATCGAGGCCGACGCTTACGTCGCGTCCTGAGCGCCGCGTAGCGCCGGGAAACTACCGTCGGCCGCTGGCGGGTAGGCCACCGCCTTGATGACCGCCTGGACCGGCAGCGGGCCATACAGATGGGGAAAGCGCATCGACTCCGGGTCGGTCGGCACTCCGCGCTCCCATCGGACGGGCGCGTCGAGAGCCGCGGCGTCGAGATACAGCAGCATCATGTCGCCACGGCCGCGGTAGAGCCGATTGGCCGGCAGGTGAACCTGCTCGATGGTCGACAGATGGACGAACGCCTCGGCCTCCGGGCCGGCGGACTCCGGCGGGAAGAAACCCCGCTCCTGAGCGCCGGACCACTCCTGCTCAGAGCACAAACGCACCAGTACAGCGGCAATTTCCGACACGGTGATTACCCTGCCCCATTTGTGGGCAAATATTCGTGAGAAACGACACACCTCATAACGGTCAGGGAACAAGGCGAAAACTCTGAACGTCTGACAGAGTGAAATTATCGCCAGAACGGAGGAGCCATGAACGCAACTCTGACCAGTCCCGAGCTCACTCGAGCGGACCGCTGCGATCGCTGCGGTGCCGCCGCCCGGGTCCGCGCCAAGCTGCCTTCGGGCGCTGAGCTCCTCTTCTGCCAGCACCACGCCAACAAGCACGAAGCCAAGCTGGCTGAGCTGGCGGCGGTGCTGGAGGTCAGCGGCCAGTAATTGCCGCAGAACTCGCCCGGCCCAATGTCGCGCGTGCGAGGTCTGATGGGCAATGCTGGACGGGTATGAGCGACCAGGTCCCAAAACCCGCCCGCCACCACGTCTGGCAAATAAGCCGTAGGACGCTGTCCAAGGCGTGGGACGATTCGATTTTCTCGGAATCGGCGGAAGCCGGTTTTTGGACCTGTCTCTCGACGCCCCCGCTATTGCTGGGCATATTGGGCACATTGGCCTGGGTGGCGCCGCTATTCGGCGCGGACACCCTGCCCTCGATCATCAAGAGCACGCTGTCGACGGCCCGGAACTTCTTCTCTCCCAACGTCGTCAACGAGATCATCGAGCCGTCCATCCGCGACATCACCACCACTGCCGGTGGCGAGGTCGCCTCGCTGGGTTTCCTCATCTCGTTGTGGGCAGGCTCGTCGGCTATCTCCTCGTTCGTCGACGCCGTGGTGGAGGCCCACGATCAGACGCCGTTGCGTCATCCGGTCCGGCAGCGGTTCTTCTCGCTGTTCCTCTACATCGTGATGTTGGCGTTCGTGGTCATCACGGCGCCGGTGGCGGTGGTGGGCCCGCGCAAAGTGAGCGAGCACATCCCGGTCGGTCTGCAGAATCTGTTGCACTACGGCTACTACCCGGCGTTGATCCTCGGTCTGATGGCCGGAGTGACCGTGCTGTACCGCGTGGCGCTGCCGGTGCCGCTGCCGACGCACAGATTGATACCGGGCACCGTGCTGGCCTCGGTGGTGTTCCTGGTCGCGACTCTCGGCTTGCGCTTCTACCTGCGGTGGATCGGCAGCACCGGCTATACCTACGGTGCACTGGCCACGCCGATCGCGTTTCTGCTGTTCGCGTTCTTCGGCGGCTTCTCGATCATGATCGGCGCTGAGTTCAACGCCGCCATCCAAGAGGAATGGCCGGCACCAGCCACGCACGCGCACCGCCTGCGGAACTGGGTCCTGCGCCGCACCGCCGCGCTGTCGGGCTCGGCGGACCCGGCGCCACCGCAGCCCAACACCGCGGCGATGGAACCGGCCGACCCGGTGGAACCGAAGGCCTGATCAGCCCTTCTTGAGCCGCTCGTAGATCTGCTTGCAGTCGGGGCACACGGGCGAGCCCGGCTTGGCGGCCTTGGTGACGGGAAATACCTCGCCGCACAACGCGACAACGTGATTGCCCATGACCGCGCTCTCGGCGATCTTGTCCTTCTTGACGTAGTGGAAGTACTTCGGCGTATCGCTACCGGTCCCGTCGTCGGTGCGTTCGCGGGTATCGGTGCGCTCGATCGTCTGGGTGTCCATCCCTCATATTCTGCCTCCTGGCCTGCCACCAGACACCGGGGAAACCGGAATCGGCTGAGTGTGCAACAGTGGATGTATGAAGCGGGGCCCAGAGTTCGACGGCTTCGACCAAGAGGGCCGGCCTGTACTGATCACTGCTGCCGCACCGTCCTACGAGGTGCAGCATCGCGCGCGGGTGCGTAAATACTTGAGCATCATGGCTTTTCGGATACCGGCACTGCTGCTGGCCGCTTTCGCCTACGGCGCGTGGCACAACGGTCTGGTCTCGCTGCTGATCGTGGCGGCCTCTATACCGTTGCCGTGGATCGCCGTTCTGATCGCCAACGACCGGCCGCCGCGCAGCGCCGACGAGCCACGGCGCTTCGAGCCCGCCAGGCATCGCACGCCGTTGTTCCCGACCGCCGAGCGCCCGGCGCTGGAGCCGCGGCCGCACTTCGCACCGCGGCCTGATCCGCAGACGATTGACCCGGACGGTTCCGACTAACCGTCCCTCTCGCGCCACTTCTCAGGACATTCTCAGGTCAGCGCCGTATTTGTGCACGTCACGGGGTGTGAGATGAGGATCGGGTGGGAACTCAACCGGCGGGCTTCTCGTTAACCACATGACAAGACAAGCCAATCGGGAGGGCGCAATGGCCGAACTCACTACACGGGCCACCACAAGCCGGTTCGACGGCGATCTGGATGCTCAAAGCCCAGCTGCAGACTTGGTGCGCGTGTATCTGAACGGCATCGGAAAGACGGCGTTGCTCAACGCCGCCGACGAAGTCGAGTTGGCCAAGCGCATCGAGGCCGGGTTGTATGCCGAGCACCTGCTGGAAACCCGGAAGCGCCTCGGCGAGAACCGGAAACGCGATCTCGCTGCGGTGGTTCGCGATGGTCAGGCCGCCCGTCGTCACCTGCTGGAAGCCAACCTGCGATTGGTGGTGTCGCTGGCCAAGCGCTACACCGGACGCGGCATGCCGCTGCTCGACCTGATCCAGGAGGGCAACCTCGGTCTCATCCGGGCGATGGAAAAGTTCGACTACGCAAAGGGTTTCAAGTTCTCCACGTACGCCACGTGGTGGATCCGGCAGGCCATCACCCGCGGCATGGCCGACCAGAGCCGCACGATTCGGCTTCCCGTCCATCTTGTCGAGCAGGTCAACAAGCTCGCGCGGATCAAGCGGGAGATGCACCAGAATCTGGGCCGCGAAGCCACTGACGAGGAGCTGGCCGAGGAATCCGGCATCCCCATCGAGAAGATCAACGACCTGCTCGAGCACAGTCGCGACCCGGTGAGCCTGGACATGCCGGTCGGCTCCGAGGAAGAGGCCCCGCTGGGTGACTTCATCGAGGACGCCGAAGCCATGTCCGCGGAGAACGCGGTGATCGCCGAACTGCTGCACACCGACATCCGCAGCGTGCTCGCCACGCTCGACGAACGCGAGCATCAGGTGATCCGGCTGCGTTTCGGTCTGGATGACGGCCAGCCGCGCACCCTGGACCAGATCGGCAAGCTGTTCGGCCTGTCGCGCGAGCGGGTTCGCCAGATCGAGCGTGACGTGATGTGCAAGTTGCGCCACGGCGAGCGGGCCGACCGCCTGCGGTCGTACGCCAGCTGAGGCGTCGCCCAGGCCCATTTGGCAAGCTTGGTACGAGACGGTGTGCCCGCCGCGCATGCGCGGCGGGCATACTGCTGCGGTGGGGCGTTTTGGACAAACCACTGGCGCGGCTGGCGAAGTAGACTCGGCGGCAACGGAGGATGCTGAATGAACGACCTGGTCGATACCACCGAGATGTACCTACGGACGATCTACGACCTCGAGGAAGAGGGCGTAACGCCGCTGCGCGCCCGCATCGCCGAACGGCTCGAGCAGAGCGGACCGACCGTCAGCCAGACCGTCTCCCGGATGGAACGCGACGGGTTGCTCCGTGTCGCGGGCGACCGGCACCTCGAACTCACCGATAAGGGCCGGGCGCTGGCCATCTCGGTGATGCGCAAGCACCGCCTCGCTGAGCGCCTGCTGGTCGACGTCATCGGACTGCCCTGGGAGGAAGTGCACGCCGAGGCATGCCGGTGGGAGCACGTGATGAGCGAGGACGTGGAGCGCCGGCTGGTCAAGGTGCTCAACAACCCGACGACGTCGCCGTTCGGCAACCCGATTCCCGGACTACTGGACCTCGGTGTCGGCCCGGACTCCGGCGCCGACGACGTCAGCCTGGTGCGGCTGACCGAACTTCCCCCCGGATCACCGGTTGCCGTCGTGGTCCGCCAGCTCACCGAGCACGTGCAGGGCGACATCGACCTGATCGCCCGCCTCAAGGACGCCGGCGTGGTGCCGAATGCGCGCGTCACCGTCGAAAACGGCCAGAGCGGCGGGGTAACCATCCTCATTCCCGGTCACGAGAACGTCACCCTGCCACACGAGATGGCGCACGCGGTCAAGGTCGAGAAGGTCTGACCCCCGTCCGGTTCACTCAGCCCGCGCGTTGGCCGAAGGTCTGCCGCGGCGGCAATCGCACGCCGAGTTGCTCGGCCAGCCGATAGCCCGTGCCGCCCAGCTGCCGAATGTCCGTGGGCCGCAAGCCTGATTGCAACGCCTGATCCAGCATGCCTGCCATCCGGTGACCCGGGTCGCAGCGCAGCGCCGCGTCCAGCGACAGACCCGCCAGCGGTCCGTCGCCGCGCACGTAGGCGCTGAACGCCAGCAACACCAACGCTTCCACCCGCCACGGCTGCGGCAGCAGGCGCGCCAGCAGGACCCACAGCGACTCCGCGGCATCCGCGTCCTCCCCCACCGCGAGCGCGTACAACGTGTCGCGCACCTGGACGTCGGTCAGCGCGCAACCCACCTCGGCCAACTCAGCGTCGGACAGCGATTCCCCGTCGTCGACCCGCGCGGCCGCCGCCATCGCGTTCTCCACATCGCGGCGGCTGCAGCCGGCGGGGTCTGCGTCGTGCTCGATCTCGCGGGCGCTCGCGGCCCGTTCCACCACCGGCAAAAGTGCCGCGCTGCGCAGCGGGTCCAGCGCGATCACCGCCTGCAGATCGGCACGTCGTGAGTAGAGGCGGCGACCTTCCAGAACCGCCGCCGCAGCAACCGGTGACGCCGAGGGATCGTCGATCTCGCCGCCCGCGCCGCAACCGTCGACGCAGTGCCAGCGGCCGCCCGCGACGATGCGATCCACCACATGCGCCGCGTAGTGCTCGATGCCGTACTCCGACAGAGCATCGGTGAGCGCTTCGCACAACTGACGGTGCTCCTCGTTGCATCCCGGACACGCCGCACCCTCGGCGTCGACGATGACCGCGATCACCCTGTCCGGATCCGCCGCGGCAGCGACCTTGACGAGGTCGTCCACCCGGTCGAGGAGTTCGTCGGACAAGTCGGCGCGCACCACCGCCCCGAGGGCTCGGCCCTCGAATGTCACCAGCACCAGCGATTTCTCCGGTACAAAGCCGAGGATCGCCGGCAGCGCGGCGATCAGACTGCCGGGGCTTTTCAGTTCAAAACCAGGTCCATGCGTCGTCATGGCGTCAACGGTGACGACACTCACCGTCACTGCGTGCTCGCGCAACGTGATTCAGCCGCCCGCTTGTGGAGAAAGTCGCGACTGTGGGCTTTATCGTCTACACATGACTTCGATGCGCGAGTACGACCTGGTCGTTATCGGATCCGGGCCCGGCGGCCAGAAGGCCGCCATCGCAGCGGCCAAATTGGGCAAGTCGGTCGCCATCGTCGAGCGTGGCCGGATGGTCGGCGGCGTCTGCGTCAACACCGGCACGATCCCGTCGAAAACGCTGCGCGAGGCGGTCGTCTACCTGACCGGAATGAGCCAGCGCGAACTCTACGGCGCCAGCTACCGGGTGAAAGACAAGATCACCCCCGCCGACCTGCTGGCACGGACCCAGCACGTGATCAGCAAGCAAGTCGATGTGGTGCGCTCGCAGCTGATGAGAAACCGGATCGACCTGGTGCTCGGGCACGGCCGATTCATCGACCCCCACACCGTCCTGGTGGAGGAAGACGCCCAGGGCGAGCGCGTGACGGTCAGCGGTGACTACATCGTCATCGCTACGGGCACCAAACCCGCACGGCCATCCGGCGTCGAGTTCGACGAGCATCGGGTGCTGGACTCCGACGGCATCCTGGACCTGCGGTCGCTGCCGGCGTCGATGGTCGTCGTAGGCGCGGGCGTGATCGGCATCGAGTACGCGTCGATGTTCGCCGCACTGGGCACCAAGGTCACCGTTGTGGAGAAGCGGGACACCATGCTCGACTTCTGCGACCCGGAGATCGTCGAGGCGCTGAAGTTCCACCTACGCGACCTGGCAGTGACGTTCCGGTTCGGCGAGGAAGTCACCGCCGTCGACGTCGGCTCGTCGGGGACCGTCACCACCCTGGGCAGCGGAAAGCAGATCCCCGCGGAGACGGTGATGTACTCGGCGGGCCGCGAAGGCCAGACCGAGCACCTGGGCCTGGAGCACGCCGGCCTCGAAAGCGACCACCGCGGAAGGATTTTCGTCGACGACCAGTTCCGCACCAAGGTCGAACACATCTACGCCGTGGGTGACGTCATCGGATTCCCGGCGCTGGCCGCGACCTCGATGGACCAGGGGCGACTGGCCGCCTACTACGCCTTCGGCGAGCCGACCGACGGCATCACCGAACTGCAGCCGATCGGGATCTACTCGATTCCCGAGGTGTCCTATGTCGGCAAGACCGAGGTGGAGCTGACCAAGGACTCGGTTCCCTACGAGGTGGGCGTGTGCCGGTACCGGGAACTGGCCCGCGGCCAGATCGCGGGCGACTCCTACGGCATGCTCAAGCTGCTGGTGTCCACCACCGACCGCACGCTGCTGGGCGCCCACATCTTCGGCACCAGCGCCACCGAGATGGTGCACATCGGACAGGCCGTCATGGGCTGCGGAGGCACCGTCGACTACCTGGTGGATGCGGTGTTCAATTACCCGACGTTCTCGGAGGCGTACAAGGTCGCCGCGCTGGACGTGACCAACAAGATGCGCGCGCTGCACCAGTTCCGGCGCTAACGGGGCGTCAGCTTCCGGCGCTAAAGCGTGGCGTCAGCAGGTGTCGTCGTAATCGGCCGGCGGGCTGTCACCGGGACCGCCGGCTTCGGCACGGGCCAGCAGTTGCCTGGTATTCTCGTCGAAAGGCGCTGAATACGAGACACTTTCGGTGCACCCGCCGCCTTCGAATCCACCGACCACTCCGACGACCGTCGACCCGCTGATCCATGGCGCGCCACTGGTTCCGTCGACGAGTCCTTTGCACGGCACGGACGGAAACCCGCCATCGGTGACACCGGTGGTGCCTTCGCAGGCAACGGGCCGGCCGCCGACGCCGGCGGGGTACCCCGTCACACTCACCCGGCTGCCTGCCGCCGGCGCGGTACCCAGCGCCAGGGCTGCGCCGGCCCGCCGCTCCACCGATCCGGTGCCGCCGCTGACCTTGGCGATCGCGTAATCCGCGTGCGGATCCCGGCTGGCGATCCAGCGAGCGTCGAAGAAGACCTCGTCGACCGTGAAGGTGTCGTTGGTCGTCGCCTCGCCGACAAAACCGGGAACGAACGTGGCGTCCATCTCACCGAGCAGACAGTGCGCAGCGGTCAGCACCAGGTCGCCGCCCGTGGAATGCACCACCGACCCGGTGCAGACGTGCAGGTTGCCGCCCTCCTGGGAAACGCCGCGAAATATCGCGCCCACCCGCGGATCCAGGACCGCTTTCCCGGGTTCGCTGAGGCGCTGCATCGAACTGCCCGGCTTCGACGGCGGGCTACCGCCGACGGACGCATGATGAGCCGGCCGGGCGCATGACGTGAGTAACACCGCCAGGCTTACCGGCAGGCACAGAATCCCCGTCACGGCGCGCATCGAGATCCATCATGCCTGACAGCGGGCCCTGGCAAGCGAATAGAAACTTCGCCTCGTGCGTTGGTAAGTGGGGCAGCAAAAGGCCCGGGTCATCGATAATGGAGAGCCGCATCGATTGAGGGACACTGGACAGGGCACCCTGGAGAAACCTTGCGAGACCCCGAGAGGAGGCAGCACCGATGTCCGACCACTACGAACCCGAAGAGGCGCAGGAGTACCAGCCAGGACAACCCGGCATGTATGAGCTGGAGTTCCCGGCCCCTGTGTTGTCGACGTCCGACGGCCGCGGGCCGGTGTTGATACATGCCCTGGAAGGCTTCTCCGACGCCGGTCACGCCATCCGGCTGGCTTCCCGCCACTTGCGGGCGGCGCTGGACACCGAACTGGTCGCGTCGTTCGCCATCGACGAACTGCTGGATTACCGCTCGCGGCGACCGTTGATGACGTTCAAGACCGACCACTTCACCAATTACGACGACCCAGAGCTGAGTCTGTACGCGCTGCGCGACACCGTCGGCACACCGTTTCTGTTGCTGGCCGGCATGGAACCGGACTTGAAGTGGGAGCGCTTCATCACCGCCGTGCGACTGCTCGCCGAACGACTCGGGGTGCGCCAGACGATCGGACTCGGCACGGTCCCGATGGCCGTTCCCCACACCCGTCCCGTCACGATGACCGCACACTCCAACAACGCGGACCTGATCGCGGACTTCCAGCCGTGGATCTCCGAAATCCAGGTTCCCGGCAGTGCATCCAACCTGCTGGAATACCGCATGGCACAGCACGGGCACGAGGTCGTCGGGTTCACGGTGCACGTCCCGCACTACCTGACGCAGACCGACTACCCGGCCGCGGCCCAGGCGTTACTCGAGCAGGTGGCCAAGACGGGTTCGCTGGACTTGCCGCTGACGGCACTCACCGAGGCGGCCACCGAGATTCGGGCCAAGATCGACGAACAGGTGCAGGCGAGCGCGGAAGTCGCTCAAGTGGTGGCCGCACTCGAGCGCCAGTACGATGCGTTCATTGACGCTCAGGAAAACAGATCCTTACTGACGAACGACGAGGACCTGCCTAGCGGCGATGAACTGGGTGCCGAATTCGAGCGGTTCCTGGCTCAACAGGCTGAGAAGAAATTCGACGACGACGACAACGCGAAGTAACCGCTTCCGACACGCCTACCCGGCCCGACAACGAGGTTGCCGACATGACCGAGCGGACGCGTACTCTCCGCCCGGTGCGAGAAGTGACATCCCCGTCACTGCAGTTTCGCACCATCCACGGCTACAAGCGGGCGTTCCGGATCGCAGGGTCCGGTCCGGCGATCCTGCTGATCCACGGCATCGGCGACAACTCGACCACCTGGACCGGCGTGCACGCCAAGCTCGCCCAGCGATTCACCGTCATCGCCCCGGACCTGCTGGGCCACGGCAAATCCGACAAACCGCGCGCCGACTACTCCACTGCGGCCTACGCCAACGGTATGCGGGACCTGCTCAGCGTGCTGGACATCGAACGGGTGACGATCATCGGTCATTCCCTCGGTGGCGGGGTTGCGATGCAATTCGCTTACCAGTTCCCGCATTTGGTCGACCGGCTGATCCTGGTGGGTGCCGGCGGTGTCACCAAGGACGTCAACATCGCATTGCGGTTCGCCTCGCTGCCGATGGGGGCCGAGGCGCTGGCGCTGCTGCGACTGCCGATGGTGCTGCCCGCGGTCCAGGTACTCGGACAGTTGGCGGGACTGGCGCTCGGTTCCACGGCCATAGGCCGCGATCTGCCCAACATGCTGCGCATCCTCAACGACCTGCCCGAGCCGACGGCGTCCTCGGCGTTCACCCGCACGCTGCGGGCCGTGGTGGACTGGCGCGGTCAGATCGTCACAATGCTGGACCGATGTTATTTGACCGAAGCCATCCCGGTTCAGATCATCTGGGGTGAGAAAGACTCGGTGATCCCGGTTCGGCACGCCCACATGGCGCACGCCGCGATGCCCGGATCCCGGCTCGAAATCTTCGAGAATTCCGCCCATTTCCCCTTCCACGACGACCCCGCCCGGTTCCTCGACATCGTGCACCGGTTCATCGACACCACCGAGCCACCCGAATACGATCAGGCAGCGCTGCGCGAGCTGTTGCGCAGCGGCGGCGGTGCCCGCACCGTGTCCGGGCCGACCGACACCCGAGTCGCCGTCCTCAACGCCATGGGGGCCGACGAGCGCAGCGCCACCTGATCGAGCACTCGTATCGACCCGTAGGGTCGGGCCATGAGCATCGACGTCACCGTGCTGCGGGTATTCACCGACGCGGACGGAAACTTCGGCAACCCGCTGGGTGTGGTCGACGCCAGCCTGGTCGACCCGGGCGACCGCCAGCAACTCGCACACGAATTGGGTTACAGCGAGACGATTTTCGTTGAACTCCCCGCCCAGGGGGCAACGACCGCGCGCGCGACCATCTACACCCCCCGCACCGAACTGCCCTTCGCCGGTCACCCGTGCGTCGGCGCGTCGTGGTGGTTGCGGCGACGTGGAACGCCGATCAACACGCTGCACCTGCCCGCCGGGTTGGTGCGGGTGAGTTACTCCGGTGAGTTCACCGAGATCAGCGCACCCGCGGAATGGGCGCCGGAATTCGCCATCCACGATTTCGATTCACCGGATGCGGTGCTGCGGGCCGATCCCGCCGATTTCCCCGACGACGTCGCGCACTATCTGTGGGCGTGGGCGGATCGAGAGAGCGGGTCGGTGCGCAGCCGGATGTTCGCGTCGAACCTGGGTGTGGCCGAAGACGAGGCGACCGGCTCCGCGGCGGTCCGGATCACCGAATACCTCAGTCGGGACCTGGTGATCACGCAAGGCCGTGGGTCGCTGATCAAGACGACGTGGAGCGCGGAGGGATGGGCGAAGGTCGGCGGTCGCGTCGCCGATGACGGCGTGCGGCAGGTGAACTGACGCTCAGCTCTGCCGGTGCAGCACTGCAGCCAGATGGTGCTGCTCGGGCTGACCCACGGCCCCCATCCGCAGGGAGTAGGACAGTTGATCGCCGTCGATGCGGAAGGAACGGCTCAAGGCGGTCACCTCTTTCGCGGTCGGCGTGAGCCCGATGTCGGTGGTTGCCAGCTCGATCTCGATGACGTCACCGGCCACCGAGTACGAACCGACTTCGATCTCGGTGATGCCGCTCGGGTGAGCGAGGACCAGTTCGAGCCTTCCCTGCTGCGGTACCCGCAGGTAGCCGGTTTCGGCGTGCAGGGGTTTGCCGTCGGCGGGGGCTTTTGTCTTCTGCCCGTAGACCAGAAACGGTTTGCCCACGTGCGTGAAAACGACCTCTTCGAGGTAGTCGAAAGGTTCGATGGTGGGGTACTCGCCAGCGCCCCGTCCTGTCCAGGTACCCAGCAGGGGCTCCAGCGCTGCGAGAGCGGGGTGGAGTTCGACGGGCATCTATCGAGCCTCAGCCCGGAGTCGACACGTTGCGATGGGCACGCAGTGCCTCGATCTCCCGCTCGAAGTCGTCGGCCGACGAGAAGGACCGGTAAACCGACGCGAAGCGCAGGTACGCCACCTCGTCGAGGTCGCGCAGCGGTCCCAGGATGGCAAGACCGACCTCGTGACTGGGCACCTCCGGCCCCGCGGCCCGCACTGAATCTTCGACCTGCTGGGCCAACAGGTTCAGCGCATCGTCGTCTACCTGGCGGCCCTGGCAGGCGCGGCGCACGCCGCTGATCACCTTTTCCCGGCTGAAGGGTTCGGTAACGCCGCTGCGCTTGACGACCGCGAGCACCGCGGTCTCCACGGTGGTGAACCTGCGCCCGCACTCGGGACACGAGCGGCGCCGGCGGATCGCCTGGCCTTCATCGGTCTCCCGCGAATCGATCACTCGCGAGTCGGGGTGCCGGCAGAACGGGCAGTGCATAGCCGCTCCTTTGCCGCGCCTGACTTCGGGGTACCGCAGAACCACCCCGAGAGTACCTGTGCGCCACCGGCGTGGCCACCGCTGGCGCGATCAGTCCAGCAGCCAGTGGAGACGACCGAGCAAGGTTGGCGCAGAGCGCAATTCGTCCTGCTCCCCGCGGGTTCACCCGATCGGGGCGATCAACGTCTGGCCCGCGGCCACCGCGTTGGAGTCCAGCGCGTTGAGATTGCGGATCCGTTCCACCACGTCGCGAACCGGGGCGCCGGGCGCGACCCGGGTGGCCAGTTGCTGCAGCGACTCACCCGGCTCCACGCGCACCACGGCGAGTGCAGCCGGTACCTGCGCCGACGCGCCGGCCGGTTCGTCGTTCAGCACACTGCCGAAATTGGCCATCAAGCCCAGCCACAGCGTGATGATGCCGGCGAGCAGGGCCAGCCCCATCGTCGTCAGCACCGAGACCGGACGCCGCCGGTGCGACGCTGTCGACATTGCAACGCCGGTGCCGCGGTAATGCATGGGCGCGCCGGCCGGACGGCTGGGACCCGGCCGGTTCGACCGGATCTGCCCGCCGCGATATGTAGGCGACTCGTCGAACGGCCTGTTTGCCGGCCTGTTCACCAGCCTCTGCCCGTTCCAGATGCGCTGCGGGCCCGCGTAGCTGATCGTCATGTCGTTGCCTCCGGTCGACTAAATATCGCTCGTGTGTTCGACCCTAGTCGCTCACATATTCGATATCGAACATCTGAGCGAGGCGTGTCGCACGAGCAAAACGGTAGACCTCACCACCGACAAGGTTTTGTCGGTGCAACCAGCTGGATGAATTTCGAATACCCGATCCATCCGAAAGTTACACACTTGTGATTCCGCTGATCCGGGCCGCTAGGAAGGCTGCGCCGGCCGCTCCGACACGCCGCTCGAACACATGTTTGATTCTTCGGTCGGTGGCGGTTACATTCAGTGGCATGAGCGACAGCAACGACCCCCCAGTAGCTGATCGAGCCGGTTCCGGTAGCGCATCCGGACGAGCCACCGCAGACGGCCGGTTGCATGCCGTCGATGCCGCGCTGACCGAGCGGCAGCGCACCATCCTCGAAGTCATCCGCGCTTCGGTCACCACCCGCGGCTATCCACCCAGCATCCGCGAGATCGGTGACGCGGTGGGCCTGACGTCGACGTCCTCGGTGGCCCACCAGTTGCGCACGCTGGAGCGCAAAGGTTATCTGCGCCGGGACGCCAATCGGCCGCGGGCCGTCGATGTCCGCGCGGCTGATGACGCCGTCACACCCATCGGCACCGACGTGGCCGGGTCGGACGTGTTGCCGGAACCTACCTACGTACCCGTGCTGGGCCGTATCGCCGCCGGCGGACCGATACTTGCCGAAGAGGCGGTCGAAGACGTCTTCCCGCTACCGCGAGAGCTGGTCGGCGAAGGGACGCTGTTCCTGCTCAAGGTCGTCGGCGACTCGATGGTGGAAGCCGCCATCTGCGACGGCGACTGGGTCGTGGTGCGCCAGCAGAACGTCGCCGACAACGGCGACATCGTGGCGGCCATGATCGACGGTGAGGCCACCGTGAAGACCTTCAAGCGGGCGGGCGGTCAGGTCTGGCTGATGCCCCACAATCCGGCCTTCGATCCGATCCCCGGAAACGACGCGACCGTGCTCGGCAAGGTCGTCACCGTCATCCGCAAGGTGTAGCGCCGGAGCGCTGAGGCAGGTCGCGATCAGTCGGCTTTGACGAAGCCGTTAGCTTGCGCGACGACCTCGCTGGCGAACCAGATCTCGGCCAGTGTGTCGTGGTACAGCGCACTGTCGGGCGTGTAGTACAGGCCGAACCGCGCGCTGGCCTTGATCGGGTAGCCGTCCGGCGCCCGATACGGGTCGTCGTCCAAGGGTAGGTGGATGGTCGGCCGCGCCGCTGTGTCTGCGGCCAGAGGAGCCTCGGCCTGGGGCGGCGCGGCATAGGCCGCCTCCGTCGCCGCCGGTGCGTAGCCCGGTTCATCCGCGGCGGCATGCCGCCCCTTCCGCGGCTCGGGTGCGCCGACGACGGTATCCGAGGCGGCCGCGTCGGGCACCTCCTCTTCGGCGGGACCACCGCGGGGGTAGAAGATGTCCGGGAATTCGTGCTCAGGATGGGTTTCGGGCACCTCCGGCGCTACCGGACCCTCGCTGCGCGGCACCGAGGACTCCGCCTCGAAGGCTTCCGGCGAGATCGTTTCCGCGACCTCCGGCTCGGCCTCGACGAGCTGGCCGAAGGCGCCGCGCGTCACGATGGGCGTCGGGGTGGTGTCCACCGCGTCCGGATCCTCGTCACCTTCGAACTCGTCGTGTTCGTATTCCTCGAAGTCGGTTTCCTGCTCGGCACCGTGGGCATAGTCATCGGCGCCACGGGCGTAGTCGTCGCGGTAATCGGCGCTCTGGTCGCGCTCGTCGTGATAGTCCTCGCCACCGAGATCACGTTCCCCGACACCGGCCGGGGTCCCGCCCCCTCTGGACCAGCTCACCCGCGGCGCTGCACCGTATTCCGGCACCTCGTGCTCTTCGGGGTGGTGTTCGACGGGCGGGAAGCGCTCGGAGCCGTAATCGACGTCGTCGTGCGACCAGCGCCCGTCTGCACCCGCGTCGAACTCGTCGGCCACGTCATGGCCGCGGTCGTAAGCGGGAGCGGCCCGGCCGGCGCGACGGCGGCGCAGGCCGAATACCACCAGCACCGACATCAGGATGAGCAGCAGCACCGGCACCGCCACCGCCAACCACCACCAGTGGAAGGTGAACTTCTTGCCGGGTGGGGGCGACGCGGAGGTGCTCGGCTGGTTCTGTCCCGACACCTGCAGGCCGGACAGCAGCGGCGCGAGGTTCGCCGGATCGGTGGTGAAGGTGTTCTTCGCGCGATTCCACGACACCTTGCCGCCGGTGAACTTCTGCGATACCACGTCGCCGTCCACCGCCTGGTCGCCGACCGGCGCGCCGAGTTTGCCGGTGGCTCCCTTGAGCTTGTCCCACGCCGCCTTCATGGCTCCGCGCACGACGAATGCGCCGTGATCAGGAGTCCAGAAGATCACCGGCTTGTCCGCGGCCGAGAACGTGGCGATCCGGCTGGCCGGCGTGATTCCACCGTCGGCCTCGTTGGCGATCGGGAAGCCGAGGTCGCTGCTGACCGGTCCGCCCAACGACTCGTACTTCTGCAGGATCGCTCCTTCGACGGCGTTCGCGCCGGTCGCCGGGCTGAAGAAGATCTTGCCGCCGTTGAACTCCTGGACGATGCCGTCGCCACCGATCGGACTCGGGCCGCCCTTCTTGGCCCCCAGTGGTCCGTTCGCGCCGCCGGCCGCGCGCCACGCCATGTTGATGGCAGCGGTGGGATCGATGGGTATCTGAAGGCCTTTGAGCTGGTCAGCCAGCGCCGGCGGGTTGGTGCTGAATTCCTTGGTTTTCCTGTTCCAGGAGACCTCTCCGCCGGTGAACTTCTGCGACGCCACCTCACCGTCGTAGGTTTCGTCCCCGGTCGGCGCTCCCAGGACTCCGCCGGAACTGCCGAGTTTGTCCCACGCTGCGTTCAGGGCGCCGCGAACCACGAACGCGCCGTGATCGGGGGTCCAGAAGATCACCGGATTGTCGCTGGCCGCGAATGTGCTGACCCGGCTGTCGGGTCCGGCGAGGCCGGGTACCTCGTTGATGGTCGGGAAACCGAGATCACTGTTGGCCGGACCGCCCAGCGATTCGTATTTGTCCAGGATGGGGCCGAACATGTACTTGGCACCGGTGGCGGGGGTGAAGTACATCTTGCCGCCGTCGAAGTCCAGAGCGAACCCGTCGCCGATGGGATAGACGTCGCCTTTCCTGGCCCCCAGCGTCGATGACGCGCCGCCGGCCTTGTCCCACGCGGCCATCATGGCCGCCTCGGCGTCGCCGATCGGCGACGCGGACGCGGTAGGCGCCAGCAGCGCCAGGGCCAGCCCGGTGGCCAACGCGGCGGCCGTCAGGCCGACTCGCGCACGCCCGACCAACTTGCTCAATTGACCCCTTTGCCCGTTCACCAAGCCTCCCAGCCGATGCCCTGCCCACCTGGCGAGCAGGCGGATTCACCGCCGTGGGCCGTTTCCCGGCAGCGATGCGCATCGCTTCCGGGCTCGCATAACTTTGCTCTAGCGAACGAGATATGCGAAGTCAAATCGTACATATTACGGAAACGGATACCGAGCCGATGTCGAAATGATGCCGTGCCGCGCTCATGTCGCGAGAAACCGCGCTGCGCCCCGGGCATCAGTTGGGTTACCGTGCCGGAGACGACATCCCGCCTGGCATGCCGGCCGATCCCGCGAGAGGAAATCCAGCGCGCATGGGTGTTTCCGGACTTGGCTGGGCCTTGACCATCGTGCTGATCGCCGGGTTGATGCTGTTCGACTATGTCTTTCAGGTACGCAAGACGCACGTGCCGACGCTACGTCAGGCCGCAGCCTGGTCGGCAACCTATATCGGAATAGCGGTGCTTTTCGGCATCTGCATCGCCGTACTGGGCAGCCCGCGCATGGCCGTCGAATACTTCGCGGGCTACCTGAGCAACGAAGCCCTTTCCGTGGACAACCTTTTCGTATTCCTCTTGATCATCAGCAGCTTCGGGGTTCCGCGGGTGGCGCAGCAGAAGGTGCTGTTGTTCGGTATCGCGTTCGCGCTCATCGCGCGCACCGTCTTCATCGTCCTGGGCGGCGCACTCCTGAACAACTTCAACTCGGTCTTCTACCTGTTCGGTGTGGGGCTGCTGATCATGGCCGGAAAGCTCGCCAAACCGGCAGAGACAGAAGAGAGTAACGCCGACAACTTGGTCATCCGGCTGGCCAGTCGCTTCCTGCGGACATCGAAGGAGTACGACGGCGACGGGTTGTTCGTCGTGCAGGACGGTCGACGGGTCATGACACCGCTACTGCTGGTGATGATCGCCGTCGGTGGCACCGATCTGTTGTTCGCTTTCGATTCGGTGCCGGCGATGTTCGGTCTGACACAGAACATCTACCTGGTTTTCGCGGCGACCGCCTTTTCGCTGATGGGTCTGCGTCAGCTGTACTTCCTGATCGACAACCTGCTCGATCGACTGGTCTATCTGACCTACGGCCTGGCCGTGATTCTGGGCTTCATCGGCGTGAAGCTGATCCTGGAAGCGTTGCACGACAACAACCTTCCATTCATCAACCACGGCAGGCCGGTCCCGGTCGTGGAGTTGAGTATCACGGTGTCGCTGCTGGTGATCGTCGCCGTGCTGCTCACAACCACAGCGGTGTCGCTGCTTTCGGCGCGCGGTCGCATACAGAACGCCGCGAGCCGGGCCCGCCGGCACGCGCTCGAGTACCTGACCTCGACGCAGGATCCGGCGCAGCGCGAAGCGGCATATGCCGAATTGTTGCGGGCGGAGCGCGAAATGAACTCGCTGGCAAGCAAATACGAGGCGCGCGAGGATCATGAACTCGCGGCGCTGCTACGACGCGCGCACGATGCGCACGATGCGAGCTAGACGCTAGACACCGAGTCCACGGCCGATGATCTCTTTCATGATCTCGGTGGTACCGCCGTAGATGGTCTGCACCCGGGCGTCGAGATAGGCACGGGCAACATCGTATTCGCGCATGTAGCCGTATCCACCATGCAGTTGCAGGCAGCGGTCGATCAGATGAACCTGCTTTTCGGTGGAGTACCACTTGGCCATCGCGGCCTGCTCGGCCGTCAGCTTCCCCTCCAGGTGCAGCGCGATGAAGTTGTCCACCATGATGCGTACCACGGTGGCCTCGGTAGCCAGCTCGGCCAGCACGAACCGGCTGTTCTGGAAGCTACCGATCGGCTTGCCAAAAGCCTTGCGCTCCTTGGTGTATTGCAGTGTCTGCTCAAGCACCGTTTCCATGGCTGTTGCCGCCATGACGGCGATGTTCAGCCGTTCCTGGGGCAGGTTCTGCATCAGGTAGATGAAGCCCATGCCCTCCTGGCCGAGCAGGTTCTCGGCCGGAACCTTCACGTCCGTGAACGACAGTTCGGCGGTGTCCTGCGCGTCCAGGCCGATCTTGTCGAGGTGACGGCCGCGCTCAAAGCCCTCCATGCCACGCTCGACGACCAACAGACTGAAGCCCTGCGCGCCCTTCTCCGGGTCGGTCTGCGCCACCACGATCACCAGGTCGGAGTTGATTCCGTTGGTGATGAACGTCTTTGACCCGTTCAGCACATAGTGATCGCCCTCTTTGACCGCGCGGGTCTTGATGCCCTGCAGGTCACTTCCGGTGCCCGGCTCGGTCATCGCGATCGCGGTGATCAGTTCTCCGGTGCAGAACTTCGGTAGCCAGCGCTGCTTCTGCTCTTCGGTGGCCAGATGCAGCAGGTAGGGCGCAATGATGTCGTTGTGCAGGCCGAAGCCGATGCCGCTGTAGCGTCCCCGGGTGGTCTCCTCGGTGACGATCGTGTTGTAGCGGAAGTCCGGGTTGCCCCCGCCGCCGTACTCCTCCGGAACCGCCATGCCCAGGAAGCCCTGTTTGCCGGCTTCCAGCCACACCCCGCGGTCGACGATGTGCGCCTTCTCCCATTCGTCGTGATACGGCGCGACGTGGCGGTCCAGGAATGCCCGGTATGACTCCCGGAACAGCTCGTGCTCGGGTTCGAAAAGTGTGCGCTGATACTTGACGGCGCTGCCCATGGGTGCGACCTCCGGCTGTCATAGGTGGAAGACTCTTGCGCCCAACATATACCAACCGGGCGGTTGGTCGAGCGGGCGCGTCCGCCTGGTTAGGTGTCCGACCCGAATTGGCGCAGCGCGGCGGCCAGTGCCACCGGGACCCGCGCCTGGATTCTGGTGCCGTCGGCCTGGTGGTCAGCCTGATGGACCCGCCCGTCGGAGTGCACCCGCGCCACCAGGTCGCCGCGGTCATACGGGATGACGACGTCGACGGCGGTGTCGGTCGGCACCGCGAGCTCGGCCATCCGCCGTCGCAGCGCGTCGATGCCGTCGCCGGTGCGGGCGGAGACGAACACCGCTCCGGGAAGTTCGTGGCGCAGTCTGGCCAGCATCAGGTCGCCCGCGGCGTCGGTCTTGTTCACCACCACCAATTCCGGCGGCGCTTCGGCCCCGTGGTCGGCGACCACATCCGAGATCACCTGACGAACCGCGCTGATCTGGGCCAACGGGTTGACGTCGGAGCCGTCGACGACGTGTACCAGCAGGTCCGCGTCGACGACTTCTTCCAGAGTGGAGCGGAAAGCCTCGACCAACTGGGTGGGGAGGTGCCGAACGAAGCCGACGGTGTCGGTGAGCACGAAAGGGCGTCCGTCGTCGAACTCGGTGCGCCGGGTGGTGGGTTCCAGCGTGGCGAACAGCGCGTCCTGGACCAGCACCCCGGCCCCGGTCAGCGCGTTGAGCACGCTGGATTTGCCCGCGTTGGTGTAACCGACGATGGCGATCGACGGCATATCGGCGTGCAGGCGCCGGCTGCGTTGGGTGTCGCGGACCTGCTTCATCGCCCTGATCTCACGCTTCAGCTTGGACATGCGTTCGCGGATGCGGCGCCGATCGGTTTCGATCTTGGTTTCACCCGGGCCACGAAGACCCACACCGCCGCCGCTGCCGCCGGCCCGGCCGCCGGCCTGCCGCGACATCGACTCGCCCCAGCCGCGCAGCCGCGGCAGCATGTACTCCATCTGCGCCAGCGAGACCTGCGCCTTGCCTTCCCGGCTGGTGGCGTGCTGGGCGAAGATGTCCAGAATCAGCGCGGTGCGGTCGATGACCTTGACCTTGA
Source organism: Mycobacterium gordonae (assembly GCF_001417955.2). Lineage (GTDB taxonomy): Bacteria > Actinomycetota > Actinomycetes > Mycobacteriales > Mycobacteriaceae > Mycobacterium > Mycobacterium gordonae_B. Next base: position 13,314 of record NZ_LKTM01000179.1, on the reverse strand, counting down.
CGGCCTTTTCCAGCGCGGTCAGCTGGGCCGGGGACAGCTCACCGTCGCAGATCACGGTGTCGGCCCCGGTGGCCAGCACCACCTCCCGGAGTTCCTGGGCCTTGCCCGAGCCGATGTAGGTCGACGGGTCGGGGCGGTCGCGCCGCTGGATCAGTCCCTCGAGCACCTGGGAGCCGGCAGTTTCGGCGAGCGCCGCCAATTCCGCCAGGCTGGCCTGGTTGTCGGCCGACGTGCCCTCCGTCCAGACACCGACCAGCACCACACGTTCCAGGCGCAGCTGGCGGTACTCGACCTCGGAGATGTCGGTGAGTTCGGTCGACAGACCGACCACCCGGCGCAGTGCCGATCGGTCTTCGAGGGCCAGCTCGCCGGTGCTGGGCTCCGGCCCAGTGCGGTCAGCAAATTCGGGAAAAGACTCAGAATTTTTCATAGGCAATTAGCAATGTTGCACGCCGATTCGGCGTCATGCATCCGATTTAACGCTCTTGCGCGCGCCACCATTCCCCACTCACCTCGCCGTGCGCGACCAGCACCGACGGCCCGCGCAGGTAGCTGGTCGCTTCCGTGATGGTGACGGTGACGTCACCACCGGGCACCCGCACGGTCAGCACCCCGGTGTCGGCGCCGGTGGCCGCCAGCGCGGCGACGGCGGCTGCCACCGTTCCGGTGCCACACGAGCGGGTCTCGCCGACGCCGCGTTCGTGCACGCGCATGCGGACCAGGCCGCCGACCGGGACGGTGAGCACCTCGACGTTGACGCCCTCGGGGAACTGCTCAGCGTCGAACCGCACCGGCGCCGCGACGTCCAGCGCCGCCAGGGCGTCCACCGTGAGCTGCGGATCCGCGCACGCCAGGTGTGGATTACCCACGTCGACAGCCACCCCGGTGAACCGCCTGCCGCCCACTACCGCCTCGCCGGTGCCCAGCTTGTTGGCCTTGCCCATGTCCACGGCGACATCGGCGTCGGTCGAATCGGCATGGTGCAGGGTCACCGGTCGCGGTCCGGCGAGCGATCCGACGACGAACTCGTCGCGTGACTCCAGCCCGCTGGCCCTGAGATAGTGAGCGAACACCCGCACCCCGTTGCCGCACATCTGCGCCGTCGACCCGTCTGCGTTGCGATAGTCCATGTACCAGTCGGATTCGCCGACCCCGTCGGGCAGCCGCTCGAGCACACCGGCGCCGCTCGCCGCACCGGCGGTGGTGACCCGCAGTACCCCGTCAGCGCCCAGCCCACGGCGCCGGTCGCACAGAGCCGCAACCCGGGAAGCGGACAGGTCCACCCGGCAATCCAGGTCGGGAAGCAGAACGAAGTCGTTCTGGGTGCCGTGACCCTTGGCGAACTTCATGGGCATCACCAGATCAGGTTACGTGCCGCCAGGCCCGGATCACGTCGTCGACGGCATCCGCACCGCCCGGGTCGATCCACTGCACGCGGTGGTCGCGGCGGAACCAGGAACGCTGGCGCCGCACATAGCGACGGGTGCCGATGAAGGTCTGCTCCTGCGCCTCGCGCAGCAGCTGCGGCGTCCCGCCGGCATCCAGGGCCGCCAGCACCTGCGCATAGCCCAGCGCCCGCGACGCGGTGACCCCGTCGCACAGGCCGCGGCCCAGCAGCGTGCGTACTTCCTCGACCAGCCCTTCGGCGAACATCAGCTCGGTGCGGCGCGCCAGCCGCTCATCCAGAATTGTTGTCTCGCAATCTAACCCGATGATGACGGTGCCCCAGCGGGGCGCGCCGATGCGCGGCGCGGACGCCGCGAACGGCCGGCCGGTCAGCTCGATCACCTCCAGCGCCCGCACCGTGCGCCGGCCGTCGGTGGGCAGGATGACGGCCGCCGCGGCCGGATCACGACGGGCCAGTTCGGCGTGCAGCCGGGCGACGCCGATCTCGGCCAGCCGCTGCTCCCAGCGTCCCCGTACCGCCGGATCGGTGGCGGGGAACGCCCAGTTGTCCAGCAGTGACTGGATGTAGAGCATGGACCCGCCGACCACGACCGGCACCGCTCCCCTGCGCTGGATCGCTTCGATGTCGGCGACCGCCGCGTGCTGGTAGCGCGCCACGGTCGCCGTCTCGGTGACGTCGAGGACGTCGAGTTGGTGATGCGGTATGCCGCGGCGCCGCTCGACGGGCAATTTGGCGGTCCCGATGTCCATACCGCGATAGAGCTGCATCGCGTCGGCGTTGACGACTTCTGCCGCACCGCCGAGCCGTTCGATGACGTCGAGCGCCAATTGCGACTTGCCGGCACCCGTCGGGCCGATGATCGCCAGCGGTCTCACGGCAGCCAGACGCCGGCGAAGTAGCCCACGCCGTAGGGGGCACCACGGTAGAGCTCCTTGGCCGAGCGCGGGCCTGGCCCGGCCAGTCCGGCCAGCACGGCGAACGCCACCCGGCCGAGGATCCGCTGCGGCAACCGGCTCAGCGCTGCGACATCGCCGCCGGCCAGCGCGTCGTCCAGGAGCTGCTGGGCGCCTTCGCCGGCGGGGTCGAAGCCGCCGGGCGCCCTGGCGGTCAGGGTATTGGCGCCGTCGGCCACGACCAGGACGCCGATCGGGTCAGCCTGCCCGTCGATCTCGGCCCGCAACTGCCGACCGCGAGTTACCGCCGTGACGGGGTCTCCGTCGGCCGCGCACACATGAACATCCACGGAGCCGTCTGGTCGCGCCTGGCCACGCACCCAGGCGGCCATGAGCGCGCAGAGGGGCAGGTCCTGGACACCGCCGACCGGTTTCGGCGCCAGGCGGACCGGGACGTCGACACCGAATCCGGCGAAAGTGCCGCGGCCGTCAGAACCTATGACGGCGTCCACGTGACCGGTTCCGACGGCAACCCAACGGTTCGGCAGCACCGCCGCCGCGGCGAGGATGGCGGCTGTTAGATCGGCGGTCTCGGCACGCGCGGCGCCGGCAAGTTCGGGAACAAGCACCGGCGCGCACGGAACGATGGCGATGGCGCTCAGCACGCGATCAAACTAACGTGGCCGCGTCCTACCCGTCAGCAGCGGTGCTGACCGCGGCGCCTTTTTCCGGCCCGTCGGCCTGGTGCGCCTTCTCGGCATCGGCTTCCATTTCGGCGGCCTCGCCGCGGGCCAGTGCCACCGTCGCGGCGATCACCGCGGCCGCGGCGATGGCGAGCACGACACCTTCCGGTCCGTCCGCGTCCAGCGTCTCGCCGAGGACGAGGACCCCCAACGTGGTCGCCACCACGGGCTTGGCGACGGTCATCGTGGGCAACGAAGCGGTCAGCGAACCGGCACGGAACGCGGACTGCTGAAAGATCATGCCGCACAGCATCACGACCAGCCAGGGGAAGAACTCCGGGCAGCTGACGGCGGCCCACAGACCTTGGTGGTGCAGAACGTCGACCACGCCCTTGGTCAGCACGGCGAACAGCGCCAGCGACGAGCCCGCCACCAACGCCAGCAGCGCGGCCGCCTGGGGCCGGCCGGACCACACCTTGGCGGCGACCACGCACGACACCAGGAGCGGTCCCATCACCGCCGCGACGATGATCCAGGTGCTCAGCGGCGCCCGGTCATGGCCCGCTGTCGGGTCACCGACGATGATCACCACGGCGAGCGATGCGGCCAGCACGGTGGCCCACAGCCACTGCGAACGGGTGATTCTGTGGTGGGCGAGGCGCGCATAGATCGGCAGGGCGAACAGCAGGGCGGTCACCTGCAGTGCGGTCACCAGCATCACCGACGCCCACACCAGCGCCATCGCCTGCAGGCTGTAATTGAGCACCGCGCACCCGCCGCCCGTCCACCACTTGGCGTCGCGCAGCGACATGCCGAACAGCTTGAGGTGGCCTACCTCTTCATCGGTGATCTCGTGAGCCGAGCGCTGCCGGATCACGTCCCCGGTGGCCGACGCGAGCGCTGCAAATATCGCGATTATCGCGGCGATTCCGACCATTGACATGGCGACCCTCAATTCCCAATTTCGCCACCAGCGTTCCCGCGATGTTCGCCGGCAGTTCATCGAACACTCTATGGCTCTGCCCATGCTCTGAACAGTGATTATGCTCAGCCCAGACTTTCTGACCGAGCTGAGCTCCTCCCAGAATCAGCTGAGAGGCAGCTGTGAAAGTCCGACCGGGCGTCCTAGGTAACGGTACCCGCCCGCGCCCGTTCGCTATCACGTGCAACCCAACGGGAATCGTTTCGTTACCCACGTCAGCTGGGTTTTCACGCCGCCGTGCGACGGCGCCAAGATGGCCGCCCCGCCGCGGGCCGCCGCCACGATCGGTCAGCCTGGCGGAAAATGGCACCGGGTCATCGGAAGGTGGGGGCAGACCGCCTGTCAAGCTGCTTGAATACTTGTTGGAAACCGGTCGGAGACCGCGGGGGTTCACCAGAGTCGCCGACCGGACGGGTGCCGCTTCGCGCGGCAGCTGCGCGGGAAGTCGACCGCGCTACTGGCAGAGGGTAGGTGACGAGCGCAATGACGGGTGAGCAGCCCAGCAGCAACGACGCAGCAACAGCAGAACCGGTCTCCAGACCGGTTCCGGGCCCACGACCGGGGCCACGACCCGGTCCCCGGCCGGGCGCGGCTCCCCGCCCCGCCGCCCATGCGTCGGCACATCCGACGTCGACATTGCCGCACAGCGATCCGCACCGGTTCGGACGTGTCGACGACGACGGCACGGTATGGCTGCTCAGCGCATCCGGCGAGCGCGTGGTCGGTTCGTGGCAGGCCGGCGACGCCGACGCGGCGTTCGCATATTTCGGCAGGCGCTACGACGACCTGAGCACCGAGATCGCCCTCATGGAGGAGCGCTTGGTGTCGGGCACCGGGGATCCCCGCAAGATCAACGCCAACGCGGGGGCCCTGCTCGAGACCCTGCCGACGGCCTGCGTGCTCGGCGACATCGACGCGCTGGCCGGCCGGTTGTCCGACATCCGCGCCCGCATCGACGTCTACGTCACCGCACACCGCTCCCGGCGCATGGAGCACCGCGCCGCCCAGACCGCCCGCAAGGAGGCACTCGCCGCGGAGGCCGAGGATCTGGCCGCCAACTCGACGCAGTGGAAGTCCGCCGGAGACCGGATGCGGGCGATCCTCGACGAATGGAAGACGATCACCGGCCTGGACCGCAAGGTCGACGACGCGCTGTGGAAGCGCTACTCCGCGGCCCGCGAGATCTTCAACCGGCGGCGCGGATCGCACTTCGCCGAACTCGACCGGGAGCGCTCCGGTGTGCGCCAGGCCAAGGAGCGGTTATGCGAGCGGGCCGAAGCGTTGTCCGACTCCACCGACTGGACAGCCACCAGCGCGGAATTCCGCAAGTTGCTGACCGAGTGGAAAGGCGCGGGCCGCGCGAGCAAGGACGTCGATGACGCCCTGTGGCGCCGGTTCAAGGCCGCTCAGGACTCGTTCTTCAGCGCCCGCAACGCGGTCACCGCGGAAAAGGACGCGGAGTTCCGCGCCAACGCCGCCGCCAAAGAGGCACTGCTGGCCGACGCCGAGAAGATCGACACCAGCAACCACGACGCCGCACGGGCGGCGCTGCGCAGCATCGCCGACAAGTGGGACGCGATCGGCAAGGTCCCCAGGGAGCGGTCCGCCGAGTTGGAGCGGCGACTGCGCGCGGTCGAGAAGAAGGTGCGAGACGCTGGAGAGTCGGACTGGGCCGACCCGCAGGCGCAGGCCCGTGCCGAGCAGTTCCGCGCCCGCGCCGAGCAGTTCGAACAGCAGGCCGCGAAGGCGGCTGCGGCCGGGAAGACCAAGGAAGCCGACGAGGCCAACGCGAATGCCGAACAGTGGCGTCAGTGGGCCGATGCCGCGGCCAAAGCGTTGACCCGCAGGTCTTAGGGGTTCTTCGGCTCGCCGTCCGGCTCTTCGGTTTTCAGAGTGTCCAGCAGTGTCCTGGACTGGTCCTGTGCGACCACGCGCCGGCGCTGCTCCTCGGCGGCCAGTTGGACGATGGTGCGCTGCCACACCACCCGGGCCCAGTGGAACGTCAGCAGGATCACGGTGATCCACGCGACGAACAGCCCGATGCCGGGTCCGGGGTGGCCCGCCGGGGCGGTCTGGCGCGACCAGACAGCCAACAGGCCCGTGAAGCTGGCCAGCATGGAACCGGCCAGGGCCACCCAGGCCACCGCCCAACGCCGGGTCAGCAGGGCCAGAATCGAGAAGCCGACGCTGAACACCAGTGCCAGCCAGGTGAATACCTGCTGCGGCAGGCCGACCACAGCGGAATCGGCGCCGTGGCTGTTGAACAGCACGTCCCAGCCCCGCACGCTGCCGGTGTGCGGCAGGATGAACGATCCCAGCAGGACGAACACGAGAATCGCGACCACGAGGGCCCTGGCCCCCGGCTCGATTTCCCGCGCCACCCGGCGTTCGGCCGCCTCGAGTTCAGACCGGTAGGCGTCGAATTCCGCCACGTGAAGGTTCTCCGTTCGTTTATTGGCCGCAGCCGGCCGGCTGAGCCGGCGCGACAGGTGCCCCGATACCAGGCATACCCAGTCCGACACCACTTCGACCCGAGGCGTGCGCATCGCCGGCGCGGGTGCGCCGGTGCGTCAGGATGCCGGCGTCGGCGATGAGATGGTGGGGCGCGGCGTCGGTGACCACGGTGGTGATGACATCGCCGGGGCGCACCTGCCGGTCGCCGGCGGCGAAGTGCACCAGCCGGCCGTCGCGGGCGCGGCCGGTCATGCGCGCGGTGCGGCTGTCCTTGCGTCCTTCGCCGGTGGCGACCAGCAACTCGACGGCCTGACCGACCAGCGCGCTGTTGTGCTCCAGCGAGATCCGCTCCTGCAGTTCGACCAGCCGCTCGTACCGTTGCTGCACAACGGCTTTCGGCAACTGATCGGGAAGTTCGGCGGCGGGGGTGCCGGGGCGCTGGGAGTACTGGAAGGTGAACGCGGCCGAGAAACGGGCCTGGGCCACGACATCGAGGGTGGCGGCGAAGTCTTGTTCGGTTTCCCCGGGGAAGCCGACGATCAGATCGGTGGTGATGGCGGCGTGCGGCATGGCCGCCCGTACCCGTTCGATGATGCCGAGATAGCGCTCGGCGCGGTAGGAACGCCGCATCGCGCGCAGGATCCGGTCCGATCCCGATTGCAGCGGCATGTGCAGCGCCGGGCAGACGTTGGGCGTCTGTGCCATCGCCTCGATGACGTCGTCGGTGAACTCGGCCGGGTGTGGCGAGGTGAAGCGGACACGTTCCAGGCCCTCGATGTCGCCGCAGGCCCGCAGCAGTTCCGCGAAGGCACCCCGGTTACGCGGGATGGCCGGGTCGGCGAATGAGACGCCGTAGGCGTTGACGTTCTGGCCGAGCAGAGTGACCTCGAGCACCCCGGTATCCACCAGCGACCGCACCTCGGCCAGGATGTCAGCCGGGCTGCGGTCGACCTCCTTGCCCCGCAGCGAGGGCACGATGCAGAACGTGCAGCTGTTGTTGCAGCCCACCGAGATGGAAACCCAAGCAGCGTAAGCGGATTCACGGGCACTGGGCAGCGACGACGGAAATTCCTGCAACGCTTCGGCGATCTCGATCTGGGCCTCGTTGTTGTGCCGGGCCCGTTCGAGCAGCGTGGGCAGCGACCCGATGTTGTGGGTGCCGAAGACGACGTCGACCCAGGGTGCCTTGCGCAGCACCGCATCCCGGTCCTTTTGCGCCAGGCAGCCGCCGACCGCGATCTGCATGTCGGGATTGCTGCGCTTGCGCGGCGCCAGGTGGCTGAGGTTGCCGTAGAGCTTGTTGTCGGCGTTCTCACGGACCGCGCAGGTGTTGAAGACGACGATGTCGGCGTCGGCACCGTCGGCCGCACGCCGGTAGCCGGCCGATTCGAGCAGTCCGGCGAGGCGTTCGGAATCGTGGACGTTCATCTGACAGCCGTAGGTGCGTACCTGGTAGGTGCGGCCCGACTCGGCGTTCACCACAGCATCAGCTGGCGCGCCCAGAGCGCCCGGCGAGCCCGGTGCCACCGTCGAAGTCACGGAGCCATCGTACTGGCGCACCACGCAGGCCCTGGTTGTCGGCCTTGGTTGTCGGCCTGCGTGGCGACCGCCGCAGCGGCCGCGCCGGCCGGGCCCTTTCAGACCCGCCGGCGCTCCCGTTCGGCCACCAACTCGCCCAGTACCACCTCGCACGCCACCGTCTGGCTGTACCCGCGGCGGGCCAGCATCCCGACCAGCCTGCGAGTCACTCGGGCGTCGTCCTCGCTGAGCACTTCACGCCGCAGTTTGGCCCGTATCAGCTGCTCTGCCCGCTCCCGTTCGGCGCCGGCGTCGATACCGGCCAGCACCGTGTCGATCACCTCGTTATCGACACCCTTCGTGTGCAACTCGGCGGCCAGCGCGCGCTTGCTCTTTCCGGCCTTGGCCCGCCGCGACTGCACCCATTGCTCGGCGAAGTCGGTGTCATCGACCAAGCCGACGCCGGCCAGCCGATCAAGCACCCGGTTGCTGACGTCGTCGGGGTATCCCCGCTTGGCCAACTGACCGGCCAACTCGGCCCTGGTCCGCGATCGCGCGGTGAGCAGGCGCAGGCACAGCGCCCGCGCCTGCTCCTCGCGACGAGAGGACTCAGAAGTCGACGGGGGCGGGCAGGACGCTGTCATCGGTCACCACTGCGCCAATGCCGAGCTTTTCCTTGATCTTCTTCTCGATCTCGTTGCCGATGTCGCCGTTTTCGAGCAGGAAGTTGCGCGCGTTCTCCTTGCCCTGACCGAGTTGCTCACCCTCGTAGGTGAACCAGGCACCGGACTTGCGGATGAAGCCCTGGTCGACACCCATGTCGATCAGCGACCCTTCCCTGCTGATGCCCTTGCCGTAGAGAATGTCGAACTCGGCCTGCTTGAACGGCGGCGACACCTTGTTCTTGACCACTTTGACCCGGGTGCGGTTACCCACCGCATTGGTGCCGTCCTTGAGCGTCTCGATCCGCCGGACGTCCAAACGCACCGACGCGTAGAACTTCAGGGCCTTGCCGCCCGTGGTCGTCTCGGGCGAGCCGAACATCACCCCGATCTTGTCCCGAAGCTGGTTGATGAAGATCGCCGTGGTGCCCGAATTGTTCAGTGCACCAGTCATTTTCCGCAGCGCCTGGCTCATCAGCCGGGCCTGCAGGCCGACGTGGCTGTCACCCATCTCGCCTTCGAGTTCCGCGCGCGGCACCAGCGCCGCCACCGAGTCGATGACCACGATGTCGAGCGCACCCGAACGGATCAGCATGTCGGCGATCTCGAGCGCCTGCTCTCCGGTGTCCGGCTGGCTGACCAACAGCGAATCGGTGTCGACGCCAAGCTTCTTGGCGTAGTCCGGATCCAGCGCGTGCTCGGCGTCGATGAACGCCGCGACACCGCCGGCAGCCTGGGCGTTGGCCACCGCGTGCAGCGCGACGGTGGTCTTACCCGAGGACTCCGGGCCATAGATCTCAATGACACGGCCCCGGGGGAGGCCCCCGATGCCCAGGGCCACGTCCAGTGCGATGGACCCGGTCGGGATCACCGAAATGGGCTGGCGGACCTCGTCTCCGAGGCGCATCACCGAGCCTTTGCCGTAACTCTTCTCGATCTGGGCCATAGCCAGTTCGAGAGCCTTCTCGCGATCGGGGGCTTGAGCCATGATGCCTCTCCTGTAGTCGGTGTTCGGTGACCGGTATCGGTCGGTTGTCCGTGACACTAGAGAAGGCCACCGACAAGTTGAGATCTCCGAATGATCACCACAGTAGCCGAACACCTGTTCGACTCGAGTTCGACACGCCGCGTGTGGCAGGATCACCTCGAAGAACACATGAACATCGCTGCGGAACTGGCCGAAATTTCCGCCTATGGCGGGTTTTTCGCCCTGACCGTGGGCGGAGATCCGGCCGGGTGGCACCCTGTCGCGCGGTCCTACGCCATCGGCTTTTCAGACCTCGTCGACGCCACCGCCACGCGGTACGGGACATCCGACCTGCGCATCGGCGCGTCTCTGGTACAGCTCGGGCACGCCGCCCGGCTATGGTCACCGGTTCTCGCGTGCGCACTGGCCCACGGCGTCGTCCCGGACCTGGCCGACCTGCAGCGTGCCGACGACGGCGCCCGGTTACGGCTTCCGGAGCCCGTCGGAGTGCCTGTCGAGACCGTCGCCCCCGAGCTGATGTACCGGATCGTGGTGCAGGACCACTTGGACCGGCTTGGGGCCGGCTTGCGGGTCGGCCTGGCGCCCGGACTGCTCTACGGCAACATCGCGTCGGCGCTGGTGGGCACGTCACGGCAGCTGATGCTGGCGCGCCCCGATCTTCGCGTGACGATCGCCCGGACCACGTCCGCGTTGCTGGACATCGGCAACCTGGCCGGCACCGGCGTGATCACCAGCGCGAAGCTGGATTTCCGGCGCAACAGCTGTTGCCTCTACTACCGCATCCCGGGCGGGGGCACGTGCGGCGACTGCGCGCTGCGCTGAATCTGCAGGGGGGGTCACCACTGATCGCGCGGCACGTCGAAGTCGGCGCACAAAGCCCGCCACACCTCGCGCGGCTCGATGCCCTCCTCGATCGCCTGGGCCGCGGTACGCCCGCCCAGCCCGGTCAGCACGTGGTCGACCAGCACCGAAGATCCATATGCAGCGCCGAAGCGCAGCACCACCCGTTCGTTGAACTCGGTCAGCCGCACGCCCGCCAACCTACCGGTCAGCGGGCGACCGCCAACGCCTCGTGACACACCTGCACCGGATCGGCGACCTCGGCCGCGCTGGCGGCGGCCCGCTGGGCCGCAACCCGATAACACGGTGACGCCAGCACCTCGTTAACCTCTGCCGCCAGCGCCTCGCCGGTCAATGGCCTGATCAACCGCCCGCTGCCCTGACGTACCACCCGGTTGGCGATCTCCCACTGATCCCCTCCGCCGGGGACCACCACCAGCGGCACCCCGGCCAGCAGGGCCTTGGCGACCATCCCATGGCCGCCGCCGCAGACCGCCACGTCCGCATGTGTCAACAGCTCGTCCTGACGGCCCAGCCCTACCGCGGCCCAGGGCGGGACGGCCAGTTCGTCACCACCAAGCCGGGAAACCATCACCCGTGCACCCGCGGGCAACGTCTCCCCCGGCCTGAGGGATTGCAATGCCAGCTCGGCCATCCCGATGGTGCCGGTGGACGCCGTCGACGGCGCGACCACCACCACCGGCCCCGAACCCGGCGGGATCTGCAGCACCCGGTCGGTCGGTTCGAAATGCAACGGGCCCACCACGACGGCCTCGGCCGGCCAGTCCGGGCGGGGCACCTCCAGTGCGGGCAGAGTGGCGATCAACCGTCGCACTGGCCCGGGATCACGCGCCGGCAGGCCGATCTCGACCCGGACGGCCGACCGCTGCTCCAGCCCCGCCCGCACGGACCGCGCCGTCAGCGCCCGCATCACCGTGTCGCGCAGCTTGCCCCGCAGCCCGGTGCCGGGCGCAAGTCCGCTCCCGATCGGCGGCAACCCTTTCGACGGCAGGTAGAGCGGGTGCGGGCAGAGCTCGACCCACGGGATCCCGAGCAGCTCGGCGGCCAGGCCGCCGCCAGACGTAATGACATCGGACACAATCAGATCCGGCGCCAGGTCACGCAAGGTCGGCGCGATGAGCACCGCCATCCGTGCGGCGCGCCGGTGAATCCGGGCCCCCGCGTCGAGATCGTCGTCGGTGGCCACCAGGCCGTCCAGCTCCACCGCGTCGATCCCCGCCGCGCGGGCGGTGTCCAGCCACTCCACCCCGGTCAACAACGTGGGCGAATCCGCGGCCGCCAGGAAGCGTCGGCACAGCGCAATCGCGGGAAACGAGTGTCCCGGATCGGGTCCGGCGACCACGGCGACGCGCATCCGCCTCACCCTGCCACACCCGGGCTCGCCTACGCTGGCGACTATGACTGAGCTGACTCAGAAAGGGCCCGGATCCGGAGCCGACACCACCGACAACATCCGTGCGGTCGAGGACTTCCTCAATGCCCTGCAGGCCGAGGACTTCGACACCGTCGACGAGTTGCTGCACGACAACCTCGTCTACGAGAACGTCGGGTTCTCCCGAATTCGGGGCGGCCGCAAGACGACAGCGCTGCTGAGCAAGATGCAGGGGCGCATCGGCTTCGAGGTGAAGATCCACCGCATCGCCGCCGACGGTTCCGCCGTCCTCACCGAGCGCACCGACGCACTGATCCTGGGCCCACTGCGGCTGCAGTTCTGGGTCTGCGGGACCTTCGAGCTGCAAGACGGGCGGATCACGCTGTGGCGCGACTACTTCGACAGCTTCGACATGCTGAAGGCGACGCTGCGCGGCGTGGCCGGAGTGGTGGTTCCGTCGCTGCGCGCGACGCTGTAACGGCATCCGCCGTCACGGCACCGGACAAAATGCGAAATACCGCATCAGATTCCGAAACCGCGCGCGCCGCATCGCTATACCATCCTTCTGCCGAGTCTCGAGGGTGAGCTGGCGACCCCGGACGGGCATGACCTATTGGGCATGGCGTGTGGAGGTCTGGGATGTCGTTTGTTTTCATCACTCCGGAGTCAGTGACGGCGGCCGCATCGGACTTGGCCAGCCTCGGCTCGACGGTCAGCGCAGCCAACGCCGCGGCGACGGCCCCGACGGTGTCGTTGCTGTCCGCGGGCGCGGACGAGATCTCGGCGGCCGTCGCCGCGGTCTTCAGCGGGCACGCCCAGTCCTATCAGGCCCTCAGCGTCCAGGCTGAGGCGTTCCATCAACAATTCGTGCAAGCCCTTAGCGCGGGCGCAGGGCAATACGCGGCCGCAGAAGCCGCCGCCGCGACCCCGTTGCAGAGCGTGCTGGACCTCGTCAACGCACCTTTCCTCGCGACGCTCGGGCGCCCTCTGATCGGTAACGGCGCGAACGGCAAACCGGGGACCGGAGCCGACGGCGGGGCCGGCGGGATTCTGTGGGGCAACGGCGGCAACGGTGGATCCGGCCTGGGCGGTGCCGGCCAGAAAGGTGGTAACGGCGGGGCGGCAGGCCTGTTCGGCAACGGCGGCACCGGCGGTGATGGTTCGTTCTCAACCGCCGCAGGCAAAGCCGGTGGGGCCGGCGGCAATGGTGGGGCGGCCGGGCTGCTCTTCGGCCGCGCCGGCAACGGCGGCAACGGCGGCTGGACCGACCTTGCCGGCAGCTTGAACGGCGGCGCAGGCGGCGCAGGCGGCGCAGGCGGACTGTTCAGCGCCGGCGGCAACGGCGGCATTGGCGGCTCGGCCAACTTCGCCGGCAACACCGGTGGCGCCGGCGGCGCCGGCGGCGCGGGCGGTCTGTTCGGTGCGGGTGGCGCCGGTGGAGTCGGTGGGGCGGGTGGCGACCCCACGAACCGGGGTGGCATCGGCGGAGCGGG
>NZ_LKTM01000178.1 GCF_001417955.2 Mycobacterium gordonae | reverse complement strand
GTGTTGATCCGTATCTCGCCCTGCATCAGGCCGGTTTGCTATGAACCACTGGACTCAACTCACCCTGGCACGCAGGGGGTCGAAGGTGGGCGATGACGTGTAGGTCGCTGACCTTGCTTGTCCACACACCGCTGGGCAGTTGGCGGGCAGCATGCGAGCACCCATCGATGTCGGGCCATTTATAGAGCGCGATCATTTCGATTCCCGGTTCCGGCGACGGGTCGTGGGCGCACAGCCGGTAACCCACAGTCTCGAACGCTGCGATGTAGTTGGTCATCGCGTGCATGTTGTCGGCCAGCGGCCAGTAGCAGTGACCACGGTCGACAAAGGGGTGCCACCAACGCGTTTGGTCGCCGGCTGCCCAGGCCATGCAGTTGTACCGGTCGGTTTCGGGCAGCAGGATCCGGTAATTGACGCGCTTGAGCACCCGGAGCGCGGTTTGTAGCGTGGCCTCGGCGATACGACCCCACGTGCCAATCCGGTGACCGTATGGACCGGGGCGCGGTCCCAGAGAGTAGGGGCCGCTCATCAGGCGGTCGACCGGGTAATCGGCGTAGGTCATGTCAGACGGTGCGGCGGGTCGGTCGCGCATAGCTCAGTGGGTTGTCACCGGTGGGCTTCACCGATCGGAACAGGTGGCCCCGACGCGGTGGGGCGGTGGCCAGCTGGTCAGGATTCGTGCGACCGCCCACGCTGCGACTCAGGTACGTCGGCAGCGGGCCTTCGGGCCGGTGCCAGGGCCCGACGAGGGCTGTTTGTCCGCCGGCGACCGGTGCCAGGACGTCGAACGCGATCACGGCGGCGGCAACGCTGTCGGGTTGATGCTGCCCGGCCTGCCAGCGCACGGCCGCAGTCTCGAACGCGGGCATGTTACCCGCGATGACGCAGCGGCCGGTTTCCAATGCCTGCAGCATCGCCGCGGAACGTGTGACGGCATCACCCTTGCGGGGCTGTCCCTTTGGGGCCATCGGCGCACCGAGATATGGCCGGCTCCCTCGGTACGAGCGAGGGCTTCTCGCACGATTCGGACGTAAGTGGTCCCGCTGGCGAACGCTTCCACGTGAACTTCGCTGGCACCGAGGTCGAGCGCCGCCTGGTGCCCTCGGTGAGATTCGAACTCACACTGGACGGGTTTTGAAATCGTCCATTAAGGGCTGAGCTGGGCTTTTACTAAAATTGGCTAATTTGGGCAGATATGGGAGATCCTGGGCAAAAACACCTCTCAACTGGGGATATGCGCTGTGTAGGCATGGGTGGCTATGGAAGGCAATGTATCGCCCTGCGGACTGCCTGCGGACTGGCGCAGACCATGACTTAGGTCTCGGAGTGTGGGCGGCGCGCCTATACCCTAAGAAGCCTCTGAGGCTGCGCATTTCAAGCCTGGCGTGTCGCGTGTCGTGTCAGCCCATTGTCGGCATGAGATGTCACCATCGAACATATGGGCGTAAACCAGGGGTCTGCTGCACGAATAGGTGACATCTGAGTTGGCTTGCCCAGCATGGGCGGGCTGGAAGGATGTCCCCATGGCAA
>NZ_LKTM01000177.1 GCF_001417955.2 Mycobacterium gordonae | reverse complement strand
CCGACGCGCCGACAGTCGAGCCGGAGCCGCCGAGACCGGCCGCGCCGCCGGTGCCGCCGACACCACCAACCCCACCCGCACCGCCGGCCACGCCCGGGTTGGCGCTGTTGTCGGTGCCGACACCGCCGTGGCCGCCGGTTCCGCCGGCGCCGCCGACACCACCTTGCCCGCCGGCTCCTTGCTGGCCACCGCCACCGGAACCAGCCGCGCCGCCGGCACCGCCCTGGCCGCCGTCGCCACCCGCTGCGCCTTGGCCACCAACACCGCCGCCGCTGGCACCAAGGCTGCCGGCGCCGCCGCGACCCCCGGCCCCACCGACGCCACCTACCCCGCCATCACCGGCAGCGCCGGACGCTCCGGTGCTCGACCCCGAGCCGCCAAGGCCGGCCGCACCACCGGTACCGCCCACGCCGCCGACACCGCCCGCGCCACCGGCGACGCCGGGGTTGGCGCTGTTATCGACGCCGGTTCCGCCGTGGCCGCCGACGCCGCCGACCCCACCGATACCGCCCTGACCGCCGGCTCCTTGCTGCCCGCCTCCACCGGCACCAGCTGCGCCGCCGGCACCGCCCTGGCCGCCGTCGCCACCCGCTGCGCCTTGGCCACCAATACCGCCGCCGCTGGTCCCAGTGGTTCCGGCGCCACCGCGACCGCCGGTCCCGCCGACGCCGCCGACGCCGCCGTCACCAGCCGTGCCCGCCGCTCCGGTGCTCGACCCCGAGCCACCAAGGCCGGCCGCACCACCGACGCCGCCGACGCCGCCGGTGCCACCCGCGCCACCGGCCACGCCCGGGTTGGCGCTGTTATCGATGCCGGTTCCGCCATGGCCACCGACGCCGCCGACCCCACCGACACCGCCCTGACCCCCAGCGCCCTGCAACCCGCCGCCGCCGGAACCAGCCGCGCCGCCGGCGCCACCCTGGCCGCCCTGGCCACCAGCGGCACCCTGACCACCAGCACCGCCACCGGCGAGCCCGGTGCTCCCGACGCCGCCCCTGCCGCCAACACCGCCGCCGCCGCCGAGCCCGCCATCACCAGCGGTGCCCGAAGCGCCGACAGTCGAGCCGGAGCCCCCGAGGCCGGCCGCGCCGCCGGTGCCCCCGACACCGCCGGTGCCGCCCGCACCGCCGGCCACGCCGGGGTTGGCGCTGTTGTCGGTGCCGACGCCACCGCCGCCGCCTACGCCACCAACGCCGCCGACACCGCCCTGACCCCCAGCGCCTTGTTGCCCGCCGCCACCGGAACCAGCCGCGCCGCCGGCGCCGCCCTGGCCGCCCTGACCGCCAGCGGCACCCTGACCACCAGCGCCGCCGCCGGCCAGCCCGGTGCTCCCGGCGCCACCCCTACCCCCGGTACCGCCGGTGCCGCCAGTCCCGCCGTCACCGGCGCTGCCCGAGGCGCCGGTGCTCGATCCGGACCCGCCGACACCAGCGGCACCACCGATACCGCCCGCGCCACCCGTGCCGCCGGCGCCGCCGGCCACTCCCGGGTTGGCGCTGTTGTCGGTACCGGTACCGCCGTTGCCCCCGACACCACCGACCCCTCCGACACCGCCCTTACC
>NZ_LKTM01000176.1 GCF_001417955.2 Mycobacterium gordonae | reverse complement strand
CCCTGCGTGCCAGGGTGAGTTGAGTCCAGTGGTTCATAGCAAACCGGCCTGATGCAGGGCGAGATACGGATCAACACGCCATGAGCAGTTCGATGATGACGTCGGTGCATGACAATGAACGGATGGATGAAGCCCACCCGCGCGCCGACGGGCCGCGCCGCCGGCGTGCGTTCTCGGCGGCCGAGAAGTTGGCCCACCTGGATGCCTACGAGCAGGCCTGCGAGCACGGTGAGGGCGGTGCCTATCTGAGGCGGGAGGGCTTGTATTCGTCGTCGATCAGCGAATGGCGCAGGCAGCGCGATGCGGGTGTGCTGGCGGGCAAACAGCCCGGCGAGAAGATCGGCAAGCTGACCGCTGAGCAGGCTGAAATCGCCCGTCTCAAGCGGGAGAACGCGCAGATGAGCAAGCGCCTGGCCACCACCGAGGCCGCGCTGGACATCATGGGAAAAGCACACGCTCTCTTGGAAAGTCTTTCCGAGAGAGCGGATTCCGACGAGCAACCGAAGAAGCGCTGACCGAGGCCTACGGGTCGCTGCTCGCGGTCGGCGTGTCGACCAGGCACGCAGCGGCGTTGACTGGCGTGGTGCGCTCAACGGCGATCCGGCGGCGCAACACCGCCACGGCACCTACGCCGGCGGTGTCGCCGCAACCGGTGGTCGAGCCGGTCAACAAGCTGACCGAGTTGGAGCGGCAGTTGGTTGTGGCGACGCTCACCAGCGCCCGGTTCGTCGATCTGGCACCGTTGCAGATCTATGCCCAACTGCTCGATGAGGGCGTTTATCTGTGTTCGGTGTCCACGATGTACCGGGTGCTGCGCGAGAACAGGCAGGTCAAGGAGCGGCGCCGGCTGGCCCGCCATCCCGCCAAGGTGTGTCCGGAGTTGGTCGCGACCGCGCCGCGGCAGGTGTATTCCTGGGACATCACCAAGGTGCCCGGGCCGGTCAAGGGTGTCTATTTCGACGCGTACGTGATGATCGACATCTACTCCCGCTACATTGTCGGTGTCCACGTCCATGCTCATGAATCCGGTGTTCTGGCCAAGGAACTCATCGAGCAGGTGTTCAAGGTGCACGGCGTTCCCCACGTCGTGCACGCCGATCGGGGCACGTCGATGACCAGCAAGACCGTCGCGACACTGCTCGCCGATCTCGAGGTCACCCGATCACATTCGAGGCCTCGGGTATCCAACGACAACCCGTTCTCGGAGTCGCTGTTCAAGACGCTGAAGTACGGGCCGGAGTTTCCCGAGCGCTTCGGCTCCCTGTCTGAGGCAAGGCAATTCATGGATGACTTCGCCCACTGGTACAACCACGAGCATCGTCATACCGGGATCGGATTGCACACCCCCGCCAACGTGCACTTCGGGCTCGCCACCGACAAAGCCGCCGAGCGACGTGCCGTCCTGACCGACGCCCGTGCCCGACACCCGCACCGCTTCAGCACCCACCGTGCGCCGAAGATCCTCGACCTGCCCGACACCGTCTGGATCAACCCACCAGCCCAGGAGGCCGACACGACCGCCGCTTAACACCCGATGGACTCATCCGCCTTGACAAGTTCCG
>NZ_LKTM01000175.1 GCF_001417955.2 Mycobacterium gordonae | reverse complement strand
CGGAACCTGTCAACCTGAATGAGGCACCGTTGCGCGGTATTTACTGAGCGTCCTCCTCTGGATGGTCGGGTGGGTTGATCCAGGAGCTGGTGGGTAGTTGCGGCGGTTCGGGCGGTTTGCGGACGAACCGTTCCGGGTGTTCGGCGTAGGCGGCGTCGAGTACACCGGCACGCTTGTCGCGGACTGCCTCGGCCAGGCCGTAGTGGACGTCAGCGGCGGTATGCAGGCCCAGCCCGCTGTGGCGATGTTCATCGTTATACCAACCGAAGAAAACCTGACAGTGTCTTCGGGCATCTTCGATTGAGCCGAACCGGCCGGGGAAGTCGGGCCGGTACTTCAACGTCTTGAACTGGGCCTCGCTAAACGGGTTGTCGTTGGAGACGTGCGGTCGCGAATGCGACTGGGCGACACCGAGATCGGCCAGCAGGAACGCCACCGGCTTGCTGGTCATGGAACTGCCGCGGTCGGCGTGAATCGTCAACTGGTCACGGTCGATCCCCTGCTTGGCGCAGGTCTGACGGATCAGCACCTCGGCCAGCGCCGCCGATTCGCGGCTGGCGACCATCCAGCCAACGACGTAGCGGGAGAAAATATCCAAGATCACATACAGGTAGTAGTAGGTCCACTTCGCTGGGCCACGCAATTTCGTTATATCCCACGACCACACCGCATTTGGGGTGCTGGCCATCAGTTCGGGTTTCACCTTCGCCGGGTGCGTGGCCTGGGCGCGGCGCTCACGCACCTCGCCGGCTCGGCGCAGCAGCCGATAGAACGTCGACTGCGAGCCCAGGTAGACACCTTCGTCGAGCAGGATGGCCCACACCTGCGCCGGTGCCAGGTCGGCGAACCGGTCGCTGTGCAGCGTATCGAGGATGGCCTGCTGCTCGGCAGCGGTCAGTGCCCGCGGCTGACGGCGCTGCCGGTGCGGGATCGGCTCTGGTCGTGGCGGTGCCGGGCTTTGCCGGTGCCGTCGGTAGTAGCCGGCCTGCGCGGCACCAACGGCTTCGCAGGCCGCCCGCATGCCCAGCTGCGGTGCCAACTCCATGACGGCCTGATCAGTCACGGCGTCGACCTCGGATCGGTATCCGCGCTCCCGGAGAGCGTCTCCAAGAGCGCGTGCAGTTTTGCCTGCACATCCACCACGAAGCGGGTCTTGGCCAACTCCTGCTCCAGTCGCTGCTTTTCGGCCTGCAGGCGGGCGATCTGCTCGCCGGCCGGATCACGGCGCTTGCGCCCGCGCGGGGCGGCCAGCCCCGCCAACGCGCCGGCGTCGCGGGCTTTGCGCCACTCGGTGATATGGCTGGAATACAGCCCCTCACGGCGCAGCACCGCACCCTTCTCACCGTCGGGCGCTGCGTCGTAGGCAGCCAGGACCTCCAGCTTGTACTTCGCGGTGAACGTCCGCCGCCGGGCGCGTTCGGGCACCTCGGGCTCGGGACGTTGCGTTGCATCGTCAGCCACCCGACCAGGATCTTCCATCCCGGCCGCACAGACCAACGTCGTCACCTTGCTTGCCATTTCGGGGAGTCTCTCCATCCCCGCCCTCGGGTCACTAATTGTCAGGGGGCGGGTGCCTCAACCCAGGTTGGCAGAGAGGG
>NZ_LKTM01000174.1 GCF_001417955.2 Mycobacterium gordonae | reverse complement strand
CCCCCCACCCAGATTGAACTGACCCACATCCCCCCAACCAAAGTTGAACCGTCCCACATCCGCCAAACCGAAGTTGATGACGAGGGTGCCCGCGTCGTCGAGCAGCGCGGGCAGCGCCGCGAACGAGGGAATCGCCGCGGCCACTGACGAGGCGCCGGAGTAATAGCCGAACATGGTGGCGACGTTCTGTGCCCACATCTGCTCGTAGGTCGCTTCGGCGGCCGCGATCGCCGGAGCGTTGAGGCCGAACCAGTTCGACGTCACCAGAGATACGAACTGGGCACGGTTGGCCGCGACGATTGCCGGGGGTACCGCACTCGTGAGCGCCGACTCGAACGCTTCCGCGGCGGCCCGTACCTGAGTAGCGGCCCCCTCGGCTCCGGCCGCCGCAGCCTGCAACCAGCCGGCGTAGGGGGCGGCGGCGGCCAGCATCGCGGAAGCGGCCGCACCCTGCCACGCACCGCCTACCAGACCCGACGTCGTCGACCCGAACGACGCCGCCGCCGCGCCTAGCTCGGCCGCCAGCCCGTCCCAGGCCTCAGCGACGGCGAACCACGGGCCCGACCCCGCGCCCCCGTAGATGAGCGCGGAGTTGATCTCCGGTGCCAACAGCGGAAAGTCCATGCCCAGCCCTTCGTGTCCTCGCCTGACGGCGGTAGAAATTAGCAGCATTTATGACGGTTTATGACGGTTTCCGGAGGATTAGCCTAACTTCCTCGACGCGCACCGTCGCCCCTACCGATAATTGAAGAAAATTCAACAATTTCTGAACATTATTCAGAAACTCCAACATCGTCTGTGGCCGCATTGCGGATCCACAAACGGGGGCCCAGCGCTGGTGATCCGGCGGTGATCGGGGCACCGCCGGTAGCTGCCCGGCCTGGCCCGGGCCAGTCTAATTCGCCTGCATAGCAACAGGTTTCAGAGAAGTGCTGTGCCGGGGCACGCGGCAGAAGCGATGTCGAGCCTTCCGCTGGTGGATCCGAAAGATTCGCATTGCGGTCGGTCCCAAGAATTGCTACATTCTTGCCTGAATTGCTGCAATGAAATGGCTCACGTTCATATACTCCGCGTGTTCGATTCGCCAGCAGCCAACCAAATGAGAGGGCCCCGAGCATGTCCTTCCTGTTTGCAGCACCCGACGTATTGGCAGCGGCGGCGAACGACGTGTCGAGGATCGGTTCGGCCCTCGGCGCGGCGAACGCCCAGGCGGTCGTCCCGACGGTGAATCTGCTGCCGGCGGCCGCGGACGAGGTCTCGGCGGCCATCGCGGCGCTGTTCGCCGACTACGCCGAGCAGTACCGCGCGGTGAGCGTCGAGGTGGAGCTGTTCCGGGAGCGGTTCGCCCAGCTCCTGGCGTCTGGAAGCAGCACCTACGCCGTGGCCGAGGCCGCCAATGGAAACCTGCTGCAGCAGATCGAGCAGGCCACCCTCGACTTCATCAACGCCCCCAGCGAGCTCCTCACGGGACGCGCGCTGATCGGCGACGGCGCCGATGGCGCGGCCGGCACCGGGAGCCGTGGCGGCGACGGCGGATGGTTGTGGGGCAGCGGCGGCAACGGCGGATCCGGGGCGGCCGGCGGTAATGGTGGCGCCGGCGGGTCAGCCGGGT
>NZ_LKTM01000173.1 GCF_001417955.2 Mycobacterium gordonae | reverse complement strand
ACACCCCCAGCCAACCAGACCCCCCGATCACCAGTCGAAAACAGCTGACCGCCCTACACCCTCAATTGCGAAGAGCCGATAAACACCCCGTCCTGCGGTATGTCCGCGGCCGACAAAATTCTCGCTTTGTGCAACCGATGAGCAGTCTGGTGGCGGCCCCGCTCGGTAAATGCCGGTCTCACCTCATTGACATGAATTACCCTGTGCCAGTGGTGCTGGCTCCGCGTACCCGATACGCCCGCTGCGGTGATATGGATATCGCCTATCAGGTACTCGGTGATGGTCCGCGGGATCTGCTGGTACTGCCCGGCCCATTCGTTCCGATCGACTCGATCGACGACGAGCCGGCTCTGTACCGCTTCCACCGACGCCTGGCTTCATTCGCCCGGATAATCCGGTTCGATCTCCGCGGCGTCGGTCTCTCATCGCGGACGCCCGCCCTCGACATGCTGGGGCCGAAGAAGTGGGCCGAAGACGCGATTGCGGTGATGGACGCGGTGGGGTGCGAACAGGCCACCGTCTTTGCGCCGAATTTCCATGCGATGACCGGTCTGGTTCTCGCGGCGGACTATCCGGAGCGGGTGCGCAACCTGGTCGTCGTCAGCGGCACGGCCCGCGCGTTGCGGGCACCGGACTATCGCGTCGGCGCCGAACCCAGGCTGCTTGATCCGTATCTGACCGTCGCGCTCGAGCATGACGCCGTCGAGCAGGGATTCGACGTGTTGCGCATCGTTGCGCCGTCGGTGGCCGGTGATGACGCGTTCCGGGCCTGGTGGGATCTGGCCGGCAATCGGGCAGGACCTCCGAGTATGGCCAGAGCGGTCGCAAAAGCGTTGGCGGAGGCTGACGTTCGCGAAGCTCTTGCTCGGATCGGTGCCCCGACGCTGGTGTTGCACCGGGTGGGTGCGACCTTCATCCCGATCGGGCAGGGCCGCTACGTCGCCGAACACATCGCCGGGTCCCGCTTCATCGAGCTGCCCGGCGCTGACGTCCTGTACTGGGTGGGCGACGCCGGGCCGATGCTCGACGAGATCGAGGAGTTCGTGACCGGCGTGCGGGGCGGCGCCGAATCCGAGCGGGTGCTGGCGACAATTATGTTCACCGACATCGTCGGCTCGACGCAGCGTGCGGCTGAACTCGGCGACCACCGCTGGCGCGACCTGCTCGACAATCACGACCAGGTGGCCCGCCATGAGATCCAGCGATTCGGCGGCCGTGAGGTCAACACCGCCGGCGACGGGTTCGTGGTGACTTTCAGCAGTCCCAGCGCCGCTCTGGCTTGTGCGGACGCGATTGTGGACTCGGTTCGCGTGCTCGGCATCGACGTGCGTGTGGGCATTCATGCCGGGGAGGTGGAAGTGCGCGGCACCGATGTCGCCGGCATGGCCGTGCATATCGCCGCGCGGGTGTCGGCGCTGGCGGGAGCTGGTGAGGTGTTGGTGTCCTCGACGCTGCGCGACATCGTGACCGGATCGCGGCATGGCTTTGTCGAGCGCGGTGAGCACGAACTCAAGGGAGTGCCGGGGGTGTGGCGGATGTATGCGCTGGTCAGGGGCGGATCGGCAAACTGAGCGGTCAGACGATCGATCCCGATTTGCCGTCTGCTCCCGGCAAACCACCGCCGGGCCCACCCGCCCCACCGTCACCGCCCGCGCCAGGG
>NZ_LKTM01000172.1 GCF_001417955.2 Mycobacterium gordonae | reverse complement strand
CCCCGCCGATGCCTCCGACGCCACCGGTGGCACCCGCCCCGCCTTTGCCACCGAAGCCGCTGAAGCCGTCGGCGCCGACGAGAGACTGCCCACCGGTCCCGCCTTTGCCCGCCACGCCCCCGGTGCCGCCGGCGCCGGCGACTCCGCCGGGTGCACCCGCGCCGCCGGTGCCACCGGCGCCACCGGCGCCGCTCCTACCGCCGATACCGCCCTGACCGTTGTATCCGTTGGCGATGCCCCCCGAACCACCGTCGCCACCGGCCCCTCCGGCGCCGCCGGTTCCGGCGAGATTGCCCGAGCCGTTGGCCGCTCCGCCGGTACCGCCGGCGCCGCCTGCCCCGGCCGTTCCACCAGTGCCCGCGGCGCCGTTGTAGCCGCCGTCGCCGCCGGTGCCACCGCCGCCGCCGACGCCACCACTGCCGCCGGCACCGGCCGTTGCGCCGCTGCCGCCGGTGCCGGCCCAACCACCGCCTCCGCCGACACCGCCGTTGCCGCCCAGGCCACCCGCACCGGCGGTGCCGCCGTCCACCGAGACACCCGAGCCACCGCGGCCTCCGGCGCCGCCGGCCCCACCGTGACCCCCGCTGCCGTTGGCGCCGGTTGCGCCGCCTGCGTTGCCACCGTTTCCGCCCTTGCCGGCGGCGCCGCCGGCCCCACCGTTGTGGCCGGTACCGTCCAGGCCGGCCGACCCGGCACCGCCGTCGCCACCGATGCCACCCTGACCACCGTTGCCCGCGAGTCCACCGACTCCCCCGGTGCCGGCGGCGCCGCCGTCCCCGCCGAAGCCGCCGACGCCACCCATACCGCCGCTGCGGGAGCCGATGCCGTTGTCGGGGATGCCCCTGGCGCCATTGCCGCCGCGGCCGCCGACGCCGCCGTTGCCGCCGTTGCCGTTGTGGGCGGTGGTTCCGCCGGCGTTGCCGCCAACACCGCCATCACCGCCGTCACCGGCATAACCGCCGTTGGCGCCGTAATAGTCGGCGGGGGCGCTGCCGCCGTCGGCGCCGTTTCCGCCGTTGCCCGCGTTTCCGCCGTCACCGCCGGTACCCACGGCACCCAGTCCGGCGCCCGCCAGGCCGCCGTTGCCTCCGTTGCCGCCCTTACCGCCGTAGCCCCCGTTCTCGGTACCGCCGGGTGTGCCTCCGTCGGCGCCGTCCGCGCCGGCGCCACCCTTACCGCCGGCGCCGTTGACGCCACCGACGTCTGCCGCGCCACCCTGGCCGCCGGCCCCGCCGGACCCGCCGTCGCCGCCGTCCGCCGCCACGCCTGCGGGGGCCAATCCGCTGCCGCCGACACCGGCCTTGCCGCCGCCACCGCCTGCGCCCCCGGTGCCGCCGGTGCCGTGCGCACCAGCTGCTCCACCGTCCCCACCCAGGCCACCGGTTCCGCCGCTGCCGCCCTTTCCGGCATAGCCACCAAGACCGTCTTCACCAGCGGTGACACTGCCGCCGGCGCCCCCGCCGCCGGCGGCTCCGCCGATCCCGCCGGCCCCGCCGAGTCCGCCGTCGGCTCCGGTGCCGCCGACGCCGCCGCGGCCGCCGTCCCCACCTGTGCCACCGATGCCGCCTTCGCCGACGAGTCCGCTCGAGATGCCACCGGCACCGGCCTGACCCCCGGCCCCACCGGCTCCGCCGCTCCCCGCGACACCGCCGGGCGAGGTGG
>NZ_LKTM01000171.1 GCF_001417955.2 Mycobacterium gordonae | reverse complement strand
ATTCCGGCCTCGAGCACCCCGGCGGGGATCACGGTGGGTGGGTTCGGCCTGCCGCCGATCACGGTGCCCTCGATCTCCATCCCGCCGCTCACGATCCCCGCCGGCACCAGCCTGGACGCATTCAATCTCCCCAAACTGAACATCCCGTCGATCACCACTCCGCCGATCACCATCCCGGCCGGCATCAATGTCAGCGCTTTCGATCTGCCTCGGCTCACTATTCCGTCGATCGATATCCCGTCGATCACCATCGCGGCCGGCACCAGCCTGGGCGCCTTCGATCTGCCCCAGCTGAGCATTCCGGGGATCGATCTTCCCTCGATCACCATCCCCGCCGGCATCACCCTGGGCGCCTTCGACCTTCCCAAACTGACCCTTCCGCCCATCACAATCCCGCCGGTCAGCATCCCGTCCGGCACTACCGTGGGCGGATTCAACCTGCCCCAGCTGACCATTCCGTCATTCACAATCGGCAGCATCACCACCGGCAGCTTCACCACACCCCAAATCGGCCCGCAAGATCTGACCCTGACGCTGCCCACGGTGAACGTTCAGTTCGTCGCGTATCTGCCGAACAACATCACTTTTGCATCGACGGGTATTTCCGGCACGTACCCGCAAATCGGTGGGGGAGTCGTCAATCCCCAAGTCAACAACGGAAATCCGGCCGGAGGTCCTCCCGCCTACATTCAGTTCGGCCCACTCACGATCAGCGGCATCGAGTTCAGCATTCCATCGTTCACGATCGGCGGGTTCGGCCTTCCCGCGTTGACGACACCCGCCATCACCATCCCATCGATTGCGGTGCCCGGGTTTGCCCTGCCGGAACTCACCACGCCGACGTTCACCACGCCGCCGATCACGATCGATCCGATTGGCGCGGCAGCGTTTACGCTGCCTCAGATCACCACGCCACCGATCACGACGCCACCGATCACCATCAATCCAATTGGCACCGGCGGCTTTACGTTGCCGCAGATTGTGACACCGCCGATCACCACACCGCCCATCACGATCGATCCGATCAGTCTGGCCAGGTTCGTCCTGCCGGAGATCAGCATTCCGCCGATCACGACTCCGCCGTTGTCAATTGACCCCATCGGTCTGGCTGCTTTCGCACTACCTCAGATCAGTACCCCGGCGTTGACGACGCCGGTGTTCACGATTCCGTCAATCGGGTTGGGCGGCTTCGCTTTACCGCAGGTCAGTGTGCCGGCGTTGACGACGCCGGTGTTCACGATTCCGTCTGTGGGGTTGGGTGGGTTTGAGCTGCCGCAGGTTAGTGTGCCGGCGTTGACGACGCCGGTGTTTACGATTCCTTCGATTGGGTTGGGGGCGTTTGGGACTCCGGCGTTGACGGTGCCGAGTATTCATCTGCCCAGCAGCGTCATTGCCGAGCTGGCGTTCCCCGGCGGGCCGGGCTACTTCAACACCAGTGTGGCGCCGTCGTCGGGGTTCTTTAATTCCGGCGCCGGCGGTAACTCCGGGTTCGGCAACTACGGCTCAGGCTTGTCGGGGTGGTTGAACTCGAATGTCGCTGGGCTGGCGGGTAATACCGGTGGCACGGGTGTGGTGAGTCTGGGCAGCGCGGTCTCGGGCTGGGTGCATACGGCGTTGTCGCCGGAGTCGTTGGCGACCGGGCTCAATCGGGTGTTGGCCAATGTGGGGTCGGGCAATGTGGGGGTGGG
>NZ_LKTM01000170.1 GCF_001417955.2 Mycobacterium gordonae | reverse complement strand
CTTCGCCGGTCCCCGCGGCGCCGTTGGTGCCATTGCCGATCAGCGGACGACCCAGCAACGCGTTGCTGGGGGCATTGATCACGTCCAAAGCCGTTTGCACCAGCGACGCGTTCGTTGCCTCCGCGGCCGCATACGCGCCCGCCCCCGCGCCTATCGCCTGCACAAACTGCTGGTGGAACCGCGCGGCCTGCGTACTGATCGCCTGGTAAGCCAGCCCATGCTCGCCGAACAACGCCGCAACCGCCGCCGACACTTCATCCTCGGCGGCCGCCAGCAACTGCGTTGTCGACGCCCGCGCCGTCGCATTGGCCGCGCCGATCACCGACCCCAACCTGACCAAATCCCCTGCCGCTATCCCCACCCGCTGCGGTCCCACCACTACATGCGCCATCAGACAGCTCCCTTATTTCGTGTGCTAGGGGTTTCGGAACACGTCAATTTCGGAGGTCGAACGACAATTGAGTCGGTGGCCGCGAATTGCCGAGGATGACTACCGAACTCTGGCTGTTCACGTCGTCGTAGGGAAAGCCGTAGGCGAGGTGGTTGATGCTGTTGGCGTGGAAGAACTGCGCGAAGTTGTTCCAGCGCCCACCCGTCGGGTAGTAGGCGGCAACGTTGGCCCATTGGCTCGGCGAGGTCGCCACACCGCGGTTGAACGCCGCATCCAGTTCGGCGAGGAACGCTCCCTGTTGGCCACTGCCGACGAACGGGCCATTGGCCGCGAAGGTTTGCGCCGTGGTGGGCTTCGCCATCGAGTACGTCGTGGTGTTGCCCGCACTGGTAGTCACGCTATAGACGAAATGACTGCTGGCATCGACGCTGCCATGCACGGTGTAACCGGCGCCCTGGTAGTTGAATTGGTTGGTCTGGTAGGTCGTCCAGAAGTCGTTGATCGATGGATCAAGCCAGGTGGACAGCGCTCCAGGCTGCATGGTCCGCGGGGCGACGATGCGCAGCGGATTGCCGGTGGCATCGTGCAGAACCAATCCCTGGAATTCGGCTGGGACCGAGGTCGCGAATTGTTGGAAGACCTGATCCCGCGACAGAGTCATGCCGGCGGTGGCCGAAAAACCGGTGGAGTTCTGGGTCACGTTGAAGGAGAACGGGAATCCGAACTGGTCTACCTGAGTTGTGTTGCCGCCGAACGGAACTGATCCGTTCTTGAAGGTCATCTCGTACCAGTCGTAGACCGTGGAGTAGTTGGGATCGGCAGGATTTGTCGGGTTGGGGCCCGCCCAGCCGGAGTTGTCGGGGCTGATGCCGATGTAGAGCGGCTGCTTCATCGACAGAAAGATGCGGCCGCCCTGAAACTCAGACGGAATTGAGGCGAGGTTGTTCGCCTGCGCGAGCGTGAATGACATATTGGCGTAATTCACGCCGTTCTTCGTGAGGTGACCGGGGGCATTGGCGGCGTTGTGGTCGATTGCGTGCGCGACGCCGTTCTGGTCGATCCACGACCAGTGGCCGGGCGACGTCTGGCCGATTTCGGTCACGTAGATCTGGTCGGCGCTCAAACCGGTGTTGTTGACGAAGTTTTCGGCGAAACCGCCGGGCACGACGATGCCTCCGCCGCCGCCACCGCCCCCGCCGGTGCCGGTCACGCCGGTGGCGCCGAGGTTGCCGTCGAGGCCGGCGGGACCGGCGGTGCCGAGCAGTCCGGGCGCTCCACCCGCGCCCCCGAGGCCACCGGTGCCGCCCGGACCACCGCCACCGATGACACC
>NZ_LKTM01000169.1 GCF_001417955.2 Mycobacterium gordonae | reverse complement strand
CCTGAGTTAGGTCATTTTTAGTACCCTGTTGGCGATTCCCAGCTGGGTCAGGATTTCGGCTTGGGCTTCTGGGATTTGCGGTGGGAAGGTTTGACTGGTCCCGTTGATGGCGATGGTGGCGCTGCGTAGCGGGCGGAGCTGCTTGACCACGTTCGCGATCGCCAGGCCGGTCTTGTCCTGGATGGCGTGCGCGACGGCCAGGGCGGTGAACACGATGGTCAGGTGTGCCTCGATCGACTCACGAAGGTGGTGAAAGATTGGCCGGGCGGCAAGGTCGTGCTTGGACATCCGAAACGAGCGCTCCACATGCCAGAGCTCGTGGTATTTGGCGATCACCTCTGATGCTGCCATCGTGGCGGCGTCGATATTGGTGACATAGCCTTTGAGCCCGACCAGGTCTCGGGCCCGCTTCAGACTGGCCTCATCGAGGGCGCGGCTGTCACCTTTGACGGTGACGAAGCGGGTGATCTTGGCCTTCTTCTGACCGGCCACAACAGCTTTCGCACGTGCTTCCTGCGCATCAAGGGTCTTTTGATCACGGCGGGCCCGGGCAGCGCGGTATTGCCAGATCGCCCGCCACGCCTTCGGATGAGACTGAGCTGTCCAGACCGGTTCAGCCTTGACCTTGGTGTTGTTGACCACGGTGCCGGCGCGCCGCGGGGTGACCGTATCAATGACCTGCCCATCAGCGAACGCATTGCCGTGCCAATGGAAATGACTATCCAGATCCCCGGGGGCTTTGGTCATACGGGACCCAACGATAAACGAGCATCCCGCCTCATCGAGGGCTTTCAGATTTGTCCACGACAGCATGGCGGCATCGGCGGCGATCACCATTGGCACCCCGGTCAGGTCATGGCGCCCGCGGTAGGCGTCGATGACCTGAACAATTGTGGTGGTCTCGGCGGTGCTGCCCTCAAAACAGCTGACCTCCAACGGAAAACCAGTCCGGTCGACCAGCAGGCCGACCACGATCTGCGGATCGATGCGGCGCTCCTTCGAGTAGCCGACCTTGCGGAAGGTGTCTTCGTTCTCGGACTCGAAGTACAGTGTGGTCACGTCGTAGAGCACCAGGCTCAACGTGCCCCGATCAGCCGAGTGCGCAAAACACTTCTCGGCGATCACATCCCGGTAATCGTCGGTATTGACCAACCGCAGGTGCCGTTGAATCGTGCTATAGGACACCGTATCTGCACCCAGGTCGGTCAGCACTCTGGCCGAATCAAGCTTGCTGGTCGGCTCAACGACCCGGGCGATCACCAAATCCTTGAACACCACATCGGCGAGGGCATGAAAACCCAGCGCGTCGTACACCGCGCCGATCGCCTCATAGAGCAACCGCGAACTGGTGGCCACTGTGCGGCCAGGCCCGGCCACCGCATCAGCGACCGGCTGTTGTTGATCGGGCGGGCGCCAATCGGAAACCTCGTCCAAGCGGGCGACCCGACGGGCCACCTCCAAATCGAGGACCTCCTGCAGCCCGTCGACCAGGCCACGGGCACGCTGCAACAGAACACCCAGCTCAGCATCGGTCCGAGCCGAACCGACGTGCTCGATGATCACGACCTTGCCGGCTTCTTTGCGGACTACCTGCACCGCCACCGCACCCGAGGCAGTGCGCACTTTCCGCACGTACGCCACCGCCCGAACCTACCCGCTTAGTACCCCAAACCACCCCACCGGGCCGCCAAACCAGCAGGTCAGCCAAGTGCCGGTCGGAAAACGCTCCGGAGGTGACCTAATTCAGG
>NZ_LKTM01000168.1 GCF_001417955.2 Mycobacterium gordonae | reverse complement strand
ACGGTGGCGCGGGTGGAGCCGGTGGAGCCGGTGGAGCCGGTGGCCACGGGCTCAGCGGCGCCGACGGCACGGCGGCGGGCCAGAGCGGTACCGGCGGCGGCAACGGCGGCAGCGGTGGAGCCGGCGGCAACGGTGGCAATGGCGGCGCCGGCGGGACGTCGACCGTCGGGCACGCCGGCCGGCAGGGATCCGCCGGCAACGGCGGGGCCGGCGGCTCCGGTGGCGATGCGGGCAACGGCGGTACAGGTGCGGTCGGCGTCGCGGGGGTCAACGACGGCGCCGGCGGCAACGGCGGAACCGGTGGCAACGTCGGCCTGGGCGGGCTCGGTGGCGCCGCGGGTGCGATCGGGGCCCACTCCGCCACCAGCGGCGTGACGGGCCTCAGCGGCGCGCACGGCACCGGCGGGAACGGTGGCAGTGGCGGCGGTGGCGCGGACGCGGTTGGTCCGGGACAGAGTGGCGGCAAGGGCGGTAACGGTGGCGCCGGCGGCAGTTACGGCAACGGCGGCAACGGCGGCCGGGGTGGCAACGGCAGCGCCGGAACAGCCGGAGCGAACGGCGCGTTCAACGACGCCGTCGGCGGCGCCGGAGGTGCCGGCGGCGGCGGAACCACCAGCGGAGGTGGTGGTGCCACCAGTGGCGGTAACAGCGGGGGCATCCTGAGCGGCACCAACGGCGGCGGCAGCACCACCGTCGGGGGCCTGCTCACGTCCGTGGCCGGACCGGGTGCGGATGGCGCCAGCGGCGGTAACGGCGGGGCGGGCGGCAACGGCGGGACCGGTGGCGCGCACTCCGGCAATGGCGGCAGTGGCGGTGCCGGGGGCAATGCCGGCGCGGGTGGCAATGGAGGCGCCGGCGCGTCAGCCGTGGGAGCCGGAGACGGCGGCGCCGGCGGTGAGGGTGGCGATTCGGGCGTCGCCGGCAGCGGCGGCAAGGGTGGCGACGCCCTGGGGTCCGGCAATGGCGGTGCCGGCGGTGCGGGAGGCAACGGCGCTGCCGGCGGCAACGGCGGCAACGGCGGCAACGGCGCCGGTACGGGCAACGGCGGCAACGGCGGGACTGGTGGGGCGGTCGGCGCCGGCGGTGACGGCGGCGACGGCGGCAGCGCTGCCGGCGGCGGGACCGGCGGAACCGGCGGTGACGGCGGGACGGGCGGCAACGGCCAGACCCGCACCGCCCAGCAAGGCAGCGGCGCCACCGGTAACGGAGGCAACGGGGGGAACGGCGGACAGTCGGGAGACGGTGGCCGCGGCGGAAACGGTGGCGCCGTCGGCGCCGGCGGAAACGGCGGTCACGGCGGAGCGGGCGGAGACGCCGCCCGGCCCGACGGCGCGGGTGGCCACGGCGGTGCCGGCGGCACCGGCGGCGGACCCGGACTGGGCGGTAACGGTGGAAGCGGCGGCGCCGGCGGGACGGTCTCCGGCAGCGGCGGAAACGGCGGAAGTGGCGGAAACATCGGCGCAGGCGGGAAAGGTGGAGCCGGCGGTCACGGGGGCGCCGGTCGCGGCAGCGGCGGCGGCGGTGACGGAGGTGTGGGTGGCAACGGGTGGGGCGGTGGGTTCGCCAACCAAGGTGGTGCCGGTGGCGCCGCCGGCCAGAACGGCAACGGCGGCAACGGCGGCAACGCGGGAACCGTGGGCGCGGCCGGCAACGGCGGGGCCGGCGGCGACGGCGGCGCCGGCGGCAGCACCGGAAACGGCGGCCGGGGTGGTGACGGCGGCTACGGCGGCTGGGCCGGCCGGGGCGGCGCCGGCGGGAACGGCGGCGCCGGTGGCACCGTGACCGGCAACGGCGGCAACGGCGGCGATGCCGGAGCCGTCGGGCAGTGGGGCACCGGCGGCGACGGCGGCAAGGGCGGGGCCGGCGGCTCCATCTCCGGTGCCGGCGGCAACGGCGGCAATGGCGGTAAGTCCGGCGCCCCCGGCTTCCCACCCCAGACCGGGGTCGGTGCCGGGGGCAACGGCGGGTTCGGCGGGAATGCGACGGGCCTGGGTAACGGCGGCGCGGGCGGCAACGGCTCGGCCGGGGCCTACTTCGGCAACGGTGGGACGGGTGGCGACGGTGGTGACGCGTACGGGTCGGGCAACGCCGGCGCCGGCGGCGCGGGGGGCGACGGTGGAACCGTCGTGTTCCGATACGAACCGCTGGTGGGACGCACCATTCAGGTCAACGGCTGGGGTGGCGCCGGCGGTTGGGGCGGCAATGCCTGGCGTAGTGGCTCCGGTTACATCGGTGGCGACGGGGGCGACGGCGGCGCCGCCAGCGGTGGCGGTTATGGCGGCGCCGGAGGCAACGGCGGTACGGCCCACGGAACCGGCAACGGCGGCGCCGGCGGCAGCGGTGGCCTGGGCGGCAACGGCGGCAACGCGGGCACCCCCACCTCGAACACCAATGGCGGCGCCAGCGGGCCTGCCCGCAGCCAGGGCGGCGACGCCGGCGACGCCGGTTCGGGCGGCCATGGCGGCGCGGGCGGCCGAGGTGGCGACGCACTGGGCCCCGGCACCGGCGGCGCCGGGGGAACCGGCGGGGCCGGCGGGGCCGGCGGTGCCGCCGTCGGTGGGTCGGCTGTCGGCGCCGGTGGTAACGGTGGTGGCACCGGCAGCAGTGGCGGCAACGGCGCCGACGGCGGCGACGGCGGGGCCGGCGGCGCCGGCGGGGACGGAGGTCACTCCTCCTCCGGTGCTGGCGGCGCGGGTGGGGCCGGCGGCGCCGGCGGGGCGATCACCGGCGCCACCGGCGGCGCCGGTGGCCTCGGCAGCGGACTCGGTGGTCATCCGGGTGCACCCGGCAAGGCAGGAAACGTCGGCGCCCAGGGCGCCGACGGGCTGCCGGGTTAAGAACCCAGCATTGCCAACGCCGCCGCACCGGCGGTCGCCAGGCACATCGACGGTCCGTGCGGCACGGCGCGCAACCGCCACAGCAACCCGACCGCAGCGGTCAGCAGCGGCGCCCCCAGCGCGGCCAGAAACCAGGCTTGAACGCCGAAACAGCCGCTCAGCCCGCCGACGCCGACCGCGAGCTTGACGTCCCCGCCGCCCATCGCCGTCGGCGCCAGCAGATGCACGGCGAGGTACACCGCAGCCAGCGTCAGTCCGCCCAGCAGCGCCGCCACCCCGCGGCCGGCCAGTGCCGCACCGATGAGGATCACGGCCGCGCCGGGCAGCGTCAGCCGGTTGGGCAGCCGGCGCTGCCGGATGTCATAGCAACTGAGAGCGATCAACCACGCCGCGACCATCCCGATCCGCATGCGCGGCAGGCTAATCCAGTTCCGCCAATGCGCAAGTCATCGCCTCGCGCGGCGCGGGCATCCCGGTGAACTGCTCCACCTGCGCAAACGCCTGATGCAGCAGCATCTGCAGCCCGCTGACCACCCGGCCGCCGGCGGCCTGCACCGCAGCGGCCAGCGGGGTGGGCCACGGGTTGTAGATGGCGTCCAGCAGCACCGGGATCACAGCGAAGGTCCCGGCGTAGCGTGCGGCGACGTCGGCGGGCAGGGTGCTGACCAGTACCTGCGCGCCGGCCACCGCATCAGTCAGCGCACCGTCGTCCAGGCCGCAATACGTCGTCGGCACCCCCACCCGGGTGCCCAGGTCGATCAGCCGGGCGGCTTTGTCCGGGTTGCGGGCCACCACCGTGATGCCGGTGACCCCGAGCGTGGCCAGCCCCACCACGGCCGCCGGGGCGGTGCCACCCGACCCGGCCACCAGGACCTGTCCTGACGCCTGCCCGAGCGCGCCCGCCACACCGTCGATGTCGGTGTTGTCGGCCCGCCACCCGCGCGGCGTGCGCACCAGGGTGTTGGCCGACCCGACCTGCTCGGCGCGCGTGGTGCGTTCGTCGGCGAACCGCAGCGCGGCGAACTTGCCCGGCATGGTCACCGAAACGCCGACCCACTCGGGGCCGAACCCGCCTACCACGCCCGGCAGTTGCTCGGCGTTGCACTCGATGCGGTCGTAGGTCCAGTCATGCAGGCCCAGCGCGCGGTAGGCGGCCAGGTGCAACTGCGGAGACTTGGAATGCGCGATCGGCGAACCGAGCACTCCGGCTTTTCTAGCGCGCGGAATCGAGGACACCGTTGCGTTTGGCCAGTTCGATGTTCGCCAGATGCTGCTGATAGTCGCGGGTGAACAAGGTGGTCCCCTGGGCGTCGATGGTGACGAAGTACAGCCAGTCGCCCGCCGCCGGATGCTCGGCCGCGCGCAGGGCGTCCACCCCGGGTGAACAGATCGCGGTGGCCGGCAGGCCTTCGGACATGTAGGTGTTCCACGGGGTCCGCTGCGCGCGGTCGGCGTCGCTGGTGGCGACCTCCCGGCGGTCCAGCGGATAGTTGACCGTCGAATCGAACTCCAGCTTGCGGTGTTCGTGCAGGCGGTTATAGATGACCTGCGCGACCTTGGTGAAGTCCTGGACGTTGGCTTCCTGCTGCACCAGCGAGGCCACCACCAGAATGTCGTAGGGCGACAGCCCGATCGCCTTGGCGGTGTCCTCCAGCCCCGAAGTCAGGTATTCCACGGTTCCGGCGCTGATGAGGCTCGCCAGGATGGTCTCCGCCGACGCCGCCGGGTCGATATTGAAGGTGCCGGGCGCGATCAGGCCCTCCAGCCGGCGATGATCTTCGCGCAGCTCGGTGACCGGCTCGAGAGCCCATTTCGGCACCTGAAGCGCCGCGGGAGTGCTCTTGCTGGCCGCCGCCTTGAGATCCGCCAGCGCCACACAGCGCTGGTTGCCATCTAGATCCACGCACGTCGCGCGCGAAATCAGGGTCAGGATCCCGGGCGTGGTCTTGTTGGTCTTCATGTCGGTGGTGTCGTCGAGCTGACGCCCTTCCGGAATGACCAGCTTGCCCACCCGGCTGTTCGGGTCGGCCAGCCGCGACACGGCGTTGGCCGCCGGAATCTCGGTGCGCATCCGGTAGTAACCGGGCTGGATCGCCGAGATCGCTGCGTTGCCGTGAGCGGCATCGACGAACGCCCGCACGGTACGCACGACGCCCCGCTTGAGCAGCGTCTCCCCTACCGCGGTGGTGGAATCACCGGACTGAATCTGGATCACGACGTCCTGCTTGCCGGCGCCGGTGTAGTCGTCGTCGTTGCCCGAGAAGACGTGCCAGAGTTTCGCGCCGACGACGACCGCGGCCACCACCACGACGACGAGCAGCCCGGCCGCGAACCCGCCGGCCGCCCGGCGGCGACGACGGGTGCGCTGCTCCTTCTTACGGTCGGTTCGGGTTCTGCGGTGCCGGCTCGGGCCGACCGCCACCGGCTTGGCCTTCTCCCGCTCAGACATCGGATGCCTCCCTCGCGAGGAGGGCGCGGCGCTGGTCCAGCCAGCCCTGCAGGATAGCCACCGCGGCGGCCTGGTCGATGACCGACCGCTGCTCTCTGGCCTTGATGCCCGCGTCCCGCAGCGACCGCTGCGCGGTGACCGTGGTCAGCCGCTCGTCAGCGAGCCGGACCGGAGTGGGCGCCACTCGTTCGGCAAGTGCTTCGGCCACCTCGATGGCGTCCTGGGCGGATTGGCCGATGCGATCGGCCAGGGTGCGCGGCAACCCGACGATCACCTCGACGGCCTGGTACTCGGCAGCAAGCGCGGCCAGCCGGCGCAGGTGTTTGCCGGACCGGTCGCGGCGCACGGTCTCTACGGGGGTGGCCAGGATGCCGTCGGGATCGCTGGCGGCCACACCGATGCGCACCGTGCCCACGTCGACACCGAGGCGTCGGCCTCGGCCGGGGTCTGATTCGCCCGGCCGGTCAGGCTGGCGCTGCGGTGACTCGACCACTCAAGCGACCCGCGCTATCGCGGCGATCTCCGAACGCAACGCGTCCAGCGCCGCGTCGATGCCGGTCGGGTTCTTGCCGGAACCCTGAGCCAGGTCGGCCTTGCCGCCGCCCCGGCCGTCGACACTGCTGGCCAGCTGCTTGACCAGTTCATTGGCGTTGAGGCCGAGGTCCTGAGCTGCCGGGTTGGCGGCCACCGCGTACGGGACGGTAGATCCGTCACCTTCGGCGATCAAAGCGACGACCGCCGGATCGCTACCCAGCTTGCCGCGAATGTCGCCGGCCAACGAGCGCAGGTCCGCTGCGGTCATACCCGCCGACATGCGTTGCGCGACCACCCGGACGTTGCCGATGTGCTCGGCCCCGGCGGCCGCGTTGGTGGCCGCGGCGCGGGCGCCGGCCAGCCGGGCACGTTCGAGTTCCTTCTCGGCCGCCTTGAGCCGTTCGACCAGGCCGGCAACCCGGGCCGGCACCTCTTCGGACGGCACCTTCAGCGACGACGCCAGACCCGCCATCAGCGCGCGTTCCTTGGCGAGGTGGCGGAAGGACTCCAGCCCCACGTAGGCCTCCACCCGGCGCACGCCGGAACCGATCGAGGATTCGCCGAGGATGGTCACCGGCCCGATCTGCGCCGTGTTGTGCACGTGGGTGCCACCGCACAACTCCAGCGAGAACGGCCCGCCCATCTCGACCACCCGAACCTGGTCGGGATAGGCCTCGCCGAACAGCGCCATCGCGCCCATCGCCTTGGCCTTCTCGAGTTTCTCGAGGAACGTATGCACCTCGAAATCGGCCTGCACGGCCTCGTTGGTCACCTGTTCGATCTGGGTGCGCTGGTCCTCCGACAGCGGCCCCTGCCAGTTGAAGTCGAAGCGCAGGTAGCCGGGACGGTTCAGGGATCCGGCCTGAACGGCGTTGGGGCCCAGCACCTGTCGCAGGGCCGCATGCACCATGTGGGTGCCGGAGTGCCCCTGGGTGGCGCCCTTACGCCAGCCCGGGTCCACCGCGGCGACCACCGTGTCGCCCTCGACGAATTCACCCGACTCGACGTTGACCCGGTGCGCATGCAGGGTCTTGGCGATCTTCTGCACGTCGGTGACCGCGGCGCGGGCGCTGGCCCCGGAACCGGTGCCGCTGATGCTGCCGGCGTCGGCGATCTGGCCGCCCGACTCGGCGTACAGCGGTGTGCGATCTAAGATCAGCTCCACCCGATCGGCGTGCACGGCGTCGGCATGCGCCACCACCGGCACCCGCTTGCCGTCCACGAAGATACCGAGAATCCTTGCCTCGGAGGTCAATTCGTCGAAACCGGTGAACTCGGTGGGTCCGGCGTCGACCAGTTCTCGGTAAGCGGTCAGGTCGGCATGCGCATGCTTGCGCGCGGCGGCGTCGGCCTTCGCGCGCCGGCGCTGCTCGGCCATCAGCTCGCGGAAGCCCGCCTCGTCGACCGTCAGGCCCGATTCGGCGGCCATCTCCAGCGTGAGCTCGATCGGGAAGCCGTAGGTGTCGTGCAGGGTGAAGGCATCGGAGCCGGAGACGACGGTGGCGCCGGAGGATCTGGTGGCGCCGGCCACGTCGTCGAACAATTTCGAGCCCGAGGCCAGCGTGCGGTTGAAGGCGGTCTCCTCGGCGACGGCGATGCGGTTGATCCGCTCGAAGTCGTTGACCAACTCGGGATACGACGGTCCCATCGCGTCGCGCACGGTGGCCATCAGGTCGCCGACGATCGGGGTGTCGATACCGAGCAGCTTTGCCGATCGGATGACCCGCCGCAGCAGTCGGCGCAGCACATAGCCGCGGCCGTCGTTGCCAGGACTGACCCCGTCGCCGATCAGAATGGCGGCGGTGCGGCTGTGGTCGGCGATGATCCGGTAGCGCACGTCATCGGCATGGTTTCCGACGTCATATCCGCGGGGTGCGCGTCCGGCCACCAGATCGATCACCGGACGCAGCAGGTCGGTCTCGTAGACGTTGTGCACGTTCTGCAGCACCAGCGCGATGCGCTCGACACCCATGCCGGTGTCGATGTTCTTGCGGGGCAACGGCCCGAGGATCTCGTAGTCCTCTTTGGAGGTGCCCTCGCCACGCTCGTTCTGCATGAACACGAGGTTCCACACCTCGAGGTAACGGTCCTCGTTCGCGATGGGACCACCGTCGACGCCGAATTCGGGTCCACGGTCGTAGTAGATCTCCGAGGACGGGCCGCACGGGCCAGGTATGCCCATCGACCAGTAGTTGTCGGCCATGCCGCGCCGCTGAATGCGCTCAGCCGGCAGGCCGGCAATGTCGCGCCACAGCTGCGCGGCCTCGTCATCGTCGAGATAGACCGTCGCCCAGAGCTTTTCGGGATCCAGGCCATAGCCGCCGTCGGCCACCGGGTTGGTCAGCAACGCCCAGGCCAGCTCGATGGCGCCGCGTTTGAAGTAGTCGCCGAAGGAGAAGTTGCCGGCCATCTGGAAGAACGTGTTGTGCCGGGTGGTGATGCCCACCTCGTCGATGTCAGGGGTGCGGATGCACTTCTGGATGCTGGTGGCAGTGGCGTACGGCGGTGTGCGCTGGCCGAGGAAGAACGGCACGAACTGGACCATGCCGGCATTGACGAACAGCAGGTTGGGGTCGTCGAGGATCACCGAGGCGCTGGGTACCTCGGTGTGGCCCGCCTTCACGAAATGATCAAGGAACCGCTTCCTGATCTCGTGTGTCTGCACTGTGCTTCTTCCTTAATTTCCTGGGCTCACTGGCGAGAGTCGGGTATCAGCCTATTCGCCGGAACTGGCCGCCGAACATGCAATGAGGCCCGCTTAGCCTTCCATCTAGCCGTCGACGAAGCTCAACCGGACCGACCGCCGCGGATTATCGCGGTTCAGGTCGACCAGCACGACGCTCTGCCAGGTGCCCAACAGCGGCTCGCCGCCGCTGACCGGCACTGTCACCGAGGGCGAGATGATCGCCGGCATGACGTGGTCGGCACCGTGACCCGGCGAGCCGTGCGAGTGCCGGTAGCGGTCGTCGCGGGGCAGCAGCCGCTCGAGTGTGTCCAGCAGGTCGTCGTCGGACCCGGCGCCGGTCTCGATGATGGCCACCCCGGCCGTCGCGTGCGGGACGAACACGTTGCAGAGGCCGTCGGCGTGGTTGCCGCAGAACTCGCGCACCGCGTCGGTGAGGTCGACGATGCGGCGACGCGTGGTGTCCACATCCAGCACATCGGTATCCATCCGGACCAGCCTACGGGGCTTGATCAGCCGCCGGTGCCGGAGGAAGGTGGTGGTGGACCGGTGGCGCCGCCGGGGGCGCTGCCCCGACTCACAGGAGGGGTCGACCGTGTTTGCACGTTCCACGACCATCCAGGCGCAGCGCTCGTCGATCAACATGGGCATCAACTATGTCCGCGACGTGGTCATGCCTGCCCTTGACGAGATGGAAGGCTGCCTGGGCCTATCGCTACTGGTGGACCGCGAGTCGGGCCGGTGCATCGCCACCAGTTCCTGGGAAACCGAGTCGGCGATGCAGCGCAGTGCCGAGCGGGTGTGGCCGGTGCGTTACCGCGCCGTCGAGATGTTCGGAGGCAGCGCCGTGGTCGACCAGTGGCGCATCGCGGTCCTGCATCGCGACCACCGCTCCGCCCCCGGCGCCTGTGTGCGGGCGACCTGGCTGCGGACGCGACCGGAACTGTTCGAGCGCGGCATCGACTACTACCGGTGGGCCGTCCTGCCGGCAGTCGAAGATTTCGACGGCTTCTGCAGCGCCAGCCTGATGGTCGATCCGACGTCGGCGCGGGCCGTGGTGTCGGTGACTTACGACAGCCGCGAGGCGATGGACCGCTGCGCCGAGTCGGCCCGCTCGATGCGGACGGCGATGATGCGCGATCTCGGCCTCGACCAGGACGACGTCGGCGAATTCGAGCTGGCGCTGGCTCACCTGCGGGTGCCCGAGCTGGTCTAGGGCGCCCGTTCGCCCAGCCTGTAAATCTGGAGCCAAAAAGCGAGTGAGGGCCGCCAGAACTACAGGCTCGGTAAGAAGTCAGCCAGCGGGTTCGCGGAGGGCAGCCACTGATTCATCTCGTCGTCGGTGAAGTGTTTCACGACCTCCGCCTCCCGCGGATGATCGCGCGCAACCGTTCCAGGCGGCCGGCGATCTCGCGTTCGGCGCCTCGCCCGGTCGGCCGGTAATAGTCCACGCCCACCAGTTCATCCGGTGAATACTGTTGTGCCACCACGCCGTCAGGGTCGTCGTGCGAGTATTTGTAACCCTGCGCATTGCCCAGCTTCGCCGCGCCCGAATAGTGCCCGTCGCGCAGATGAGGGGGCACCAGGCCGGCCTTGCCCGCCTTGATGTCACCCATCGCGGCACCGAGCGCGGTCGTCACCGCGTTGGATTTCGGCGCGGTGGCCAGATGAACGGTGGCGTGGGCCAGGGTCAGCTGCGCCTCGGGCATCCCGATCAGCGCGACCGTCTGCGCGGCGGCAACCGCAACCAGCAGCGCCGTCGAATCCGCCATGCCGATGTCCTCGCTGGCCAGGATCATCAAGCGCCGCGCGATGAACCGCGGATCCTCCCCCGCCACCAGCATCCGGGCCAGATAGTGCAGCGCCGCGTCCACGTCCGAGCCGCGCACCGATTTGATGAAGGCGCTGACGACGTCGTAATGCTGATCGCCGTCCCGGTCGTAACGCACCGCGGCCCGGTCCAAGGACTGCTCGATGGTTTCGACAGCCACGTGATCGGAAGCTTCGGAGGCCACCTCGAGAGCGGTCAGCGCACGCCGGGCGTCACCCGCGGCCAGTTGCACCAGAAGCTCGACGGCCTCCGGCGCCACCGTCACCTTGCCGCCCAGTCCGCGCGGGTCGTCGATCGCCCGCTGCACCACCGTCCGGACGTCGTCGGGGGTCAGCGGCCGCAGCTGCAGAATCAGCGATCGCGACAGCAACGGCGCGACCACCGAGAACGACGGATTCTCGGTGGTGGCCGCCACCAGCAACACCACCCGGTTCTCCACCGCGGCCAGCAGCGCGTCCTGCTGGGTCTTGGAGAACCGGTGCACCTCGTCGATGAACAACACCGTCTGCTCACCGCGCAGCAGCGCCGATCGAGCTGAATCAATCACGGCCCGAACATCTTTGACACCAGCCGACAACGCCGACAGCGCCTCGAAGCGGCGCCCGGTGGCCTGTGAGACGAGCGCCGCCAGCGTCGTCTTCCCGCTCCCCGGCGGTCCGTAGAGAATGGCGGAGGCGACACCCGAGCCCTCGACCAGGCGCCGCAACGGCGACCCGGCGGCCAGCAGGTGCTCCTGCCCTACCACTTCGTCGAGCGTGGCCGGACGCATCCGTACCGCCAACGGGGCACCGGCACCCGAAACGCTCAACGAGTGGTCGGTCGATTTCGGCGCACCAGGCAGGTCGAACAGACCGTCGGACACGACTTCAGGCATACCACGCAACGCGGACACGCCATTGACGGGGAAAGCCGGCCGCCAACCAATGCGAGCATCCAGAGCGCACATTTGCTAAGTTCCCGTTTGCTACGCCCCGATCGACAAGAGCGAACTACGAGGCACCTAGGAAAGCCATGAGCCAGCCGCCAGAATATCCAGGCAACCCGGCCGACCCTCAGGGCGGCAACCCGCAGGGCTATCCGCCCCCGCCGCGTCACGGAGCCCCTCCGCCGCCGCCTCCCGGTTACGGGGCACCGCCTCCTCCGCCTCCGGGCTACGGCGCTCCTCCGCCGCCACCTGACTACGGCCAGCAGGGCCCGGGCGGATATCAGGCGCCCGGCTACGGCACTCCGCCTCCGCCGCCCCCGCCGCCGGGCTACGGCGCCCCGCCGCAGGGCTATCCGCCCCAGGCGGGCCTGGGTGGCGGCCCGACGGGCGTCCCGTTCAGCGTCGGCGACGCCTTCAACTGGTCGTGGGGCAAGTTCAAGAACAACGCCGCCGCGCTGGCCGCGCCGGTCGCGATCTACTTCCTGATCATCGCCGCCGTCGTCGGTATCCCGCTGGGCATCGCCTTCGCGACCGCCGAGACCACGACGACCACCACCGATTACGGGTACGGCGTCAGCTACGAGTCGACCAATACCGAGTTCGGGATCATCAGCTGGATCGTGCTGACCGTCGGCATCATCCTCGCCCTCGTCGTCGCGGCGTTCCTGCAGGCCGGTCTGACCACCGCCAGCCTGGACCTCGCCGATGGCCGTCCGGTGAGCATCGGAACCTTCTTCAAGCCGCGCAACGTGGCCAAGGTGCTGCTGACCACGCTGCTGGTCGTGCTGGCCTCGTCACTGTTGTCCTGCACCATCGTCGGGCCGCTGGTGATCGCTTTCTTCACCCAGTTCGCCGTGCCGTATGTCGTCGACAAGAATCTGTCGCCGATCGATGCCATCAAGGCCAGCTTCGCGACCGTGCGCGCCAACCTCGGACCCAGCGCACTGTCCTGGCTGGTGCAGTACGCGGCGGTGGCCGTCGGCCAGATCGCCTGCTACATCGGCCTGGTGGTGGGAGCCCCCGTCGCAGCGCTGGTCCAGGTGTACACCTACCGCAAGCTGACCGGCGGCCACGTCGCCGAGCTGGAGCAGGCCGGAGCGCCTGGTCAGTACCCGCCGGGACCGCCGCCCGGGCAGTACCCGCCGCCGCAGCAGTACTCGTAAAACGACCGAAACAGACCGTTCACACGGAGCGGTCTGACAATCGAATGACAGCCGCCCGCAACGCAAGCCACCACAGGCGCGCGGCGGGCGGCTGTCTCTTGTGATGGGATCAGCGGTTATGAGCATCAAAGTTGCACTGGAGCACCGCACCAGTTACACCTTTGACAAGCTGGTCCAGGTCTATCCCCATGTGGTGCGGCTGCGCCCGGCTCCGCATTCGCGCACGCCGATCGAGGCCTACTCCCTGCGGGTCGAGCCGGCCGAGCACTTCATCAACTGGCAGCAGGACGCGCTGGGCAATTTCCTGGCCAGGCTGGTGTTTCCCAAGCCCACGCGGGAGATGACGATCACCGTCGGCCTCATCGCCGACCTCAAGGTGATCAACCCGTTCGACTTCTTCATCGAAGACTGGGCCGAGACCTGGCATCCGGACAAATCGCTGTACCCCAAGGCGCTTGCCGACGACCTCGAGCCGTACCTGCGACCCGTCGACGAGGACGGCGAAGGGTCCGGGCCCGGGGACCTGGCGCAGGCCTGGGTGCGCAACTTCTCGGTACCCGAGGGCACCCGCACCATCGACTTCCTGGTCGCACTGAACAGGGCCATCAACGTCGACGTCACCTACAGCCTGCGGATGGAACCCGGCGTCCAGACCCCGGACTTCACCCTGCGCACCGGCGTCGGCTCATGCCGGGATTCGGCGTGGCTGCTGGTGTCGATCCTGCGCCAGCTTGGCCTGGCCGCCCGGTTCGTCTCGGGCTACCTGGTACAGCTGACCTCTGACGTGGAAGCGCTCGACGGGCCATCGGGACCGGCCGCCGACTTCACCGACCTGCACGCGTGGACCGAGGTGTACATCCCGGGCGCGGGCTGGATCGGACTCGACCCGACCTCGGGGCTGTTCGCCGGGGAGGGACACATCCCGTTGGCGGCCACGCCCCACCCGGCGTCCGCCGCACCCATCACCGGGAGCACCGAACCCTGCAGTTCGGTGATGGAGTTCTCCAACACCGTCACCCGGGTCCACGAGGACCCGCGCGTCACCTTGCCCTACACCGACGAGGCATGGGCCACGATCTGCGCGGTGGGCCACCACGTCGACGACCGGTTGGCGGCCGGTGACGTCCGCCTGACCATCGGTGGTGAGCCGACGTTCGTGTCGGTGGACAACCAGGTGGACGCGGAGTGGCGCACCGCCGCGGACGGCCCGCACAAACGGAAGCTGGCCTCGGATCTGGCCGCCCGGTTGAAGGCGCAGTGGGCGCCGGAGGGACTGGTGCAGCGCAGCCAGGGCAAGTGGTACCCCGGAGAGCCGTTGCCGCGCTGGCAGATCGGGCTGTACTGGCGCACCGACGGGCGCCCCCTGTGGACCAACGAGGCGTTGCTGGCCGACCCCTGGGGGGCCGTCGATGCCGAGCCCGTCGAGATCGACACCGCACACGACGTGCTGGCAGGGATCGCCGAGAGCTTCGGGCTGCCGTTGTCGCAGGTGCGCCCGGCCTTCGAGGACCCGCTGGCCCGGCTGGCCGCCGCCGTCCGGTTGCCGGCGGGCGATGCGGTGGCCCCCGACGACGACCTCGCCGACGACGCTGGCGCGCGCCGGTCCGAGTTGCTGGCGCGGCTGGATGAGGCCGTCACCGCTCCGTCGGCCTTCGTACTCCCGCTGCACCGCCGCGACGACGGCAGCGGCTGGGCCAGTGCCGACTGGCGGTTGCGCCGGGGCCGACTGGTGCTCACCGAGGGCGATTCGCCCGCGGGTCTGCGGCTGCCGCTGAACTCGATCAGCTGGGACCCGCCACCGGCGTCCTACGAAGTCGACCCGGTGGCGATCAGCGACCCGCTGTCCCCCGCCGCGCCCGACCAGGCGGTGCTCGTCGAGCCACACAACGCGCCGACGACCGCGCTGGTCGCCGAGGTGCGCGACGGGCTGCTGTACGTGTTCATGCCGCCCACCGAGGCGCTGGAAGACTTCGTGGACCTGATCGCGCGCATCGAATCCGCCGTGGCGAAGGTCGACACCCGGGTGGTGATCGAGGGCTACGGTCCGCCGCCGGACCCGCGCCTGACGTCGACGACGATCACACCCGACCCCGGTGTCATCGAGGTCAACGTCGCACCGACCGCCAGCTTCGACGAGCAGCGCCGGCAACTGGAAACGCTCTATGCGCAAG
This sequence comes from Mycobacterium gordonae, assembly GCF_001417955.2. Taxonomy (GTDB): domain Bacteria; phylum Actinomycetota; class Actinomycetes; order Mycobacteriales; family Mycobacteriaceae; genus Mycobacterium; species Mycobacterium gordonae_B. The sequence goes on along the minus strand of NZ_LKTM01000168.1, from coordinate 55,602 downwards.
CGCGGCTGGCGCGGCTGTCCACCGAGTCGTTCGACATCGACGGCACCCACGGGGGCACCGGCGGCGGCAATCACATCACCCTCGGCGGCGTCACGCCCGCGGACTCTCCGCTGCTGCGCCGCCCCGACCTGCTGGTGTCGCTGCTGACCTACTGGCAGCGGCATCCGTCGCTGTCCTACCTGTTCGCCGGCCGGTTCATCGGCACCACCTCGCAGGCGCCCCGGGTGGACGAAGGCCGCGCCGAGGCGCTCTACGAACTCGAGATCGCCTTCGCGGAGATCGCGCGTCTGAGTGCCGGCGGTGCCGCGAAACCGTGGGTGACCGACCGGGCGCTGCGCCACCTGCTCACCGACATCACCGGCAACACCCACCGCGCCGAGTTCTGCATCGACAAGCTCTACAGCCCCGAAGGCGCCCGCGGCCGGCTCGGGCTGCTGGGGCTGCGCGGCTTCGAGATGCCGCCGCACCTGCGGATGGCGATGGTGCAGTCGCTGCTGGTGCGCTCGCTGGTGGCGTGGTTCTGGGAACAGCCGCTGCGCGCCCCGCTGATCCGGCACGGCGCCAACCTGCATGGGCGATACCTGTTGCCGCACTTCCTGATTCACGATATCGCCGACGTCGCGGCCGATCTGCGCTCGCACGGGATCGCGTTCGAGACCAGCTGGCTGGACCCGTTCACCGAATTCCGGTTCCCGCGCATCGGGACCGCCGTCTTCGACGGCGTGGAAATCGAGTTGCGCGGCGCCATCGAGCCGTGGAACACCCTGGGCGAGGAGTCGACCGCCACCGGCACCGCCCGCTACGTCGACTCGTCGGTCGAACGCGTCCAGGTCCGCGTGATCGGCGCCGATCGGCACCGCTACGCCGTGATCTGCAACGGCTACCCCGTCCCGCTGCTGGCCACCGACAACCCCGACATCCACGTCGGCGGTGTGCGGTTCAAGGCCTGGCAGCCGCCCAGTGCGCTGCACCCGACGATCTCCACCGATGTCCCGCTGCAGTTCGAGCTCATCGACCTGACCGCCGGGACCTCACGCGGGGGCTGCACCTACCACGTCGCCCATCCGGGCGGACGCGCCTACGACGAGCCGCCCGTCAACGCCGTGGAAGCCGAGTCGCGCCGCGCCCGCCGCTTCGAAGCGGCCGGATTCACCTCCGGCAAGTTCGACCTCGCCGGGCTGCGGGAGAAGCAGGCCCGATTCCTCACCGACATCGGCGCGCCGGGCATCCTCGACCTGCGGCGCGTGCGTACCGTGCAGCAGTAATGGCGCTTCCAGATTTCTCGGTCGGTGACCGCTACGACGTCGACCGCCTGCTGGCCGGTTACCGGACGGCGCGCGCCCAGGAAGCCCTGTTCGACCTGCGTGACGGACCTGGCGGCGGCTATGACGAGTTCGTCGACTCGCACGGCGACGTGCGCGCCACCTGGACCGAGCTGGCCGACACCATCTCCCACGGCGGCCGGGCCGGCCTGGACCGGATGCGTTCGGTGGTGCACAGCCTCATCGACCACGACGGGATCACCTACACCGGGGTGGACCCGACGCGCGAGGCCCCGCCCGCGCCCGGCCATGGCCCCGAGCCGAACCCGTGGAGCCTGGACACGCTGCCGCTGGTGCTGTCGGCGGCCGATTGGGAGGTCCTGGAAGCGGGGCTGGTACAGCGCTCGCGCCTGCTCGATGCCGTGCTCGCCGATCTGTACGGGCCACGCAACCTGCTCACCGAGGGGCTGCTGCCGGCCCAGTTGGTGTTTGCCCACCCCGGATATGTGCGGCCCGCCAACGGGATCAAAGTGCCGGGCCATCACCAGCTGTTCATGCACGGCTGCGATCTCAGCCGGCTGCCCTATGGCGGGTTCCAGGTCAATGCGGACTGGACGCAGGCCCCCTCGGGCGCCGGCTATGCGCTGGCCGACCGGCGGGTGCTGGCACACGCGATCCCCGACCTGTACGAGCGGATTGCCCCGAGGCCGACCACGCCGTTCGCCCAGGCCCTGCGACTCGGCCTGATCGACGCCGCGCCCGACGTGGTGCAGGACCCGGTGGTGGTGGTGCTGAGCCCCGGTATCTACTCCGAGACGGCGTTCGACCAGGCGTATCTGGCGACGCTGCTGGGTTTCCCGTTGGTGGAGAGCGCCGACCTGGTGGTGCGCGACGGCAAGTTGTGGATGCGTTCGCTGGGCACCCTCAAACGTGTCGACGTGGTGCTGCGGCGCGTCGACGCGCTGTACGCGGACCCGCTGGACCTGCGCGCCGACTCCCGTCTCGGCGTGGTCGGCCTGGTGGAGGCGCTGCACCGCGGGACGGTGACCGTGGTCAACACGCTGGGTAGCGGCATCCTGGAAAGCGCTGGGCTGCTTCGCTTTCTGCCCGAGATGGCCGAGCGACTGCTGGGCGAGGAACCGCTGCTGCCCTCCGCGCCGGTCTACTGGGGCGGCATTCCCAACGAACTCTCCCACCTGCTGGCCAACCTGTCGTCGTTGTTGATCAAACCCACTGACGGCGGGGAAAGCCTTGTCGGGCCTACGCTTTCGTCGGCGCAGCTGGCCGAACTGGCCGCGCAGATCGAGGCGGTGCCCTGGCGGTGGGCGGGCCAGGAGCTGCCGACGTTCTCGTCGGCACCCACCGACCACGCCGGCGTGCTGTCCTCGGCTGGAGTGGGCATGCGGTTGTTCACCGTCGCCCAACGCAGCGGCTACGCGCCGATGATCGGCGGCCTGGGCTACGTGGTGGCACCCGAGCCCGACTGCTATACGCTGAAAACAGTTGCCGCTAAGGATATCTGGGTCCGCCCAACCGAGCGGTCGATCGCCGAGAAGGTGATCTCGCTACCGTCGGCCCCGCAACCGGCCGTCGCGTCCGGCGCGGGCAGATGGACCGTCAGCTCCCCACGCGTGCTGTCCGACCTGTTCTGGATGGGACGCTACGGCGAGCGCGCGGAGAACATGGCCCGATTGCTGATCGTCGCGCGCGAGCGCTACCACGTCTACCGCCACCATCAGGACACCGAGGAAAGCGAATGCGTGCCGGTCCTGATGGCCGCCCTGGGCCAGATCACCGGGACCGACACCGGGGCGACCAACGACGGCGAGTCGGACAACGCGGAGATGATCGCCGTCGCGCCCTCGATGCTGTGGTCGATGACCGTGGACCTGGACCGGCCGGGATCGCTGATCCAGTCGGTGGAGGGGCTGGCGTTGTGCGCCCGCGCGGTGCGCGACCAGTTGTCCAACGACACCTGGATGGTGCTGGCGAATGTGGAACGGGCGGTGGGACTTCGGTCCGACCCGCCGCAGTCATTGGCCGAGGCCGACGCGTTGCTGGCCTCTGCGCAGTCGCAGGCGCTGGCCGGCATGTTGACCCTGTCCGGGGTCGCGGGTGAGTCGATGGTCCATGACGTGGGGTGGACGATGATGGACATCGGCAAGCGCATCGAGCGGGGCCTGTGGCTGACCGCGTTGCTGGCCGACACCCTGAGCGTCGTGCGCAGCACCGTCGCCGAGCAGTCCGTCGTCGAGGCGATGCTGGAGGCCTGTGAGTCGTCGGTGATCTACCGGCGTCGCACGCTCGGCAAGATCAGCATTGCCGCGGTGACCGACTTGATGCTGTTCGACGCGCAGAACCCCCGATCGCTGCTGTTCCAGCTGGAGCGGCTGCGAACTCACCTTCGCGACCTGCCCGGCTCGTCGGGGTCGTCCCGCCCGGAACGGATGGTCGACGAGATCAGCACCCGCCTGCGCCGCTCGGATCCCGCTGAGCTGGAAGAGATTACCGACGGCAGCCGGGAGGAATTGGCGGAGCTGCTCGGTGCCGTGCATGCCACGCTGCGCGACCTGGCCGACGTGATCACCGCGACGCAGCTGGCCCTGCCCGGCGGCATGCAGCCGTTGTGGGGCGGGCCCGACGAGCGCCGCACCATGCCCGCCTAGCCTGGCCTGCGCGAGCAGACGCAAAATCCCCCGTGGAGCACGCGCTCCAGGGCGATTTTGCGTCTGCTCGCGAGGGGTGGTGACCTTCATTACTCACAATTTGTGAGAAATGGGTGCTACGGTGGTGCCATGAACGAATACGAGTTCTTCACCCTCCACGGCGGAGCATTGACACCCGAACCGATCGAGGTGTTCGCCTACCCGATGGGCGATGTGACGGTGCGGCGCAGCGGCGACGCGGAGCTCTCCCCCGCTGTTCAGGTGCTGTGGGTTCGCACGCCGTCGCCGGATTGGTCCGTCGTGTTCAACTGGGCCTCTCTCGTCGCGGGCGCCGCCCGGCGCGTGCTGGTGATGCCGTACCTGCCCAGCGCGCGAGGCGACAAGGACCTGCCCAGTCCCGCTCGGACGAATGCCAGACTGGCAGCGCTCTCCGGCATCACCGACATCGTCACGGTCGACCCGCACTCACCCGTGTGGCTGGATGCGATGAGTGCAACAAACCCGGCCATCGGCCGCTGGGAACTCGACCTGGCCGCGATCGTCAGCGATGCGGTGACCGACAGCGGCTCCTATCAGGGCGTGATCGGGCCGGACGCGGGATCGAGAGACCGTGCCTCGCTGGTGGCCGCAAAGCTCGGGCTGCCGGTCTTCATCGCCTCGAAGTCGCGGGACCAGGCGACCGGGAAACTCAAGGGCTACCACGCGCCCGACGGCGTGCTGAACGGCCGCTATCTCGTGGTGGACGACATCTGCGACGGCGGAGGGACTTTCGCGTTACTGCGAGCCGCGATACCGAGCGACGCGTCGTTGGACCTATGGGTCACCCATGGCGGTTTCACCGGTCCCGATCGCTCGCACCGGGCGCTCGCCGGATACCAGTGCGTCTACACCACCGACTCCCTGCCGAGCGCCGCCGGCCCACACATCCGGACCACAGATCTGGCTCCGTACGTCACGCAGCTGCTGAGCCGTATCGCCACCAATCATGAAGGGGCACAATCATGAACGACAGGCAGGATCGCGCGCTGGACACCCTGCTGGCGACCGACGCCTACAAGCTCGATCACCGTCGTCAATACCCGAAGGGCACCGAGTTCGTCTACTCGAACCTGACCGCGCGGGGAACGCGACTGCCCGATGTCGATGCCACCGTGTTCTTCGGGCTGCAGGCATACCTGCGCCAGCTGCGGCAGCGCTGGCAGGTGTTCTTCGACCTTGCGCCCGACGAACTCGAGGCGGTGCTGACTCAATACGAGCAGTTCGTCACCGCGCTACTCGGCCCGAATAACATTGGCGCCGAACACTTCCGGCAGCTGCACACGCTGGGTTACCTGCCGCTGCGGGTGCGGGCGGTCAAGGAAGGCGCCTTGATTCCGCTGCGGGTGCCCTACCTGACGGTCGAGAACACCGACAGCCGATTCTTCTGGCTGACAAATTATCTCGAGACCGAGCTGTCGGCGCAGCTGTGGCAGCCCATCACCAGCGCCACCCTCGCGTGGCGCAACCGTACGCTGCTGGACCGGCGGGCGGCGTTGTCCGGCGACGAGGATGCGGTGAAGTTCCAGGGTCACGAATTCGCCTACCGCGGCATGACCGGCACCGAAGCCGCGGCCGCGTCGGGAGCCGGCCATCTGCTCAGCTTCTGCGGCACCGACACCCTGCCTGCGATCCGCTACATCCAGCAGCATTACCCGGGAGACGATGGCGAACTGATCGGTGCCAGCGTCCCGGCCACCGAACACTCGGTGATGTGCGCCGGTGGTCAGGACGGCGAGCTGCAGACCTTCGACCGCCTGTTGCAGCTGTACCCGGACGGCACCCTGTCGGTCGTCTCCGACACCTGGAACCTGTGGCGCGTGCTCACCGAGTATCTGCCCGCCCGTGCCGACGAAATCACATCCCGCAGCGGCAAACTCGTCATCCGGCCCGACTCCGGAGACCCCGAGCTGATCCTGTGCGGTGACCCGGACGCCCCCGCCGGCACTCCGGAACACAAGGGCGTGGTGCGGCTGCTCGCCGACACCTTCGGGACCGTCGTCAACGCAAAGGGCTATCGGGAACTCGACCCGCACGTCGGTGCGATCTACGGAGATTCGATCACCTACGAACGCGCCGACGCCATCACCCGAAACCTGATGTCTCAGGGATTCTCCTCTACCGCAGTCGTTTTCGGTTTCGGTTCCTACACCTACCAGTACCAGACCCGGGACACGTTCAAGATGGCCGTCAAAGCCACCTGGGTGCAGGTCGATGGTCAGGGTCGCGACATACTCAAAGACCCGATCACCGACGACGGCTCCAAGAAATCGGCCACCGGCCGGCTGTCCGTGCGCCGGCGCGCCGATGGCCGCCCCTACCTGATCGAACACGCCGACCACGAGTGCGACGACGAGTTGGAGATCGTCTTCCAGGACGGACAACTGCTGCGCACTCAGACCTTCGCCGAAGTGCGGGCGAACCTGCGGCGCGAGACGGCGATCCGCGAGCAGTGGACCGGTACATGACGCAAACCTGGCTCAGCGTCGACGTCGTCGCGCTCACCGAGGACGAGCCGGTGCCGCGCCTCGTTCTCATCCGGCGCGCCGGGACCCCGCACCGCGGGGCGACGACGCTGCCCGGTGGGTTGCTGGCTGCCGAGCGGGGGGAAACCGTCGAGCAGGCCGCCAGAAGGATTGTGCGCGAGAAGGCAGGCGCGGAAATCACCAGCGGCATCGTCGTCGTCGACGTGGTCAGCGACCCCGCGCGCGACGAACGCGGCCATACCGTCTCGATCGTGGTGGCGGCACGGGTTCCCGCCGGCACGAAGGGCGCCGTCGCGGTGACGGAGATTCCCGGCGCGATGCCGTTCCAGCACACGGCGATGGCGCGCGCGGCGCTGTCGAGGATCGGTGAGCGCCTACTGGCCGACGCCGAGACCACCTATGCGCTGCTCGGGACGGAGACGACGTTCGTCGAGGCCTACTCGCTGCTGCGGGCTTGCACCTCGATCACCGACACCGCAGCACGAGCACGGCTGGACCGGTCCCCGCTCTACGTGCGGACCGGCCGGTCGCGCAAACCCGCCGGGTCCGGCCGCCCCGCGCACATCTATCACCGGCGGCCCGCCTAGCTTGGCGAGCAGACGCAAAATCGGCCGGGAGCGTGCGCTCCAAGGCGACTTTGCGTCTGCTCGCGCCACCAGCTCAGCTGGCGGCCTGCAACTGCTGGGTCACTTCCTCGATCACGGTGTGCACGAACTGCATCTTGTCCAATACCGCCGGCGGCAGCACGAACGGATACAGATCGTCGTGCCCCATCGAGCGGTTCACCATGTTCAGCGACCACGACAACGGCAGCCACATCTCAATGATGGTGGGAAAAGCGCTGGGCCCCAACGGCGGCCGATCGAAAGTGGCGGCCGCCGGCGCCAGGCCGCAGGACGCCGAGGTGTCCAGTGTGTCCCGGATGTGCAGGTAGTGCGCGAACGTCTCGGCCCAGTCTTCGGCCGGGTGCATGGTCGCGTACGACGAGACGAACGTCTCCTGCCAGCCCTCGGGCGCCCCCTGGCTGTAGTGACGGTCCAGCGCCGCCTGGTAGTCGGAGTCAGGGTCACCGAACAACTCGTTGAATCGCTGCAGGTACTCCGGTGACCGGACCAGACGGTAGAAGTAGTAGTGCCCGACTTCGTGGCGGAAGTGCCCGAGCAGGGTGCGGTAGGGCTCTTCCATCTCCACCCGCAGCTGTTCGCGGTGCACGTCGTCGCCCTCGGCCAGATCCAGTGTGATGACCCCGTTTTCGTGTCCGGTGATGACGTTCTCATGCGCACTGGACAACAGCCGGAACGCCAGTCCGTAGTCCGGATCCTGCTCGCGCCCGATGATCGGCAGACTCAGCTCGTGCAGTTCGGCGACGAGCCGGCGCTTGGCCGCCTCGGCTCGGGCGAACTCCGCCAGCCCGACCGTGTCGTTGTCGTTCGGCCGCTCGATCGTCAGCGCGCATGACTCGCACAGCCCACCCGGGTGACCGACCGGAACCAGCCAATTGCATTCGGCGACATAGAGGTTCGCGCACAGCTGGTATTCGTTGGCGGCGACCGCGCCGGCGTGCTCACTGTCTTCGTCGCGTTTGGCGATCACCAGCAGCGCCATCTGGTCCAGGGAGAACCCCAGTGCGCTGTGGCAGGACAGGCATTCTGAGTTTTCGAAGGCCAGACGCTGGCCGCAGTTGGGGCAATGGAAGTCACGCATGCAGCGCATCCCCTTCGAACGGGACGACGTCGACGCCGACGTCGATCACGCTACGTTCCGAGTTGGTATAGATGATGCCGCGCAACGGCGGCACGTCCGCGTAGTCGCGGCCGCGTCCGACCACGATGTAGCGCTGGTCAACCAGTTGGTCGTTGGTGGGATCAAGTCCCAGCCACTCGAACTGACCCGGTTGCTGCGGCGTCCACACCGACGCCCAGGCGTGGGTGGCGTCAATGCCTATCATTCGATCCTTTCCAGGGGGTGGGTCGGTAGCCAGATAACCGGATACGTAGCAGGCCGCCAAACCATGGGCGCGCAGGCAGGCGATCGCCAACCGCGCGAAGTCCTGGCATACCCCTTCCCGGGCCGTCAGAACCTCATTTACCCGCGTGGAAACCGTGGTCGAGCCCGAACGGTAGGTGAAATCACGGAAAATTCGCGACGCCAGGTCGCGCAGCACCTCAACCAGCGGCCGTCCCGGCTCGAAGCTGGGCGCGGCGTACTCACGAACCTCGTCGGTGATTTCCGGTGGTGTCAGGTCCAGCGCGAAGTCGCACGCCAGCGCCCCCCGCGCGCCGCTGGGCCGCGCGTTCTCCCACGGTTGCAGTGCCGGCCCGGTGCTGTAGATCCCGGCCGCCTGCGGCGCGACGTCGACGATCGAGTCGCTGACGATGGTCAGGGCGTGATGCGGTTCGGTCACGTGGAAATACGAGCTGATGTTGCCGTAGGAGTCGCGGCTGGTCGAACTGTCGGCCGGGGCCGGATCGATGATCAGTTCGTGCGCAACGCAGCGCTGCCGCAACGAGTCTCGCGGTGTGAGGAACCCGCGCCCGTAAGAGCTGGTCACGACGTCGGAGTAGCGGTACTCCGTACGGTGCGTGACCCGGTAGCGTTTTGCGGCCAGCGGCGCCGACCGGCCATTGAACCCCTCGGACGGCTCCTCAGACGGCAAGACGAACCTCCCTGTCGGCGAGTGGCGGCAAGGGTAGCTCAGGCCGCATGCTGACAGTCTCCACTCCAGGTCTAGTCCCGCTCCAAATGGGAACCCTATCGGTCACGGCAGAAAGGAGCCCAGCTCGTGCAGGGACACGAAATGAAGTCGCTGGCCGACCTCGCGGGCGAAGGCACGCGGGTCCTGACCACCCTGGTTCGTGATGTTCATCACGGCATCGCCAGGCGCGTTTTCACCTCGATAGGTCCGGCGGCCAGACCCGTACAGGTGATTCACGACACCACCGCCTCGGCCGTCTACACCCTGGTCGACGGCGCGGTACGGGGTTCCCTGTACGGCGCGGGGGCGCTGGCGGCCCACACGCTGAGCAACGACGAGGACGAGACGGTCCTGGCGCGGCCGCGGGTCGCCGGTGCGATCGCCGCGGTCAACGGGATCTACGGCGACGAGATGACCAACCGGGAAAACGGCTTCGCGCTGTCCATGCAGGTCCGACGCAGGGGTGAACCAGTCCCCCTGACCGCGGAAGCCATCGCGGAGGCGTTTCCGCGGGCCACCGGGCGGATAGCGGTATTCGTGCACGGCTGGTGCATGACGGAACGGTCATGGTGGCGCACGCCGCGCACCGGCGACGGGCTGCGCCCCTACGGAAAACGGCTGCGCAAGGACCTCGGCTTCACGCCGGTGTTCGTGCGTTACAACAGCGGCCACCACATCTCTGAGAACGGCCAGGCGCTGGCCGACCTGCTGCACCGGTTGCACGAGTTGTGGCCGGCAGCGGTCGAAGACGTGGTCCTGGTCGGCCACTCGATGGGAGGGCTGGTCTCCCGCAGCGCCTGCCACTACGGGCGTGACCGGGCACACGCCTGGACCGACGCCGTGCGGCACGTGGTGTGCCTGGGCTCCCCGCACCTGGGCGCCGACCTCGAAAAGGGTGTCAACGTCGCGGCGTGGGCGCTGGCGAAGCTGCCCGAGACGCGGGGTCTGGCGGCGTTTCTCAACACTCGCAGCGCCGGGGTGAAGGACCTGCGGTTCGGCGCGCTGCTTCACGAGGACTGGCGCGACTGCGACCCGGACGAGTTCCTGCGCGACCGCTGCCAGGAGGTGCCCTTCCTGCCCCATGCGGTCTACCACTTCGTCTCCACCACCGCGGCGCCCCGAGCGGTCGGCCTGCTGATGGGTGACCACCTGGTGCGACCCAAGAGCGCGGCAGGCCGCGGCCGGTCCCGGAAGGTCCCGTTCGAGGCTGCCCACGGCCTCACCCTGACCGGTCTCAATCACTTCGACCTGCTCAACCACCCGTCGATCTACGAAAAGTTGGTGGCGTGGCTCAGTCACACGCCGGCGCTGGCGCAGCCGGAATCCGTCGGTTAGGGGACTAACGCGATGAGTCAACTGAGCGGCAAGACGGCACTCGTCACCGGCGGTAACTCGGGCATCGGTCTGGCGGCCGCGCAGCGGCTGGCCGCCGAGGGCGCTCACGTCTTTCTGACCGGCCGTAACCAACAGACGATCGACGCCGCGGTGGCCTCCATCGGCGAGGATGCGACCGGTATCCGCGCCGATGTGTCGAACGCCGACGACCTGGCAACCGTGGCCGCGGCGATCGAGTCGCGCGGCAAGGGGCTTGACGTGCTTTTCGCGAATGCCGGTGGCGGAGAGTTCGCGCCATTGGGCGACATCACTCTCGAACAGTTCAGCGGCACATTCATGACGAACGTGGGCGGCACGTTGTTTACCGTGCAGACCATGCTGCCGCTTCTCAACCGGGGGTCGTCGATCATCCTGACGGGTTCCACGGCCGCCTACAACGGGACGCCCGCGTTCACCGTGTACGCGGCCACCAAAGCGGCGATCCGTTCGTTCGGCCGGACCTGGGCCGCCGAGCTGGTGGGGCGCGGTATCCGGGTCAACACGATCGTCCCTGGACCGGTCGAGACGCCGGGCCTGAAAGGCCTGGCGCCCGCCGGCCAGGAACAGGAATTACTGGATGGTGAGGCGGCAAAGGTTCCGATGGGCCGTCTCGGCCGGCCCGACGAGATCGCATCCGCGGTTCTCTTCCTTGCCTCTGATCAAAGCAGCTTCATGACCGGCGCCGAACTGTTCGTCGACGGCGGCGCTGAACAGATCTGAGCAGCGCGCGGGCAATTTCGGATAACGCGCCGAACTGGGCGTTTGGAGCGCACAATCGAAACGTGGCCACTTGGGATGACGTGGCCCGCATCGTCGGTGAGCTGCCGCTGACCACCGAGCAGTCACCGCGCGACTGGCGGGTGGGCAAGAAATTGCTGGCGTGGGAGCGACCGCTGCGGAAATCCGACATCGAGGCGCTGACCCGCGACGGGGTGCAGCCACCCCCGGGTGACATCCTCGGCGTGCGGGTGCCGGACGAGGGGGTGAAGTTCGCGCTGGTCGCTGACGAGCCCAACGTGTACTTCACCACCCCGCACTTCAACGGCTACCCGGCCGTACTGGTCAAACTGGGTGAGATCGGGGTCGCCGACCTGCGGGAGTTGATCACCGAAGCGTGGCTGACGCAGGCACCGAAGCAGCTCGTCAAGGAGTTCCTGGCCAAGTCATCCTGACGGCCGCTCGATCACCTGCTGTAGGTCGTCGGCGCAGCCCGAGACCACGTCGGCGACCACCACCTCGTTTCGGTCGCGGGCACCGGACTGCAGTTCCGCGGCGTGGCGGCGCGCGGCGGCAAGGTGGGCGGACGCGGCCGCGTAGTCGACATCGGCGAGCCCGGTCGCCACAGTCAGGTCGGCGATCGCTGCCTGCAGGGCCGGCGCTGCCGCCCGGCCCAGCGGACGATTAACCGAGCGGGCCAGGTGCAGCACGGAACTGGCGAACAAGCCCAGCTGCGCGGACTGAGCGTCGATATCCCGAATCGCGCCGCGTGCGGCCCACCGGCGCGGCGCACGACGCGCGGCGACTTCCGCCGTGGATCGCGCCTCGATCAGGGCGCCGACCTCCTGATGGAGGTGGTCGGAAACGGATGTGGGCCAGTCGGGATGGCGAGTGCCGGAATCATTCAGGATGCCGGCCGTCCGCACCAGCGTCTCGTGCGCCGCCGCGAGGACACCCGCGCGCGCGTCACTGAGGAGCTTTTCCGGGTCGGCGGGGAACAGCACGAGAGCGAATACCAGCGCCAGCCCGCCCCCGATCAGCGAATCGAAGAGGCGCTCGGTCACCACGATGCCGGTGTGAGAGAACACCAGGACCAGGATCGCCGAGACGGCGGTCTGGTTGACGAACATCAAGCCCTGCCCGATGGCGCCGCGACCGACGAGCACCGCGACCGACAGCGCGATCATTACCGCCACCCCGATCCCGACCGGTCCGGCGCCGACGAAACCTTCCGTACCGCCGCCCACGGCGATGCCCAGCGCGACCCCGACCATCATCTGGGTGGCGCGCCGCGCACGAAGTACATTGCTCGCCGACATGCACACCACCGCCGAGATCGGCGCGAAGAACGGTTGCTGGTGATGCAGCAGGTCATGGGTCAGGTACCAGGCCAGCGCGGCGACGACCGATGTCTGGGCGATCGGCCACAACGCGGTGCGCAATCGCTGGACGGCCGCCGTGCCCTCACCGGCCATCCCGGCCAGCAGCGAAGTCTTCACCACGCCTGCTTACCCCACCACGGAATAACCTGCGATGCGTGCCGCGCGAGAACGGAGAACGGGCCGCCACTACTGCATCGTCGGGTGACTTGGCTGGGGCCCAGAGCTGCCGAGAGTTCGCCGCTGAGATGACGGCGATGGCGAATCAGTCGCGGCGCAGTTCGAACAGCGGAATGACCCGGTCGGTCTTCGCCTGATACTCGGCGAAGCCCGGTGCCGCCGCGGTGATCTGCTCGAAGATCGCGTCGCGCTCGGCGCGGTCCAACTCGTGTGCGGTGACCTCGAACGCCTCGGTGCCGACCTCGACGTGTGCCCGGGGCTGAGCGCGCAGGTTGTGCACCCGCGCCGGGTCTATCGGCGCGCCGGCGAACGACCCGATGATGATCAGCCGACCGTCAACGCCGAAATAGGCCAGCGGCGCAATGCGCGGCTGACCCGACCTGGCGCCGGTGGTGGTCAGCAGCAGCAGGTCGGCATTGGCGAACTGGCCGCCGACTTTGCCTCCGTTGGAACGGAACTCATCGACGATGCCGTTGTTGAACGCTTTGATGGATTCGGTGTCCGGGGTCGTCATGATTGGTCAAGCTGCTTGGGTTTGAAATCTATTCCCGACTCCTTGCGCTGCTGAGCGGTGATCGGCGCCGGCGCGTCGGTCAGCGGGTCGACTCCCCCGCCGGTCTTGGGGAACGCGATCACCTCGCGAATCGAGTCGACGCGGGACAGCAGCGCGTTGATCCGGTCCCAGCCGAAGGCGATCCCACCGTGCGGCGGGGCGCCAAAGGTGAACGCCTCCAACAGGAATCCAAACTTCTCCTCGGCCTCGGCCTGGTCCAGACCCATCACCGCGAACACCCGCTCCTGAATGTCGCGACGGTGGATACGGATCGAACCGCCGCCGATCTCGTTGCCATTGCAGACGATGTCGTAGGCATCGGCCAGCACGGCGCCTGGGTCGGATTCGATGCTGCCCTCGTGTTCGCGCTTGGGTGAGGTGAACGCGTGGTGCACCGCCGTCCACGCTCCCGCGCCCACCGCGACGTCGCCCGACGCCGTGGCGTCCTCGGCAGGCTCGAACAGCGGCGGGTCGACGATCCACACGAACTCCCACGCGTCCGGGTCGATCAGGCCCAGCCGGTGCGCGATCTCAATGCGCGCCGCGCCCAACAGCGCCCGAGACGTTTTCACCGGCCCGGCCGAGAAGAAAATGCAGTCGCCGGGGTTGGCGCCGACGTGGGCGGCCAGGCCGTCGCGTTCGGCGTCCGACAGGTTCTTGGCCACTGGCCCACCCAGCGTTCCGTCCTCGCCGACGAGCACGTAAGCCAGGCCCCGGTGGCCGCGCTGCTTGGCCCACTCCTGCCAGCCGTCGAGCGTGCGGCGCGGCTGAGAAGCCCCGCCCGGCATCACCACCGCGCCGACGTAGGGCGCCTGGAACACCCGGAACGTGGTGTCCTTGAAGAACTCCGCGCACTCGACCAACTCCAGGCCGAACCGCAGGTCGGGCTTGTCAGAGCCGAACCGGCGCATCGCATCGGCATACGTCATCCGCGGAATCGGCGTCGGAATCTGGTAGCCGATCAGCGCCCAGAGTGCCGTCAGGATCTCCTCGGAGACCGCGATGACGTCCTCGACGTCGACGAAGCTCAGCTCCATGTCGAGCTGAGTGAATTCGGGCTGGCGATCGGCGCGGAAGTCTTCGTCGCGGTAGCAGCGCGCGATCTGGTAGTAGCGCTCCATCCCGGCCACCATCAGCAGCTGCTTGAACAACTGCGGGCTCTGCGGCAGCGCGTAGAACATCCCGGGATGCAGTCGCGCCGGTACCAGGAAGTCGCGTGCACCTTCCGGCGTCGACCGGGTGATCGTCGGCGTCTCGACCTCCACGAAGTCGTGGCGCCCCAGCACCTCGCGGGCTGCGGCGTTGACCTTGGAACGCAAGCGAATTGCGGCGGCCGGGCCCTCGCGGCGCAGGTCCAGGTAGCGGTACTTCAGCCGCAGCTCCTCCCCCGCGGGCTCGTCGAGCTGGAACGGCAGCGGCGCCGATTCGCCCAGCACGGTCAGCGAGGTGGCGTTGACCTCGATGTCGCCGGTGGCGATGTCGGGGTTCGCGTTGCCCTCCGGCCGGATCTCGACGACACCGGTGACCGCGACGCAGAACTCCGAGCGCAGCCGGTGCGCCTGAGCCAGCACCTGGGTTTCACGGAACACCACCTGCGCGACGCCGGACGCGTCGCGGAGATCGATGAAGATGACGCCGCCGTGGTCGCGGCGGCGGGCCACCCACCCGGCCAGGGTCACCTGCTGCCCGGCATCGCCGTCCCGAAGCGATCCCGCGGCGTGGCTGCGCAGCACAAATACTCCTTTACACCGGGTGAGATTGACTGCCCAGTCTAGAGGGCCGGTTGATTTGCCCGATCCTGCCGGTACTTTTGGCTGCATCGCAACCGATATCGCACTCGTGGGCCCCGGCGCCGTCGGCACGACCGTCGCGGCTCTATTACATGCGGCGGGGCACCGGGTGTTGCTCTGCGGCCACCGACCGCGGGACGGCATCGAACTGCGCCCGGACGATGCCGAACCGATCGTGGTGCCGGGCCCGGTGCACACCGATCCGGACGCCGTCAGCGGTCCGGTGGACGTGCTGATCCTGGCGGTCAAAGCCACCCAGAACGAGGCGGCGGCCGGCTGGCTGGCCCGGTTGTGCGACGAGAACACCGTCGTCGCCGTCCTGCAGAACGGCGTCGAACAGGTCGAACAGGTCGCCCCGCTCTCGCCGTCTCCGCACGTGATACCGGGCAGCGTCTGGTTCTCTGCCGAGACCCAGCCGGACGGTTGGGTGCGGTTGCGCGGTGAAGCGGCGCTGGTGGTGCCCACCGGGCGGGCGGCCGAATCGTTCGCCGACCTGCTGCGCGACGCGGGCTGCCAGGTGGAATGCAACCCCGACTTCGTCACCGTGAACTGGCGCAAGCTGCTGCTCAATGCGCTGGCCGGACTGATGGCGTTGTCCGGCCGCCGCTCCGGGATGTTCCGCCGGGACGACGTGGCCGAACTGGGCCGCCGGTATATGGCCGAGTGTGTGGCGGTAGCGCGCGCCGAGGGCGCCCAACTGGACGACGCGGTGGTGGACCAGCTCGTCGAATCCTTTCGGGTGGTGCCCGAAGACATGGGCACCTCGATCCTGGCCGACCGGGAGGCGCACCGCCGGATGGAGTGGGACCTGCGTAACGGCGTCATCGTCCGCAAAGCCCGCGCGCACGGGCTGCCCACTCCGATCAGCGACGTGCTGGTGCCGCTGCTCGCTGCCGCCAGCGACGGGCCGGGTTAGGTTTGCAGGCATGCACCCGTGCGAACGCGTCGAGCTGAGCTTCATCGAGACGGCGCCCTACCGCTTCCGCAACAGTGTCGATCTGGCTATCACGCCCGAGCAGTTGTTCGAGGTGCTGGGCGACGCCGAGTCCTGGCCGCGCTGGGCGAAGGTGATCACCAAGGTCACCTGGACCAGTCCGGAGCCGCGCGGCGTCGGCACCACCCGCGTCGTGGAGATGCGCGGCGGCATCGTCGGGGACGAAGAGTTCATCGCCTGGGAACCGTTCACGCACATGGCATTCCGGTTCAACGAGTGCTCCACCAAAGCGGTCGCGGCGTTCGCCGAGGACTATCGGGTCGAGGTGATACCCGGCGGCTGCCGGCTCACCTGGACGATGGCCCAAAAGCCCGCCCGAGGCGCCGGACCGGGCATGGCCGTGTTCGGTCCGCTGCTCAACCTGGCGCTGCGCCGGTTCCTGCGGAATCTGCGTACTTACACCGACACCCGATTCGCCGCCGCGCAGCAGCGATAGGCTGTGTCGGCGCGGCTCAAACTCTAATTCCGGGAGCGACCGATGACCTTCAACGAGGGTATGCAGATCGACACCAGTTCCGCGTCGTCCTCGGGCGGCGGCGGGATGGGCCGGATGGCCATCGGCGGTGGAATCGGCGGCCTGCTGCTGGTGGTGGTGGCCATGCTGCTCGGGGTCGACCCCGGCGGCGTGATCAGCCAGCAGCCGCTCGACTCGCGCGAGGACGTGGCTCCCGGTTTCGACCTCAGCCGCTGCAAGACCGGCGCGGATGCCAACAAATACGTGCAGTGCCGCGTGGTGGCCACCAGCAACTCGCTGGACGCGGTGTGGAAGCAGTTGATGCCGAAATACACCCGCCCCCGCCTGCGACTGTTCAGCGGCCAGGTCAGCACCGGCTGCGGGCCGGCCAGCAGCGACGTCGGCCCGTTCTACTGCCCGGTGGACAAGACGGCCTACTTCGACACCGATTTCTTCCAGGTCCTGGTGACTCAATTCGGTTCCAGCGGTGGGCCTTTCGCGGAAGAATATGTGGTGGCTCATGAGTACGGGCACCATGTGCAGAACCTGCTGGGGGTGCTCGGGCGCGCTCAGTCCGGGGCGCAGGGCGCAACCGGCAGCGGGGTCCGCACCGAGCTGCAGGCCGACTGTTATGCCGGGGTGTGGGCGCACTACGCGTCCACCGTCAAGCAGGACAGCACCGGACAGCCGTTCCTGCAGCCGTTGACCGACAAGGACATTCAGGACGCGTTGTCGGCGGCCGCGTCGGTGGGTGACGATCGTATTCAGCGGCAGGTGAACGGGCGGGTCAACCCGGAATCCTGGACGCACGGCTCATCCGCGCAGCGCCAGAAGTGGTTCACCACCGGATATTCGACCGGCGAGCCCAATAAGTGCGACACGTTCAACACCAACGATCTGGGGTGAAGCTCGAGCATCCGATCACGGTAGGCACAGCCGAGTTCAACGCGGACCAGCATTGCTACTACGACTGGATGCGCCGCGAGGCGCCGGTCTACCGAGGCCGGTTGGCGCTGCGCCCGCCCGAGCAGGACGTCTACTTCATCTCCCGCTACCGGGACTGTCTGGACCTGGTCACCGACCCGCGGATCCGCCGCGTGCTCGACGGCGCCGCGGAGGACACCTCGGTGGTGCCCGAGGCGATCCGCCTGCTGACCACCGACACCATGGTGTATCAGGACGACCCGTCACACCTGCGGCTGCGCAAACTGGTGAGCCGGCCGTTCACCCCGCGCGCGATCGAGGGGCTCGGTGACCGGATCCGCACCGTCGCCCGCGAACTGCTCGACGGCTTCGAGCCCGGCCAGCGCCTCGAGGTGCACCGGCAGTACGCGCTGCCGGTCCCGACCACGATTATCAGCGAAATGGTCGGCGTCTCAAGCGAACACCGGTCCTCGTTCTACCGCTTCATCGAGTTGTTGTTCGAGGCGATGCTCAGCCACAACGCGGCCGGCGCCGGCGAGCAGATGCAGGGCTTCGTCGCATACCTGCGCGATCTGATCGAGCAACGACGGGCTGACCCGGGCCCGGACATCATCACCGGGTTGATCAACGCCCGGGCAGACGGTGGCGGCCTGACCGACGACGAGATCGTCGCGATGGTGTTCCTGCTCATCACCGGCGACTACCAGACCACCCCGAATGTGATCACCAACGGCATCGCGGCGCTGCTCACCCACCCTGACCAACTTCGCCTGCTGCAGCAGCAGCCCGAACTCATCGGCAGTGCCGTCGAGGAGATCCTTCGCTACTCCGGCACCGTCGGCGGCACCGAAGCCACCACCTTCGCCGGCGAGGACATCACCCTGCACGGCGTCACCATCCCGCGCGGGGCCATGGTGACGACGCTGTTGACATCGGCCAACCGCGACCCCGCACAGTTCCCCGACGCCGACCGCTTCGACATCACCCGCAGTCCCAACGACCACCTCGCGTTCAGCAAGGGCACCCACTTCTGCCTGGGCTCACATCTGGCACGGCTGGAGACCGGGATCATAATCGGCGAACTCATCAACCGCTTTCCCGGCCTCACACTGGCCGTCGCGCCCGAAGAGCTGCGCCTGCAACCGATTCCGTTGCTGAACCGCTTCGACGAAGTGCCAGTGATCCTGGGCTGAACCTCACGGCCCGGCCAGTAGGTCCCGTAACTCGGCGCGCCAGTGCTCGTCGAGCGACAGCAGCGGCGCGCGTGGGTCGCCGACCGGGAAACCCAGCAGACCCAGACCGGCCTTGACGGTGGTGGGCAGCCCACCCGCCACGATGAACTGCAACAACGGTTTGAGGTCGTCGTAGAGCAGTTGCGCCTTCTCGAGGTCGTCCGCCCGGATCGCGTGGTACAGGTCGATACACGGCTGGGGGCGCAGATTCGGTGCGGCCGTGCACCATCCGGACGCCCCCACCCGCAGGGCGTCGAGCACCAGCGGATTGCTGCCGTTGTAGAAGGGCAACTGGCCGTCGCTGAGTTCGGCGATGCGCCGCATCCGGGTCAGGTCACCGGTGGACTCCTTGACCATGGTGACGTTGTCGATGTTGTCGAACAGGGTGACCAACAGCTCGGGGCTCATGTCCACACCACTGGTGGCGGGGTTGTTGTACGCCATGATCGGGATCCCGATCGACTCGCCGATGCTGCGGTAGTGCTGCGCGACCTCGCGATCGGTGAGCTTCCAGTAGGAGACGGGCAGCACCATCACCGCGTCGGCGCCGGCCTGTTGCGCGTACTGAGCGCGCCGAATCGTGTTGGCGGTGGTCAGATCTGACACCCCGACCACAACCGGGACCCGCCCGTTGACGGTGGCCATCGTGGTGTCGACGACGGCGTCGAACTCGGGTTCGTCGAGATAGGCCAATTCGCCGGTGCTGCCGAGGGGGGCGATCGCATGCACGCCGGAGGACACCAGTCGGTCGACCAGCGCGGCAAGCCGGTCTTTGTCGATGCTCGACGTGTCGGCCGAGAACGGGGTGACGGGGTAGGCGATGATGCCGTGGATCTCGGACACGGTTCCTCGAATTCAGTTGGCGGACGGAGGGTTCAGGACGTCGGGGTGCCGCGCCAGCGCGCGGCGGGCGTAGTAGGCGAAGTTGGCCCGGCTGCGCGAGGGTGTCAGCGTCCAGTCGTGGGCCTCGCGGGCCAGTTCCTCCGGGAGCGCTTTGACGGTGCCCGCGGCCATGGCCGCGAGTTGCAGCTTGGCGGCGCGTTCGATCAGCACCGCCAGCGAACACGCCTCCTCGACACTGGCGCCGGCCACCACGTGCCCGTGATGGGCCAGCAGGGCGGCTTTCTTGTCGCCCAGTGCGGCGGTGATGATCTCGCCTTCCTCGTTTCCCACCGGCACGCCGGGCCACTCGGCCAGGAAGGCGCAGTCGTCATAGAGCGGGGTGGTGTCCATGTGCGAGACGATCAGCGGAACCCCCAGCATCGACAGGGCCGCCACATGGAAGGGATGCGTGTGCACGATGCAGTGGACATCGGGCCGCGCGCGGTAGATCCAGCTGTGAAAGCGGTTGGCCGGGTTGGCCATTCCGTTGCCTTCCAGGACATTGAGGTCCTCGTCGACCAGGAGCAGGTTGTCCTCGGTGATCTCGTCGAAACCCAGGCCCAGGCGCTGGGTGTAGTAGGTGCCGGGCTGCTCGGCGCGTGCGGTGATCTGCCCGGCCAGACCGGAGTCATGGCCGGCGTCGAACAGGGCTCGGCAGGTGAGCGCGATCTTCTGGCGGGTGCTCAGCTGTGAGTTGGCGCTCTCGGCATCCAGGCGTTGCTGGGCGCGCCGCATCAAGTCGGCCTTCGAATGCGTGAATGTGGATGACATCAACGACTCCCTCGATCGGGAATGTGTGACACAATAGTAGCACTATAGGACACTTTGTGTCATTCCACGTCCGAGGAGGTCCTGCCGAATGACCGCTCTGCTGCGGACGGTGCGCCGGCAACGTGGCCTCACCCTCGAGCAACTGGCCGAGCAGACCGGCCTGACCAAGAGTTACCTGTCCAAAATCGAGCGCGGCCAGAGCACGCCGTCGATCGCGGTGGCACTCAAGGTGGCGCGGGCGCTCGACGTCGACGTCGGCCGGCTCTTCTCCGACGACGCCGCCGAGGAGCAGATCACCGTCGACCGCGCCGACCCGGCGGGCGGGCGCTACCGGGCCCTGACCACCACGTTGCTGGGCAAATCCATGTCGCCTTTCGTGGTACGACCCACGGCAAACGCCTCTGACGATCCACATCCCGAGCACGCCGGCCAGGAATTCATCTTCGTGCACGTCGGGGCCGTCGAGTTGACGTACGGCGACCGCGTGATCTCACTCGCCGCCGGCGACAGTGCCTATTTCGACGCGTCCGTGGGGCACCGACTCAGGGCTGTCGGCAGCGAGCCCGCGGAAGTCGTCGTGATCACCAACCCGGGCCCTTAGCCTGGTGTCCCCCGATCGGGGGACACAACTAGGGCCCGTCGTGGGATACACATCGCACTGATATGTAACGAGAATAGCGTTACACATTGACATAAATCGTCATTGTGTAATGATTATTACCAGTTATCGATTCACTAGGAGAATCATCGTGTCCTACGAAAACCTGTTCGCCGCCGAGGAGACCACGTACGGCCTGATCTCGTTCATCGTCGACGAGATCGCCGACTGAGAACGGCCCGCCGGCCGGCGGGAATCGATCGCCCCCCGCTGGCCCGGGTTCTCGTCAGCTAACCGCCCAACATCTAGGCTCGGAATCGATATGCCCACGGAGAACACCCCCGCAAGCCCGATAACCGCCGACGGCAGCCTGGTCGAGATTTATCGACGCGTGTCGGTGATCGACGAAGTCAACCTGATCACCGCGCACCTGGAACCGGGCGGCTCGGTGCTGGACCTGGGATCGGGAGCAGGACGCATCGCCAACCCGTTGGCCGACAACGGATTCCAGGTCAGCGCAGTGGACGACTCGGCTGACATGCTCACTCACGTGCGCGGCGCCAGAACCGTTCAGGCCCGCATCGAGGACCTGCGACTGCCCGAGAAATACGACGTCGTGCTGCTGGCCAGCAGTCTGGTCAACTACCCGGGCGTGGACGCACGCAGGGGTCTTCTCGCCACGGTTGCCCATCACCTCAAACCCACTGGCAAAGCCATCATCCAGTGGCGGCCGCCGGACTGGTTCGGCCGGCGACCCGCCGGCAGTTACCACCGTGCCGACGGTGACATGCAACAGACCATGACCATCCTGCACAACGACGGCGATGTCGTTCTCGGCGAGTTCACCCTCGAGTACGGCGGGCAGAGCCTGACCCAGTCCTTCGAAGCTCACCGGGTCAGCGTCGACGACTTCCGCTCATTGCTCGACGAAGTCGGGCTGACACTGGACACCCAAGACCCGGATTCCGCCGAATGGCTCATTGCTTCCGCGCGGAGTTGACCCATCCGGTGGACGGCTCCGTACGCCGGTCGGAGGACCACAATTGGGTCCGTTCGTAGGCTGCCCAGGACCGATGCCCGCGTCGCACCATTGAGGCTCAATCACATTGAGCGAAAGGTGGTGTGTGTACCCATGGCACACGAAGTTCTGTTCCTCGACGAGGAGACGTCGTACTCGCTACTCAGTTTCGTCGTCGGCGACGTCGCGGAGTAAGCCCGGGCCGGGGATGCCTGCTCGGCTACCAGGGCCGCGTCGAGCAGGTGACTCCGGTGGTGGCGCTTCGCGAGTCCACCACCTGACCGTCGACGGCAATCTCGCAGCGCAGCTCCGGCGTGCTTCCCGAGCCGCAGTCCGGCCAGTGGCAGCCGCCGCTGGCGCTGACGAAGGCCCACTGGCCCGGGTTCGCGAGAGTCGCGGTGTACACGAGCGGTTGATCGGCGCTGAAGGTGGCCGGCACGGTGGTCAGAAACTGCGAGGAGTTCGCGTCGAACGCCCCTTGACTGGGCGGATCGGTGTTGATGTAACGGACGTTGCCGGTGAGGTTTCCGGTGGTGGTGATCGTGTAGGTCACCTGGTGGCCGGTCGGGTCCGCGAGGGCGGTCGGGGTCAAGCCCACGAAGGCCGCGCCCAGGATGCCTGCGGCGACCGCGCTTGCCAGTTTGTGCACGTTCGTCATATCGGAAACGCTACCGGATTCGTTACCTGCCCAAACCGGGCAAAGGTCTCTACCATCTAGCTGTGCCCACAGCCTTCGTGTTGTCCGGTGGCGCCAGCCTGGGAGCAATCCACGTGGGGATGCTGCGCGCCCTGGCCGACGAAGGAATCACCCCGGACGTCATCGTCGGCACCTCCGTCGGCGCGGTCAACGGCGGCTGGCTCGCCTCCCGGGCCGACGCCGCGGGCATCCGGGGCCTGGCCGACCTGTGGGTGTCGCTGACCCGCCAACAGGTATTTCCCGCCCACCCGCTGTCGGGTTTCATGGGCATTCTCGGGCGCCGGGCGCACCTGGTCCCCAACTCCGGCCTGCGGCGCATTCTCGCTGAGCAGCTGCAGTTCAGCCGGCTCGAGGACGCGCCGATTCCGCTGCACGTGGTGGCCACGGACGTCGTCTCGGGCACCGATGTGTTGCTGTCGTCGGGTGACGCAGTGGATGCCATCGCCGCCAGCGCCGCCATTCCGGGAATCTTTCCGCCGGTCAATATCAACGGACGCGATCTGATGGACGGCGGTGTTGTGAACAACACACCGGTGTCGCATGCGGTTGCGCTCGGCGCCGACCGCGTGTGGGTGCTGCCCACCGGTTACTCCTGCGACCTGCCCGCAACGCCCAAGTCGGCCGTCAACATGGCCCTGCACGCCATGACCATCGCCCTCAACCATCGGCTCGCCGCGGATATCTCCCGCTACGAAACCACCTGTGAGCTGCACGTTATTCGACCGCTGTGTCCGGTCGACATCTCCGGCTCCGACTTCTCGCACGCGGCCACGCTGATCGAGCGCTCGCATGCCGCGACCCGCGAGTGGCTGGCGGCGCACCCGCCGTCCACCGGGCAGGCGGCATTGCTGGAACCGCATCGCCACTAGACGCCTACCGGCGGGCCAGTTCTGGCGGCGTTCACCCGGGTCCGGTATGAAGCACCCCATGAGCGACGATCCGGGACAGGGAGACCCACCTGGCTTCAGCCGCCGCACACTGATCACGACCGGCGCCGTGGCCGGTGTCCTCGGCGTCGGTGCCGGGGTGGGCGGGGCCGCGTTACTGCGGTCAGGTCACGCCGGGGTCTGGTCCCAGCCGGATCGCACCGGCGCGCCGCCGGTGGCCGGGTTGCATCTGCAGTTCGGCCGGGATGCCGGCACCGAGGCGGTGGTGTCCTGGCATACCACCGACGCTGTCCGTAACCCGCGGGTGATGCTGGGCGCGCCGACGTCCGGATTCGGCAGCACGGTGGCGGCCGAAACCCGGACGTATCGAGATGCCAAATCCAACACCGAGGTTCGCGTCAATCACGCGCGGCTGACGGGCCTGCAGCCGGACACCGACTACATCTATGCCGCGGTGCACGACGGAGCGCAGCCCGAGCTGGGGAGCCTGCGAACCGCACCGGCAGGGCGAAAGCCGTTCCGCTTCACCAGTTTCGGCGACCAGTCGACACCGACGCTGAGCACCCTGACCGATGGCAGGTATGTCAATGACCACCTCGGATCCCCGGCGGCCGGCGACACCACGGCGGCAATCGAACGGCTGGCGCCGCTGTTCAACCTGGTTAACGGCGACCTGTGCTACGCCAATCTGGCGGCCGACCGGATCCGCACCTGGTCAGATTGGTTTGTCAACAACAGCCGTTCGGCCCGTCACCGGCCGTGGATGCCGGCCGCGGGCAATCATGAGAACGAATTGGGCAACGGGCCAATCGGTTACGGCGCGTTTCAGACGTACTTCGCGGTGCCGGATTCAGGATCGAGTTCGCAGTTGCGTGGTCTGTGGTATTCGTTCACGGCCGGGGCGGTGCGGGTGATCAGCCTGAACAACGACGACGTGGCTTATCAGGACGGCGGCAACTCCTATGTGCACGCTTACTCTGGCGGCGAGCAGAAACGTTGGCTGACAGCCGAATTGGCGGCGGCACGGCGTGATCCCGGGATCGACTGGGTAGTGGTCTGCATGCACCAGACGGCGATCTCGACCGCCAAGGCCAACGGAGCCGACCTCGGGATCCGCCAGGAGTGGCTGCCGCTGTTCGATCAGTACCAGGTCGACCTGGTGGTCTGCGGGCACGAACACCACTACGAGCGGTCGCACCCGTTGCGCGGCACCCTCGGAAGTGACACCCGCACGCCGATACCGGTGGACACCCGCAGCGACGTCATCGATGTGACCAAGGGCACCGTGCATCTGGTCATCGGCGGGGGCGGCACGTCGCACCCGACCAACGGATTGTTCTTCCCCGAACTGCGCTGCCAGGTGATCACCGGTGTGGGCGCCTTCGATTCCGCTCTGGGACGCAAGCCGCCGATCTACGTGATGGAGGACGCGCCGTGGTCAGCGTTTCGTGACCGCGACAACCCTTACGGTTTCGTGGCTTTCGACGTCGACCCGGGTGCGCCGGGCGGCAAGACGTCGATCAAGGCGACGTATTACGCGGTGCGGGGGCCGTACGGCGGGGTTGTCCCGATCGACCAGTTCACGTTGACCAAGCCGCGCGGCGGCTAGAACAGGGTCGGTTGCACGGGAGGCGGCGCGGGGGTGGCCGGCGGCGTTGACGGGCGGGGATCACTGCCGAGCCGGTACTTGGCGATCAACGGCCTGGCGCGATCGCGCAGCACGTCGCGGTAGCTCTGCGGCAGGTAGGCGCCGCGACGGTAGAGGTCGCGGTAGCGGCTGGTCAGTTCCGGGTGCGCCCGGGCCAGCCAGGCCATGAACCAGCCTCGGGTGGCGCCGCGCAGGTGCAAACCGAACACGGTGACGCTGGTGGCGCCCGCGGCGGCGATCTGTCCGAGCAGTGCGTCGAGGTGTTCGGTCGAATCGGTGAGGTGCGGCAGCACCGGCGCGACCATCACATGGCAGCCGAGATCGGCTTCGCGAATGGCGGTGATGAGCGCCAGGCGGGCCTGCGGGGTGGGCGTTCCCGGCTCGACATCGCGGTGCAGCTGCGGATCGCCCACCGCCAGCGAGATCGCGACCGACAGCGGAACCTGCTGAGCCGCTTGGGATATCAGCGGAAGGTCGCGGCGCAGCAGGGTGCCCTTGGTGAGAATGGACATCGGTGTGCCTGAGTCGGCGAGCGCGGAGATGATGCCGGGCATCAACGCGTAACGGCCCTCGGCGCGCTGGTAGGGATCGGTGTTGGTGCCCAGTGCGACAGTCTCGCGTTGCCATGACGGGCGTCTGAGTTCCTGGCGCAGCACCTCGGCGACGTTGGTCTTGACGACGATCTGGGTGTCGAAGTCGGTGCCGACGTCGAAGTCCAGGTACTCGTGAGTGGGGCGGGCAAAACAGTAGCGGCAGGCGTGTGAGCAGCCGCGATAGCCGTTGACCGTGTAGCGGAACGGGAGTGCGGCCGCGTTGGGCACCTTGTTGAGCGCGGATTTGCAGAGCACCTCGTGAAACGTCATGCCCTCGAACTGCGGCACCCGCACGCTCTTGACCAGGCCTAGGCGCTGCAAGCCGGGCAAGGCCCCGTCATCAACGGGTGTGCCGTTGACCGCCACCGCTTGACCTGCCCAGCGCATACCTCATTCGAACAAGAGTTCGATGTCCCGTCAAGGGGGTGGGCGTGTTGCCGAGCGCCGGGCAGGCCCACGACCCCCTGGCGCGAGCGCGCGCAAATGTACGCGAGCTACCGCGTGTCGCCGGCAACACGCGCACGCTCGCGGGTTGGGGGCCGGGCCCGCCCACGACCCCCTGGCGCGAGCGCGCGCAAATGTACGCGATCTACGGCGTGTCGCCGGCAACACGCGCACGTTCGCGGTTGGGGGCCGGGCGCGCCACCGCACCCCCGCCGCGAGCGCGCGCAAATGTACGCGATCTACGGCGTGTCGCCGGCAACACGCGCACGCTCGCGGGGCCGAGCGCCGGGCAAGCCCTCACCCCAGCCGCGAAAGCACCTCAGCGACCACAGCATTCACCGGAACCGACACCTGCTCCCCCGACCCCAGGTCTTTGACGCCGATGGTGCCTGCTTCCAGATCGCGGTCCCCGGCCACCAGTGCCAACCGCGCGCCCGAGCGGTCGGCGGCTCGCATCGCACCCTTGAGCCCGCGGTCACCGTAGGCCAGGTCGACGCGGACACCGGCACCCCGCAGCTCAGCCCCCAGCACCGCCAACCGCAACTTGGCCGCCTCGCTGAGCGGCACACCGAACACCTCACACCGCGCCGTCGAGCCCACGCTCTTACCCTCGGCGCGCAGTGCCAGCAGCGTCCGGTCCACCCCGAGGCCGAAGCCGATGCCGGACAGGTCCTGTCCGCCAAGCTCTTTCATCAGTCCGTCATAACGGCCGCCGCCGCCGATGCCGGACTGCGCACCCAGCCCGTCGTGCACGAACTCGAAGGTGGTCTTGGTGTAGTAGTCCAGACCGCGGACCATGCGCGGGTTGATGACGTAAGGAACCCGCAAAGCATCCAGGTGAGCCAGCACGGTGTCGAAATGTTGCTTGGCCCCATCGGAGAGATGATCGAGCAGCACCGGCGCGTCGGCCGTCATCGCCTTGACCTCGGGACGCTTGTCGTCGAGCACCCGCAGCGGGTTCAACGCAGCCCGCTGCCGGGTCGGCTCGTCGAGGTCGAGGCCGAAAAGGAAGTCCTGCAACAGTTCCCGATATTGCGGACGGCAGCTGTCGTCGCCCAGCGAGGTGATCTCCAACCGGAAGCCGTCCAGGCCCAACGACCGGAACCCGGCGTCGGCGACGGCGATCACCTCGGCGTCCAGCGCCGGGTCGTCGACCCCGATCGCTTCGACGCCCACCTGTTGCAACTGGCGGTACCGGCCGGCCTGCGGGCGCTCGTAGCGGAAGAACGGACCCGCGTAGCACAGCTTGACCGGCAGCGCGCCGCGATCCAGGCTGTGCTCGATCACCGCGCGCACCACCCCCGCGGTGCCCTCGGGCCGCAGCGTCACCGAGCGGTCGCCGCGGTCGGAGAAGGTGTACATCTCCTTGGACACCACGTCGGTGGACTCCCCCACCCCACGGGCGAACAGCGCGGTGTCCTCGAAGATCGGCAGCTCGATGTGGCCGTAGCCGGCCCGCCGGGCTGCGGACAAAAGCCCGTCGCGCACGGCGACGAACTCCGCGGAATCCGGCGGGATGTAGTCCGGAACACCTTTTGGTGCAACGAATTCCGTCACGGGCTCAGGCCTTCGATGAACGGGTTGTACCGGCGTTCGGCGCCGATGGTGGTGGAGTTGCCATGTCCGGGTAGTACCACGGTCTTGTCGTCGAGCACCAACAGTTTATTGACGATAGAGCGCAACAGGTCACGTCCGCTGCCGCCGAACAGGTCGCTGCGGCCGATGGACCGCTCGAACAGGGTGTCGCCGCTGAACACCACGTCCGCCTCGTTCTTGGCGGCCTGCAGGATGCGGAAACACACCGATCCCCGCGTGTGCCCGGGGGTGTGGTCGATGTTGACGGAGATGCCGCCCAGGTCGATCTTGTCGCCGTCGCGGTCCAGCTCGACGACCTGCCTGGGCTCCCGGAAGAACGCGCCGGCGAACACCTGCGCGAGCCGCGGCCCCATGCCGTAGATCGGGTCTTTCAGCATGAACCGGTCCTCGGGATGGATGTAGGTCGGGCAGCCGAACGTGTCCGAGACCTTCTGGGCGGACCACATGTGGTCGATATGGCCGTGGGTGATCAGCACAGCGGCCGGAGTCAACCGATTCTTGTCCAGTATCTGCCGCAACTGGCCCATCGCGCGCTGGCCGGGATCGACGATGATGGCGTCAGAGCCTGGCCGCTCGGCCATCACGTAACAGTTGCACTGCAACAATCCGGCCGGAAATCCGGTGATCAACACGGTCCCAGTTTCCCATCCCGCGAGCCATGGAAAGATAGCGGCCGTGCCGACCAATCAGCAGCGACGTGCGACAGCAAAGCGCAAACTCGAGCGGCAGCTGGAGCGCCGCGCCAAGCAGGCCAAAAGGCGCCGCATCCTGACGATCGCCGGGGGCGCGGTCGCCGCCGTGGCGGTGGTGGCGGCCGTCGTGGTCGCCGTCGTCGTCAGCAAGGACGACAACAAAGCCAACCCCTCGGCTTCGCCCACGTCGAGCAGCGCCGCGCCCAGCCCGTCGGCCGCAGGTCTGCCACCGGTGCAGCTCGGCAACGCCGTGCCGTTGCCGCCGTTCAAGGCGCCGGCCAACCTCGGCGCCAACTGCCAGTACCCTGCGTCGCCGGACAAGGCCGTCAAGCCCGTCAAGCCGCCGCGGACCGGCAAGGTTCCCACCGAGCCGGCCCAGGTGAGCGTCAGCATGGTGACCAGCCAGGGCAACCTGGGCCTGCTGCTGGCCAACAACGAATCACCGTGCACGGTGAACAGTTTCGCCAGTCTGACCAACCAGGGCTTTTTCAAGGACACCAAGTGCCACCGGCTGACCACTTCGCCGTCGCTGTCGGTGCTGCAGTGCGGCGACCCGAAGGGTGACGGAACCGGCGGCCCCGGATACCAGTTCGCCAACGAATACCCCACCAACCAGTACCCCGCCAACGACCCCAAGCTCAAGGAGCCGGTGATCTATCCGCGCGGCACCATCGCGATGGCCAACGCCGGACCGAACACCAACAGCAGCCAGTTCTTCCTGGTCTACCGCGACTCGGCGCTGCCGCCGGAGTACACCGTTTTCGGCAAGATCCAGGACGACGGCCTGGCCACGCTGGACAAGATCGCGGCGGCCGGGGTCGCGGGCGGCGGCGAAGACGGCCCACCCGCTGTGGATGTGACCATTACTTCCATCCTGCTCGACTAACGTAGAGCCCCGGGGTCGGCGGCGGCTTACGGGAGGAGATTCGTGGCCGAGAGCTCGTTCGGTCGGTACCAGCTGCAGGGGCTGCTGGGGCGAGGCGGCATGGGGCAGGTCTACCGCGCCTACGACACCCAGACCGACCGCATCGTCGCCATCAAGCTGCTGCCGGAGAATCTGGCCGAGGACAAGGAGTTCGAGCACCGGTTCCGGCGCGAGGCACGCACGGCCGCCAGCCTCAACGACCCGCACGTCGTGCCCATCCACAGCTTCGGTGAGATCGACGGGCGACTGTATGTCGACATGCGTCTGGTCGAGGGCCGCGACCTGACGAAGTTCATCGCCGAGAACGGCGGCCGGCTCAGCCCGGCCCAGACCGTCGCGATCATCGAGCAGACGGCGGCCGCTCTGGAGAGTGCGCACCAGGTGGGGCTGGTGCACCGCGACGTCAAGCCGTCGAACATTCTGGTCGCCAACGCCCGCAACTTCGTCTACCTGATCGACTTCGGGATCGCCCGCGCCACCACCGACACGGCCCTGACGCAGACCGGGATGACGATGGGCACGCTGGCCTACCTGGCGCCCGAACGCTTTCGCGGTATCACCGACCCCCGCGCCGACGTGTACGCGCTGGCCTGCACGTTGTATGAGTGCCTGACCGGCGCGCGGCCCTATCCCGGCGACAGCTTCGAGGAGCAGATCTCCGGTCATCTTCACGCGCCGCCGCCGCGCCCGACGGCGACCCGCCGTGACGTGCCGCCGGCCTTCGATGCGGTGGTCGCCCGCGGGATGGCCAAAGACCCGGAGGCCCGGTACCAGACGGTGACCGAACTCGCCGAGGCCGCTCGGGCGGCGTTGGGGGGCGCCGGGATGGCGTTGCCGCCACCGCCGCCGGCCGAGGCGCACGCCGGCCTGGGCCCGCCGAACCCACATCAACCGCCGGACGTGCCGGAGACGGACAAGGCGAGTCGCACCATGCTGATCGCGACCGTCGCGGGCTCGGGCCTGGCATTGGTGTTGGTGGCCGCGCTGATCGCGTTCCTGACCAGCGGCGACGACGGCGGGTCAAACAGCCCGACGACGCGCACCACGGTGACGACCACCAGCCGGGCACCGGAGACGACAACCGAGACGTCGACCGACGTCAGCGACACGTCCGGAGTCGAGCAGAACGGCACCTACGACACCACGACCGAGTCGGGTTCGCCGTAGGACGCCTTAAGAAGCTGACGTCACCCGGTACACGTCGTACACACCCTCGACGTTGCGCACCACGTTGAGCAGGTGCCCCAGGTGCTTGGGGTCACCCATCTCGAAGGTGAAGCGGCTGATGGCCACCCGGTCACCTGACGTGGTGACCGACGCCGAGAGAATGTTCACCTTCTCGTCGGCGAGCACCCGGGTGATGTCCGACAGCAGGCGGTGGCGGTCCAGCGCCTCCACCTGAATCGCCACCAGGAACACCGAGGAGGCCGACGGCGCCCACAGCACCTCGATGATGCGCTCGGCCTGCTGCTGCAGCGATGCCGCATTGGTGCAGTCGGTGCGGTGCACACTCACACCGCCGCCGCGGGTGACGAATCCCATGATCTGGTCGCCGGGCACCGGGGTGCAGCACTTGGCCAGCTTGGTCAGCACGCCCGGCGCACCGGGGACCGAGACGCCGACATCCTCGGTGCTGCGGGGACGGCGCAGCATGGTCGTCGGTGTGGACCGCTCGGCCAGTTCCTCCTCGGCCTGGTCGAGGCCACCGAGTTCGGCCAGCAGTCGCTGCACCACGTGGCGGGCCGAGACGTGCCCCTCCCCGATCGCGGTGTACATCGCCGACACGTCGGCATAGTGCAACTCGCGGGCCACCGCGGCCATCGACTCGCCATTGACCAAGCGCTGCAACGGAAGTCCGCCACGGCGCACCTCGCGGGCCATGACTTCCTTGCCGGCCTCCAGCGCCTCCTCACGGCGCTCCTTGGCGAACCACTGCCGGATCTTCGACTTGGCCCGCGGCGACACCACGAACTGCTGCCAGTCCCGCGACGGCCCGGCATTCTGGGCCTTGGAGGTGAAAACCTCGACGACTTCCCCGTTTTCGAGCTTGCGCTCCAGCGCGACCAGTCGTCCGTTGACCCGGGCGCCGATGCAGCGGTGACCGACCTCGGTGTGGACGGCGTAGGCGAAGTCCACCGGCGTGGATCCCGTCGGCAGCGTGAAGACGTCACCTTTGGGCGAGAACACGAAGATCTCTTGCACCGCAAGGTCGTAACGCAACGACTCGAGGAACTCGCCGGGGTCGGCGGCCTCCCGTTGCCAGTCGAGCAGTTGCCGCATCCAGGCCATGTCGTCGATCTCCGCGGCGGCATGTGGGTGCGGAACGCCGTTGCGGCCCTTGGCTTCCTTGTAACGCCAGTGCGCGGCGATGCCGAACTCGGCCGTCTTGTGCATGTCGCGGGTGCGGATCTGCACCTCCAGCGGCTTGCCCTCCGGGCCGACGACAGTGGTGTGCAGCGACTGGTACACGCCGTATCTGGGCTGGGCGATGTAGTCCTTGAACCGGCCCGCCATCGGCTGCCACAGCGAATGCACCACGCCCACAGCGGCATAGCAGTCGCGGATCTCGTCGCACAGAATCCGGATCCCGACCAGGTCGTGGATGTCGTCGAAGTCGCGGCCCTTGACGATCATCTTCTGGTAGATCGACCAGTAGTGCTTGGGCCGGCCCTCCACCGTCGCCTTGATCTTCGATCCGTTCAGGGTGTTGGTGATCTCAGTGCGCACCTTGGCCAGGTAGGTGTCGCGGGAGGGCGCGCGACCGGCGACCAGCCGGACGATCTCCTCGTACTTCTTGGGGTGCAGGATCGCGAACGACAGATCCTCGAGCTCCCATTTGACGCTGGCCATCCCGAGCCGGTGCGCCAGTGGCGCAATCACTTCCAGAGTCTCGCGGGCCTTGCGCGCCTGCTTCTCCGGCGGTAGGAAGCGCATGGTGCGCATGTTGTGCAGCCGGTCGGCCACCTTGATCACCAGCACCCGCGGGTCGCGCGCCATCGCGGTGATCATCTTGCGGATCGTCTCGCCCTCGGCGGCGCTGCCCAACACCACCCGGTCCAGCTTGGTCACGCCGTCGACGAGGTGGCCCACCTCTTCGCCGAAGTCTTCGGACAGTTGCTCGATGGTGTACCCGGTGTCCTCGACGGTGTCGTGCAACAGGGCGGCCACCAACGTCGTGGTGTCCATGCCCAATTCCGCCAGGATGTTGGCGACGGCCAGCGGGTGGGTGATGTAGGGGTCACCGGAGTGCCGGAACTGGGTGGCGTGCCGCTGGTCGGCGACCTCGTAGGCCCGCTGCAGGATCGCCAGATCCGCTTTCGGATAGACCTCCCGGTGCACCGCGATCAGCGGCTCCAGAACCGGGTTGATGGCGCCGCTGCGGGCCGTCATCCGTCGCGCCAGCCGGGCCCGGACCCGGCGGGACGCGCTGGTCGTGGTCTTGAGCGGCTCTACCGGCGGCTCGGGAATGTCCGCGACGGGCAGCGGTTCGGTCGGTGGCGCGGCAGCCTGCAACGTGCTCTGGTCTTCCGCCACGTCAGTCACCTCCGCTTAGAGGATATCTGGTCCGCACCGGTCGTTCAGGTATCCGGTGTTCCGTCAGGGCGGGCCTCGTGGTGTCGACGGCCGACTGTGCGGCGGTCTTCTTTCATCTCGGATTCGAAGATGTGCCGCATGCCGCCCTGCAGTTCGTCACGGACCCGGCGCTCATGGTCGCGGAACGGCGACCAGTAGTCGTCGTCGAATTCCTCGACGATCTGAAACGTCCAGCGTCCCTGCAGCACGTTGCGGCCTACCATGTCTTGCTCGAGCCGTTGGGCGATGTCGTCGTGCCCGGCGGCACGCAACTTGTCGCAGGCCTCGCCGAGCAGCAGGTCCGCGTGTCCCATGAGCTGGTGGAACGAGTACAGGTGGCCGCGGGCCCGCTCCACCCACTCCAGCGCTTCGGTCACCGACCCGACCGCCTCTACCGTGGCATCGCTGACCCCGTCAGGCCGTGGCCGCGGGTTGGCCGCGCCGTCGACACCCTTGCCACCCATCACGCTTTCCTTCCCGTTGGCTGACTGCTATGCGCGGCTCAGGCTGTGCAGGGGCAACGGCGCGATCGCCGCACGGCCGCCCAGCGCCTCCAGCTCCATGACGACCGCCGCACCGGTGACGTGAGCGCCGACCCGCTCGAGCAACCGCTGCGCGGCGCCGACGCTACCGCCGGTGGCCAGCACGTCGTCGATGACCGTGACCCGAAGGCCCGCCAGCTCGATCCCGTCGGCGGGGATCTCGATGGTGGCCGCGCCGTACTCCCGCTCGTAGTCCTCGCTCAGTACCGGCGGCGGGAGTTTGCCACCCTTGCGGATCGCCAACACGCCGGTGCGTAACCGGGTGGCGACGGCCGCGGCAAGCAGAAAACCGCGCGAATCGATGCCCGCCACCAGGTCGGAGCCGACCGCGGCGGCTGCCAGACCGTCGGTGATCGCGGCCAGCGCGTCCCGGTCGGCGAATACCGGGGTGAGGTCACGGAACAGGACGCCGGGTTCCGGGAAGTCAGGGACGGTACGGGACAGCGACGTGATCATGGCCGGGACAGTGCTCACCGCTGCCTCATTGCATCAGGGCCCATCGGTCCATGTTCCAGCCGACCCCCCAGCGCGTCGGATTTCGGCTCACCGCGTACATCTTCTTCGACATCAATAAGGTGCGTTGCTGCCGGTACAACGGCAGGGTCGGCATGTCGCCCCACAGAATCGGCGCGCCCTCGGCCAGCAACCGAGCCCGCTCAGCAGGGTCCGCCGAGACCGCCAGCGCGCCGATGATCCCGTCCACCTGCGGGTTTGCGTAACCCGACAGGTTGTTGCCATTGCCGCCGTGCAGGTCGTAGGCATCCATCGACGACGATCCGGTGGACCCGCTGCCGCTGGCTCCCCCGGTGCTGGCCAGCAACACGTCGATCTTCCCGTCCCGCAGCGCCTGCGGGCCCGAGGTATCCAGCGTCACGTTGGAGACGGTGATGCCGGCCGGTGCGCACGAGGCGGCGATGGACCCGACGGTGGCGGCCAGCCGGGCGTTGGGTCCGCGGTAACCGATCCGCACCGTCAGCGCGACGTTGTTCAGCGCGGCCCGCGCCGCGTTCGGGTCGGCCTTGCTGAACTGGGCCGCCTCGTTGGCGCCCTCGGCCGCGGACAGTGCGTCCTCGGCCGCCGGGGACAGTCGCGAGTTGGCGATCGGCACGCCCGCGTCCCGGGCGATCGCGTCCCGAGGTGTGCACAGCGCGAACGCGTGCCGCGCGGCGCTCGTCGCCAACGGGCCCTGCGCGGCGAAGATCAGCTGCTCGATGCCCGCTGACGGCGCATCGGCCCGCTCGTAGTTGTCCGGCGTGGCCAGCGCACCCGACGATCCCGCCGCCACATCGACGACGTCGACGCTGCGGTTGTTCACCCGGTCCTGGATGTCAGCGCCCTGCGGCCAGACGGTGATCCGCTTGGTGATCGCCTTGGCACCCCACCAGCGGTCGTTGGCCACCAGCACCACCGCACCGCCGTCCAGCACGCGCTCGATCTTGTACGGCCCGGACGACGGGAACCGCTTGAGATCGATACCCGGCTTGAGGTCCCAGGTGCTGTTCCACACCTTCGCGACCTGCTCCACCACCGCGCCCTTGTTGGTCAGCAACGCCGTGGTGATGTCGGTGCCGAGGGTGTCGGAGATGACGTGCGACGGCATCATCGAGGTCGCGGTGAACAGCTGGGTGTAGTCGACGACGCCGCGGTCCGGGATGAATGAGACCCGGGCCTTTTTCTGGCCGGGTGTGCACTCGATGTTCGCGATGTCGACGTATCCGGCCTGGGTGGCGGCGTCGAACCCTCCGAAGCGCCCCGACTGGGCCGCCCAGGCCAGCACCAGGTCGTCGCAGGTCACCGGCTTGCCATCGGAATAGACGGCATTGTCGGCGATTTGGTAGTCCAGCACCAGGGGCGAGCCGCCCACCACCGAGATGGTGCCGAAGTCGTGGTCGGCGACGACCTGCCCGTCCGGCCCGTGGTAGCCGAAGCCGGTGAGGGTGCGGGCGAACGCCTGGGCACCCGCCGAGGCGGCGCCGATCACGGTGTTGGTGTTGTAGGTGGACAGCACGCCGTCCACGACATAGTCGACCCGCCCCGCGGCGCTGCCCGAGCACGCGGTGACCGTGGAAGCCGCCAGCACTGCCGTCACGCCAGTGGCCAGCATGGCTCCCCGCCAGCGAGACCAGGTGGACATCCGGCCTACCGCTTGCCGGCGTTTCGCTTGCCG
The DNA here is from genome assembly GCF_001417955.2 of Mycobacterium gordonae. Classification (GTDB taxonomy): domain Bacteria; phylum Actinomycetota; class Actinomycetes; order Mycobacteriales; family Mycobacteriaceae; genus Mycobacterium; species Mycobacterium gordonae_B. The sequence continues at coordinate 19,827 of NZ_LKTM01000168.1, read as the reverse complement.
GTGGGACGCCGCGTACCGGTCGGACGCGCAGGTCGCGCACCGGGTGCCGGCTTGTTGGTGGCCGCCGGCTTGCTGACGGTGACGACCTCGGTGGCCTGTTCCGTCGTAGCGGCGTCCTCGGCGTCCTCGGCGTCACCGTCGGCGGGCTCTGCTTTGGCGTCCTTGGCGGCCGGCTTCTCGGGGACCGCGCCGGCACTGCGTCGCCGGAGCACCCGACGGGTGTGCGTGCGCACCAGCTCGGTGCGTTCGCGCATGGTCACCAGCAGCGGCGTGGCGAAGAAGATCGACGAGTAGGTGCCCACGATGATGCCGATGAGCTGCACCAGCGCCAGGTCCTTCAGCGTGCCGACGCCCAGCAGCCATACCGCCACCACCATCAGCGCGAGCACCGGCAGCACCGAGATCAGGCTGGTGTTGATCGAGCGCATGAACGTCTGGTTGACGGCGAGGTTGGCCTGCTCGGCGAAGGTGCGCCGGGTGGTGTGCTGGAAGCCGTGCGTGTTCTCTTCCACCTTGTCGAACACGATGACGGTGTCATAGATCGAGAACCCGAGGATGGTGAGCAGGCCGATCACCGTGGCGGGGGTGACTTCGAAGCCCACCGCCGCATACACGCCGGCGGTGACGGTGATGTCGAAGATCATGGCCGCCAGCGCCGACAGCGTCATGTAGCGCTCGTAGCGCACGGTGATGTAGACGGCGACCAGAACCAGGAACACCACCAGCGCGATCACCGCCTTCTTGGTGATCTGCCCGCCCCAGGTTTCCGACACCGCCGCGTCGCTGATGGCCTTCTTACTCGGATTTCCGTCCGGGCCCTTGGGGTGGAAAGCGTCGAACAACGCGTTGCGCAGCTTCTCGGTCTGCTCGTTGGACAGGGTTTCGGACCGGATCTGCACGGTCGCCGACGAACCCTTGCCGACGGTGACCACCGATTCGGGGTCCTTGCCGATGGTGCGGTGGAAGACATCTTCCACCTGGGTGACCTGGATGGTGCCCGAGGTACCCGCGGACGGCATCGAGACCGTGGTGCCGCCCTTGAAGTCGATCCCGAAGGTGAACCCGCGGATCAGGATCGCCAGGATGGCGATCGCCATGATCGCCCCGCTGATGCCGTACCAGAGTTTGCGGCGCCCGACGACCTCGAAGGCGCCGGTGCCGGTGTACAGCCGCGAGAGGAAACTGTGTTGCGGCCCAGTGGTTTTCGAGTCATCGTCGGCTTCGATGACTTTGGCTTCGGGCTTGGACGCCATGGCTTAACCCCGTCCCGTCTTGGCGGCCGAACTCGACGCCCGGCGCTCGCGTGCGACCTGCTGGACTGCGCCCAGGCCGTTGTACGCCGGCTTGCCCAGTCGCGCGGACTTGGAGGCCAGGTACACCAGCGGCCAGGTCACCAGGAACACGACCACGAGGTCGAGGATGGTGGTCAGCCCCAGGGTGAACGCGAATCCCTTCACCTGTCCGATCGCCAGGAAGTACAGCACGGCGGCCGCCAGGAAGGTCACGGCGTTACCGGACACGATGGTCTTGCGGGCCCGGGCCCACCCGCGCGGGACCGCCGACCGGAACGAACGGCCCTCGCGGATCTCATCTTTGATGCGCTCGAAGAACACCACGAACGAGTCGGCGGTGGTACCGATACCGATGATCAGACCCGCGATCCCGGCCAGGTCCAGGGTGTAGTTGATGTACCGGCCCAGCAGTACCAGGATCGCGAAAACCATTGCCCCGGAGGCGACCAACGACAGCGCGGTGAGCACCCCCAACACCCGGTAGTAGAGCAGCGAGTACACCAGCACCAGCAGCAGGCCGATCCCGCCGGCGATCAGGCCGGCCCGCAACGACGTCAAACCCAGTGTCGCCGAGACAGTTTGGGCTTCCGATGATTCGAACGACAGGGGCAGCGAACCGTATTTCAGGACGTTGGCCAACTGCTTGGCGGTGGCCGCGCTGAACGGTGGGTCGCCGCCGCTGATCTGGGTCCGTCCGCCTGGGATCGGTTCCCTGATCATCGGCGCGCTGACCACCTGGGAGTCCAGCGTGAATGCGGTCTGGGTGCCGGTGTGCGCAGCCGTGTAGTCGGCCCAGACGTTGGCCGCGGCGCTCTTGAACTGCAGGTCGACCACGTAGCCCAGGCTGCTCTGGTTCATCCCGGAGGTGGCGTCCTGAATCTGGTCCCCGCTGATGATCGAGGGCGCCAGCAGGTAGGCCGTCTTGTGGTCCGTCGAGCAGGTGACCAGCGGCAACTTCGGGTCGTCGTTGCCGGCCAGGATGTCGTCCTTGTCGCAGCGGGTGGCTTCGAACTGCAGCGCGATCATCTGGATGTACTGGCTGGTGTTCTGGCGCCACTTCTTTTCCTGCGCGATGCGCTCGGCCAGGTCCTTGCGCGGGTCCGGGGCGGCGGGAACGTCGGTGGGCGGGGCCTCGCCCGTCGGCGATGGCGCGGGGGCCGGACTGGGCGCCGGCGAATTGCCCGGCGCGGGCGCGGGACTCGGCGCGGGACTCGGCGCGGGGCTGGGAGCGGGCGACGGGCTGGGCGCGGGATCCTGCGGATAGGGCCTGGGCTGCCCGCGCGGCGGCGCCGGTGCCGGGGCGCCCGACTGTGGTGGCGCGGGAACGGCCGCGCCGGGCGCGCCAGGTGCGGGCGCCGGTGCACCGGGCTCAGGTGCCGGTGCGCCAGGCGCGGGGGCCCCCGGCTCGCCCCCAGCAGGCTGCTGTCCCGGTTTGGGCTCCTGCGGCGCCTTCTGCGCCGGCATCGAGTTCAACACCGGGCGGATATAGAGCCGCGCCGTCTGCCCGAGGTCGCGCGCCTCGTTGCCGTCACTGCCGGGCACCGTGATGACCAGATTGTCGCCGTCGACGACGACTTCCGAGCCGGAGACGCCCAGCCCGTTCACCCGGGAGCTGATGATCTGCTGGGCCTGCGCCAGCGCGTCCCGGCTGGGCCGCGAGCCGTCCGGGGTTCGCGCTGTCAGCGTCACGCGGGTGCCGCCCTGCAGGTCGATGCCCAGCTTCGGGCTTGCCTTCTTATCCCCGGTCAGAAACACCAGCAGGTAGACGCCGACGAGCATGAGCAGGAACACCGACAGATAGCGGGCAGGCTGCACCGGCGCCGAAGACGATGCCACGTTCCTTCTATCTCCTTGAAAATCGGTCTTGAAGATCCGTCCAGCCCCGGACAGAGCCTCCGCAAAGACTACGTGCCTCGTCGCGACCGGTGTCGCGCACGCGGCGGTCAGTACGGGTCAGGAATCCTTGATGACGCGGCCGGACTCCGAGTCGGCGGTCTCGTCCTCGCCCAGCTCCGCCGCGGCGCTCTCGACCTCGTAGTCCTCATCGTCGTCGGGCAGGATCCGGTCCCGCACGGCCAGCTTCATCCAGGTCGTGACGACGCCAGGTGCGATCTCGAGGTCAACGGTGTCGTCGGTGAAGCTGACAACGGTCGCTTCCAAGCCGGACGTCGTGTGCACCCGATCCCCCGGCTGCAGCGATTCGTGCAGGTCGATGGTGGCCTGCATCGCCTTGCGTTGCCGTCGCGACGCGAAGTACATGAACCCGCCCATGATGAGCAGGAACGGCAGGAACAGGACAAAACTCTCCATCAACAGGCCTGTCTTTCGTATCGGTAGTGCTCGAAATTCCCCGCACGATCCGGGGGTGGCGCCGGTCTGACCCGGGCTCGCTCACGTCGCTAAGGGTCCAGTGTGCCATTCCCGCAGGTCGCAAACCGACCGGCATCGACCCGGCGGGCGCCGCCACGGCTGAAGCCGCTTGCGCGCCGGTCACCGGCTAGGCTCTTGATCGCGACGTGACCTGCGCGTCCGCGGGAGGAGGAGTCCGTGGCCAGCCTCGATCAGAGCCGTCATTTGGCCACTGAAATCCCGGGTCCCGCGTCGCTGGAGCTCAACAAGCGGCGTACCCAGGCGGTGTCGCACGGCGTCGGGGTGACCCTCCCGGTGTTCGTGGCGCGCGCGGGTGGGGGCGTCGTGGAGGACGTCGACGGGAATCGGCTGATCGATTTGGGTTCCGGTATCGCGGTCACCACGATCGGCAACGCGGCGCCGCCCGTCGTGGACGCCGTGCGCCGGCAGGTCGCCGAGTTCACGCACACCTGCTTCATGGTGACGCCGTACGAGGGCTACGTCGCAGTGGCCGAGGAGCTGAACCGGATCACCCCGGGTGAGGGCGAGAAGCGCTCGGTGCTGTTCAACTCCGGCGCCGAGGCCGTCGAGAGCTCGATCAAGGTGGCGAGGGCGTACACCGGTAGGTCGGCCGTCGTCGCGTTCGACCACGCCTACCACGGCCGGACCAATCTGACGATGGCGCTGACCGCCAAGTCGATGCCCTACAAGAGCGGTTTCGGCCCGTTCGCGCCGGAGATCTACCGCGCTCCCCTGTCCTATCCGTACCGGGACGGATTGCTCGACAAGGAACTGGCCACCGACGGTGAAAAGGCCGCGGCCCGCGCCATCAGCGTGATGGACAAGCAGGTCGGCGCGCAGAACCTGGCGGCGGTCATCATCGAGCCGATCCAGGGCGAGGGCGGTTTCATCGTTCCGGCTGAGGGCTTCCTGCCCGCGCTGCTGCGCTGGTGCCGGGAGAACGACGTGGTGTTCATCGCCGACGAGGTGCAGTCCGGCTTCGCGCGCACCGGCGCCATGTTCGCCTGCGAGCACGAGGGCATTCAGCCCGACATCATCGTGACGGCGAAGGGCATCGCCGACGGGCTGCCGCTGTCGGCGATCACCGGCCGGGCCGAGGTAATGGACGCCCCACACGCCGGCGGACTGGGCGGAACGTTCGGCGGCAACCCTGTCGCGTGCGCGGCGGCACTGGCCACCATCAAGACCATCGAGGACGAGGGGCTGATCGAGCGGGCCCAGCAGATCGAGCGGCTGATCACCGAGCCGCTGCTGCGATTGCAGGCCGCCGACGACCGGGTCGGCGACGTGCGCGGCCGCGGCGCGATGATCGCGATGGAACTGGTGAAGTCCGGCACCTCCGACCCCAACCCGGAGTTGACGTCACGGGTGGCGACCGCGGCGCACGCTGCCGGGGTCATCGTTCTGACCTGTGGCATGTTCGGCAACATCATCCGGCTGCTGCCGCCGCTGGCCATCACCGACGAGCTGCTGACCGAAGGTGTAGAGGTGCTGACGGGGCTGCTCGCCGAGCTGTGAGAGCGCCCGCCGCCGCCGAAACTGACAGCGCGCACACCTTCCCCGGCGTGTCCTGTGCGTAGGTTCAGTGTCGCGGCGCGGGCGGCGACACGTTCCCCCAGAACTCGACCAGCGTCCGCGCGATCGTTTGCGCATCGATCAGCAGCGGCGCCACTCGGCCGCCACCTCTGACGACGTCGACCCGCGCGTCGCGCATCACGGCGCAAGCAGCCCGGGCCTGTTCCGGCGGCCAGCCTTCGTCGTCGTCGTGAGCGGCGAGCATCAGGGTCGGCGCTGCGATCTGCGGCAGCCGCTCGTGCAGGTCGGGCCGCTTCAGCATCATCGAGCGCGCGGCGTGATACATACCGCTGCGGTCGGCCTGCCGGAACGCGTCCATCACCTCCGCGGAACCGTTTGGTCCCAGCAGCGCCACCGACAGCGGATCGCACACCAACGGGGTCGCCCCGAACAGTCGATAGAGCAGAACCAATGGCCAGCCCTTGGTGAGGCGAAATCGGGCGTCGATGCCATGCACGGGGGTGCCGATGGTGGTCAGGGTGCGTAACCGACGCGGCTGGGTCGCGGCCAGCAGGATGCCGACATGGCCGCCCCAGGCGTTGCCGACCCAATCGACCGGCTCGTCGATGCCGAGTCCGTCCAGGACTTCGCCCGCAACGCGCGCGCAGTCGTCGAACGTGAAGTCGCGGGTAACCGGTTCGCTGCGGCCATGCGACGGCCCGTCGATGGCGACAATCGTGCGCCGTGGAGCCACCTCGGCCAGCGCATCGATCAACGGCGCCCACGACCGGGAGTCGAGGAACAAGCTGTGCCACAGCACAGTCACCGGTCCGCTACCCCGGCGCAGCACGTGCAGACGGCCCAGCACCGTGGGAACGAACTCGTCAGTCAAATTGGCCATGTCGCCTCATTTACTTCGGAAACCGAAATTTCGGTATCCGTAGTATCTTCGGTCATCGTGGCTACGTCAAGCGATCTGTCTCCGGATAGGCAAGCGATCGGCCAGCTGTTGGTGCGGCTCACAAGACAGTTCCGCACCGATCTGGCCGCACCGCACGTCGAGCAGGGCTACGGGGACATCCGCGATCCGCACCTGCAGATCTTCGGCAACATCCGGATGGGCGGCATCCGGCTCACCGAACTGGCCGCACGGGCGCAGCTGAGCCTCGCCGCAACATCGGAACTGGTGAACGACCTTGCGACGCTGGGATACCTGGCCCGCCGGCCCGACCCGGACGACGGCCGCGCCAAACTCATCGACCTCACCGAGCGGGGCCAACGCCTGCTCGCCGACGCCGGAAATCGGGTGGCCGATATCGAGGCACGATGGTCACAGCTGGTGGGGGCCGCCGAGTTCGCGCACATGTGCACAACCATGCAGCGGCTGCTCGATGCGCTCGACCCGGACGACTCCCGGGCCTGACCTGGTGGCGTAATTCACAGGCAACACGCAGCGGTTCCCCATTGAGGAATATCTTTACTTTAGCTAACGTTCTTTCTGTCAGCGCAATGTCGCGCCACCTAGATTTCATTCTTCTCCGGTTCATTTCAAAGAGGATCTGATATGACGACCACACAAGAGGAGCGGATCGCCCGCCGCGCCGAAGAGCTCGCTGCCACCGACCCCCAGTTCGCCGCCGCCCAGCCCGACCCGGTGGTGGCCGAGGCGTTGGAGAACCCGGACCTGCGGCTGCCCCAGGTCATTCAGACGGTGGTCGACGGCTACGCCGACCGGCCGGCGCTGGGCCAGCGGGCAGTGGAGTTCGTTGCGGACCCGGCGACCGGACGCACCTCGCTGAGCCTGCTCCCCCGATTCGAGACCATCACCTACCGCCAGCTCGGTGACCGGATCGCCACCGTCGGCCGAGCCCTGGTCGACGCGGTGCAGACCGGCGACCGCGTCTGCGTACTGGGCTTCAACAGCGTCGACTACGCCACCATCGACATGGCGCTCGGCCAGATCGGCGCGGTGTCGGTACCGCTGCAGACCAGCGCGGCGATCGCCCAGCTGCAGCCGATCGTCACCGAGACCGAGCCCAGCCTGATCGCGGCCAGCGTGAACCAGCTGACCGACGCCGTCGCGTTGATCCGCGGAGCGGCCGAAGCCCCCGCGAAGCTCGTGGTGTTCGACTACCACCCTCAGGTCGACGACGAGCGTGAAGCCCTGGAAGGCGCGGTGGCCGCCCTGTCCGACACCGGAGTGGTGGTCGAGACGCTGGCCGAGGTTCTGCGGCGCGGCGCCGATGCCCCGGCGCAACCACACGCGGAACTGGCCGACGACGCGCTGGCCCTGCTGATCTACACCTCCGGCAGCACCGGCGCCCCCAAGGGCGCGATGTACCCGCAGCGCAACGTCGGCAAGATGTTCCGCCGGTCGGCCAAGAACTGGTTCGGACCGACCGCCGCGTCGATCACTCTGAACTTCATGCCGATGAGCCACGTCATGGGTCGCGGCATCCTGTACGGCACGCTCGGCAACGGCGGCACCGCGTACTTCGCCGCCAAGAGCGACCTGTCGACCTTCCTGGACGACTTGGCCCTGGTACGGCCCACCGAGATGAACTTCGTGCCGCGCATCTGGGAGACCTTGTACGGCGAATTCCAGAGCGAGGTGGACCGCCGGTTGCTCGATGGAGGGGACCGCACTGCCGTTGAGGCCGAGGTCCTGGTCGACCAACGGGAGAACCTGCTCGGCGGCCGCTTCATCTTCGCGATGACGGGCTCGGCACCGATCTCCCCGGAGCTGAAGAAGTGGGCCGAAGAGCTGCTGGAGATGCACCTGCTGGACGGCTACGGATCCACCGAAGCCGGGATGGTGCTGTTCGACGGTGAGGTGCAGCGCCCGCCGGTGATCGACTACAAGCTGGTCGACGTCCCTGACCTGGGTTACTTCACCACCGACCAGCCGTACCCGCGGGGTGAGCTGCTGCTCAAGACCGAGAACCTCTTCCCCGGCTACTACAAGCGCCCGGAGATCACGGCCAGCGTCTTCGACGAAGACGGCTACTACCGCACCGGCGACGTCGTCGCCGAGGTCGGCCCTGATCAGGTGCGCTACGTCGACCGTCGCAACAACGTGCTCAAGCTCGCCCAGGGTGAGTTCGTCACCGTCGCCAAGCTGGAGGCCGTCTTCGGTAACAGCCCGCTGGTCCGGCAGATCTACGTCTACGGCAACAGCGCCCACCCCTACCTGTTGGCCGTGGTGGTGCCGACGCAGGACGCACTGGCCGCGCATGATGTCGACGCGCTGAAGCCGATGATCGCCGACTCGCTGCAGAACGTCGCGAGAGAGGCCGGGCTGCAGTCCTACGAGGTGCCACGCGACTTCATCATCGAGACCACCCCGTTCACCCTGGAAAACGGTCTGTTGACCGGCATCCGCAAGCTGGCGTGGCCGAAGCTGAAGGCGCACTACGGCGAGCGGCTGGAGCAGCTGTACGCCGACCTGGCCGCCGGTCAGGCCAGTGAGCTGAGCGAGCTGCGGCGCGCCGGAGCCGACGGACCGGTGCTGGAGACGGTGAGCCGGGCCGCGGCCGCGATGCTGGGCACCGCGAGCAGCGACCTGTCCCCCGACGCGCACTTCACCGACCTGGGCGGGGACTCGTTGTCCGCCTTGACCTTCGCCAACCTGCTGCAGGAGATCTTCGGGGTCGAGGTGCCGGTGGGCGTCATCGTCAGCCCGGCCAACGACCTGCAGGCGCTGGCCAACTACATCGAGGCCGAGCGTCAGCCCGGCTCGAAACGGCCGACTTTCGCCTCGGTGCACGGCCGGGACGCCGTCGAGGTGCACGCCAGTGACCTCACGCTGGACAAGTTCATCGACGCCGACACCCTGGCCGCCGCGCCCGGCCTGCCGGCACCCAGCGAGCAGGTGCGCACCGTGCTGCTGACCGGAGCCACCGGCTTCCTGGGCCGCTACCTGGCGCTGGAGTGGCTGCAGCGGATGGCCCTGGTCGACGGCAAGGTGATCTGCCTGGTGCGGGCCAAGTCCGACGAGGACGCGCGCGCCCGGCTGGACGCCACGTTCGACAGCGGCGACCCCAAGCTGTTGGCGCACTACCAGGGGCTGGCCGCCAAGCACCTCGAGGTGCTGGCCGGCGACAAAGGCGAGGCTGACCTGGGCCTGGACCGCGTGACCTGGCAGCGGCTGGCCGACACGGTAGACGTGATCGTGGACCCGGCGGCGTTGGTGAACCACGTGCTGCCCTACAGCCAGCTGTTCGGGCCGAATGCGTTGGGCACCGCGGAGCTGATCCGGCTGGCGTTGACCAGCAAGATCAAGCCCTTCAGCTACACCTCGACGATCGCGGTCGGCGGCGGGATCGCGCCGGGTGCGTTCACGGAGGACGCCGATATCCGGCAGATCAGCGCGACCCGCCAGATCGACGACGGCTATGCCAACGGCTACGCCAACAGCAAGTGGGCCGGCGAGGTGCTGCTGCGCGAGGCGCACGACCTGTGCGGGCTGCCGGTCGCGGTGTTCCGCTGCGACATGATCCTGGCCGACACCACCTGGGCTGGTCAGCTCAATGTGCCGGACATGTTCACCCGGACGATCTTGAGCCTGGCTGCCACCGGGATTGCGCCCGGTTCGTTCTACGAGCTGGACGGCGAAGGCAACCGGCAGCGTGCCCACTATGACGGTCTGCCGGTCGAGTTCATCGCCGAAGCCGTGGCGGTGCTCGGGGCACAGAGCGGCGACGGGTTCGCGACCTACCACGTGATGAACCCCTACGACGACGGTATCGGCTTCGATGAGTTCGTCGACTGGATGATCTCTCCGGAAGGCGGAGTCGGGTGCGGTATCTCCCGTGTCGCCGACTACGGCGAGTGGTTGCAGCGGTTCGAGACCGCCCTGCGTGGCCTGCCTGAGAAGCAGCGCAGTGCCTCGCTGTTGCCGCTTTTGCACAACTACCAGAAGCCGGAGAAGCCCATCAACGGGTCGATCGCTCCCACCGACGTCTTCCGCACGGCGGTGCAGGAGGCGAAGATCGGTCCTGATAAGGACATCCCGCATGTCACACCGGCGATCATCGCCAAGTACGTGAGCGATCTGCGGCTACTCGGGCTGCTGTAATCGCCACACCGGGGCAGGCGTTCGGTCGTCAAGACCGGGCGCCTGCTCTGGTGTTCAAGTCAGGGCCTTCGGTTTGACGGCCGGACGAGAGGGGCAAACTCCAGGCCATGTCTGAGCCGTCCAAGCATGATCTGGCCGTGCGCATGGCCGAGTTGGCGCGCCTCGTCGCCGCACCCCGCCGAGCCGAAGACATCCTGACCGAGGTCACTGCGGCGGCAGTCGAACTGATCCCCGGTGTCGATACCGCCGGCATCTTGCTCATCAGCAAAGGTGGGCGATTCGATTCGGTCGCCGCCACCGACGCGCTGCCGCACGAACTCGACGAACTGCAGCACACCCTGAACGAGGGGCCGTGTATTGAAGCAGCCTCGTCGTCGGATTACGACGTCGTGCGCACCAACGACTTCCGCGACGAAACGCGGTGGCCGGCCTACTCTGCCGCCGTCCAGAAGCTCGGTGTGCTCAGTGGACTTTCCTTCCGGCTCTACACCCACGAACGCACCGCCGGCGCACTGAACCTGTTCGGGTACCAGCCGACAGACTGGGACGCCGAGCGGCAGACGATCGGCATGGTGCTGGCCGCCCACGCCGCCGCCGCCCTGATGGCCAGCCACCAGAGTGAGAACCTGCAGTCCGCGGTGGCGAGCCGAGACCGCATCGGCCAGGCCAAGGGCATCATCATGGAGCGCTTCGACGTCGACGACGTGCGGGCGTTCGACATGCTGCGGCGGCTGTCGCAGGAGAGCAATACTTCGCTGGTCGACATTGCGCAGCGAGTCATCGACACCCGTGGGAGTCACTGACCCCCGGCCCACGCGGAGTCATCCCTGCGGGTGGGGCCAGCGCAGATAGGCATTGCTGCGGCCCGCGCCGGCCTGTTGCCGCGGTCGGCGGACCTCCCGCCACCGCCGCGGGTCGTTCTCCGGCGCGACCCGGTCACCGCGCGGCTTGGTCACCGCTTCCGACGCCGGCGCTTCCGCCACCGGTGCCGTCATGGCTGCGTCCGCGCGGCGGGGCTCAGCGGGCACCGGCGCGGGAATGTCGCGGGCCAAGCGGGCGAAGGTGCGGGCCACTGCGAACCCGCCGACCAGGACGATCAGTACGCCCAAACCGGTGAAGTAGGAAAGTTCGAGCACGGCACGCTTGCGTTCGGTGACGCCGACGGGATCACCGATCGTCCCGAGGTGCATCAGCGGCGCCACCCGGGGGCCGATGACGAACCAGGCGCCGGCGAACACCGCGAGCAAGCCGCCGAGCGTCGCACTGACGCGGTTGCGGGAGGCGATCAGAAGCAGTCCGCCAAGAACCGCCGCCGCGCCCGGGAGCACTTCGAACCAGCCGCGCGCGGTGGTCCATGCCCACTCCTGGGCCCCCTCCTGCGCCCGGGTGTAGGCGAAATCGAACCGCGGCCCTAAGAATGGGACCAGCGCCCCCACGCACCGGCAAGGACCAGCAGTAATCCGCTGACAGCGCCGCGGGAACGGGGCATCTGCAGCCCGCCTGGGTGTTCAAGCTCTGCATTTTTCATGGCCGGCGGGTACCCGACATCGCTCGAAATAACCGGCGATGCCCGGTCGCGGCGAACTGGCTACTGCGGGTGCCCGGCCGGCGTGCGGTGGCGACGGAACAGCCCGCCACGCCGAGTCTCGGCTTCACCGTCGGCCGGCCCGAACCGGTCCCGCGGCGTGGTCAGAGCGTCGGTCGACACCTCGCGTTCGGGCTCAACCAACCCGCTGTACTGCGGCTCCGCAGTAGCCGGTTCCACCGGATGCGCAACGGGCTCGACGGGGCGCACGTCGCGCGCCAACCGGAACGCCATCCGGGCCAGAGCGGCACCGGCCAGGAAGGCGATCAGGACGCCCAAGCCGGAGAAGTAGGCGAGTTCCACCGCGACCCGCTTGCGGTCGGTGGCGCCGACCGGATCGCCGACCGAGCCGATGCCTGACAACGGCGCCAAAGTGCGGCCGACAACGAACCAGGCCCCACCCAGCGCCGCCAGCCAGCCGCCGAGCAAGGCACTGCCGCGGTTACGCGAGACGATAACCAGCAGGCCGCCGACAGCGGTGGCTACGCCGGGCAGCACCTCCAGCCAGCCGCGCGCGGAGGTCCAGGCCTGGCCGGGTGTGTAGGAAAAGTCGAAGTTCGGGCCGATGAAGGGGATCAGCGCTCCCCATGCGCCCAGGATCACCAGCAGCAGTCCGATCACGGCGCCACGCGAGCGTGGGATTCGTCCCCGGGTGGGGCGGTCCTCGATGGTTTTCATGACATCTCCCTCGGTAGGTACCGGGGTGGGTACCCGGACCCCGAGGCGTTAAAGCAGCTGTCTTTTCATTCGAACGCGCAGACGCCGGTGATATCGCCGGCGATATCGCTTTTCAAACGAGGTCATGCCGAGCTGCGCCGTGACTGGTGTTACTGGTGTTACTGGTGTTACTGGTGTTACGTCAGTAAACCAACCAGCAGCAGCACGATCGCGATGGCCGGGAACAGCCCCTGTGTCACGGCTGCGCGTGCCTTATCCCGCGCCGAAATCAGCAGCACCACCGCGGCCGCCGCCATCGACCCGACCCCGGCGAACACCAGGGCCGCCCCGACGTCACGGTGCCCGGTGAACATCGCGGCAATGCCTACTCCCGACACGATGGCAAGAAACAGGTTGTAGAACCCCTGGTTGAACGCCAGCAGCTTGGTGGTCTCGGCCTCCTCGACCGTAGTGCCGAACGTCGCGCGAGTGCGTTTGGAGGTCCACGTCAACGACTCCATCGTGAAGATGTAGACGTGCAGGACCGCGGCCAGCGCGGCGAAGATCAAAGCGGCGGTGACCATCTGAGTCCTCCTAGTCGAACAACCCGGGCTGCGAGACCCCGGCGGGCGGCGTCATGCCCAGATGAGTCCAGGCCAGCGCCGTGGCCACCCGGCCCCGCGGCGTGCGAGCGACCATTCCGGCGCGCACCAGGAAAGGCTCGCACACCTCTTCGACGGTCGCAGCCTCTTCGCCCACGGCCACCGCCAGCGTCGAGACGCCCACCGGGCCGCCGCCGAAACTGCGGGTCAGCGCCGACAGCACCGCCCGGTCCAGCCGGTCCAACCCCAGCTCGTCGACGTCATAGACCGCCAGCGCGGACTTGGCGATGTCACGGGTGATGATGCCGTCGGCGCGCACCTCGGCGAAGTCACGCACGCGACGCAGCAACCGATTGGCGATCCGCGGGGTGCCGCGCGAGCGGAGCGCGATCTCCGCCCCCGCTTCGGCGCCCAACTCGATACCCAGGATGCCGGCCGATCGGGCCAGCACCCGTTCCAGCTCCGCGGGCTCGTAGAAGTCCATGTGCGCGGTGAACCCGAACCGGTCGCGCAGCGGGCCCGTCAGCGCACCGGACCGGGTGGTCGCACCGACCAGCGTGAACGGTGCGACCTCCAGCGGAATCGACGTCGCACCTGGGCCCTTGCCGACCACCACGTCGACCCGGAAGTCCTCCATCGCCAGGTACAGCATCTCTTCCGCGGGCCTGGCGATGCGGTGGATCTCGTCGATGAACAGCACGTCGTGCTCCACCAGGTTGGACAACATCGCGGCCAGGTCGCCGGCGCGTTCCAGAGCCGGCCCCGAGGTCACCCGCAGCGAGGATCCCAGTTCGGCGGCGATGATCATCGCCAACGACGTCTTGCCCAGGCCGGGCGGCCCGGACAGCAGGATGTGGTCGGGGGTGCCGCCGCGGTTCTTGGCCCCCTCGATGACCAGCTGCAACTGCTCGCGGACCCGTGGCTGGCCGATGAACTCCCCAAGCGAGCGGGGCCGCAGGCTGCCGTCGATGTCCCCCTCACCGACGGCCAGCGCCGGCGAGACGTCGCGCTCGTCGAAGTCCTCGGGATCGCTCATTTGGCCTTACCCAGCAGCGACAAGGCGGCCCGCAGCGCCGACGACGTGGACGCCTCGCGGTCGGCCGCCAGCACCTTGTCGGTGGCCTCCTCGGCCTGCTTGACCGCAAAACCCAGCCCGACCAGCGCCTCCACCACCGGGCCGCGCACGGCGTGACCGTTCACCGCCGGCGTTGCACCGGACCCGGCGACCAGGCCCACCTTGTCGCGCAGTTCCAGCACCATCCGTTCGGCGCTGCGTTTGCCGATGCCGGGCACCCGGGTGAGAGCGGTGACGTCGCCGTCGGCCAGCGCCTGGCGCAGCGCCGTCGCGTCGTGCACGGCCAGCGTCGCCATCGCCAACCGCGGCCCGACACCAGAGACCGACAACAGCGTCTGGAACAGGTCGCGGTTCTCGGCATCGCAGAACCCGTACAGCGTCATGGAGTCCTCGCGCACGATCATCGCGGTGATCAGCCGCGCCTCGCTGCCCGTCCGCAGCGTGGCCAGTGTCGACGGCGTCGCGTTGACCCGGTAGCCGACCCCGGCCGCCTCGATCACCGCGTGATCCAGCGCCACCTCCAGAACCTCACCGCGCACCGAGGCGATCACCGGACGGCCTTCACCTTGGCCAGGTATTTGCTCCGCTGCTGCGCCGCTTGAGCCTCGGCGGCGGCCATCCGGGCCAGCATGGGCGCCCGCCAGCAGTGGCAGATGGCCAGAGCCAACGCGTCGGCGGCGTCGGCCGGGGTGGGCTTGGCCTGCAGCGCCAGGATTCTGGTGACCATGGCGGTGACCTGCGCCTTGTCCGCGTTCCCGTTGCCGGTGACCGCCGCCTTGACCTCGCTGGGCGTGTGGAAGTGCACGTCGATGTCCCGCTTGGCGGCCGCCAGCGCGATCACCCCGCCGGCCTGCGCCGTACCCATCACCGTGCTGACGTTCAGCTGGGAGAACACCCGCTCGATGGCCAGCACGTCCGGGTGGTGGGTGTCCAGCCAGTGGTCGACGGCGTCGCTGATCGCCAGCAGCCGCCGGTGCAGCGGCTCGCCCGACGGGGTGCGAACCACGTCGACGTCCAGTGCGGTGATCTGCCGGCCGCGCCCGCTTTCCACCAGCGACAGGCCGCACCGCGTCAAGCCGGGGTCGACGCCCATCACACGCACCGCAGCTCCCCACGTTTTTCCCGAGGCCGAGTCATCGGCCGAGTTTCCGAACAGCTGTTCGATAGCCTAGCCGCCAAGTGGGACATCTCCGATGAAAGACACGCGCTGCGGCCGTGAGTTACGTTATGCGCACTACGGAAAGGTCCGCGTGGGAGCACAACTCATCGTGATCGCGGTGGCGCTGTTCATCGCGTCTCTGCTGGTGCTTGTCTATGCGCTCAAGAAGGCGCCCAGAACGCCCGAGACCCCCAAACCCAGGCAGGACCCGCTCGCGTTCACCGCGATGCCCGCCGAATACGGTCCCCGCCAGCTCGGCCCTGGCGCGATCGTCAGCCACGGCGGCACCGACTACGTGGTGCGCGGCTCGGTCACCTACCGCGAAGGCCCGTTCGTGTGGTGGGAGCACCTGCTCGAAGGCGGTGACGAGCCGGTCTGGTTCAGCGTCGAGGAGGACGACGGCCGACTCGAGCTGGCCATGTGGTTCAAACGCACGGATCTAAACCTGCAGCCCGGCGGCCGCCACACGGTCGACGGCACCGACTTACACGAAGTGGAGCGCGGTCACGCCGGTTACACCACCGAGGGCACCACCGGCCTGCCGCCCGGCGGCGAGATGGACTACGTCGACTACGCGAGCGCCGATAGGGCCACGCTGCTCTCGTTCGAGCGCTGGGCACCGGAAACACCCTGGGAGATATCCACCGGCAAGACCGTGCTCACCGGCGAGATCACCGTCTACCCCGCATCCGCGGGCTGACCGAGGTGCCGCTCCACCATCTGGCGGTGGCTCCGGCCGATGTGTCCGGGGCCAGGCTGGCATTGGCGCTCAACGCGGCGGCACCGCCCACGCTGGCCAGCTACCGATTGGCACATCCGCGCGGCGGCGCGCTACTGCTGGGCGTCCTGGGTGCGTCGCACGTCGTCACCGTAGAACACGGCACCGGCCGGTTCTCCGAACAGGTCTCGTGCGCCGCGGGGGACGGTCTGCCCGCGCACTCGGATGCTCCGGGCTATCACCTCGAATCGCACAGCGTGACGCACGACGAAGCCACCTTCCGCGCCCTGGCCGGCGACTTGCGCGAGCGGTGCGCAAGCGACCCGGGCTGGCTGGGCGGCGTGTTCCCGGGCGACGACGCCGCGCTGACGGCCCTGGCGGCCGAGCCCGACGGCGACGGCTGGCAGTGGCAGACCTGGCACCTCTACCCCACCGGCAAAGGCGGGACCGTCGTCTACACAGCCAGCCGGTGGCAGCCGTGACCCGCAACCGGCTGCTGCTGGTCGCCGGCGGGCTGGCACTGGCCGCCAGCGTGTCGCTGGTCTTCGGCATCGTGCTGGTGAGCCGGGACGTCGGCTCCTACATCGCCGGCCACTACCAGGAGTATGCCCACGACGCGAACGCGAACCGCTACTCCTGCTCCGGGTCACCCAAGCAGGTGGCCGACACACTGGCTCACTACAAGTCGCCCTCCGCCCGGGCGTCCGACGGCGGCAATGAATATCTGCGGTACAGCGACTACGTCGTGATCGTCGGCCCGGACGGCACCCGGCCCTGCAGCATCCGCGTCGAAGACCTGGGCGCCGGGTACAGCCACGGCTCCTGTGTCTTCCTCGGTCCCGGGTTCACGCCCGGATCCCCATCCGGCGGCTCGGGCGGCAGACCCGGCGGCCCGGGCGGCGTCAAGTAGGCACTCGCAAAGGAGGACTGTCATGTACTACAGCGCGGTGGAGTTCGGCAGCGTCAGCCTCGATCCGATCCTGCGCGGGGCCGTCGCCACAGTCCTCTACTTTGCGGTCGGTATCGCCGTGCTGATCGCCGGGTTCCTGATGGTCGACGTCCTGACCCCCGGAAATCTGCGTCAGCTGGTGTTCATCGAGCGCCGGCCCAACGCCGCCATCCTGGCCACCGCGATGTATGCGGCGCTGGGCACCGTCATCATCGCGGCGATCAATACCAGCTCCAACCAGCTGGGCGAGGGCCTGCTCGGTGTGGCGATCTACGGCGGAATCGGCGTCATCCTGCAGGGACTGGCGCTGGTCATACTGCGAATAGCGGTGCCGGGCAACTTTCACGAGCATGTCGAGGAACCCACACTGCATCCGGCGGCGTTCGCCACAGCGGCGATGCTGCTGGCGGTGGGAGGGGTCAACGCGGCCGCGTTGCTATGACGACAACCGCTGCGGCCGAACCCGTTTCGCCGTCGCTGGGGCGGTGGCGAGCCATCCTGCTGGCCGCGGTCGCCGCGTGTGCCGCCTGCGGGATTGTCTACGAACTGGCGATGCTGACGTTGTCGGCCAGCCTCAACGGCGGCGGCATCGTGGCGACGTCGCTGATCGTCGCGGGGTACATCGCCGCGCTCGGTCTGGGTGCGCTGCTGATCAAGCCGCTGCTGGCGCGCGCCGCCATCACCTTCATCGCGGTAGAGGTGCTGCTCGGCATCGTCGGCGGATTGTCGGCCGCAGCCCTGTACATCGCGTTCGCCTTTGTCGACGGTTCGACGCTGGTGCTGGCGGTGAGCACGGCGGTCATCGGGTGCCTGGTGGGGGCCGAGGTGCCGCTGCTGATGACGCTGCTTCAGCGCGGACGCGCTCCGGGCCCGTCCGATCTGGCCACCGACACCGGGCGCACGCTGGCCAACTTGAACGCGGCCGACTACCTGGGGGCGCTGGTGGGTGGGCTGGCCTGGCCCTTCCTGCTGCTCCCGCAGCTGGGAATGATCCGCGGCGCGGCGGCCACCGGCATCATCAACCTGCTGGCCGCGGCAATCGTCGCGGTGTTTCTGCTGCGCCGGGTCGTATCGGGGCGGCAGCTGGCGGCGGCGCTGGCCGCGCTGGCCGCGGCGCTGGCCCTGCTCATCACTTTGCTGGTGCGCGCCCAGGACATCGAAATCTCCACCCGGCAGCAGCTCTACGCCGACCCGATCATCGCCCACCGGCACTCCGCCTATCAGGACATCGTGGTCACCCGCCGCGACAACGACATGCGCCTCTACCTGGACGGGGATCTGCAGTTCTCCACCCGGGACGAATACCGCTACACCGAGAGCCTGGTCTACCCGGCACTCGGAGGCGGCGCCCGTTCGGTGCTGGTGCTCGGCGGCGGGGACGGGCTGGCGGCGCGCGAACTGCTGCGCCAGCCGGGCCTGCAGCGGATCGTGCAGGTGGAGCTGGACCCGGCGGTCATCGAACTGGCGCGTACCACCATGCGTGACGCCAACGGCGGGTCGCTGGACAATCCGCGGGTGCGCGTGGTGATCGACGACGCGCTGAGCTGGCTGCGGGGCGCCCGGTCGGATCGCTTCGATGCGGTGATCGTCGACCTGCCCGATCCCGACACGCCCGTACTGGGTCGGCTCTATTCGACCGAGTTCTACGCGCTGGTCGCGGGGGTGCTGAACCCGGGCGGGCTGATGGTGGTGCAGGCGGGCAGCCCGTTCTCGACCCGAACGGCGTTCTGGCGCACCGTCTCGACCATCCATTCGGGCGGCTATGCCGTCACGCCGTACCACGTGTACGTGCCCACATTCGGGGACTGGGGGTTCGTGCTGGCACAACGCGGTGGCGCCGCGCCGATCGCGGCGCTGCCACGCGATGTTCCGCCGCTGCGCTACCTCGACCAGCGGGTGCTGAACGCCGCGACGGTGTTCTCCGAGGACGTCCGGCCGCGGCCGATGGAGCCGTCGACGTTGGACAATCCGCGGATCGTCGAGGACATGCGGCGCGGGTACGACTGAATCAGCCGCCGCCCTGAGCGCCGGCGCCGCCTTGACCGCCCGTGGTTCCGTTCGGTAGGCCGCCGGGAACCGCAAACCCGGGGATCTCTCCGTCGCCGCCGAAGCCGCCGGCGCCTCCCCCGCCGCCTCTACCCCCGGAGCCGCTGCCGAAGGGCGGTGCGATGCCGTTGCCGCCGTTGCCGCCCCGGCCGCCGGTGCCGCCCGCGCCGCCGAGGCCGAACGAACTGCCTTTGCCGCCGCCGCCGGCGTTGCCGCCGACGCCGCCGTCACCGGCGTCGAACAGGACGGACGCGTCCGCGCCGTTGCCGCTATCGCCGCCGTTGCCGCCGCGACCACCGAAGCCTTGCGTGCCGGTGCCGCCGACGCCGCCGGTGCCGCCGCGGGCGCCGTCGGCGTTGGCGCCGACTCCGCCGTCGCCACCATGGCCACCGTTACCCGCATTGCCGCCGTTGGCGCCGGTCCCACCGTTACCGCCGTTGCCGCCCTGACCACCCGCGGGGTTGACGACGCCGCCGACGTTGCCAGTGCCGCCGTTGCCTCCGGTGCCGCCCTGGCCACCGTTGCCCTGCACGCCGACGCCGCCGGTAGCGCCCTGATTGACGCCCGTGCCGCCACCGAGGCCGCCGGCTCCGGCGGCACCGCCTACGCCGCCGTCGCCGCCGCGGCCGCCCTGACCCGCCTGTGGCCTGCCGGAGGTTGAGTCGCCGCCGTTGCCGCCGTTGCCGCCGGTGCCGCCGGTGCCACCGGTGCCGCCCTGGCCACCTGCCCCGCCCTTGCCTGTGGCGCCGTCCTTTCCGCCGCCGAGGGCGCTGCCCTTTCCG
>NZ_LKTM01000167.1 GCF_001417955.2 Mycobacterium gordonae | reverse complement strand
CCACACACCCCCCGGCCGCCACTACGACGCCGCTCACCTCCGAGCCGCCGTCCCCCACCGAGCCACCCAGCGCGGCGGAGGCGCCCAGTGCGGCGGAGACACCGGCCACGTCGGAACCGCCGCCGGTGAAGATGACGACCCAGTGGTTGCACGTCCCGCTGCTCCCGCTGCCGATACCGATCCAGGTTCCGGCCAACCAGGTGCCGGCCAACCAGGCGCCGGTTAATCAGGCACCGGCCAACGTCAATCCGCAGAACCCCTTCTCCTCACCCGGAGGCCCCTGACCGGCGATTCACATTTGAGCTTCCTAGGAATTGCTCCCTACCTCGATGTGCGCGAGTAGGGTTTCAGCTGGCAAACTGCATACAGGCCAGCTGAATCGGTCGCTCCAGCAGTGGGGCGGATATGTTGTCGACGGCGGCCCGGGCGGTGGGCCGGTCCGCCCAGACCCCGTGGCTAGCTCGCACATGGCTTGGAGGGGTTATGGACATCGTGCTTGGGGTTTCGATGGAGCCCTCAGCAGTCCGGATGCTGCTGATCGAGGGGACGAACGCCGATGGCGCGACCGTCGAGGAAGAAAGCATCGAAGTAGCTGCCGCGAAAGGCGCAGCAGGCGCAGACGCCGGTGAGGCGGCGACCGACCGGGTGATCGCCGCGCTGGTGGGCACCCGCGAAGGCGCGGCCGAAGGTGGCTATCAACTGACCTCCACCGGCGTCACCTGGACGGACCCCAGCGAGGTTGCCGCGCTGCGACTGGAACTCGCCGCCCGCGATGTCGGCGGCGTGATGCTGGTGTCGCCGCTGCTCGCGGCCGCCGCGCTGGCGCAGACGGTGGGCGCCGCCCTCGACTACGAGCACATCGCGATGCTGTTCGTCGAGTCCGGCAGCGCGACGCTGGCCGTCGTCGAGGTCGCCGACGGCTCGATCGTCGACCTGCACCGGCAGTCCGTCCGGGACGAATCGCTCGCCGCCGGCCTGGTGACGATGGTCGCGGGTCTGGACGCACCGGCTTCGCGCGCCGACGGCGTGTTCCTCATCGGTTGTGGCGTCGACATCGTCGGCGTCAAGCCCGCCCTGGAGGCGGCGACGTCGCTGGTGGTCAGCTGTCCCGAAGAGCCGGAGATGGCGCTGGCCAGGGGCGCCGCGCTGGCCTCGGCGAACGCACCGCTGTTCGCGTCGTCGACGTCCGCACTGGCCTACGCGCTGGACCCGGGCACCGGCGAGGTGAACCCCCGCGCGCTCACCCCCAGCTACCTCGACGTCTGCGCCATGGCCGGGGTCGGCGAGGGGGCGCTGGCCTACAGCGCCGTGGAGGATGACACCGAGCACGCCGTCGAACCGCAGACCGATCCGCGGCGCAGGCCGTTGGCGCTGGTGAGTGGGGCTATCGTCGGCGTCGCCGCGGTGGTCGCCGGAGTGCTGATCGTCTCGCTGGCCTCCAACGTGCGCCCGACCGCGGCCCAGCAACCGAGCCCGCGCGAGAGCGTCCCGACGCCGGCGCTGCAGGCACCCGCCACCGAGTTGCCGGCGCAGGTCCTGCTGCCGGGGTCAAGCGCGGCCCCGCCGCCCAGTCCGGCGCCGCCGGTGGCGCCGCCGCCGGTGGAGGTCGCCGCTGCGCCGGCACCGCCGCCGGTGATTCAGCAAGCACCGCCCCAGACCGTGACCCGGCCGGCCCAGGCCCCGGCGTATGTGGCGCCCGCGCCCCGTCGGCAGCCCACCCAGCAGGCTGCGCCGCCGGTGCAGACGCCGGTGCAGCAGGCGGTGCCGC
>NZ_LKTM01000166.1 GCF_001417955.2 Mycobacterium gordonae | reverse complement strand
ATACCTGAGCCGGACGCAGCCATACCGCCACCACCGCGTGGCCCCCACCCACCCAACAATGACCTGCGGCCGGCGCGGGACCCGTTGTTCGCGCCTTCTCCTGTGACGCACCGGGCACCCCCGCCGCCACCTGAGCAGGCCTGCGCACCGCCGGGGCCCTCCCGTGCGGCGTCCTATGGCCCTGGGCACCCGCACTTAGCTTCTGATGCGTCGCGGGGTCCGGGCGCGGGCGGGGCGTGGAACGCGGCGCCGCCGCGCCGACAAGACAGCGAGCCACCTGCCGCGCCCCCCGGCCCGGCGCCGATCCCTGCCATGCCGCACCTGGCGGAATACCGCGTTGCGGTGCCGCCGCAGCAGTGGACGCCGGCGGTCGACCCGCAAGAACGGTGGGCGCCGCGGGCGGATCCGCACGCCGGGGCGGAGTCGTTTCGCCAGATCCAGGTCGGCGAGGTGGTCAAGACGCGTCGCGAACCAGCCACGATCGGGTGGCGCAAGGCCGTGTACATGGTGACCGGACGGGTGGTGAATCTGGGCGCTGGCGACTACGAAAAGCAGCTGCAGGGCTGGACGAAACGCATCACAGCCAACATCCCGGGGAACTATCAAATCGCGGCGGTGTCGATGAAGGGCGGGGTCGGCAAGACCAGAGTGACCGCGGCGGTGGGGTCGGTGTTCGCCCACCATCGTGGCGGCGGGGTGATCGCGGTGGACGCCGATGACACCGGCGGGCGTCTGGGCGGGTTCATCGATCCCTCCATGAAGGCCACGGTGCGCGAGTTCTTAGCCGATCCCGACGCGCTGACCCACCCAAAAACCCGGCCCTACACCGGCTGCAACCGGGAGCGGCTCGAGGTGCTGGCCAGCCATCAGAATGTCGCCTCGGAGTTCGCCTTTGACGAGCAGGCGTTCTTTGAAACCATCAGCCGCACCCGCCGGATCTACCAGCTGGCCCTGGTGGACTGTGCGGCGATGAAGGGCGATGTCTTCAAAGCGGTGCTGTCGTCCTCGGATGCGCTGATGATCCTGGGATCCTGCACCATTGATGGCGGATTGATGATCGAACAGACGGTGAACTGGCTGGCGGCCCGGCGCGGACATGAGCTGCTCAAACGGTCGGTGATCGTGCTCAACGACGCCAATCACAGCGCGACACCGAAGTTCGTCAACCATGTCGAACAAACCCTGGGCAAGCGCGTCAAGGCGGTCCTGACGGTGCCCTGGGACGAGCACCTGCGGGATGCGGCCACCCTGGATCTTCCCGCGCTGCGCAAAAACACCCGCGAAGCATTGCAGAAGTTGGCCGCTGAGTTGGGTGATGGGTTTGCCACCGCAGGAGCGCTGCAGGGATGACGCTAGAGCGCAGCCGGGAGGCGACGTCCGGGGCGCCAGCTGGGGCGGTGCTGCCCGATCGGATCCTGGTGGCGATCCTGGCCGGAGCCACCAAGGTCGGAGTGGTCCTCGATGCCGGGGCACCGGTGTCGGTGCAGCTCTCGGCGCTGGTGGATCTAATCGCCGCCCGTCTTGAGGAACTGGGGCAGCCACCGCTGGTGGCCGAATCGCGGGGCCGCTGGACGTTGTGCCGCGTGGATGGCAGCGCACTCAAACCGGCACTGTCCTTGGGCGAGCAGGGTGTGGTCGACGGCGCGCAGCTGTGGCTGCGCTATGCCACTGACACCGAGGCCCGCATCAACGTTGTCGAGCACATCACGACCGCGGTGGCGCGCGAACTGCACACACGCTGGCCCGGGGTCAGCCCGGCGTGGGCGGCGCGGGTG
>NZ_LKTM01000165.1 GCF_001417955.2 Mycobacterium gordonae | reverse complement strand
TCTGTGTGGTACGGCTCGTCGCAGCGAAACGCCCGTTTCGCAATGCGGCCAGACGGTGCGCGATTCGGCCAGCCGGCGCGTGCTCAGCGCGCTCCCAACTCCCTGGTGAAGCCGGGCGGTATCAAAATGTCATCCGCAGTGAGGTCATGAATGGACGAATGCCCGAGACCCATCAGCGCCGAGTCGATTCCACCGCGCAGAATGTCCAGCACGTTCTCGACGCCGGCTTGGCCCGCCGCCGCCAGCCCCCACAGGTACGCTCGTCCGATCATCACCGCACGCGCCCCCAGCGAAACCGCCTTCACCACGTCACTCCCCCGCCGGATGCCCCCGTCGAGCAGGACCTCCACCTGGTCGCCGACGGCCTGCGCCACCGCGGGCAGCGCGCGAATCGACGCGGGTGTGCCGTCCAGGTTGTTGCCGCCGTGGTTGGACACCGAGATCGCCGAAACACCTGCGTCCACCGCCCTTTTGGCGTCGTCGACGCGCATCACGCCCTTGAGCATGAACGGTCCGCCCCACAGTTCCCGCAGCCAGGCGATGTCCTCCCAGGTAGGCGGCGGTGTGCCCATCCATTCGCCGTACGCGGAGAAGAACGGCGGGCCGGGCTCGCCACGGCGGCCCTGATTGGGGACTCGCAGGTCCGGCGGCCGCATCGTCTTGCCGAACTTCCACAGCCAGCGCGGCTTGGTGATCGCCTCCGGCGAAAGCTTCAGGATGTTCTTCAGGTTCATCTCTTCGGGGATCTTGGGGCTGCCCCAGTCGCGGCCGTGGGAGAACGTCCAGTCGGTGGTGACGATCAATCCGACCGCACCTGCCGCCCGCGCCCGCTCGGCGCGTTCGGCGATCGCGTCCCGTCCGCCGAGCCAGTAGATCTGGAAGAAGATCTTGGGGTTGGCGGCGATGACCTCCTCGATCGGCTTGCTGGCGAATGAGGACAGACCCATTGCCGTGCCGCGGGCGGCGGCGGCACGTGCGACCGCGACCTCGCCGTCGGGGTCAACCGCCTGAACGCCGGTCGGTGAAATGAGCACCGGCATCGAAATGTCCTGGCCCATAACCGTGGTCGAGAGGTCGCGTTTCGCGCTGGCACCGATGACGTGCGGCGCGAATCCGAGTTCGCTGAATGCCGCCACATTGTCGGCCACCGTCACGCCTTTTTCACTGGCCGAGATAAGCGACGAATAGACGGATTTCGGCAGCCGCCGCTTAGCGCGTTGCTGGGCAATGGCGACTGTTTCAAACCATTGGTCTGCCATGGTTATACGGGACTTTCATTGCACAGCCGCGACGGCGGCCTCATGGACAGGGTCAACGGCACCGGCGTGGTGATCCGCTTACCGCGGGAGTGGTCGACGCGCGGCCTCGGCGTCTGGCGCTCGGATTCCAGCGCCGGCGCCCCGTGGCCCTGTACGCACTCGGGATCGGGGCCGTCCATCGGCAGGCCGGTGAAGAATTTCGCCGCCATACAGCCGCCCCGGCAGCTGTCGTAGTGCCCGCAACTGCCGCAGGCTCCGGCGGACTGTGGCTCGCGCAGTTCGCGGAACAGTGGCGCGTTCTTCCAGACATTGGAAAAGCCGAGGCCGAAACCGCTATCCGTCAAAACGTTTCCGGCCAGGAAGCGGTCATGGATGGCGAACGGGCAGGCGTACACGTCGCCCACCGGGTCGATCAGGCACACCACCCGGCCGGCCCCGCACATGTTCAGCCCGGCCAGCGCGCCCGGCGACCCCAGCGGCGCCAGGTGGAAGAAGGAGTCTCCGGTCAGCACGCCCTC
>NZ_LKTM01000164.1 GCF_001417955.2 Mycobacterium gordonae | reverse complement strand
CATCAATGGCAAACAGGTGGTCCCATGCTCATGGCAAAAACACCCCTGAAGTGGTCCCTTTCACCTGGCAGCCGACACGCAGGGAACGCATGCTGGATGCGGAGGCCGCATCCGCGGGGCCTTTAAGAAAAGAGACACCCAGCGGCTGTGCTGACTCAACTTCCAGCAGACTCGGATGCTGGACGTCTCCGCCACCCGGCCATCACGACGGGCCGCGGTTGCCAATCTTCCCGGATGTGGATGTGGGTTAGCGGTGTTTGTGGGTAGTTCCCCAGACAGGGGGAGTGGTGGTCGCGACACGGAGACTCCCTCTTAGTCCTTGATGGTTCAGCCCGTGTGCCATCAAGGACGTTTCTCCTGGGCCGGCACGCTTGGCTGGCGCACCGACCGCAATCTTTGAGACGTGTTGCGACACAGTCTGTTTAGGTCGACACGTCACCGTTAGTGACGGTGACGATGAGGTGTTGGGCAATGTCGAGCAGGGGGGTGTTGGATTCTTGAGAAAGCTGACGCAGCAGCGCGAAGGCGCCATCGGCGGTGATGCTGAAGCGTTCCATCAGGATGCCTTTGGCTTGACCGATGTCATCGCGGGAGTTCAGGGCGCGGCGTAGCTGCTCTTCGCGCACCACCGCACTCCAGGCCCCAGCGGCCAGCGCCGCCAGATCTGCGGCATTCGCGAGGACGGTGGCATCGAAAGCGTCAGGTCGTTCGGCAGCCAGAATCAGTACTCCCAGCACGAACCGGTCGTGATGCATCGGCAGCGCTGCGATACTGCGCACCGAAGTCACCCGGGCGGCTTCGCTGGTGAACTGCGGCCAGCGCCCCTCGACGGTGAGGTCGGCGACGAGGACGGTGTCCTGGCTGCTGGCGGCGTCCCGAGCCGGACCCCCCCACCATGGTGCTCAGCGTCGTGCAGCATCGCGATAACAGGGTGTCCGGTGATGACGGCTGGGGGCGTGCGCTCCAAGCGCCGAGCTGGCACCGCTATGCCGGCGTAGTTAACGGCCGGAATCTGCTGCTCGATCAGACTCACCAAATCAGCCAGGGCGACCGGCACGGTGCTCAACTCCGCGTGGCGGATCGTGCCCATCACCTCAACAAGCGAGCTCAGCAGTGGCCCGTCGGCAGTCACCCTCCCCGCCCCTCTGGGCCCCAGCGCTACAACCGTCCACGCGTGAAGGGGCCCACGACCACACCGACGGGAGAGCGAGCGAAGAACCATTCCGCCCTGACCACCGGCCGCCCCGGAAGCGGCCGAGTCGAAACCAAAACGGGAACGCTCGCAGCCCGCTCACGGTCAAAACGGGAAAAAGTCACAACGACATCGACGCGGCGATGCTAGATCAGCGCTGCATTTCTCAACACCTGACCCCTGTGGAGGCCACTCCAGCAAGCAGCACAGGCGCAGCCAGCCCTGCCACGCCCGACTGTAATGCCCAACACTGTCACCCGGCCAAAACCTTCACCCAAATCCTGTTCACCTGACAGGTGAACAGGGTCTATCTCGCTAACGGTGTTTCCGGCGTTTTTCATCAGTAGGTTTCGGCTGCCGGGAATCGGTCGGCGAAGGTGATCGCGAACGCATTGAGGGCAGGTTTCCACCGCATCGTCCATCGTGCCCTGCCGACACCGGTCGGGTCCAGTGATCGGGTCACCAGATACAGGCACTTGAGCGCCGCCTGCTCGGAGGGGAAGTGTCCGCGGGCCTTGATCGCGCGGCGGTAGCGGGCGTTGAGCGACTCCTGGGTTATCTGGAGTTCTGCCTAGGATACCTATGGTGACCTGGCGGTTTGTGTCGTGGAGGGTGTCCATGACGC
>NZ_LKTM01000163.1 GCF_001417955.2 Mycobacterium gordonae | reverse complement strand
GTGTTGATCCGTATCTCGCCCTGCATCAGGCCGGTTTGCTATGAACCACTGGACTCAACTCACCCTGGCACGCAGGGGTCTCGGCGGTGGTGTTGATCATTACATGGTGGAAATTTACTGGAAGGACGGTAATTGGGTCGTAAATCAGGTGTAGCAATCCCTGTCACCCGATCTACCCGACCTCGGAGCGGTCACAATTCCCGCTTAAGCGGCCAAAGGCACTTCGAACGCGGCGGATTACACCCCGTGCCCAGCGATGTCCATCTGTTCTACCGTCGCGGCGTCGTACCCGAGTGAACGCAAATACTGCTTTGCAGCGGCTACAGCGGCGGCGGCCTCAGCTTGCGTATTAATGCCGCCTGGGTAGGCGATGGCATATGCGACCTTGCAGTCCTGCTCAATCTGCCAGAGGAACTTGTTCTCGTTGACGTAGCCGTTTGCCGCGGCAGCGTTAGCGCAGGAATACTCGTTCGCCTGTGCGGTCGGTGCTGCGATAACCCACGCGACCACCAACAACGCGGCCCCGGTGACTCCAGCTCTTCCAATGGATGTCATAGCTAACTCCCCTAAGTACACCGACCTTAACTAGCAAGTCTGCCGTGCGCCGCCAACTGTTGGCAGTTCTAGAACTGCACGCCCGTGGCTTACACGCCATTGAAGGCAAGGCAACCGCCGTAGGCAACCATTCTTCGTCGCGTCAACGAAGACTTGGTGCAAATACCGAATCGCTACACGTTTGTCGGTCAGTCCATCTGGTACCTCCCAACCGTGAGCATCAGACGGTTCATCGGGATCGTAGGCGCGGTGCTCGTGATCGGGGGCTTAGTGCTTCTATAGCTCGCCGCGTTACCTTATGGCGATGCGTTGGTTTGCCCGTCCCGAAGACGACCCCCACCAACTCAGGGTGGTGCCACGGCTGGGTTGGTGGATTGAGGCCGGCGATCCAGACCAAGTTCGTCTGCGGGCGGATCTGAATGACACCGGAGCGCTTCTCGTTTTCTCACGCATCGACGGCCCATGGCGGCTTCGACTCGACGTTGGGCTCCCCAAGACACGGGATCTACTCGATGAGGTGGCCAGAACTGACGTGCCTACGTTATGAAGACGGTGCTTTCTTACATTCCCGCCGTGTCAGACTGCTGCGTGGCCAAAGACGGCAATCAGTGCCATGCCTGATCGATCGGCGCAGAAGCAGCAACGCGGCGGACGCCATCGCGATGACACCGCTGCCGGCAGGCACTTCCCGATCCCCCATCACCGCGTGGTTTTGGCAAGCCTAAGTGCCGGTGTCGTTGTCATGGCTGGCTACTTCGCGGTAGCAACCGATGCAACGAAAGGTCATGGCGGTGACCGCGTCGCACAGTCGGCCACGACATCACCCGGTGGCGCCTTGGCGCCGCAACCGACGCCGGTCCCGCAAGCATCCGCCCCCGCCTCCACCGACACTCTGGAAGCCGACTTCGGCCAATTGCGAGAAAGGATGCGCGGCAAGGTAGCGATCGCGATCAGCGCCGTGGGGGCAGATGCAAGAGCCAGGGTCCTCGGCGATTGGCCAGCAGGGCAGGCCTGGTCGACGATCAAAGTGCCTTTAGCCATCGCCGTGCTGCGGGAAACAAACCAAACGGAAGTAAGCCAGAACATGGTCGCGGCGATCACCGACTCGGACAACGCGGCAGCTGAATCGTTGTGGAGCAGCCTCGGCGAACCGTCGGTCGCTGCACAAAAAGTCGAGGCAGTCCTTCGTGAAACTGGGGATCAGACCGAAGTTCAATCCCGCAGAGTCCGACCGCCGTTTACTGCATTCGGCCAGACTATCTGGTCTCTGACCTGAATTAGGTCACCTCCGGAGCGTTTTCCGACCGGCACTTGGCTGACCTGCTGGTTTGGCGGCCCGGTGGGGTGG
>NZ_LKTM01000162.1 GCF_001417955.2 Mycobacterium gordonae | reverse complement strand
CGGCGGACAAGGTACCGGCCCCGCCGGTGCCGCCCGCTCCGCCGAGTCCGCCGTTGCCGCCGGTGCCGCCAATCGCGCTGCCGAGACCTCCGGTGTCCAAACCGCCGACGCCACCGTCGCCGCCGCGGCCACCGGCGCCGCCGGAGCCGCCGGCGGCGTTGAGTGCGCCGTTGCCACCCGCACCGCCCGCGCCGCCGTTTCCGCCGGTTCCCGCGGCCCCGCCGGCGGCGACTGCGCCGCTGCCGGAACCGGCGTTACCTCCGAAGCCGCCGGTGCCACCGCTTCCCCCGCTGCCGCCCTGGCCGCCGGTCCCGACGGCGGCGGCCTTGCCGGCCCCACCGTCGCCGCCGCGGCCGCCCGCCCCACCGGCGCCATTGGTGCCACCGAGATCAGCGCTGCCGCCGTTGCCGCCCAGGCCTCCGTCGCCCCCGTTGAACCCGGACTGGCCGGGCCCGGTGCCGCCGGTGCCGGCACCGCCGTCACCACCAATCCCGCCTGCGCCACCTACACCCGCGCTGCCGGTGAAGCCGCCGACGTTGGCCGCGCCGCCCTGACCCGCGTCGCCTCCGGTCCCGCCGGTGCCACCGGCGCCGGCGGTCATCAGGGTGCCGGCTCCGCCGGCTCCGCCGGCGCCACCTTGACCGCCGTTGCCGCAGGAGGCTTCGGCGGCAACGGCGGCCAGGGCGGCCAGGGCGGTAACGGCGGACTGGCCGACGCCGGCGGCGCCAACGGTGGCGGTGGCGCGGGCGGACGCGGCGGCGACGGGGGCGCCGGCCGGGCCAACAACGCCCTCAGCAGCGGCAGCGGCGGTCAGGGCGGTGCCGGCGGCGCCGGTGGCGGCGGCGGCAACGCAGGCTCGGGAAGCGGTGCCGTCGCGATTGGCGGCGCGGGAGGCACGGGTGGCAACGGCGGCGCCGGTGGAGCGGGTGGTAGCGGCGCCGTCAACAGCAGCGGCGGCGACGGCGGCGCCGGGGGCCAGGGCGGCCAGGGCGGCATGCGCGGTCTGAACACCGGCGGCTTCAGCAGTGCCGTCAGCGGCACCGGCGGCAACGGCGGTCAGGGGGGTGCCGGAGGCGCCGGTGGCGCCGGCGCGTTCAGCGGTGGCGGCACCGGCGGCACCGGCGGGGCCGGTGGTCAGGCCGGTGCCGGCGGCGCGGCCAATGCGGGCGGTGTCGCCGGCAACGCCGGTAACGGCGGTAACGGCGGTCAGGGCGGCGCCGGTGGCGCCGGCGCCGGCGGCGCCGGAGCAGGCCAGTGGGGTCTTGCCGGCGGTCAGGGCGGCCAGGGTGGCGCCGGCGGCGGCGCAGACACCGGCGGGATCAACGGCAGCGGCGGCGCCGGCGGCCGCGGCGGCGACGGTGGAACCGGCGTCGTCGGCACCACGTCCTCCGCGGGTGGCGGCGGCGGCGAAGGCGGCGCCGGGGGCGGCGGCGGCAACGCAGGCTTCGGCATCGGCGCGTCGGGGAGCGGCGGTGTGGGCGGAGCCGGGGGCAACGGTGGGTCCGGCGGCGCCGGCGGCAATGGCGCGCTCGACCTCAACGGCGGCGACGGCGGAGCCGGCGGCCGGGGCGGCAGCGGCGGCGTCGGCGGTCTGAACACCGACTTCACCACAAGCGCCGTCAGCGGCGCCGGCGGCAACGGCGGCCTGGGCGGCGCCGGCGGGAAGGGCGGCGCGAGCAGTTCGTTCGGCGCGGCCGGAACTGGCGGAACCGGCGGCGCCGGTGGCGAGGCGGGCGCGGGCGGCTTCGCGAACGCCGGCGGGGTGAGGGGCAACGACGGCGTCGGCGGCACCGGCGGTGCGGGCGGTGCCGGCGGCCGAGGAGCCGACGCGATCTTCCCGAACCAGGCCGGCGCCAACGGAGGGCTCGGCGGAGGCGGCGGAGCGGGTGGCAACGCGGGCTTGGGCGGCACCAATGGCGCCGGCGGG
>NZ_LKTM01000161.1 GCF_001417955.2 Mycobacterium gordonae | reverse complement strand
GCCGCCGGTGCCGGCCACCCCGCCGGTACCGCCACTGCCGCCGCGCCCGCCGGTGCCACCATTGCCGGCACCGACGCCGGTGTCCGGTCGTCCATTGGCGCCGGCACCGCCCTGACCTCCGGTGCCACCGGCCCCGCCGCTGCCGTTGCTGCCGCCGACGCCGGCGTTGCCGCCCGCGCCGCCGACGCCACCCACGCCGCCGGTGTATCCGTTACCGTTGCCGTCTCGTCCGGCAACGCCACCGTCGCCGCCGCGCCCGCCCCGACCACCGTCGCCGGAAAGGCCCTTGCTACCTGCAGCTCCGGCGCCACTGCCGGCCGTGCCGCCGGCGCCCGCGTCGCCGCCCCGACCGCCGGTACCGCCGGCGCCTCCGTCGCTTCCGGTAACGGTGGCCCCCGTGCCACCCGCACCTCCGGTGCCGCCGCTGCCGCCCCGGCCGCCGTCACCATTGACGCCACCCGCACCCGCCGCGCCGCCGTGACCACCCGCGCCGCCGGTGCCGCCCGCATACCCGGCTTGCCCCGCGAGCGTGTTGGCGCCGCCGGTCCCACCATCGCCACCCTGACCACCGGCACCGCCGGAACCCGCGCGACCCGCACTGCCCGCGGCGCCTGATCCGGTTCCGGCCGCCCCGCCGGCACCCGCGTCACCGCCTCTGCCACCGGCACCGCCGTCCTGACCGACAGTGCCCACACCCGCGGCTCCCGCAGCGCCGGCACCACCGCGGCCACCGTCACCACCCAGGCCGCCACCGCCGTTGGTGCCGCCCACGCCGGCCGAACCACCTTGACCGCCCGCGCCCCCGGCGCCACCGGCATACCCGGCGCCGCCCGCGGTGCCGTTGGCAGCACCGGCCCCACCGTCACCACCGATGCCTCCGGTACCCGCCGCACCGGCCTGGGACGCGGCACCCGCACCGGTGCCCGCTGCCCCGCCGGCTCCGGCGTCGCCTCCCCGACCGCCGGCGCCGCCGGCCTGACCGACGGTTGCGGTCCCTGCCTTGCCGTCACCGCCGTGGCCGCCGGCGCCGCCGTCACCGCCCCGGCCACCGGCACCGTTGGCGCCGCCCGAGACGCCCGAGCCGCCCTGACCGCCGGCACCTCCAGCGCCGCCGCCATATCCGGTGCCCGCCGCCGCGGCGTTATCAGCGCCGGCCCCTCCGGTGCCGCCCGCACCTCCGGTGCCAGCGGTGCCCGCATTGCCCGCGTGACCGGCAGTTCCGCCACCGCCGCTGCCGCCGCCGACGCCCGCATCGCCACCCTTGCCGCCGGCGCCGCCGACCTGGCCGCTACTGCTGACGCCCGCGGCGCCGGTACCTCCCGTTCCGCCGGTACCGCCGTCACCACCGTGGCCGCCGTTGCCGTTGGCGCCAGCCGAGTCAGCTCCGCCGGAATATCCGCCGGCGCCACCGCGTCCGGCGTTGCCTCCGCTGCCCCCGGCATGACCGCTGCCGGCCAGCGCATCGGCACCGGTGCCGCCGCCACCACCCTTGCCGCCGGCGCCGCCGTCGCCACCGGTGCCGCCGTTGCCACCCGTGCCGGCGGAGCCGCCGGTGCCGCCGATACCGCCGGTGCCGCCCTGGCCACCGGCACCGGCCCCGTTGCCCGTATCGGTCGTGCCGGTGCCGCCCTTGCCGCCGTCACCTGCCGCGCCGCCCGCTCCGCCATCGCCGTGGCGACCGGTCGGTCCGCCGGCGTTGCCGCCGTCACCCCCCTGACCACCGTTGGCGCCGTTGCCGCCGTTGTTGCCGGTGCCGGCGGCGCCGGCGCCGCCCGCGCTCGCATTGCCGCCGGCGCCGCCCTTGCCGCCGTCGCCGGCCACGCCGCTGGAGCCCTGGCCGGCACCGGACGCACCGCCCCAGCCGCCGTCGCCGCCGCGGACCCCGGGGTGCGCGTGGTGGTGCTAGGACACACCGGTGGCACCTTCTGCGCGGGTGCG
>NZ_LKTM01000160.1 GCF_001417955.2 Mycobacterium gordonae | reverse complement strand
AACCCCGGCCCCGCCACCAAACCCAACACCGGAACCACCACCGGACCCACCGCCGGACCCAACAAACTCAACCGCAACGACTCACCCGGCCCACCCACCACCAAGTTCAACGACGGACCCGACACCACAATCGAATCCACCACAATCGGACCGATCGTTCCGCTCAGTTCCGAGCCATTGAGATGCAATGCCGGAATAACGAAGGACGGGATGGTGATGATCGGCTGACCGTTCACCAGGGATCCAAGGGTGCCCGTGACCGGAATATTGATCGGCACATCAACGTCAATCTGCAGGGCAATACGGGGGATGGTGAAGGTCAGGTCGAAGCCGGCCTGGCCCTGGTTGTCTCCGCGCCAGAAGAAGCCGTTGCTCAGATCACCCCGGTTGAACCCGCCGGTGTTGAAGTCCCCGGTATTGGCCCAGCCAGTGTTGTAATCCCCGGTGTTGAACCACCCCGTATTCATCTGGCCGGGATTCCACGAACCGGTGTTGGAAGACCCCACGTTGAAGCTGCCGGTGTTGTAGCTACCCGGATTGGCGACCCCGGTGTTGAGCACACCAGTGTTGAACACCCCCGTGTTCAGCCGGCCCGCATTGAACAACCCGACGTTCGACTCCCCGGAGTTCCCGATCCCCCAGTTCCCCGAACCGGAATTGAACAACCCCACATTCCCCGACCCCGAATTGAACAACCCCACATTCCCGCCACCGGAGTTCCACGCCCCGAACCCCACCTGATGATCACCGGACAACCCGAAACCAATATTGTTCGACCCGGTATTACCAAACCCCACATTGTTCAGCCCACTGTTGCCGAACCCGAAGTTGTGGTCACCGAGATTACCGAACCCGACATTGTGCGAGCCCAGATTCGCCGGCCCCACATTGAAGTCACCCAGATTCCCCGACCCCAGATTGAAACTCCCCACATTCCCCAACCCGAGATTCCAGGCGCCCAGATTCCCGAAACCAGCATTCGAGTCACCGACATTGCCGAAACCGACATTCCCCCAACCGAGATCAGCGAACCCGACATTGCCCACACCCACACTCGCCAACCCCGCACCCAACACACCCGAGGGCCCCGCCCCGGGTGAGGCCGTGTTGCCGATCCCCGACAACGAACCCCCCAGAGTCGACACCCCCGACACCAAAACACCCAGGTTCTTCACACCCGAGACCATCGACCCGACATTGCCGTACCCAGACACAACCTGACCGATATTCCCGAACCCCGACACCCCACCCGCACCGGAATTGAAGAACCCCGACGACGGCGCCACCGTGCTATTCCCCAACCCCGGCACCGCAGCCACATGCAGCAACTGCACCACCACCGGCCCGGCACTCCCACCCACATTCACCGTCAACGGCGTCCCCACACCCCCCAACACCAGGTTGTTCAAGACGATGGGGTTGACAGCGATCCGCGGTATTGCGATGGAAGTCAATGTGTCGTCGATAGTGACGTGAAGATTCAGCGGCAGCGGGGGTATTGGGATGGTGACTGACGGCAGCGGGTCAGGGAGACCGACACGGATATCGAGTCCGCCCGTGTCGGCCCCCAAGACATTGATTCCCAGGTTCACCGGTATGGCGCCGGTCTGGCCGTGCACTGAAAAGGACTCAATGGCCAGTCCGGTGATGTTGCCGGTGATGGGGATGTTGAGGATGCCGCCGCCGGCCAGGGTCAGGGGGATGTCGGGGATGGTCAGGGTGTAGTCGGCCTGGATCAGGCCCTGGCGGTCACCGCGCCACAACAGGCCGTTGCTCTGGTTGCCCGAGATGAACGCCCCGGTATCGAGGTCGCCGGTGTTGGCCCACCCGGTGTTGGTGTCCCCGGTGTTGAACCCCCCGGTGTTGACATGACCGGGGTTAAAGGGGCTCTTCGCAGATGAGGGTGTAGGGGTGCTCGGCGCGTCGTTGTCGGGATAGGGGTCGAGGTCTTCCGAAGATGGG
>NZ_LKTM01000159.1 GCF_001417955.2 Mycobacterium gordonae | reverse complement strand
CCGGCCAACAGGTTGCCGCCGACCGTGCGGTGCTGGCGTGCAGGGTCGCCGATGAGGACCGGTGGTGCCGTCGCTGCGGCCAAGAAGGCAGTCCGCGTGACAGCGTCACCCGCACGTTGGCCCACGAGCCGTTCGGATGGCGACCCACCACACTGCTGATCACGATCCGTCGCTACCGCTGCGCCGGATGCCAGCATGTGTGGCGTCAAGACGTCGATAAGGCGGCCGAGCCACGCGCCAGACTGTCCCGGGGTGCTCTGCGGTGGGCGCTGGAAGCTCTTGTCTGTCAGCACCTGTCGGTGTCCCGAGTCGCTGAAGCGCTCGCGGTGTCGTGGAACACCGCCAACAATGCGGTGCTGGCTGAAGGTATGCGGGTGCTCATCGCCGATCCGGACCGGTTTCACGGTGTGGCGGTGATCGGAGTCGATGAGCACGTGTGGCGTCACACCCGCCGCGGCGACAAGTACGTCACGGTCATCATCGACTTGACCCCGGCACGGGACAAGACCGGCCCGGCCCGGCTGCTCGACATGATCGAAGGACGCTCCAAACAGGCCTTCCAGCAGTGGTTGGCCGACCGCCCAAAAGACTGGCGTGACCGCGTGGAAGTCGTTGCCATGGACGGATTCTCCGGTTTCAAGACCGCCGCCACCGAAGAACTACCCGACGCGGCGACGGTGATGGACCCCTTCCACGTGGTCCGCCTTGCCGGCAACGCCCTCGATGAGTGCCGCCGCCGGGTGCAGCTGGCCACCTGCGGGCACCGCGGCCGCAGCACCGACCCGCTCTACCGATCGCGACGCACGCTGCACACCGGTGCTGACCTGCTCACCGACCGTCAGAAAGCACGGCTGGCCACACTGTTCGCCATCGACGCCCACGCCGAGGTCGAGGCCACCTGGACGATGTACCAGCGCACCGTGGCCGCCTACCGTGAACCCGACCGCGCGAAGGGCCGCATGATGATGGCGGCATTGATCACCGCGCTGAGCGCCGGCGTTCCCAAGCCGCTGCAGGAACTGATCACCCTCGGGCGCACCCTGAAGAAGCGCGCCGCTGATGTCTTGGCCTACTTCGACCGTCCCGGCACCTCCAACGGGCCAACCGAAGCGATCAACGGCCGCCTCGAGCACCTGCGCGGATCCGCGCTGGGCTTCCGCAACCTGACCAACTACATCGCCCGGTCCCTGCTCGAGACCGGAGGCTTCAGAGCCCAGCTCCTTCAACCTCGGCAGTGAAAGTCCTCAACGCGTAGTCAACGCGGCCAGAGCGTCATTGGTCTCGGCCACCGAGAAACGATCGGGGTGCCAGCCCCGGGGCAGCCAGTCCCGCATCTCCTCAGCACTGAGCCCCATCGGCGTTGCCTGCGGGTCGTATCCGCCACGAACCCACGCAGCCAACTCCTCATAGCCGCCCAGGCCACCACAGTCCTCCGGCGGGCAGGCCATCTTGCCCGTCAGGCACACCGGCGCCGGGGGCGGATCATCGAAAACATCTTCGACCACCAGCACGTGCTCCCATCCGTCGCCG
This sequence comes from Mycobacterium gordonae, assembly GCF_001417955.2. Taxonomy (GTDB): domain Bacteria; phylum Actinomycetota; class Actinomycetes; order Mycobacteriales; family Mycobacteriaceae; genus Mycobacterium; species Mycobacterium gordonae_B. Next base: position 530 of record NZ_LKTM01000159.1, on the reverse strand, counting down.
AAGTCGTAGTCATAGAACAACCGCTCGCCCTTTACGGACAACACCTGATCGAGCCGCACGCTGTCCTCGACGACACCGTCGTCGCCTTCGCTGAGATCAAACCCGGTGACGAAGTAGGCACGGGTACGCCGGTCCGCCCCAACACCGAACTTGTGCAGGTGACCGTCCTGCCAGCCCATCACGACCTGCAGCACAACGTGCAGCTCATCGAGCATGAGGTCGCCCGGCAGGTCCAGACGACGCCAGATCGGCGGCTTCGCGTACATCAGGTCGACCCGCACCCGGAAACCCCGCGCATACCCCGGCACAGCCCGCACCTCGGGCGTCGGCTCATCGAACATTCCCGCGAACACGTCCCGGCCAGCATCGGCAATCAGCTTTTGCAGCATCGCCAGGTCCACACTGCCCCCGGACACCCCGCTCTTCCTCTTACTCTTCCGCTTCTTCTCCGGCACACCCCCAGCCAACCAGACCCCCCGATCACCAGTCGAAAACAGCTGACCGCCCTACACCCTCAATTGCGAAGAGCC
>NZ_LKTM01000158.1 GCF_001417955.2 Mycobacterium gordonae | reverse complement strand
GGCGGCCAAGGCGGGACCGGTGGCGTCGGCGGCACCAACAATCACGTCCGCAGCACCGCCGGCATGGGCGGCGCCGGTGGCCAGGGTGGACAGGGCGCGGCCGACATCGGTGGCGGCGCCGGCAACGGCGGTGCGGGTGGTGCCGGTGGTGCCGGTGGGCTCGACGCGAGCGGCGGCGGCGCGGGCGGTACCGCAGGGGACGGAGGCGCCGGTGGAACGGGCGGCGCGGGCACGGTAGGCACGGCGCCGGGTACCGCGGGTTCGGTGGGCGGCCGTGGCGGCGCGGGCGGCGCCGGTGGCCAGGGTGGCAGCGGCAGTGCCTTCAACGGTGACGGCGGGGCGGGCGGCGCCGGTGGTCGAGGCGGCACCGGCGGTGCCGGTTACGCCGACGACGGCAGCAACGACGCCGGCGACGGCGGCGCGGGCGGGGCCGGTGGGACCGGCGGCACGGCCGGAGCGGTCGGCGCCGGGGCCGGGTTGTCCGGCAACGCCGGCGCCGCCGGTACCGGGGGTCAGGGCGGTCAGGGTGGACGGGGCGGCGTGTCCGCCGCCGCTGGGACGGCCGGCGACGGCGGCATAGGCGGAGCCGGAGGCGCGGGCGGAAGCGGTGCCGACGGTCTGACCGGCACCGGCAAGAACGGCAGCACCGGCGGCCAGGGCGGTCAGGGTGGCCAGGGTGGCAACGCAGGCGGTTCGAGCGGTGCCAACGGCAGCGGTGGAGCCGGCGGCACAGGCGGCCAGGGCGGTGTCGGCGGCTCGGGTACCGCCGACACCGGCCTGGGCGGCGGTGACGGTGGTCGGGGCGGTGACGGCGGAAATGGCGGTATCGGCGGTGCGGTGGGCGCCGGAGGCACCGGCGGTACCGTCGGCGCCGCGGGAACCGGCGGTGGCGGAGGCGCCGGCGGCAACGGTGCCGGCAATGTCACCGCCGGAATGGCCGGCGGCGATGGCGGCGCCGGCGGCCAGGGCGGGCAGGGTGCGACGGGCACCACCCCTGCGATCGGTGGCACGGGTGGCGCCGGCGGCACCGGCGGAGCCGACCTCAGCGGCAGCGGCACCGGCGGCACCGGCGGGGCCGGCGGAACCGGTGGCCAGGGCGGCACCGGAGCTGACAACAGCAGAACTGATGGCTTCGGCTCCACTGGCGGCCAGGGCGGCGTCGGCGGCGCCGGCGGCCAGGGTGGAAACGCCGTCACCGGCGGCACCAACGGCGCCGGCGGCGCGGGTGGTCAGGGCGGAACGGGCGGCACGGCCGGACAGGGCACCGCCGCAGACGGCAGCGGCAGGGGCGGTGTCGGTGGCGGCGGAGGCACCGGTGGTGTCGGCGGGACGGCGGGTACCGGTGCCGGTGCTGTCGGAGCAGCGGGCGTCGGCGGCCAAGGCGGTACCGGCGGGGTCGGTGGCACCGGCGAGTACAGCAGCGGCACCGGCGGTCAGGGCGGTATCGGTGGTCAGGGCGGTCTCGACACCGGTCTCGGCGGCGGCACCGGCGGCAAGGGCGGTACCGGTGGCCAGGGCGGGGAAAACGTGGGCAGCGGCGCAGGTGCGGGCGGCAAGGGCGGCACCGGAGGACAGGGTGGCGCCGACACCCGAGGTGGCGCCGGTACGGGCGGCCAGGGCGGTACCGGAGGAGCTGCCGGCGCCAACCCCAACAACTACGCCGGCGGTGGCGACGGCGGTGACGGCGGCACCGGTGGTCGCGGCGGCGACGGCGCAGCCGGGAGCAGGCACACCGGCGGCACCGGAGGAGCGGGTGGACAGGGCGGCACCGGTGCCAACGACTTCTCCGGAGGCGACGGCGGCGCCGGTGGCCAGGGCGGAACCGGCGGAAGCGCCGGGGATCACCTCAACGGCGGCACCGGTGGTACCGGCGGCCAGGGCGGTGTCGGCGTGCAAGGCGGTGCAGCCGGCACCGGCGGTAAGGGCGGTACCGGCGGCGCCGGCGGCTTGAACGCCAGATTCGGCGACCCGGTCGGCAAGGGCGGCCAGGGCGGAACCGGCGGAAGCGCCGGGGATCACCTCAACGGCGGCACCGGTGGTACCGGCGGCCAGGGCGGTGT
>NZ_LKTM01000157.1 GCF_001417955.2 Mycobacterium gordonae | reverse complement strand
CCCGCCGGCACCGGCCCCGCCCCACAGCAGTCCGGCGCTCTGACCGGCCCCGCCGGTGCCGCCGCCGCTGCCATCGCCGCTCGCCAGGGGGCCCTGACCGGCGTTGAATCCACCCCAGGCGATTCCCCCATCTGCGCCGTCACCGCCACCGCCGCCGGCTCCACCGCCGCCACCGAACAATCCGGCGGTCCCGCCGGCGCCGCCGCTGCCGGCACCGCCCGCATCGCCGCCGGTTCCCAGGAAGGCACGCGCGGCGCTCGTCCCGGCGTTTCCTCCGGCACCGGCGTTGCCGCCCCCGCCGCCGCTCCCGCCGTCGCCCCAGGCCAGTCCACCGCGGCCGCCGGTCCCACCACCGCCTGCGGTTCCGCCATGACCGCCGACGCTGTTGTTCGCGGTCGACAACCCGCCGGCCGCGCCGTCTCCGCCGTGGCCGCCGGCCCCGCCGTTGCCGCCCAGCAGTCCCGCCGCGCCACCGGCTCCGCCACTACCGCCGTCACCTCCGGCCTGGCCGAGGCCGGCGCCCGTTGCCCCGGCCACGCCGCTGCCGCCGGCCCCGCCGGCGCCGCCGTTGCCCCATAGCCAACCGCCGGCGCCTCCGGACCCACCACTGCCGCCGGCCGCGCCGGCCGTAGCGCCACTACCGCCCGTCCCGCCCGCACCGCCGTTGCCGATCAGTCCCGCGGCGCCCCCGCTCCCGCCGGCCGCCCCGGAACCAGCCGCCTGGGAATAGCCGTTGCCGCCGTTGCCGTACAACAGCCCACCCGCGCCACCGTTCGGGCTGGTCGCCGTCCCGTTGGCGCCGTCGCCTATCAGCGGTCGCCCCAGCAGCGCCTGGGTGGGTGCGTTGATCGCGTCCAACAGCGTCTGCTGGACGTTGGTGGCTTCGGCAAGTGCATAGGCGCCGGCCCCGGAGTTCAGTGCCTGGGCGAACTGCTGATGAAGCGCCGTCGCCTGCGCGCCGGCGGTTTGGAACGACAAGGCGTGCTGGCCGAATATCGCGGTGATCGCCTGTGAGATCTCATCGGCGGCAGCAGCCTGCAGTTGAGCGGTCGGGCCCAGGGCCGCGGTACGGGCCGCGTCGACAGCGGATCTGATTGCTGCCAGGTCGGTTGCCGCGGAGGCCATCGATTCCGGATTTGCGAACACGAACGACATGGCAGTCCTCCCGATAGACTGCCGGGAGCGTAACGCCAAACGGAACCCCGGGTGCTGCTTTTACCGCAGAATTCCGAAGAGCCGCAAGTTAATTCACGCCAGCGTCAGATAATTGCCGGGCCAGCCGAAGAGTGAATTCGGCGGCTTGGGAGGGGCTGTCCAGAGCATACAGCGCCGCGGTGGCGCGATCGCCATCATCGTTGTGCCGCACCAGGATTGGGATGCCATCGCCGCGGACCGCATCGAACGCATCCTCATCGGTGATGTCATCGCCGAGATAGATCGGCAGCCGGGAACCCGCTTGCGCGCCAAGATGCTCCATCACCCAGCGCAGGGTCTTGCCCTTGTCCCAATCCAGATCCGGACGCAATTCGATGACTTCGCGTCCTGTCGTGACCCGCAGCGCGTCGCGCTGCCCGGCATTGCGCACCGCCGCGGCCACCTCCCCGACCCGGTCCCGTTCGGCATTGCGGTAGTGCACTGCGACGCCGAATCTCTTGTGCTCCACCACTACCCCGGGAATCGATCCGAGTTGCTCACGAAGTTCCGCCGCCGCCTGCTCCAGCACCGGGATGGCCGCGGCGGCTTCTTCGTTCTGGTGGTGGGTGCCGTCGGGTGCGGTGAGCTCGAACCCGTGGCTGCCGGCATACCAGATGCCCGGAAGGCCCACACGTGTGGAGACGTCGGCCAGGTCGCGGCCGCTGAGTATCGCGACCGGGCACTGCGCGGCCAGTTCCCGTAGTGCTTCGGATGCGCCCGCGACCGGCCGGGCCGCGTCGGGATCGTTCACGATGTCGGACAAGGTGCCGTCGAAGTCGAAGAACACCGCAGGGGCCCGGCCGGCGAGATCGACGGCGTGCACGGCATCGGGCAGTTCGGACATGCGCTTGTCACCGGTGCGCACCTCGACCTCACGAGGGTCGGCGACCACCGCGTCGGCGCCCGGGACGCGCTCGGGGCCGACCGCGATCACCAGCGCGAAACCGGCGTCGCGGGCGGCGGTGACACCGGCTGTGTCCGACGCGATGACGGCGCACCGACCAGGCCGGGTGGACAACCGCCGGGCCGCCTCGACCAGGCCGCCGGGCGCGCAGACGGCGGTGCCGACATGCACGGAGCGCAGACGCTCGAGCAGCGGATGGGCGGGCGGCAGCGCCGCGTCGAACAACACCGCATCGTGGTGGCGTGGGTCGATTGTCACCGGCCCCGATTTTGGCATGCCCCACCTTCTCACGGTGGCCGATGCGGGTGTCGGTCAGTGGCGCACTCGGGCGGACGCCGGTGACGGCCGCCACCGCACCGCGCTGTTGGGTAGGGCGCGGCGCTTGCGTCGGCGGTCGAAAAGCACGACCGAGTCCCGGCCGAGCGCCGTCAGGCGCGCCACCCCCGATTCGATGCCGGCGGCAAGGATGTTCGGGTCGGAGTCATAGTCGGTGGTGATACCGAAGACGAGGTCGCTGCCGTAGCTCAGTACCGCGACCCCGGTGCCGTGTTGCGGCGCCGTCGGCGGGATCGGCAGTAGCCGCTCGAGCCGCCGGCCCATCAGCCACAACTGGTAGCGCGGTCCGGGGGGCGCGGTGGCCAGCGCGATCACGTCCTGCTGCGGGATTCGGGCCAGCGCGTGAATCATCTTGGCGCACAGCGCCAAAGGTGATTGGCCTGGAGATCGCCGGCTTGCCTGGGTGCGCACCGCGTGCAGCTGGGCAAAGGGGTCCCGGTGCTCGACGGGTAGGTGAGTCAACGGCGTGCCCAGAGTGCGCAGCGAATCTGCTTGTGGTTGTACGCCTCGACCGATGAGAACGGCGCGGAATCCCTCGGTGATCGCCGCCAGGGCGATGTCGTCGGAGGTCGCGCCGAACTTGCGGGCGATGTGGTCGACGGCGCCGCGGGGTACGACGACCGTCTGGTAGCGCAGGACGGTCGGCGGCGGACCGGCGGACGGCCAGGGTCGCAGGATGCCGGCCGCGGCGGAGAGGCCGTTGACGACGCGAGTCGCGGCCTGCCGCGTGGCGTCGGCCCAGCCGGGCGTGGGTTCGGGTGAGAAGGTAACTGCGGCAGTCGAATCACCGAAGGCGCCCCGGTCGTGGTCGCAGAGCCGGGCGAGCAGCTGGGCCGGGGACGGGTGCTGGTCCCGGCCCGCACCGACCTTGACCAGGATCGCCCAGCGGCCGTTCTGCAGGCCCTCGATGATCCAGCATTCGCAGAGCGGGAAGTCGGGTTCCAGCGGTCGTTCCAGGGCGTGGGCGATGGCTCGGAACAGTTCGCCGTCGTCACCTGGGGCCGGCAGCGCCACCCGTTGCAGGTGCGCGGTGATGTCTGATCCGGATGTAAAGCGTTCGGCCAGCAGATCTTTGATGTCGTGGGCTGGTGGGACGGGTCCGGCCAGGACGGCGACCGCAGCCGTCATGCCGATGTGCCGGTTCGAGTCCGGAGCCCGGGTGAGTCCCGTGCCCGCTGTCATCGGTTGTGCCATGCCCAGCCCCCGCCGTCGCCTTTTTCAATCTGTACCAGTATCCGGGTGGTGGGTGCACGTGGCGAGGTCTGTCAGGTTAAGAACATGTTTTTCCGATAAAGGTGCGTTTAACAGCGGTGATGCGGTGCCGTCAGATGCCGTTCGCAAATCTTTTCATCGCCGTTGCGAAGTTGTTCGGCAGTCCGCCTCGTTGTCCGTGGCGTATCGAACATTTGTTCGATAGACTGATATTATGGGTTGGTACCACGGACCCCCGAGCTGGGCCGAGATGGAGCGGGTGCTCGACGGCAAGCCACGCCATGCTGGTCAAGCGGCCCCGGTTGTGCCGGCCGGTGACGCTCCGCTCTCGCACAAGCGGGGGTCGTATACGGCAAGACCGGATGGGCGGCGGGTGCGCTCGTCGGTCGCCTACGCCGAGCTCCACGCGCATTCGGCGTACAGCTTCCTCGACGGGGCCAGCACGCCGGAGGAGATGGTCGAGGAGGCCGCCCGCCTGGGCCTGCGTGCCCTCGCGCTGACCGACCACGACGGCCTCTACGGGGCGGTGCGGTTCGCCGAAGCGGCCACCGAGCTCGGCGTGCGCACGGTGTTCGGTGCCGAGCTGTCGTTGTCTTCAGTGGCGCGCACCGAGCAGCCGGACCCGCCCGGTCCGCATCTGCTGGTGCTGGCGCGCGGTCCGGAAGGGTACCGACGGCTGTCCCGGCAACTGGCCGCCGCACACCTGGCCGGCGGTGAGAAGGGCAAGCTCCGCTATGACATCGACACGTTGACCGAGGCGGCCGGCGGGCACTGGCACATACTCACGGGATGCCGCAAAGGAGCTGTGCGACAGTCGCTTTCGGCGGGCGGCCCGGAAGCGGCGAAACGGGCGCTGGCCGATCTGGTGGATCGGTTCACCGCCGACCGGGTCAGTATCGAACTGACTCATCACGGTCAGCCGCTCGACGACGAACGCAACGCGGTGCTGGCCGAACTGGCGCCGCATTTCGGGGTCGGCGTCGTGGCCACCACCGGGGCCCATTTCGCGGGACCGTCGCGGCGCCGGCTGGCCATGGCGATGGGCGCCATCCGGGCCCGGCAATCCCTGGACGCCGCGGCCGGGTGGCTGGCCCCACTGGGCGGCTCGCATCTGCGCTCGGGCGAGGAGATGGCCCGGCTGTTCGCGCATGTGCCCTTTGGGGGCCCTGACGTGGTGGCCGCCGCCGCCGAACTCGGCGAGCAGTGCGCCTTCGGCCTGGCGCTGATCGCGCCGCAGCTGCCGCCGTTCGACGTACCCGACGGGCACACCGAGGACAGCTGGCTACGGACGCTGACCATGGCGGGCGCCGCCGACCGGTACGGCCCCGCGGACGTCGCCCTACGGGCGTATGCCCAGATCGAGCATGAGCTGAAAGTGATTGCTCAACTGCGGTTCCCGGGTTACTTCCTGGTGGTGCACGACATCACCCAGTTCTGCCGGCGCAACGACATTCTGTGCCAGGGCAGGGGATCGGCGGCTAACTCCGCGGTCTGTTACGCACTGGGGGTGACGGCGGTCGACCCGGTGGCCAACGATCTGCTGTTCGAGCGGTTCCTGTCACCCGCCCGCGATGGGCCGCCCGACATCGACATCGACATCGAGTCGGATCAGCGGGAACAAGTCATCCAGTACGTCTACGACAAATACGGCCGCGACTATGCCGCCCAGGTCGCCAACGTCATCACCTACCGGGCCCGCAGCGCGGTGCGCGACATGGCACGTGCCCTGGGGTTCTCGCAGGGGCAGCAGGACGCGTGGAGCAAACAGATCAGTCACTGGAGCGGGCAGCCCGCCGATATCGAGGGTATTCCGGAACAGGTTGTCGACCTGGCCGAGCAGATCCGGAACCTGCCGCGGCACATGGGCATTCACTCCGGGGGCATGGTGATCTGCGACCGCCCGATCGCCGACGTGTGCCCGGTGGAGTGGGCGCGCATGGAGAACCGCAGCGTCCTGCAGTGGGACAAAGACGACTGTGCGGCAATCGGTTTGGTGAAGTTCGATCTGCTGGGGCTGGGCATGCTCTCGGCGCTGCACTACGCCCGGGATCTGGTTGCCGAGCACAAGGGCATCGAGGTGGATTTCGCCAGGCTCGACCTCTCCGAACCCGCGGTGTACGAGATGCTGTCCCGGGCCGATTCGGTGGGCGTTTTCCAGGTTGAGTCGCGAGCCCAGATGGCCACCTTGCCGCGGCTGCGGCCCCGGCTTTTCTACGACCTGGTGGTGGAGGTAGCGCTGATCCGCCCCGGGCCCATCCAGGGCGGGTCGGTGCACCCCTACATCCGTCGGCGCAACGGCCTGGATCCGGTGGTCTACGACCATCCCTCCATGGAGCCGGCATTGCGGAAAACGTTGGGTGTGCCGCTGTTTCAGGAACAGTTGATGCAACTGGCGGTCGACTGCGCCGGCTTCTCCGCCGCCGAGGCCGACCAGCTGCGTCGTGCCATGGGGTCCAAGCGGTCGACCGAACGAATGCAACGGCTACGCGGCCGGTTCTACGAGGGCATGCGCTCCCTGCACGGTGCCTCCGATGACGTGATCGACCGGATCTACGAAAAGCTGCACGCATTCGCCAATTTCGGGTTTCCGGAAAGTCACGCGCTGTCCTTCGCGTCGCTGGTGTTCTACTCGTCGTGGTTCAAGTTGCACCACCCGGCGGCGTTCTGTGCCGCGCTGTTGCGCGCCCAGCCGATGGGCTTCTACTCGCCACAGTCGTTGGTGGCCGACGCACGCCGGCACGGGGTGCTGGTGCATGGTCCGGACGTCAACGCCAGCCTGGCCCACGCCACCTTGGAAAATGACGGAATGGAGGTCCGCCTCGGCCTTGGCGCCGTCCGCCATATCGGCGACGAGCTGGCCGAGAAGCTGGCCGAGGAGCGAAAAGCCAACGGCCCGTTCACCTCTCTGCTGGACCTGACCTCACGGCTGCAACTGTCCGTACCGCAGACCGAAGCGCTGGCGACGGCCGGAGCGCTGGGCTGCTTCGGCATGTCCCGGCGGGAAGGGCTGTGGGCGGCCGGGGCCGCGGCCACCCAACGGCCGGACCGGTTGCCCGGGGTGGGCTCGTCATCACATGTCCCGGAACTGCCGGGGATGAGTGAGCTGGAGCTGGCCGCCGCGGACGTGTGGGCCACCGGCGTCTCCCCGGACAGTTATCCGACCCAGTTCCTGCGGGCGGACCTGGACGCGATGGGAGTGGTGCCGGCGGCCGAGCTGGGTTCGGTGCCCGACGGGGACCGGGTGCTGATCGCCGGGGCGGTGACGCATCGGCAGCGGCCCGCGACCGCCCAGGGCGTGACGTTCGTCAACCTCGAAGACGAGACCGGGATGGTCAACGTGCTCTGTACGCCAGGGGTGTGGGCACGGCACCGCAAGCTCGCGCACACGGCGCCGGCGTTGCTGATCCGCGGCCAGGTGCAGAACGCCAGCGGTGCGATCACCGTCGTCGCCGAACGGTTGGGCCTCATCAGCCTGGCCGTCGGCTCGAAGTCCCGGGATTTCCGGTGACGCTTCGTCGCCGGACAGGCCGTCAGGCCGTCGGCGTGGTCCACACCTTGGTCGGCGTGATCCGCAGCCGGGTGCTGTAGGCGCCCATCGAGTCGGTGAGGCCAAACTGGTCGGACAATTCCCGGAACTTCGCCCAGTAAGGCTCGTCGTCACGGCAGTCGACGTCGGTGGCGTCCACCGCGGCCGTCCCGCCGACGACGATGATCCCGCCGCCGTTGCCGTCGGAGTCGAGGTTCAGGCTCACCTGAGGTCGCGCCTTGATGTGGGCGACCTTGGCGGCGCTGGGCATCGTGTACACGATCAGGTCAGCGCCGTCGAAGTAGAACCAGATCAGCCGCGGCACCGGCTGTCCCGACTTGGCGACCGTGGTCAGCCAGCCGTAGTGATCCGATTCGAGCCTGCTGGAAACCTCTTGCGACAGTTCGATACTCATGAGCTCAACGGTAGCCTCCACCTATGACCCTCAACTTGACCGTCGATGAAGTCCTGAGCACCACCCGCTCGGTCCGCAAACGCCTCGACTTCGACAAGCCGGTGCCGCGCGAGGTGTTGATGCAATGCCTCGACCTCGCCCTGCAGGCGCCCACCGGTTCCAATTCGCAAGGCTGGCAGTGGGTGTTCGTCGAAGACGCGGACAAGAAGAAGGCGATCGGCGACGTCTACCTGTCCAACGCCAGCGGCTACCTCAGCTCGCCGGCGCCGGAATACGACGACACCCGCGGCGAGCGGATGGGCAAGGTCCGCGATTCGGCGACCTACCTCGCCGAGCACATGCACGAGGCGCCGGTGTTGATGATCCCGTGCATCAGCGGCCGGGAAGAGAGCTCGCCGATCGGCGGCGTCTCCTTCTGGGCGTCGCTGTTCCCGGCGGTCTGGAGCTTCTGCCTGGCGTTGCGCTCGCGCGGTCTGGGCTCCTGCTGGACGACGCTGCACCTACTCAACGACGGCGAGCGCAAGGTGGCCGACATCCTGGGCATCCCCTACGACGAGTACAGCCAGGGCGGGCTGTTCCCGATCGCCTACACCAAGGGCACCGACTTCCGGCCGGCCAAGCGGTTACCGGCCGAAAGCCTCACGCACTGGAACAGCTGGTAAATCAGCCGGCCTGCCCTGTCCGGGCTGATTTGTCCCCCAGTTGTCCCCCAATCGGAGGACACGGAATTCATCCCGCTTTGTCCCCTATCGGGGGACACCGCGAGCGCCTCGAGTCCGGCAATGTAAGTGACAACAGAGACCAAGCTTCGCTCGAAAGGAAAGACCGAATGAGCCACGAAATCCTCTTCCAGGAGACCGAAGCCGTCTACACCGCGCCGGCTTTCCACGCCGAGGACTGCGCCTGATATCCGCGCCGCGTTAGCGGCGCCCCCGAGCTGTGGCACGTTTCCCCCCTGCCCCCCAACGTGCCCTGTGGAAAGCAGGCTCGTGCTTCATGCACGAGCCTGCTTCTGCATTTGCAGCCATCGAACGCCCCGCGTCAGATCGAGCCGCCATATCCCTGTTGCCGCCACGCCTCGTAGACGGCGACGGCCGCGGCGTTGGACAGATTCAGTGAGCGCCGCCCGGCCAGCATCGGGATCCGCACCCGTGCGGTGATGTGCGGGTCGGCCAGTGTGGCCGCATCCAGGCCGGTCGGCTCGGGCCCGAACATCAGCACGTCACCGGGTGTGTAGGCGATGTCCGCGAAGCGCGCCGTGGCCTGCGCGGTGAACGCGTAAACCCGGGCGCTACCGAGCGCCCGCCACGCCTGCTGCAGCGATTCGTGCACGGTCACCGAGGCCAGGTCGTGATAGTCCAGCCCGGCCCGGCGCAGTTTTGGCTCGGACAGGTCGAACCCCAACGGCTCCACGAGGTGCAGCTCGCATCCGGTGGCGGCGGCCGTGCGGATGGCGTTGCCGGTGTTCGGCGCTATGCGCGGGGAATAGAACAGCAGCCGAAACATGCGTCGATCATGGCAAAGCCGTCGGCTTGCCAAATTCTTGCGCCTTTCTTGGCGTCGCCGCCAAGCCGTCTCCAAGAACTCGCCAAGGGCTCTGCAGAAATCTTGGATCAGACCCACCGGGGAGGAGCCGAGATGTCAGTCGAGTCAGTTCAGGTGCACAACGTCTACCCGCACGCCGACAGCCGCTACGAGAACGTGGAGGCGACTGTCACCTTCGCCGTCGACCCCGAATACCGGTCGAATCAGCGCATCGCCGACCTGAAGCTGGCACCGCGCGACGCCGACGGGCTGGTCCGCTTCGACGCCGACCTGCGGCTGCTGCGCCCGGTGAGCGGCGGTAACGGCAAGCTGCTGTTCGTGGTGCCCAACCGCGGTGTCCCCACCAACGCGCCCTGGCTGAAGAACGGGTTCCTGCTCGAGCGCGGCTGGACCATCGCCTCGTGCGGCTGGCAGTGGGACGTGCAGCGTGGGCCGGCGATCCTGGGCCTCACCGCGCCGCAGGCCGACGTCGAACCCGGCTTCCTGCGCCTGGAGTGGCGCTCTGACACCGTCCGGGACGACCACCCACTCAGCTTCTCGGCGCCCGAGATCGAATCGATCCCCGGTGCGGAGGCGCTGTTCACCTTCACCGCGTACCCGACCGTCGACGTCGAGGACTCCGAAGCGGTGCTGACCGTACGCACCGCACCCGACGCCGAGCCGGTCACCGTTGCGCGGAACACCTGGCGCTTCACCGACGAGACCCACGTCGCCCTGGACGGCGGATTCCAGCCGTTTCACATCTACGAGCTGGTGTACCGGAGCGCGCTGGCCCCGGTCGCCGGCGCCGGTTTGCTGGCAATCCGCGATGTGGTTTCGCATCTGCGCGCGGACGGCATCACCCACACCTTCGCCTACGGAGTCTCCCAGGCGGGCCGGCTGCTGCGGCAGTTCCTGTCCGACGGCCTGAACGTCGACGAGTCCGGGATGCAGGTGTTCGACGGCGTGTTCAGCGACTTCGCCAGCGCCAACCGCGGCGAGTTCAACCACCGCTACGCCCAGCCCTCCACCCCGGGCAGGAGCAGCACCGAGGGCCCGTTCAACAGCGCCGACCTGCTGGCCCGGCAGCGCGAACTCGGGTGCGTGCCGAAGACGATCTTCACCAACAGCGCCACCGAGTACTGGCAGGGTGACGGCGCGCTGGTGCACGTCGACCCGGAAACCGGCGCCGACCTGCCCGAGGACCCCGACGTCCGCACCTACCTGCTCGCCGGCACCGACCACTTCGGCAGCAGCAAGATCAAGGACGCCCTGCCCGCCGCCAACCCGGTGCACCACCTCGACGTCACGCCGGTCGCCCGGGCGCTGCTGATCGCGCTGGAGAACTGGGTCGTCGACGGGATCGAGCCCCCGGCCAGCCGGGTGCCCAGGACCAGCGACGGCACCGCGGTGGCCCGCAAGGAGGTGCTGTCCGGCTTCGGCTACGCGAACACCCCCGCGCCTGCGTGGTTGCCATCGGCGGGACACGTCGACTTGGTCTCGGCGGTCGACGAGGACGGCAACGAGGTGGCCGGCATCCGGCTGCCCGCCGTCGCGGCGCCGCTGGCGGCCTACACCGGCTGGAATGCCCGCCGGTTCGTCGAGGACCTCCCGGACGTGATGTACGAGCGCATCGGCAGCAAGCTGCCGTTCCGGCCGGGGCGCCCGTCGGTGGCCGAGCGCTACGCCAGCCGCGACGACTACGCCGCCGCCGTCCGGTCCGCCGCGCAGGCCCTGGTCGCCCAACGGTTCCTGCTCACCGCGGAGGTTGAGTCGGTGGTGAAGAAGGCGGTCGCCGAGTACCCGGCCTGAGTTTGCCGGACCGTGACCTCATCGCGCGGGGGGTTTGCGGCGAACCTTATCTACTCAGTAACAATTATGGAGACCTCGGCTGGGGGCTGTCATACTCGTCGGATTGCCAGGCATACACGCCCGCGGCCATCTGCCGGCGAATAAAGCAGCAGGAAGTCTCATGAGTCTCTCGTTTCGCGCGACGCCACCGAAGGGTGCGGCCGGCCCGGCCGCCGGCACGTGACGATGTTCGCCCGCCCGACCAATCAGGTCGCGGCGGCTCCTCCCGTCCCGCCGTCCGTCACCCCGGCCAAGCCGGCCAAGCGCCCGCCGCGCTGGTCGCTGAGCAACTGGCCGGTGCGCTGGAAGGTGCTTGCGATCGCGCTGGTGCCGCTGCTGGTGGCGACGACGTTCGGCGCGTTGCAGGTCCGCAGCGCCATGGCCACCTCCGGCACTCTGCGTCTGGCCGCGGCGCGGGCCGACGTGATACCGACCATCACCAGATACATGTCGGCGCTCGACGTCGCCCTGCTGGCCAGCTCCACCGGCCGCGATGTCGAAGGCGCCAAGAAGAACTTCTCGGCCCGCAAGTACGAGTTGCAGACCCGGCTGGCCGACACCGACGTGATCCCCGACGTGCGCTCCGGGGTCAACACGCTGCTCAACGGCGGGCAGTCGCTGCTGGACAAGGTGCTCGACAACAGCATTGGCCTGCGCGACCGGATCACCACCTACGCGCCGCTGCTGCTGACCGCCGAGGACGCGATCAACGCGTCGGTGCACGTCGACAGCGAGCAGATCCGGGCGCAGGTGGAAGGGCTGAGCCGGGCCGTCGGGGCACGCGGGCAGATGACCATGCAGGAGATCCTGGTGACCAGGGGCGCCGACCTGCCCGAGCCGCAGCTGCGCACCGCGATGATCACCCTGGCCGGCACCGAGCCGTCCACCCTGTTCGGGATGAGTGAGGTGCTGGGCACCGGCTCACCGGACGCCAAGAACCTGCAGCAGCAGCTGGTGGCCCGGATGGCGATCATGTCCGACCCGGAGAGTTCGCTGGTGGACAACTCCGACCTGCTGCGCTCGATCCACACCACCCAGGGCATCGCCGAGCAGATCATCAACGACGCCACCTCGTCGGTGACGAACTCGGTGCAGAGCCAGGCGACGGCGCGACGCGACGCGGCCGTCCGCGACGCCGTGCTGGTGCTGGTCGCCATCGGGCTGGCGCTGGCGGTGGTGTTGCTGGTGGCGCGGGCCCTGATCAAGCCGCTGCGGGTGCTGCGCGACGGCGCTCTGAAGGTCGCGCACACCGACCTCGAGGGCGAGATCGACCGGATCCGGGGCGGCGCCGAGCCCATCCCGCAGCCGCTGGCGGTGTACACCACCGAGGAGATCGGGCAGGTCGCGCACGCCGTCGATGAACTGCACACCCAGGCTTTGCTGCTGGCCGGCGACGAGGCGCGGCTGCGGCTGCTGGTCAACGACATGTTCGAGACGATGTCGCGCCGTAGCCGGTCACTGGTCGACCAGCAGCTCTCGTTGATCGACCGGCTCGAGCGCAACGAAGAAGACCCCGAGCGGCTGGACAACCTGTTCCGGCTGGACCACCTGGCGGCCCGGCTGCGCCGCAACAGCGCCAACCTGCTCGTCCTCGCCGGCGCTCAGATCGGGCGTGACCAGCGCGAACCGGTCCCGCTCGCGACGGTGATCAACGCGGCGGTCTCGGAGGTCGAGGACTACCGACGGGTCGAGATCGCCGCGGTCGCGGACTGCACGGTGCTCGGTGGGGCGGCCGGCGGCATCATCCACCTGCTTGCGGAGCTGATCGACAACGCCTTGCGCTATTCGCCGCCGACCACCGCTGTCAAGGTGTCCGCCGTACGCGGCAGCGAGGGCGGCGTGCTGCTCCGCATCGCCGACGCCGGGCTCGGCATGACCGAGTCCGACCGGCGGATGGCGAACATGCGGCTGCAGGCCGGCGGTGAGGTCACCCCGGAGAACGCGCGGCACATGGGCCTGTTCGTGGTGGGCCGACTGGCCGCGCGGCACGGGCTGCGGGTCGGGCTGCGGGGACCGGCGGCGGGCGAGGCCGGCAGCGGTACGACGGCGGAGGTCTACCTGCCGCTCGCCGTGCTGGTCGAGGGCCAACAACAG
The DNA here is from genome assembly GCF_001417955.2 of Mycobacterium gordonae. Classification (GTDB taxonomy): domain Bacteria; phylum Actinomycetota; class Actinomycetes; order Mycobacteriales; family Mycobacteriaceae; genus Mycobacterium; species Mycobacterium gordonae_B. The sequence goes on along the minus strand of NZ_LKTM01000157.1, from coordinate 58,026 downwards.
CAGCAACAGCCGCCCCAGCGTCAGTTCTTCGCGGTGAAGCCGCCCGAGCCCGAACCGGCCGGGGTGCCGATGCAGACCGGCGAGACCGGCACGTCGGTGACGTCCCTGCCCCGGCGCAGCCCCGGGTCCAGCGGTATCACCGAGACCCCGGCGGCGGAGGTCCCGCCCGAGGTGCAGCCCAAGCGTCCGTTGCCCACGCCGTGGTGGGAGAAGGGATCCGCGCAGCCACCCGCGTCCGCACCGGAGCCCGCGCAGTCCGGGGCCGGCACGGCGTCGGACACCTCGGCGTTCTTCGCCCGGCGCCCGGCCCCCGCCCCAGCGCCCGCAGCCCGACCCGAGCCGCCCGACCTCACCCCGTCGGGCCCGCAGGACGACGACGTGATCTACCAGCGCATGTTGTCGGAGATCATGGGCGACCAAGACCCCCATCAGCTGGTCGACAGCCCCGACCTGGACTGGCAGACGGTGTGGGACCGCGGCTGGTCGGCGGCTGCCGAAGCCGAGAACAAGCCGGTGGAGTCGCGCACCGAGCACGGGTTGCCGATGCGTACGCCGGGAGCCCGCCTGGTGCCCGGCGCCGCGGAGGCCGACGAGCCGGTTGTCTCCAACGGCGGATTTCACGCCCGCGACCCCAACGCCGTCCGTACCTCGATCGGCAGCCATTTCAGCGGTGTGCGCTCCGCCCGGTCACACGCGCGCGATACCCGGGAAGGCGAGCAATGACGGTCCAATCGTCGTACAGCCCACTGGACTGGCTGGTGTCGAAATTCGTGCGAGAGGTGCCGGGGGTGGCGCACGCGTTGCTGGTATCGGTCGACGGGCTGCCGGTCGCGGCCAGCGAACACCTGCCGCGCGAGCGCGCCGACCAGTTGGCCGCGGTGGCATCCGGGCTGGCCAGCCTGGCCAGCGGCGCGGCTCAGCTGTTCGAGGGCGGACAGGTGCTGCAGTCGGTGGTCGAGATGCAGAACGGGTTCCTGCTGCTGATGCGTGTCGGCGACGGCTCGCATCTGGCCACGCTGGCGATGCCGTCGTGCGATATCGGTCAGATCGGGTACGAGATGGCCATCCTTGTCGAACAGGTGGGCAACGTGGTGCAGTCCGCCCGCCGCGCCGAGTCCGGACCGCAATGGACGAACGCGAGCCGCCGGTAACCGCCGGCGGGCCGAACCTGGTCCGGCCGTACACTTTGACGGCCGGGCGGACCGGAACCGACGTCGACCTTCCGCTGGAGGCGCCGGTGCAGACCCTGCAGGCGGGGCTGGTTCACCAGTGGCCGGCCGGGGACACCCGCGGCAAGATCCTGCAGTTGTGCACCGCGAGCCCGTCGGTCGCCGAAATCTCGGCCCGGCTGGATTTACCGGTCGGTGTTGCGCGCGTCTTGGTCGGCGATCTGGTGACGGCCGGTTACCTTCGGGTGCACAGGACCTTGACCGACCGTTCGACCCGCGATGAGCGGCACGAGCTCATAGGAAGGACCCTGCGTGGCTTACGAGCACTCTGAAGGGGCTCCTGTGCAGCAGGACACCGCCTCGACGAAAATCGTCATCGCGGGCGGTTTCGGCGCGGGCAAGACCACTTTCGTCGGCGCGGTGTCGGAGATCATGCCGTTGCGGACCGAAGCGATGGTCACCGACGCCTCAGCCGGTGTGGACATGATCGAGGCCACCCCGGACAAGCGCACCACCACGGTCGCGATGGATTTCGGCCGCATCACCCTGGCCGAGGATCTGGTGCTCTACCTGTTCGGCACGCCGGGCCAGCGCCGGTTCTGGTTCATGTGGGACGACCTGGTGCGGGGCGCGATCGGCGCGATCGTGCTGGTCGACGTCCGGCGGCTGCAGGACAGCTTCGCGGCGGTGGACTTCTTCGAACACCGCCGGCTGCCGTTCGTGGTCGCGGTCAACGAGTTCGACGGCGCGCCGAGGTATCCGGTCGGTGAGGTGCGCAAGGCGCTGACCCTGCCGGACCACATCCCGGTGATCAGCGTCGACGCCCGCAACCGGCATTCGGCGCGCGACGCGCTGATCGCGGTGAGTGAATACGCGCTGGCCAGCCTGGCGAGCCACTGACCGCCTTGGAGTGGACCGACCGCGAGTTCACCGGTGAGGACTTCCGGGACGAGGATTTCAGCCGGCTGCACACCGAACGGGTCGTGTTCACCGAGTGTGACTTCAGCGGGGTGAACCTGGCCGAGTCCCGGCACCGCGGATCGGCCTTCCGCAACTGTGTGTTCACTCGAACTACGCTGTGGCACAGCAGTTTTGCGCAGTGCAGCATGCTTGGCTCGGTCTTCGCGCAGTGCCGGCTGCGGCCGGCGACGTTCGACGAGGTGGACTTCACGCTGGCGGTACTGGGCGGCAACGACCTGCGCGGGGTCGACCTCAGCGGGTGCCGGCTGCGCGAAACCAGCCTGGTGGAGACCGACCTGCGCAAGAGTGTGTTGCGCGGCGCCGATCTGCGCGGCGCCCGCACCACGGGCACCCGGCTGGATGACGCCGACCTGCGGGGCGCCAGCGCCGACCCGGCCTTGTGGACCACCGCGTCGTTGACGGGCGCCCGCATCGATGTGCCGCAGGCGCTGGCGTTCGCCTTGGCGCACGGCCTGCGCCTGGACGCCTGAGAGGTGGCGCGAGCAGACGCAAAATCGCACTCCGCGAAGCGGATTCGTGCGATTTTGCGTCTGCTCACCCCACTGGGTGCCCGCGCAACCTCACTCAGCGGCGCAGGCGGATTCGCCACCACACCAGGCCGGAGTAGACCGCGGCCAATACCGCGAGCATCGCCATGTCGAGCAGCCAGGCCCCCGTCGAGTGGTTCCAGTGGCTGTCCTTCGGGCTGAACTCGCTGGGCTGCACCTGGTTCAGGTCGATGGTCGACGCGCAGGCAGCGAAACCCCACCGCGCCGGGGTCAGCCAGGATAGCTGGTCGATCACCGCCCGGTCGGTCACCGGGATCACCCCGCTGGAGAACACCAGCTGCGCCATGATGGCCACCACCAGCAGCGGCAGGATGTGGTCGCTGGTGCGGGCCACCGCCGACAGCAGCATCCCGATGATCGCCGCGACGATGCACGTCGCGGCCACCGCTACGTACAACTCGAGGGTGGGACTGCCCAGCAGCACCGCCCCGTGTTTCGGGGTGCCCTTGCCGATCACTGTGATCGTGGTGGCGATCACCGTCTGGGCGATGGCGAACGCGCAGAACACGCCGATCTTGGCCAACAGGTACGCCTTGGTCGAGAGCCCGAACGCCTGTTCCCGGTGGAAGATGGGACGCTCGCCGACCAGGTCGCGGATGGTCAGCGCAGTGCCCATGAAGACCGCGCCCATGCAGAGCAGGACCAGAATCTGTGCCGGTTCGGCCGGGCTCTTGCCATGCGGGTCGGCCAGGCCGAACCCGCTCTGCCCGGGCACCGTCAGCGTGAGCAGCCCGATGAGGAACGGCAGCACCGCGAGGAACACCGTGTACCAGCGGTCGGACACCACCAGCCGAACCTGCCGGCGCGCGAGGGTCCAGAGCTGACGCCGCACCTGGATGTGTACCGGCTCGCCCAGGTCCCGCGGCTGGGCGGCCGGCGATTCCGGCTCCGGCCGGCGCTGGGCCAGAAAGCGCTGCTTGGCTTCGTCGGGATCGGCGCCCACCTTGATGAAGATCTCGGCCCAGTTGGTGGTGCCCATGACGGGTGCGACGCCGTCGGGTGGGCCGAAGTAGGCCGTCTTGCCGCCGGGGGCCAGCAGTAGCAGCTGATCGCACAGGTCGAGGTGGGCCACCGAGTGCGTGACCACCAACACCGTGCGACCGGCGTCGGCGAGCTGGCGCAGCATCATCATCACCTGGGAATCCAGCGCCGGGTCCAGGCCGGTGGTCGGTTCATCCAGGATCAGCAGCGACGGGCCGGTGAGCAGCTCCAGGGCGACCGACGCGCGTTTGCGCTGGCCGCCGGAAAGCTTGTCCACCCTGGTGTCGGCATGCTCGGTGAGGTTCAACTCATCGAGCACCCGGGCGACCGCCGCGGTGCGGTCGGCCGGGCTGGTGTCCGGGGGCAGGCGTAGCTCAGCGGCGTAGCCGAGGGCCTGGTTGACCGTGAGCTGGCGGTGCACGACGTCGTCCTGGGGCACCATCCCGATCCGGGTTCGCAGCGTCGCGTACTGGGCGTGGATGTCGTGTCCCTCGAAGGTCACCGAGCCGGAACTCGGGCGGGTGTATCCGGCGAGCAGCCTTGCCAGCGTGGTCTTGCCCGCACCGGAGCCGCCGATGATGGCGGTCAGGGTGCCGGGCCGGGCGCTCAGCGAGATGGTGTCGAGCAACTCCTTGCCGTCGGCGCTGAACTGGACGCCGTTGACTTCCAGGCCGCCGGTGCCGCCGGCGGACTGCGGGACCAGGGCGTCGCCGGTGAAGTTCAGGTCGACGTTGCCGACGGTGACGACATCCCCCCGGCGCAGGGTCGCGGACCCGACCCGCACGCCGTTGACGAACGTCCCGTTGACGCTGCGGGAGTCCCGTATCTCGGTACCGAGGTGGGTCGGCACCAGGAACGCGTGATGGCGCGAGGCCAGCACGTCGGGCACGACGATGTCGTTGTCGCCGGCCCGCCCGATCGTCGCGCAGTGGTCGCCGGCCGGGATGGGCTGCGTTCGCGGGGCCGGCCGGCTCGGTGGGGCCGGCAGCGGGGACTGCGGAACGGTGGGCGGGTCCGCCGGGCGTCGCTGATGCATGGTGGGCAGGGGAGCGGTCGTCGGCGCCGCGCCGTCAAATGACCGCCCGACGCCGAAGGTCAGGCACGGCCCGTCCGGGTTGCCGACGTTGATGCGCTGGCCGTCGCAGATGTCGATGACCCGGGCCCGGCGCCGCGCAACGAATGTGCCCTGCCGCGAGGAGTTGTCGATGGCCCGCCACCGGCCGTTGCCGAAGCGCAGCAGCAGGTGCCGGCGCGAGATCAGCGGGTGGCTGACCCGCACGTCAGCGCGCAGATCACTTCCGACAATAACGTCGTGACCTGCGGTGAAAGTATGTTCCGCCCCGTTGGCCCGCACTGTGAGCACCGGCGGCGCCGCCGCATTCATCCCTGTGAGAGTTAGCCGCCGGCGCCGGGGCCAAACATATGAAAACCCCCAGCGCGTCCCCGGAGACCGTTGGTGACAGCGCGCCCGTCACCGCCGCTTGAGCCGGATCCTCCACCACACGACGAGGCTGTAGACCACCGACAGAACGGCCAGCATCGCCATGTCGAACAGCCAGGCCGGGCGGGAGTGGGTCCAGTGGCTGTCCTCCGGGCTCAGTGAACCGGGCACCAGTTCGCGCAGGTTGACCGTGGCCGCCGAGGCTGCGTACCCCCACCGCGCGGGTATCGCCCACGACATCTGGTCCAGACCGACCCGGTCGGTCACCGGGATCATGCCGCCGGCGAGCACCAGCTGCAGCATCAGCGACACCACCAGCAGCGGCATGATCTGTTCGTTGGACCGGGCGACCGACGACAGCAGCAACCCGACGACCGCCGAGGCGACACAGGTGGCGGCGACCGTGGTGAACAGCTCGAAGCTGGGATTGCCCAGCACCAGCGCCTTCTGGGTGGGAGCACCCTTGCCCACGATCACGATGGCGGTGGCGATCGCGGCCTGCAGGACCGCGAACACGATGAACACCGTGAGCTTGGCGCCCAGATACGCCCACGTGGACAGGCCGACCGCCTGTTCGCGCTGGAAGATCGGGCGCTCCCCGATCAGGTCGCGGATGGTCAGCGCGGTGCCCATGAAGACGGCGGCGATGGAGAGCAGCGTCAGGATCTGGGCGGCCTCGTCGGGGGTATTGCTGGTTGGCGAGGCCATCCCGAACCCGGTGTTGCCGGGCACGGTCAGCGCCAGGCCTCCCAGGATGAACGGCAGCACCGCCAGGAAGATGAAGTAGGCGCGGTCGTTGACCACCAGCCGGACCTGGCGGCGGGTAATCGTGGAGAACTGGCGTCGCACGCTGGTGTGGGCGGGCGCGCCGAGGTCGCCCGGCGCCGCTGCCGCGGGGGTCGGCGGTGGTTGCTTCTGGGCCAGGAACCGCCGGTTCGCCTCGTCGGGGTCCGCGCCGACCTTGGCGAAGATGTGCGCCCAGTTGGTGGTGCCCATCACGTCGCCGATCTGGCCCGGCGGCCCCAGATACGCCGTCTTGCCGCCTGGCGCCATCAGCAGCACCTGGTCGCAGACGTCCAGGTAGGTCAGGGAGTGGGTGACCACCAGCACCACCCGGCCGGCGTCGGCGAGTTGTCGCAGCATCGTCATGACCTGCAGGTCCAGCGCGGGGTCCAGGCCCGACGTGGGTTCGTCGAGGATCAGCAGGGACGGCCCGGTGAGCAGCTCCAGTGCCACCGACGCGCGCTTGCGCTGGCCACCGGAGAGGTTGTCGACCCGGGTTTCGGCGTGCTTGGTCAGCCCGAGTTCGTCGAGGACCTGCGCCACCACCTGCTCGCGGTCCTCTTTGCTGGTGTCGGGGGGCAGGCGCAGCTCGGCCGCGTAGCTGAGAGCCTGGTTGACCGTCAGCTGCCGGTGCACGACGTCGTCCTGCGGGACCATCCCGATCCGGCTGCGCAGCGACGCGTACTGCTGGTGAATGTCGTGGCCCTCGAAGGTCACCGCGCCCGAGCTCGGGGTGGTGTTACCTGCGATGAGCCGCGAAAGGGTGCTCTTTCCGGCGCCGGAACCCCCGATGATCGCGGTCAGCGTGCCTGGCCGAGCCGTCATCGACACGTTGTCCAGCAGCCGGTTGTTGTTGATCGAGAAGATGATGTCGCGGACCTCGAGGCCGCCGGTGCGGGTCGCGGCCTCGGTGCGCCGCACCAGGATGCCGCCGACGAACGCCAGGTCGACGTTGCCGATGGTGACCACGTCGCCCTCGGTCAGGATCGCCGAGCCGACCCGGATGCCGTTGACGAAGGTCCCGTTGATGCTGTTCAGGTCGCGGATCTGGGCACCGGCCGGGCTGGGGGACAGCTGCGCGTGGTAGCGCGATGCCAGCACGTCAGGGATGACGATGTCGTTGTCGGAGGCCCGGCCGATGCGGGCGGCCGCGGTCGGGGCGGCCGTGCCCGTCGCCTGGTTCGGAACCCGGACCGTGCCGGCCTGAGACTGCGACACCGTGTCGTCCTGGCCCGGCGGCTGCGGGATCGTGGGGATGGCGGTGGTACGCGTGACGTCATCCAGGGCCAGCACCGGCACGCGTTCGGTCGGCGGTAACGCACCCACGTCGCCTCGGTAGTGCCCGACTTCGAAGGTGATGCGCGGACCGTCCGGCTGGCCCAGGTTGATGGTCTGGCCATCGCGGATGTCGAGTCCCGGCACCCGCTTGCCGTTGACGAAGATGCCGCTTTGCGAATTGTTGTCGATGGCCAGCCACCGGCCCTGGTGGAAGCGCAGTAGCAGGTGGGCACGGGAGATCAGGGGATGCGCGACGCGCAGGTCGGCGCGCAGGTCGCTGCCCACGACCACATCGGGTCCCGCCGCGAACTCGCGGTGTGAACGGTCTGATCGGACTGTCAGCACCGGCGCGGTTGTATTCATCCGGACAGATTAAGCGGCGAATGCCCGGGCTAACGGCGCTTCAGCCGGATCTTCCACCACACGATGCTGCTGTAGATGATGCACAACACCGCGAGCATGGCCATGTCGAACAACCAGGCGCTCGCCGTGTGATTCCAGTGCTGGTCTTTCGGGTCGGTCGGCCCGGGGGTGAGGCGGTGGGTGTCGATGGTCGACGACGCCGCCGCGTAACCCCATCTCGCCGGTGTGGCCCACGACAGCTGGTCCAGGCCGGTCCGGTTGGTCACCCAGATCATGCCGCCGGAGAACACCAGCTGGGACATGATCGCGGTGACCAGCAGCGGCATGATCTGGTCCTGGGACTTGGCGATCGCGGACAACGCCATGCCCAGGATCGCCGATGCCACACAGGTGGCGGCGACGGTGACGAACAGCTCGAATCGCACGTCACCCAGCAGCACCGCACCCGAGAGCGGCTTGCCCCAACCGACCACCGCGATGGTGGTCGCGATGAAGGCCTGCATGATGGCGAACGCGCAGAACACCACGATCTTGGCCGCCAGGTACGCGCCGGTGGACAGGCCGACGGCCTGCTCGCGCTTGAAGATCGGCCGTTCGCCGACCAGGTCGCGAATGGTCAGCGCGGTTCCCATGAACACCGCGCCGACGTTGAGCATGACCAGGATCTGCCCGGGCTGGTTGGGCGCACTGCTGAGGGGATCGGCCATGCCGAACCCGGTCTTGCCGCGAACCGTCAGCGTCAGCACGCCGATCAAGAACGGCAGCAACGCCAGGAACACCGTGTAACCACGGTCGGAGACCACCAGCCGGACCTGGCGGCGCGCGATGGTGGAGAACTGCCGGAACCCGTTGTTGTGCACCGGCTCGCCGAGGTCGGCGGCGGGGCTGGTCTGCGACGGACGCTCCGGCTCCCGGTTGCCTTCCCGGAAGCGGCGGTTGGCCTCGTCGGGGTCGGCGCCCACCTTGGTGAAGATGTCGGCCCAGTTGGTGGTGCCCATCGCCTCGCCGATCTGGTCCGGCGTACCCAGGAATGCGGTCTTGCCGCCGGGCGCCAGCAACAGGATCTGGTCGCACACGTCGAGGTAGGACACCGAGTGGGTGACCACCAGCACCACGCGGCCGGCATCGGCCAACTGGCGCAGCATCATCATCACCTGCCGGTCCAGTGCCGGGTCCAACCCGGACGTCGGCTCGTCCAGGATCAGCAGCGACGGTCCGGTGAGCAGTTCGAGGGCGACCGACGCCCGCTTGCGCTGGCCGCCGGACAGCTTGTCCACCCTGGTCTCGGCGTGCTTGGTCAGTTCCAGTTCCTCGAGGACCTGAGCGACCACCTGTGCGCGGTCGGCCTTGCTGGTGTCGGGGGGCAGTCGCAACTCGGCGGCGTAGCCCAGCGCCTGGCTGACGGTCAGCTGCCGGTGCACCACGTCGTCCTGCGGGACCATACCGACCCGGCTGCGCAGCGAGGCGTATTCGGCGTGGATGTCGTGGCCCTCGAAGGTCACGTTGCCGGTGGTGGGACTGGTGTAGCCGGCGATCAGACGCGACAGCGTGGACTTGCCCGCGCCCGACCCGCCGATGATCGCGGTCAGCGTGCCCGGCCGGGCGGTCAGCGAAATGTGGTCGAGCAGTTGCTTGCCGCCCTCGACGGTGAACGTCACCGAGTTGACTTCCAGGCCGCCGGTTCGCGACGCCACGGCGGTGCGGCGTGCCAGCGTGCCCCCGGTGAACGTCAGGTCGACGTTGCCGATGGTGACCAGGTCGCCTTCGGTGAGGATCGCCGACCCGACCCGCACCCCGTTGACGAAGGTGCCGTTGACGCTGTTGTTGTCGCGGATCTCCGCACCCAGCGGCGTGAGCGTGAGGAACGCGTGGTGCCGCGAGGCGAGCACGTCCTGGATGACGATGTCGTTGTCGGTGGAGCGGCCGATGGTGACCGAACCGACTGGCTTCTCGTGGGTGCCCGTGCCCAGCAGGGCCTGGAACATCTTGGTGGCGATGTTGCCCTGTTCGGGCGGCTTCGCCCCGACCGGCGGGCCCGGTAGACGGCCCGGCGGCCGGAACGGTGCCTGCGGAGTCGGCGGCGGATGCGGGATGTGCGAAGACGACGCCGGGTGCGGTGGTGGCCCGCTCGACGGGTATCCGGGCGGCGCCCACGGAGCCCCGCTGCTCGGATACATCGGTTGACCCGGCGGCGGCGGTGGGGGACCCCCGGAACCCTGCCGTCCCGGCAGCGGTCCCACCCAGGTGGCCTGTCGACCGCTCGGCGGTGGGGGATGCCCCGGCCCGCCGGGTGGCACGGGACCGGAAGGTCCGGCCGGTCCTGACGGCTGCAGGATCGGCAGCGATTCGGTTTGCGGTGGGCGTCCGGCCGGGCCGCGGTGCCGTCCGACTTCGAAGATGAGCAGCGGCCCGTCCGGGTTGCCGATGTTGACCGTCTGGCCGTCGCTGATGTCGACCACCGGCACCCGCCGACCGTTGGCGTAGGTGCCGTTGAGCGAGTTGTTGTCGATAGCCAGCCAGCGGCCCTGGTCGAAGCGCAGCAGCAAATGGGCGCGCGAAATCAACGGATGGGTTATGCGCATGTCGGCGCGCAGGTCGCGGCCGACGACCACGTCGTGGCCCGCCGCGAACGTGCGCTCCGACCCGTCGTATCGAACGGTCAGCGCCGGCGGGGCGGGTGGAGGCATCGCACCAACTTTAGCTCCTGGGAATCCCGCGCAGCCGACCACGGCAAGCCGGAGCACGACCGCGGGATGGCGGGACGGTCCCGGGGTTTCCCGGCCCATTGTGCACTTTGCACAGTCTCCACGAATTCAATTGGTTATTCCGCCCTTGAGTCGCGGGGACGGAGCCGGGAATTATGTACGCCCTTGGCCGCCGAAGGACTCGGGCTTCGATCGTGGCCGAAATTGGCCAGGCCGATTGTCGAAAGCATCCGCACCTAGGGGCCGGTAATGAGACCATGATCTTCGCCAATGACGAGGGGAGGTCGACCCGTTGAATTTCCAACTGTTGCCTCCCGAGATCAATTCTTTATTGATGCGGGCGGGCGCGGGATCGGCACCGTTATTGGCGGCCGCCACGGCATGGGACGGTCTGGCGGCGGAGTTGGGCTCGGCGGCGGCTTCCTTCGCGTCGGTGACCTCCGGATTGGTGAGCGGGGCATGGCAGGGCCCGGCGTCGACGGCGATGGCCGCGGCGGCGGCTCCGTATGCGGGGTGGTTGACCGAGGTCGCGGCGCAGGCGTCCGTCGTGGCAGGGCAGGCACGCGGGGCGGCGTCGATTTACGAGGCGGCACTGACGGCGCTGGTGGATCCGCTCACGATCGCCGTCAACAGGATTCAGCGCACGGCGCTGGCCATGACGAATATCTTCGGGCAGAACACCCCGGCCATCGCGGCCGCCGAGGCGGCCTATGAATTGATGTGGGCCCAGGATGTGGCCACCATGGCGGGCTACCACGCCGGCGCGGCCGCGGTGGTATCGGCTCTGCCCGCGTTCACCGATCTGGTCGGCAGCGCCAACGCATTCGTCAACGCCGTTCTGGCGGACCCGTCGAAGGTGCTCAGCCTGAACGCCGGACTTGCGCATGTCGGCAACTACAACGTCGGACTGGGCGACGTCGGCGCGTTCAACCTCGGCGCGGGCAATGCCGGGGTGCGCAACCTCGGTTTCGGAAACGCCGGTGACGGCAATTTCGGCCTGGGAAATGCCGGGACCGCCAATTGGGGATTAGGGAACTCCGGATTGACGGCGGGCACGGCCGGCCTGGGCAATGTCGGGTTCGGCAATTCCGGCGGTGGCAATGTCGGGCTCGCGAACATGGGTGTGAGCAATATCGGCATCGGCAATACTGGGAACAACAATATCGGTATCGGGTTGACCGGCGACAATCTGACCGGTTTCGGCGGCCTGAATTCCGGTAGCGGCAACATCGGTCTGTTCAACTCCGGGACCGGCAACGTGGGGTTCTTCAACAGCGGCACCGGCAACTTCGGGCTGTTCAACTCGGGGAGTCACAGCACCGGCGTGGGCAACGCGGGTACAGCTTCTACCGGGCTTTTCAATATCGGCAATTTCAATACCGGCCTGGCCAATGTCGGTCATTACAACACGGGCAGCTTCAACGTCGGAAACACCAACACCGGGGATTTCAACCCCGGCAACCTCAACACCGGATGGTTCAACACCGGCGACGTCAACACGGGCATGGCGAACCCCGGCAATGTCAACACCGGCGCCTTCATCTCGGGCAACTACAGCAACGGCATCTTATGGCGGGGAGATTTCCAGGGCCTCTTCGGCTTTGCCGCCGGATCGTCGATACCGGCAATTCCCATCGGCATCGGCATCAACGGCGGCGTCGGCCCGATCACGCTGTTGCCCATCCCGATCATTCCCGCCATCCCGCTGAACATCCACTACACCTTCAATATCCCGCCGCTGGCCGTTCCCGACATCACGATCCCTTCATTCTCGGTCGGCACCGGCATACCGATCAGCATCGGACCGCTCACGGTTTCGTCGATCACGCTGGTGGCCAAACAGCAATTCCCCGCGATCGATTTCTCGGCCGGCCCCTTCAACGCTCTGGGGATTGTCACGATACCGGCGACCACCGCCTCGGACGGGTCGGTGACCGGTCCAATTCATATCGACACCCGAATTCCCGTCCTGAATTTCCACGTCAACTGGAATACGCCGGAGGTGAAGCTCTTCCCGAATGCCATCAGCATCCCGGACAACCCACTGGCGCTGCTCACCAATCTGTCGTTGGGGACCCCCGGCTTCACCATCCCGGGGTTCAGCATTCCGGGACAACCGATTCCGTTCACGATCGACATCGACGGCCAGATCGACGGGTTCACCACGCCGGCGATCACCATCGACCGTATTCCGCTGGACGTGGGCGCCGGCATCCGGATCGGCCCCATCCCGATCCAGGGCGTCAACATCCCGGCGACGCCGGGTTTCGGGAACACGACGACCGCGCCGTCGTCGGGCTTCTTCAACAGTGGCGCGGGCGGAGTGTCGGGTTTCGGCAACTTCGGAACCGGCGTATCGGGCTGGTGGAACCAGGCCTCCGGCGCCCTGCTCGGGACGAGCTCGGGCTACCTCAACGCCGCGTCGTTGAGCTCGGGTGTGCTCAACGTCGGTTCGGGTGTGTCGGGGTTGTACAACACCGCGGCGGTGGGGGTGCCGGCGCTGGTCTCCGGTGTGGGCAACGTCGGTCAGCAGGTGGCGGGGTTGCTGACGGCCGGGGACGGGGTGAGCCGGACGCTGATCGCCAATGTGGGTCTGGCTGATGTGGGCAACTTCAACGTCGGGTTGGGCAATGTCGGGGATCTGAACCTGGGTCTGGGCAATGCCGGATCGGCGAACCTGGGCCTGGGCAACCTCGGCGATCACAATGTCGGGTTGGCCAATATCGGGGACGGCAACTTCGGGTTCGGCAATGGCGGAATGTCTGCGGGTCTGGCCGGGATGGGCAATATCGGGTTGAGCAACGCCGGCAGCCTCAACGTCGGATTGGCCAATGCGGGCCTGGGCAATATCGGACTGGCCAACACCGGCACCAACAACCTAGGTATCGGGCTGACCGGGGACAACTTGACCGGGATCGGGGCGCTGAACTCCGGTTCGGGCAACCTCGGGTTGTTCAACTCCGGCACCGGCAATGTCGGGTTCTTCAACACCGGGACCGGGAACTTCGGGTTGTTCAACTCCGGCAGTTACAACACCGGGATCGGCAATGCAGGGACGGCCTCGACGGGTCTGTTCAATGCGGGGAATTTCAACACCGGTCTGGGCAATGCCGGGCACTACAACTCGGGCAGCTTCAACGCCGGCAGTGTGAACACCGGTGATTTCAACCCGGGCAGCGTCAACAGCGGGTGGTTGAACACCGGTCACGCCAGCACCGGCTTCGCCAACGGCGGTGACACCGACACCGGCGCGTTCATGACCGCCAACTACAGCAACGGCATCCTGTGGCGCGGCAACTACGAAGGGCTGGTCGGCGCCTACTTCGCGCCGACGATTTCCCGGTTCCCGGTGACGCTGCACGCGGCCGGCCTGGTCGGCCCGATCCATGTGGCGCCCATCCCGGTCCCGGCGGTCCACGTCGCCGTCACCAATGCGGCGGTCGGTCTGGGGCCGATCAACTTTGCGCCCATCACCGTCCCGGCTATACCCATCGACGCGCTGGGTTCGGTTGACCTGGCGGCCAATTCGATCGCCCCGATCCGGCTTCTCAACCAGCTCAGCGGCGCCGTTTCGGCGCGCATCGACCCCTTCAGATTCAACGACCCCTTCATCGCGATCGACAAATTCGGCAATCCGAACGGGTTCTTCTTGTCGAATCTGTCACTCGCCGGCGTACAGATCGGCGGTCCCACTTCTGGCAGCACCATTCCGTTGAGCCTCAACTTCGTCAGCGATGCGCTGACCCTGCTGCCGAACGGCTTCACCATTCCCGGACAGACGGTGGCGACCGTCAATGTGTCCGGCGGCAACGACGCTTTCACCTTCTTCCCGAACGGTTTCACGATTCCGAAAGCGTCCGCCGGTTTCGCGAACCTGTTCGGCGGCATCGACGCCTTCACCCTGCTGCCCAACGGGTTCACCATGAACATCCCGGCCAGTGTCGACGGGGTCGCCTACGTCGGGGATATCCCGATCCCGATCATCAATTTGCCCCCGAATCCGGGGTTCGGCAACGCGACCACCACGGCGTCCTCGGGCTTCTTCAACACCGGACCGGGCGGTGGATCCGGCTGGGGCAACTCCGGTGTCGGCATGTCGGGCTGGTGGAACCAGGCGCAGAACGCGCTTGCGGGTTCGGGGTCGGGGCTCGCCAACTTCGGTGGCCCGGGATCGGGTCTGTTGAATGCGGGCTCGGGTGTGTCGGGTTTCCTCAATACCGCCGCGCTGGGGTCGCCCGCGCTGGTCTCGGGTCTCGGCAATGTCGGCCACCACCTGTCCGGCCTCTTCGCCGCGGGAACCACGCTCAATGCCGGCAGCAGCATCGTGAACATCGGGTGGGCCGATCTCGGCCTGGGCAACGTCGGGTTCGGCAACGTCGGCGATCTGAATCTGGGCGCGGCGAACATCGGCGCCCAGAACCTGGGCCTGGGCAACATCGGCAGCGGCAACTTCGGGTTCGGCAACATCGGCGCCGCCAACTACGCTTTCGGCAACTCCGGCCTCGCGGGACTGCCCGGCATCGGCAATGTGGGATTCGGCAATGCCGGCAGCGGCAACTTCGGCCTGGCCAACCTAGGCTCGAGCAACATCGGCTTCGCCAACAGCGGTACCAACAACATCGGAGTCGGGCTGGTCGGGGACAACCTGACGGGCTTCGGTGGTTTCAACTCCGGGGCCGGCAATATCGGGCTGTTCAACTCGGGCACCGACAATGTCGGGTTCTTCAACACCGGTACCGGCAACTTCGGATTGTTCAACTCCGGCAGCTACAACACCGGCATCGGCAACAGCGGAACGGCCAGTACCGGGCTCTTTAATGCCGGCAACTTCAACACCGGACTGGCCAACACCGGCCACTACAACTCCGGCAGCTTCAACGCCGGCAACACCAACACCGGCGACTTCAACCCCGGCAACCTCAACACCGGCTGGTTCAACACCGGCCACTCCAACACGGGCCTGCTGAACTCGGGCAGTCTGAACACCGGTGCGTTCATCTCCGGCTACGGCAACAACGGTCTGTTCTGGCGGGGCAACTACGAAGGGCTGGTCAGCCTTTACTACGGCATCACCATCCCCGAGTTCCCGATCCACATCGTCACCACCGGCGGCGTCGGCCCCATCGTCATCCCGGACATCGACATCCTGCCGCCGCTGCACATCGATCTCGCCGGAGCGGCGAACTACGGGTTCACGTTGCCCGACATCCCGATACCCGCGATCCACATCGGGTTCGGCGGGGGCGCCAACGTCAATTTCACCGCGCCGGCCACCACGTTGCTCTCCGCCGTCAACGTCGACGGAAACTTCACCGCGGGCCCCCTCACCGCCTCGAACATCAAAGTCAACCCGTTCAAGATCAACCTGGCCATGCCGCAGGTCCTTCAGGATCCGCCGTTCAACCTGCCGCCGTCGATCGGGATCGAACTCGAAGCGCCGCTGATCCTTGATTTCATCACACTCGCCGGATTGTCGCTGCCGATCAAACAGGCCATGGATCCGATTGCGCTACAAGCGATTTCATTCACCCAAGCGATACCGATCGACATCCCGCCGATCGATATCCCGGCGCAGACGGTCAAGGGCATCTCGATGGGCGACATCCTGCCGCTCAACTACTCGCTGGACACCCCGGCCATCTCCATGACGGGAATGACGATTCCGGCGATCCCGCTGAATTTCGACATCCCGCTGACCGCGGGACCGCTGCACATCTCGATCATCGACCTCAAGCCGGTGCCGGGCTTCGGAAACTCGAGTACCGCGCCGTCCTCCGGCTTCTTCAACTCCGGTGCCGGCGGGGGATCGGGCTTCTTCAACGCGGGCTCGGCCATCTCTGGTGTGTTGAACCAGGCCGCGAAGGAATCGATGCTGGGCACCCTCTCGGGCCTGGGCAACACCGGCGGCCTGTCGTCGGGACTGCTGAACTCCGGCACCGCCATTTCGGGCTTCTTCAACGTCACCGGGTTGGACTTCAACACCCCCGCATTCGTGTCCGGGTTCAGCAACCTCGGCGACCACGTATCCGGGCTCTCCTACAAGGGCCTGTACGCGATGCTCACCTATCCGAGCGGTCCCAGCGCCATCTCGCAACTCATCGACAACGCCATCGCCGAGCTGCAGCACCTGGACGTCCGCAATGCGCTCAACCTCGGCAACGTCGGCGGCATCAACGTCGGCTTCGGCAACCTCGGCGACCTCAACCTGGGTGCGGGCAACTCCGGCAGTGCCAATTTCGGTGGGGGCAACCTGGGCGCGCAGAACTTCGGCTTCGGAAACATCGGCGACGGCAACTTCGGGTTCGGCAACATCGGTGACGGCAACCTCGGCTTCGGTAATTCCGGTCTGGCGGCGGGCTTGGCAGGCCTGGGCAACGTCGGCTTCGGCAACGCCGGCAACGCCAACACCGGTTTCGCGAACGTCGGCCTGGGCAACATCGGCCTCGCCAACAGCGGCAACAACAACATCGGGATCGGTCTCACCGGCGACAACCTCACCGGCATCGGCGCCCTGAACACCGGTGGCGGGAACATCGGCCTGTTCAACTCGGGGACCGGCAATGTCGGGTTCTTCAACACCGGGACCGGGAACTTCGGGTTGTTCAACTCCGGCAGTTACAACACCGGGATCGGCAATTCAGGGACGGCCTCTACTGGTCTGTTTAATGCCGGCAATTTCAACACCGGGCTGGCCAATGCCGGTCACTACAACACCGGCAGCTTCAACGTCGGTAACGCCAACACCGGCGACTTCAACCCGGGCGACGTCAACACCGGCTGGTTCAACGTCGGAAACACCAACACCGGCCTGTTCAACACCGGCAATGTCAACACCGGCCTGTTCAACTCCGGCAACTTCAACAACGGGGTGCTGTGGACCGGGGACTGGCACGGCACCTTCGGCTTCCGGTACGACCTGCAAATCCCCGGCAGCACCATTTTCGACTTCAACCAGACCTTCGATTTCGGCCCAATCAAAATCAGCGATCCCATCCACATTGCGGGAATGTCCCTGTTCGACATCCACCAGGTGGTCAATGTCGGGCCCTACGTCATTCCGCAGATCGACGTCCCAGCGTTCGAGCTGGATATTCACCAGACCCTGGAGATCCCGCCCATCGTCTTCCTGCAGGGCATGACGCTCGGCGGACAGACCTACACCACGCCGTTCAACAACCCGCCCGGGCTCGCCTCCGAGTTCACGCTGCCGATCATCAAGGTGCGGATACCGCTGATCAGCAACTTCGTCTGGACGATCGGCCAACCCAACGGCCTGGGATTCATGGGCAACGAGAACTGGGCCCAGGAGCCGGTCAAAGGCATCACCTTGTACACCGGCACCGGTTTCGCCACGTCCGGCTACAACTCGATCACCATTCCGGTCATCAACATCCCGACGATCATGACCGATGCCATTCCGCTGAATATCGATATCAGCGGTGGTCTACCCGCCTTCACTTTGTTCCCGGGTGGACTCAACATTCCGCAGAACCCCATTCCATTCAATATCGACGCCACCGGGATCCTCGACCCGATCACCATCTTCCCGAACGGTCTCACAATCGATTCGCTGCCCCTGCACGCGGCGCTGAATGTCACCATGCCGCAGAGCAGCGTCACGCTGATCGACATCCCGCGGACCGCGGGCTTCGGCAACACTTCGCCGACGCCGTCGTCCGGCTTCTTCAACAGCGGCGCGGGCGGGGTGTCGGGTTTCGGCAACTTCGGCGCGGGGGTGTCGGGCTGGTGGAACCAGGCATCGAGCGCGCTGGCCGGGTCGGCGTCCGGCGTGCTCAACGTGGGCTCGCTGCATTCGGGACTGATGAACTTCGGCTCGGGTGTCTCCGGCCTGTTCAACACCAGCACGCTGCCGCTCGGCACGCCCGCGGAGCTCTCGGGTATCGGCAATGTCGGCCAGCACCTGGCCGGGTTGTTTGCCGCCGGGACGACAGGCGCCCAGAGCCCGATCGTCAACCTCGGGCTGGCCGACCTCGGCAACCTGAACGCGGGGCTGGGCAACATCGGCACGCTGAACATCGGTGCGGCCAACATCGGCCTGCAGAACCTGGGCTTCGGCAACGTCGGTGACGGCAACTTCGGGCTGGGCAACATCGGCACCAGCAACTTCGGCTTCGCCAACGCCGGTGTGTCGGTGGGTCTGCCCGGCATCGGCAACGTGGGATTCGCCAACGCAGGCAGCGGCAATTTCGGCCTGGCCAATGTGGGTCTGAGCAACATCGGCTTCGCCAACAGCGGCAACAACAACATCGGCATCGGGCTGGTCGGGGACAACCTGACGGGCATCGGTGGGCTCAACTCCGGGGCCGGCAATATCGGGCTGTTCAACTCCGGCACCAACAATGTCGGGTTCTTCAACACCGGTACCGGAAACTTCGGGCTGTTCAACTCCGGCAACTACAACACCGGCGTCGGCAACTCCGGCATCGCCAGCACCGGGCTGTTTAATGCCGGCAATTTCAACACCGGCCTGGCCAACCCCGGTCACTACAACACCGGCAGTTTCAATGCCGGCGACACCAACACCGGCGACTTCAACCCGGGCAACCTCAACACCGGTTGGTTCAACACCGGCGACTCCAACACCGGATTCGTCAACACCGGCAATGTCGGCACCGGCGCGTTCATGTCGGGCAACTACAGCAACGGACTGTTCTGGCGCGGCGAGTACCAGGGCCTGTTCGGCATGCACTACGACTACCCGCTGCCCAAGATCGCGCTGCTCGAGATCCACGGCAGCGGCGAGTTCGGTCCCGTCGTCATCCCGCCGATCCCGATCCCCGCCACCCACCTGCAACTGGGCGGGAACGTCGCGATGGGGTCGTTCACCATTCCGCAGATCGACATCCCCGCGCTCAACCCCGACATCCTCGGCAGCATCGGTTTCGGTCCCATCCACGTCCCGTCCGTCCACATTCCCGGCATCGACGCCATCAACGTCGTCATGCACACCGACCCGGTGCGGGGACCGAACACCGCCACCAGTCCCTTCCTGATCTGGACGGCAGGCGACACGTCCGGCATCTATCTCGGCCCGACCTACTACTCGATCGGCGGATCGGGAGGCAACCCGTTCTCGACCGGCAACATCACCGCCAACGGCGGTTTCGCCGGAGAAGCCAACACTTTCATCAAGATCATCAGCGAAGGCTTCGACACCCCCGAACTCAACATCGGCCGCATCCCGGCGGGCTTCCACATACCCGGCTTCGTCGACCCGATCACCGTCTTCCCGGGCGGCGTGACGTTCCCGGCGGCCAACCTGATCAACCTCGGCATCAATGCGGGCAACCTGGGCGTCGACATTCCGGCGATCACCTTCCCGCAGATCCTGGGCAACGTCGACGGCACCGTGTATGTGATTTCCAGCAACATCCCGTTCGTCAACATCCCGGCGACACCGGGCTTCGGCAACACCACGACCGTTCCGTCGTCGGGCTTCTTCAACAGCGGCGCCGGTGGGGGATCGGGTTGGGGCAACTTCGGTGCCGGGCTGTCGGGTTGGTGGAACCAGGCCCACGACGCATTGCTGGGTACCGGCTCGGGTTACTTCAACGTCGGCACCCTGAACTCCGGCCTCCTGAACTTCGGGTCCGGGGTGTCGGGGTTGTACAACACCGCGGCGCTGGGCGCACCGGCGTTCGTGTCGGGGCTGGGCAATGTGGGCCACCACGTGGCGGGGTTGTTGACGGCCGGGGACGGGGTGAGCCGGACGCTGCTGGCCAACGTCGGTCTGGCCGACGTGGGCAACTTCAACCTCGGCCTGGGCAATGTCGGCGACCTCAACCTGGGATTGGGCAACATCGGGCTGCAGAACCTGGGCCTGGGCAATATCGGCGACCATAATCTCGGGTTCGCCAATATCGGGGACGGCAACATCGGGTTCGGCAACGGCGGAATGTCTGCCGGACTGGCCGGGAGGGGCAACAACGGGTTCGCCAATGCCGGCAGCTTCAACGCCGGGCTGGCCAATGTGGGGCTGGGCAATATCGGGCTGGCCAACACCGGCACCAACAACCTGGGCATCGGGCTGACCGGGAACAATCTGACCGGGATCGGGGCGCTGAACTCCGGGTCGGGCAACCTGGGGCTGTTCAACTCCGGGACCGGCAATGTCGGGTTCTTCAACACCGGCACCGGCAACTTCGGGTTGTTCAACTCCGGGAGCTACAACACTGGCATCGGCAACAGCGGAACGGCCTCGACCGGTTTGTTCAACGCCGGCAACTTCAACACCGGGCTGGGCAATGCCGGGCACTACAACTCGGGCAGCTTCAACGCCGGCAACGTGAACACCGGCGACTTCAACCCGGGCAACACCAACAGCGGATGGTTCAACACCGGGCACGCCAGCACCGGCATCGCCAACGCCGGCGACGTCGACACCGGCGCCTTCATGTCCGGCAACTACAGCAACGGCATCCTGTGGCGCGGCAACTACCAGGGCCTGGCCGGTTTCGCGCTCGGCTACACCGTGCCGCAATTCCCTGCGGTCGGCGGGGACCTGCTGGGTGGCGTCGGCCCGATCACGGTGCTGCCGCCGATCCACATACCGTCAATCCCGTTGTATATCAACACATCCGGCGGTATCGGCCCGGTGAGCATCCCGTCGATCCCGATCCCGTCGATCCACCTGGGCGTCAACCCGACACTGGACGTCGGCCCGGTCAACGTCGGCCCGTTCACCATCAGCACGCCGAACTTCACCGTCAACTACAGCACCGCACCCAGTACCTCGGTGTCCGGCGGCAGCTCGGACCTCTACGTGGTGGCCAGCTACGCACTGGTGATTCCGGGACCGATAAAGATCTCGGGCAGTCCCGCCGGAGTCCAGGTCACGTCGCCGGGATTTGTCGTGAATCCCATCTCGATCCTGGCCGGAACCGCGACGTTCCCCGGGTTCACCATTCCGCTCGAGCCCATCCACATCGGCTTGCCGCTGTCCCTGACGATTCCGGGCTCCGGCATCCCGGGCGGGGGGATCCCCAACATCCCGCTGAACTTCGGGTTGAACTTCGCCACTCCCGCCTTCGGGCTCCCGACCGCCGTCATCGACCGGATCCCGCTGGAGTTGCACGTGGCCTCCACCCTGGGCCCGATCGAGATCCCGATCGCCGGCTTCGGCGGAGTTCCGGGTTTCTGGAATACGACACTGCTGCCGTCCTCGGGCTTCTTCAACATCGGCGGCGGCGAGGGTTCGGGCTTCTGGAACTCAGGGTCCGGGCTGTCCGGGTTCCTCAACGCGATCTCGGACCCGCTGCTGGGCTCGGCCTCGGGGGCGCTGAACTTCGGCACCCAACTCTCCGGTCTGCTCAACCGCGGCGCCGGCATGTCGGGGGTGTTCAACACCAGCACGCTCGACCTGATCACGCAGGCCTTCAACTCGGGTTGGATGAACGTCGGCCAGCGGCTATCCGGCCTGATCTACACCGGCACGGGGCCTTAACCCGCGGCCCTGCCCCGCTACGGAGGACCGCCGCCGGTGCCGTTCACGCCGCCGAAGCCGCCCGCCCCGCCCGTTCCCAACCCGGGCGAGAATCCGTTGTCGCCGCTGCCGCCCGCGGTTCCGGAATGGACGATGGTCCCGTTGACGACGGTGTTGCCGCCGTTGCCGCCCGAGCCTCCCTTACCGCCGTTCCCGGGTTGGACCGCGTCGCCGCCGCGCCCGCCTTGACCGCCGAAGCCGCCGTCGCCGCCGCCGGCGTTGCCGTCGCCGCCGACGCCTCCCGCACCGCCGGTGCCGCCGTTGGCGCCGCCGTTGAAATAGGAGGTTCCGGCGCCGCCGACGCCGCCATCGCCGCCTTCGCCGCCTCTGCCGACGCCATTCACCCCGCCGTTGCCGCCGGCGCCGCCGACCCCGCCGGCGGCGCCGGGGAGCAGAGCGACGTTGCCGCCCACCGCCAAGGCGCCGCCGGTGCCGCCGGTGCCGCCGATGCCGCCGTTGCCGCCGGTACTGCCGTTGCCGCCGGCGCCGCCGGTGCCGCCGCGTGCCGCGGTGACAAGGGTTCGGTCGGTGCCGTTGATGCCGCTGCCCCCGGTGCCGCCGTTGCCGCCATTGCCGCCGACGCCGTTCCACCCGGTGGCACCCGTTGCGCCCAGCCCGTTACGGCCGGTGCCGCCAATGCCGCCGGCCCCGCCGTTGCCGCCTGCGCCGCCGGCGCCGCCGCTCTTGCCGGGGGTGGCCGAGGTCGTGCTCGTCGCGTTGGTGCCGTTGCCGCCGTTGGCGCCGGTGCCGCCGGTGCCGCCCATGCCGCCCTTGCCGCCGGTGCCACCAAGGCCCTGTTGGCCCGCTGCGCCGAAGCTCGCGGTGCCGCCGGCACCGCCATTGCCGCCGGCGCCGCCGGTGCCGCCGAGCGCGCCGGTGCCCCCATTGGCCCCCGGGGCGCCGGGACTGAAGCCCTGACCTCCGGTGCCTCCGGTGCCGCCGGTGCCGCCGTCACCGCCGTTACCCGCGTTGCCGCCCTTGCTTCCGCCGTTGCCGCCGAGGCCGCCGTCACCACCTTTGCCGCCGGGCCCGCCCAGCACGCCGCCGGTGGTCGAGTTGGCGCCGGGCCCGCCGGCGCCACCCTTGCCGCCGACACCACCGTCGCCGTAGTTGCCGCCGTCGCCGCCCCTGCCTCCGGTGGCCCCGGTGGCGTTGACCGTTGTCGCGTCGGCGCCGGCACCTCCGTTGCCGCCGTTGCCGCCGCTGGTCGGGTCGTCACCGTTGAGAGCTTTGGCGCCATTGCCGCCACCACCTGTGCCCGCGATGCCGGCCTTTCCGCCTACGCCGTTGTCACCGCCGTTGCCGCCGTTGCCGCCGAGCCCGTTGTTCAGCGTGTTGGTTCCGGTTGCGCCGGTGCCGCCGTCGCCGCCCTTGGCACCGTTTCCGCCGGCGCCGGCGGCCCCGCCGATGCCTTTCGCGCTGGGGGCCGCCCCGCCGTTGCCGCCGTCGCCGCCGCTGCCGCCGCTGCCGGCATTGCCGCCGTTCTGGGCGCTGACCGATACTCCGCTCACTCCGTTGCCGCCGTTTTGGCCTTTGCCGCCGGCGCCGCCGGCACCGCCGGCACCACCGTTGCCGGCCTGGGCGCCGCCGGATCCGCCGTTGCCCCCGTTGCCCCCGTCGCTGCCGGAGTTGCCTGTTGCGGCGGGCTTTGGCGACAGGCCGGCAGCGTTGTAGCCCGCGCCACCTTTGCCGCCGTTGCCGCCGTTGCCGACCAGTCCGCCGTCACCGCCGGCGCCGCCGTTACCGCCAGGCAAGGCCGTCGACGAGCCGAGGGTGAAACCGGCGCCGCCAGCCCCGCCATTGCCGCCGTTGCCGCCGCTCGTCGCGGTGCCGCCGGTCTTGCCGTCAGCGCCGGGTGTGGAGCCGGCGCCGCCCTTGCCGCCGGCGCCCGCCGTTCCCGGGTTGCCACCGTGACCGCCGTCGCCGCCGTTGGCGCCGGGAAGGCCGGCGCCACCGTCGCTGCCGTTACCGCCGGCCGCTCCCGTTCCGCCGTCACCGCCGTTCCCGCCGGCACCCTGCACTCCGGCCTTGCCCGCGGTCGCGGCGCCGCCGGCGCCGCCGTCTCCGCCCGCACCGCCGGTCCCGCCGGCCCCGCCGTTCTGTCCGGGGTTGCCGTTAGTGCCGGCACCGACCGGATCGCCGTCCTTGCCCACGATGCCCGATCCGCCGCTGCCGCCGTTGCCCCCGGCACCCCCGGTGCCGCCGTTGCCGGCCTGGGCGCCGCCCTTACCGCCCGCGCCACCGACACCGCCCGCGCCGCCGGTTTTGCCGGCGTCACCCGGGTTGAGCGCAACGGGCGCTGCGGCGCCGTCACCGCCACGCCCGCCGGTGCCGCCGTTACCGACCAGTCCGCCGTCGCCGCCGGCGCCGCCGGCGCCGCCGACCCGTCCGCTGTCGGTCAACGCCGCCGACCCGTCGGCTCCGTTGCCGCCGTTGCCGCCGCTGGTGGGCGTGGCCCCGGTGGCCCCGGTGGTTCCGGTGGTGGCGCCGGCCCCGCCTGCCCCACCGAGACCGGCGACGCCGGGATTACCGCCCTTGCCGCCGGCGCCGCCGGCGCCGCCGAATGCCGCTGACGTGGCGCCGTTCCCGCCGTTTCCGGCAAGCCCGCCGGATCCGCCGGTTCCGCCGTCGCCGCCGGCGCCGAGCGAGCCGATCAGGCCTCCCTTACCTCCCGCGCCGCCTACGCCACCTTGACCGCCGAATCCGCCATTACCCCCGACTCCGCCGGTCAAGCCGGACCCTGCAGCGTTGGTGAGACCGTCAGCGCCGGTTCCCCCAGCCCCACCGAGGCCACCGACGCCACCGGCGCCGCCGACACCGATGAGGCGCCCACCGGCCCCACCGGCTCCGCCGGCCCCGCCGTTGCCGCCGGCCAATCCGTTGCCGCTGGGGTTGACCGGGGTCAGGCCGACGCCGCCCGCGCCGCCCTGGCCACCCGCTCCGCCGTAGCCGAACAATCCTGCGTCACCACCGACTCCACCGGTGCCACCGATGCCGTTTGCGCCGGAACCTGCCGTCCCGCCCGCGCCACCGCCGCCTCCGGCACCCCACAGCCAGCCGGCATGACCACCCGCGCCGCCGTTACCTCCCGCGGCGCCGGGCACGCTGCCGGCGCCGCCGGCGCCGCCCAATCCTCCGTCGCCGAACAGCCAGGCGCGCCCACCCGTGCCACCGGCGTGACCGCCGGTTCCGCCGGCGCCACCGTTACCCCACAACCACCCGGCGTCGCCGCCACCGCCGCCGATCCCGCCGGCTCCGCTGGCCCCGCCGACACCACCGCTGCCCAGCAACCAGGCCCGGCCACCGGCCCCGCCGTTGGCGCCGGCGCCACCGCTGCCGCCGGCACCCCACAGCCATCCGCCATTGCCGCCGGCGCCGCCGGCCGCGCCCGGACCTCCGACACCTCCGGTGCCCCCCGACCCGATCAGTCCCGCGGACCCGCCGGCCCCGCCGGCCGTCCCGGCGTTCACCCCGGCCGCGCCGTTGCCGCCGTTGCCGTACAGGATTCCGCCAGGTCCGCCGGCCTGACCGGGCAACGTCCCGTCAGCGCCGTTACCGATCAGTGGACGATCGAACAGCGCCTGGGTGGGCGCGTTGATGACGTCCAGCAGTGCCTGCGCGGCGTTGGCGGATTCAGCTTGGGCATAGGAACCGGCCCCACCGGCCAGGGCGCGCACGAACTGATCGTGGAACGCCGACACCTGGCTACTCACCGTCTGGTACCCGCCGGCGTGCCCGTTGAACAATGCGGCGATGGCCGCCGACACCTCGTCGGCTCCCGCCGGCAGCAGCCCCGACATCCGCACCGCCGCATCGAGGTTGGCCGCACTCAGCGCCGAGGAGATCCTGGCCAGATCCGCGGCCGCGGCCGACACCACATCCGGCGCTACGTTGACAAAAGACATTGACCCACCCACCTGACGTCCGGCGCCGACAGGCGTACGCGGCCGATTGCCGGTAGCTATCGGTGGTGCGTCAGACGTCGGCAGGACCAAGGCTGGTCGCAAAAGGGCGGAACTGGCCCGTAGGGCACTACGTGGATTTCCCCACCGTGCCCCTGCCGACTACGTGGATTCGGCGAACAGCCTCGTCAAAGCGGGCCGGCATGCGCCATCGTCGACGTGGCCGAGATACCAGGTGCGAGGGATTGCCGATGACAACGGGCGACCAGTACGAGGCGGCACTGCGCAGCCTGCCCGAAGCGCATTCACTGGCGATCCGCCTGCAAGATGCCGGGGTGGCCGCGGAGGTGATCTGTGGCTATCTGCAGATCGAGATTGAATGCCTTGGGACGCTGCTGGATCTGGCACGACGCAAGCTGGACAGTGCCATGCAGGGCTGACGGCACGTCGGGTACGAGGTTGCCCTCAACCGTCAGACGGTTCGCCGACGTGGTTGAACTGTCGGACCAGGTCGGACAGCTCGGAGCGTGACGTGACGCCGGCTTTGGTGCTGGCCTGATAGACGTGACCCTCGACGGTCCGGACCGACAACGACATCGCTTCCGCGATCTGCCTGTTGGAGAGGCCGCGGGACACCAGGTTCGCGATCTCGTGTTCGCGCCGGGTGAAGGGCAGCGGGACCTTGCTGGCAGCGAGCGCGGGGCTGACCGCTCCGCCGCATCGTCTGGCGAGCAGTTGGGCTCGCGCGCTCATCGAGAGCGAGCTGCCGCGTCGGCCCGCTGAGCGGTGGCAGCAGGCGGCCTGGGCCGCCGCATCGGCGGCGGCCAATACGTCGCCCATCGCCTCGAAGTCGTTCGAGACCGCATCCAGCCCCGCGGCATCATCGTCGGCGAAGGCGCGGGCGTAGCGGGCCGACAGCGGCGCCCTGGGACCCTCGACTCGGGTGGCCAACTCTTCGAGTCGGGCGGCCGCGCCGGCGTACCCGAATTGCACCGCGGTCTGCAGACACATCGCTTCACGCGCGTGCTGGCCGCAATTTCGCGCGAATTCCGTTGCCCGCAGCGAGATTTGCCGGGCATCGGTTTCCCGGCCCTGCACGGCGTGCACCCAGGCGGACGCCAACAGGTAGTTCGATTCGACGTATCGGTAGGCAGGGTGACGGCTCCGTCGGGTCGTCTCCAAAGAGGCCAGGGCGGCATCGACGATGCCGCATCGCGCCAGCGCTTCGGTCTGCAGAATCCTGAACCGATAGAACAGTCCGGAGATTTCGCCGTAGCCGCCGAAACTCTCTCCGGCCGAGTGGAAATGCCGCACGGACGCCGCCAGATCGCCCTTTCCCAGCGCCGCCATGCCCAGGGCCGCGATCGCCATCGACCGCGACATCCCGGGCAGGTCGGCGTATCGGCGATACTGCTCGGCGGCGATGGCGTCCGCGTCGTCGATGCATCCCGCCGCGATCAGTGCGTAGGCGTGGAACTCCGCCAACCCGGTGCCATGGAAGGACGCTTCCTGCGGTGAATCGCTGAGCACCCGGTAGCCCGCCGAGGCCTGGGCGGACGCTTCCCGCACACGTCCAAGGTCGCCGAGTGCGATCGTCGCCGCAGCGTAGCCGACGACACGGCCGAAGTCGTCCAGCCGATCAGTGTCGATCCCGGCCATGGTTTCGGCAGCGCCGGCCGGCTCGGCGGCCACCACTTCGATCGCGGCCCGGAACGTGCGCAGCGCGTGGTTGCGGTCGCCGTCGCTGCTTCGGATCGCGCTGTCGATCACGGCACGGGATTCACCAGGATTTCTCAGCAACCACAACAGATTTGCGGCGCGCAGGATCGATCCGTCCAGGAAGCCGTCTGCGGCGAACTCCGCCGGACCGAGAGTGTTCAGAACCTCCTCGGCCTCGTCGCCCTTCTCCTGGAGAAACAAGATGTAGGCCAGCGGGATCGTCGTCTCAGGACCCGGCCGTGCGGTCGCCGCCGCATGTGCGAGCCGCTCCGCCAGTCCGACGTCAAGTCGCGATGCCGCGATCTTGGCGGCCTGCATCAGTATTGCCGCATCGGGCACCAGGTCGGACTCCAGCCAGAGCAATCCCAGCCGCAGCAGGTCTGATCCATTCCTCTCCGCCATCACGGCGGCGACACTCCCTCGGAGTCTCTTGAGCCGCAACGGTCCGCAGTGGCTCAGCCGGATCTCGCCGTACAGCGGGTGGCCCACGTAGACGGCGTCGGTGGCGGCATCCGCGGTGATGAGCCCGCGCTGTTCGGCACGTTCGATCGTTTGCGGGTCGGCCAGTGCGGCCAGAACCTGCCGGTCGAGGGGCTCCGCGATCGCGACCAGGTCCACTACCTGCCGGATGTCGTCGGCCACCGTGCCGATCTGCTGCTCTACCAGTTCGACCAGCGACGGCGACGCCGTGAGTGTTCCCGTCCAGCACCATTGCGCGTCGACCAGCACCAGACCGCCCGATTCCCGCTGGTGCTCGACAAGATGACGCAGAAAGAGCACATTCCCGCGGCTCAACTTCCACAGCCGCTCGGCACAGTCAGGGTCTACGGCCGCCCCGAGAACGGACTGCAGCAGACTGCCAGTCTCGTTGCGGGACAACGGTTGTAACTCAAGCCGCCGCAACAGGCCGTCTTTCCACAGTGCCCGCACCGCGTCCGGCATGGTCTCGCCGGTGCGGATGGTCGCGATCACGCTTGCCGCGTCCTGCAAAACCAATTGGTGCACGAGCAGTGCCGACAGGTCGTCCAAGAGGTGCGCATCGTCGACAAGCACCAGCAGCGGCGCGCCCTGGGCGCCCTCCATCAGGCCCGCGAACACGTTGCGTGTCAATGCCACCGATGTGTCCGCTGCGCCGGCCCAGCGCGCAAACGCCCCCAATGTCACCGCGCGACCCGTTGCGGTACCCGCCACGCGCCGCACTGACCAACCACTCCGCGCAGCCGCGTCGGCGGCGGCACGGGACAACCGGGTCTTGCCGACACCCGCCGCGCCTGCGACGACCATTCCCTTGTGTTCGCTGCCGGTGAGCGCCTCGCCGATAAGGCGAAGCTCATCCGCGCGGCCGGTCAGGGGCCAGCGGTCAGCCATAAAGCGAAATATTAGTTGGCTGTCCGGCTGGCTACCCGGAAAAGCCGGCCCTAGTCCGGCGCCCCGGTCACCACGCAGTGGGTGCGACTGTAGATGGTCGGCATGCACTTGTTGCAGTGTGTGCAGGCCGACCGGACGCTCGCGCCGTCCCGGGCGATCCGGTTGATCAGGTCCGGCTCGGCCAGCAGTGCTCGACCCATCGCGACGAAGTCGAACCCCTCGGCCATCGCCAGGTCCATCGTCTCCCGGTTGGTGATGCCGCCCAGCAGAATCAGCGGCAGCTTCAACTCGGCGCGGAACAGCTTGGCCTCTTTGAGCAGGTAAGCCTCTTGGTAGGGATATTCGCGCAGGAACTTGGTGCCCGTCATCCGCATGCCCCAGCGCAGCGGCGGCTTGAAGGCGCCGGCGAACTCCTTCAGCGGCGCCTCGCCGCGGAACAGGTACATCGGGTTGACCAGCGAGCTGCCCGCCGTCAGTTCGATGGCGTCCAGCCCGCCGTCCTCCTCGAGCCATCTGGCCGTGATCAGCGACTCCTCGTTGGAGATGCCGCCGCGCACGCCGTCGGACATGTTGAGCTTGGCGGTGACGGCGATCTGCCGCGGGCCCTGGTCAACGGCCCGGCGCACCGCCATCACCAGCCCGCGAGCGACCTTGGCCCGGTTGGCCAGCGAACCGCCGAACTCGTCGGTGCGGCGGTTGATCAGGG
This sequence comes from Mycobacterium gordonae, assembly GCF_001417955.2. Taxonomy (GTDB): domain Bacteria; phylum Actinomycetota; class Actinomycetes; order Mycobacteriales; family Mycobacteriaceae; genus Mycobacterium; species Mycobacterium gordonae_B. The sequence continues at coordinate 28,579 of NZ_LKTM01000157.1, read as the reverse complement.
GGGACAGGAACGCACTCGCCAGATAGTTGTGCCCCAAATGGATTTCGACGGCGTCGAAACCGGCCTCCACCGCGAATCGGGCTGCCTTGGCGTGATCGGCAAGCACCTCGTCGATGTCGTCGGCGCTTGCCTTCTTGGCAAACCGCATGCCGATCGGGTTGAAGAACCGCACCGGGGCCAGCGCGGTGGCTCCGTTGCTGCGGGCGTTTGCGACCGGGCCGGCGTGGCCGATCTGGGCGCTGACGGCGGCGCCTTCGGCGTGGATCGCGTCGGTGAGGCGCCGGAAGCCCGGCACCGCCTCCGGCCGCATCCAGATTCCGTTGCCCTCGGTGCGCCCGCCCTGGGAGACGGCGCAGTAGGCGACGGTCGTCATCCCGACCCCGCCGGCGGCGGGCTGTCGGTGGTACTCGATCAGGTCGTCGGTCACCAGCGCATTCGGGGTGCGGGCTTCGAAGGTCGCCGACTTGATGGTCCGGTTTCGGAGGGTCAACGGACCGAGTTTGGCGGGGCTCAGAACGTCTGGGGCTGCAGACATATAGGCAGCCTAACCGTCGTCATGAGACCGGCGACGTGGGGTGCAGCTGCGGGACGCCAGGGGCGCCGCCGACACCGCGATCAGCGCTCCGAGCCTGCGCTGAAAGCGCCGATTCGGGCTGTATGCGGGCGTGAATACAGGTTCTGTGCCGCCACCGCGGTCTCGACTCGGAGATCGCACTCACCGAGCCGCGCGCCGGGCATGCCAGACTGTCTGGCGTGGGCGCAATCACGCTGGACGGCAAGGCCACCCGTGACGAAATCTTCGTCGACCTGACCGAGCGGGTCGCGGCGCTGACTGCCGCGGGCCGCACTCCGGGGCTCGGCACCATTCTGGTCGGTGACGACCCGGGCTCGCAGGCCTACGTCCGCGGCAAGCACGCCGACTGCGCCAAGGTGGGCATCACCTCGATCCGCCGCGACCTGCCCGCCGACATCTCGACCGAAATGCTCAACGAGACCATCGACGAGCTCAATGCCAACCCCGAGTGCACCGGGTACATCGTCCAGTTGCCGCTGCCGAAGCATCTCAATGAGAACGCAGCTCTGGAGCGCGTCGACCCCGACAAGGACGCCGACGGCCTGCACCCCACCAACCTGGGCCGGCTGGTGCTCAACATGCCGGCGCCGCTGCCGTGCACCCCGCGCGGCATCGTCCATCTGCTGCGCCGCTTCGACGTGCCGATCGCCGGCGCGCACGTAGTGGTCATCGGGCGCGGTGTGACGGTGGGCCGTCCGCTCGGGCTGCTGCTCACCCGGCGGTCGGAGAACGCCACAGTCACCTTGTGCCACACCGGAACTCGCGATCTGCCAGCGCTGACCAGGCAAGCCGACATCATCGTCGCCGGGGTCGGGGTGCCGCACATGCTGACCGCGGACATGGTCCGCCCCGGTGCTGCCGTCGTCGACGTCGGTGTCAGCCGGGTCGACGGCAAGCTCACCGGGGACGTGCACCCCGACGTGTGGGAGGTCGCCGGTCACATCTCACCCAACCCCGGTGGCGTCGGTCCGCTGACCCGTGCGTTCCTGCTGACCAACGTCGTCGAGCTGGCCGAACGGCAGTGACTATCCGATGACGGTCCGGGCCATTCTGGGGCGCGCGGTGCGCGCCCAATGGCCGATCCTGCTCGTCGGGCTCATCTTCCTGGTGGCGTTCGTGCTGGCCGGTGCCAACTTCTGGCGCCGCGGCTCGCTGCTGATCGGCATCGGTGTCGGGGTGGCCGCCGTGCTGCGGCTGGCCCTGCCCGACGAGCGGGCCGGCCTGCTGGTGGTGCGCAGCCGGGGGACCGACTTCCTCACCACCGCGTCGGTGGGGGCCGCGATGGTCTACGTCGCGTGGACCATCGACCCGCTGGGGACGGGTTAGACCGGTCAGCTACCGGGCATCCCCGGAATTCCGGCCAGGCCCGGAATGCTGCCGACGCCCGGGATCTGCTGCAGTGCGCCCGGCACCTTGCCGGCGGCAACGTCGGCCATCACCGACGGGCAGTACATCTGGATCGCGATGGTGGTGAACATCCCGGCCATCTCGGGCGACATGCCGCTCTGGCTGGCGAACACGCGGGAAGCGGCGGTGTTGAACGACCCGCCGGGCTGAGCCAGGATCGGACAGACCGACTTGCCCAGGTTCTCGGCGTTGATCGGGTCGCCGTAGTTGACGCCGGCGTTGCTCAGCGCGGTGATGAATGCGTCGTCGACGGGGCTGGCCTCGGCCGGGGCGGCGAATACCGCGCCCGCGGTCAGCAGGCAGGCGGTTCCGGCCAATAGCCGGACGGTCAGGGGTTGGTGACGCCATGGCTGCATGGTGGGGCTCCCTCAGGATTGTTGGAGAGCACCCTCTGGCGGCACTCAAGCGACCTCTCGAACCTTCGTCCTTCACAGTCTCATTCGGGACACGATGGCGTAAAGGTTTGGCAGGACCGGCGTTTTGCGACCGCGGCGGGGCGGCCGGACCGACTTGCGGACACAATAGCGTCACGCTGTGCCGCGACACGTGGACGGAGGGTCGCTTCCGGTGCTCGGGCGAAGAACAATGCGGCTCATGATTTCTCGCCAGGCATTTCTTCGGGGGGCCGCCGGAGCGTTGGCGGGCTCGGCACTGTTCGGAATTTCCCCCGGGATTCGAGGGCCGCGCGCCTGGGCGGAACCGACCGGCGCGTGGAGCAGCCTGGCCTCCTCAATCGGTGGCAAAGTACTGCTGCCCGCCGACGGAGCCTCTTTCACCACCGCCAAGCAGGTCTTCAACTCCAACTACAACGCCGCCACCCCGGCGGCGGTCGTGGTGGTGACCTCACCATCGGATGTCGCGAAGGCCGTCGCGTTCGCGGCGGCCAACAAGCTCAAGATCGCCCCGCGCGGCGGCGGGCACTCCTACACCGGTGCCTCGACCGCCAACGGCGCCATGGTCCTGGACCTGCGCGGGCTGCCCGGTGGGGTGAACGTCGACAGCGCCGCCGGCACCGTCACGGTGCCCGCCGCGACAAACCTGTATGCGGTGCAGCAGGCGCTGGCGTCTGCCGGGCGGGCGATTCCCACCGGCAGTTGTCCCACCGTCGGGACCGCCGGGCTGACGCTGGGCGGTGGGATGGGTGCCGACTCCCGGCACGCCGGGTTGGCGTGCGACGCGTTGCGGTCGGCCACGGTGGTGTTGCCCAGCGGGGAGACCGTCACCGCGTCCGCCGAGGACCACCCCGACCTGTTCTGGGCACTGCGCGGCGGAGGCGGCGGCAACTTCGGGGTGACCACATCGCTGACGTTCTCCACCTTCCCGGTCGCCGACTCCGACGTGGTGCGGGTCGACTTCGCCCCGGCCGCCGGCGCGCAGGTGCTCACCGGCTGGCAGACCTGGCTCGCGGCCGCCGACCGCAACACCTGGGGGCTGGTCGATCTGTCGGTCAGCGGCACCGAGGGTAACTGCCATGTGCTGGCCACCTGCCCCGCCGGCTCGGGCCAGGCCGTGGCTCAAGCGATCACGAACGCGGTGGGCGCGCAGCCCACCGCGACCGAACGCAAGACGATGACCCACCTGGACCTGGTGATGTACCTGGCCGGCGGGAGCGCGACGAGCTCCCCGCGTGGCTTCGTGGCCGGGTCCGACGTGATCGGCACCATGAATTCGACTGCAGCACAAGCGATTGTCGCGGCACTCGGAAAGTGGCCGCCGGCCGGCGGACGGGCGTCGGTGATCGTCGACACGCTGAGCGGCGCGGTCGGCGACGTCGAGCCGGCCGACTCGGCCTTTCCATGGCGCCGGCACGCCGCCGTCGCGCAGTGGTACGTCGAGAACGGCGGCGGACAAACCTCGACGGCCAGCACCTGGGTGGCCACCGCGCACACGACGGTGCAACAGGTTTCGGCCGGCGGGTACGTCAACTACCTGGAGCCCAATACACCGGCGTCACGGTACTTCGGTGCCAATCTGGCGCGGCTGGCCTCAGTGCGGCAGCAGTATGACCCGAACGGGCTGATGTATTCGGGGCTTTCCTTCTGAGTTGTCGGCTCCATCGCGCGATTTCCCCACCTCGACGCACGTCGGCCCGGTTCAATGGCGGTAGCCCACCGCAGTCGAGGGAGGCGGAAGGAGGGCGCGTCGGTTGGAAGCGAGCGAATTCGGTCGATACCAACTGTTCGAGCTGATCGGCCAGGGCGCCATGGGCGAGGTGTACAAGGCCCACGACACCGTCATGGGACGCGACGTGGCCATCAAGATCCTGCCTGGCGAGCGGAGCCGCGTTCCGGGATTTCGCGAGCGATTCAGCCGGGAGGCGCTGATCTCGGCGCGGTTGACCGAACCGCACATCATCCCCATTCACGACACCGGCGAAATCGACGGACGTCTCTATCTGGTGATGCCGATCATCCGTGGGCTCGATGTGGACGCCGCGTTGCGGCGCGACGGTCCGATGGCTCCGGCGCGAGCCGTGCGGGTCGTCGAACAGATCGCCGCCGCCCTGGATGCGGCGCACGCCCATGGTCTGGTCCACCGCGACGTCAAGCCGTCCAACGCCCTGATGACCGACCACGACTTCGTCTACCTGATCGATTTCGGCATCGCTCAAGACAATTCGGCTTCCAAATTGACCACCGCGAGCCGCACCGTCGGCACCTGGGCCTACATGGCGCCGGAACGATTGATGAGCGACGTCGCCGATGCGCGCACCGATGTCTACGCGTTGGCCTGCGTGCTCTACGAATGCCTGACCGGCGACCGGCCGTTCCCCGGAGAGCTTGTGGCACAACAGATGACGGCGCACCTGACCACGCCGCCCCCGCGGCCGAGCGAGCGCCGGCCCGGCGTGCCGGTCGGGTTCGACGACGTCGTCGCCCGCGGAATGGCGAAGGACCCCGCCGACCGCTACCAGAGCGCCGGTGATCTGGCGGTGGCCGCGGCCGCCGCTTTGGCGACGCCGCGGCGCGGGGAAGCCGGCGACAGCCTCGACCCTGTCGAGGTGGGCGCGCGCGTCGAGTCACCGCGCAGCGGTGCCGCCGCGTTCGCAGGACTGGCCAACACGCTGCAGAGCGGCATCGGCGCGGCATCGTTCCCGTGGCCACCGCCCTCGGAACCGGACCGGCCGCCCTATCGCGGGTGGGAGCAATTCCAGCCGGTCGACGCCGGGGTGTTTTTCGGTCGCGACGCCGAGTTGGTGCGGGCCATGGACGCACTGCACGGAATGCGGGACAGCGACGAGGCGCTGTTCGTCGTGCTGGGGGCATCCGGAGCGGGCAAGTCGTGTTTTCTGCGCGCGGGCATCGTGCCCCGGCTGCAGAGAATCAAGCGCAGCTATCTCGTGCTGGACATCGTCCGGCCCGAGCTCAGGGCGCTGACCGGGGCGTGTGGCCTGGCGCAGGCGATTTGCGCCGCCCGGCAGCGAGTCGGCCTGCACGAGCCGCCGTTGGGCGACATCAAGGACGCCTGCACCCGCGGCGACGCCGCGGCGCTGCGGACCTGGCTGCTGGAATGCCGGGACGCCGGGGGCTCGCCCGATGCGGCTGCCGAGCGCGAAGCGCCGACCATCGTGCTGCCGCTGGATCAGGCCGAAGAGCTGTTCACCGCCGACAGCGGTGGCGAGGCCGCCGGTTTCCTGGCGCTGATCCGAGATCTGGCGCTCGCCGGGGACGGCGAGGACCGGCTGCCGTTCATCGTGGCGGCGACCATCCGCACCGACCGCTACGAGGTGATGCAGACCGCGCCACAGCTTTCCGGGCTGCAGACCCGACAGTTCGATCTGCGGCCGATGGACGCGACCCAGTTCCACAGCGTGATCACCGGCCCGGCGCAGCGATCCACCGACGGTGGGCGTCCGCTGTACCTCGACGAGGATCTGGTGCGCCGCCTGCTGGACGACGCCACCGCCGGCGCCGACACGCTTCCGTTGCTGTCGCTGACCCTGGCCTGGCTGTACCGCGACTACGGGTCGACGGGCCGGCTGACCGCCAAGCCCTATGACGAGCGGGGCGGTATCGACGGCGTCGTGCAAGCTGAGATCCACGAGCTGCTGGCATCGGAACCCGGTGAGCGCGCCGAGCAGCTGCACCGGCTGCGGTCCGCCTTCATTCCGTGGTTGGCCACCGTCAATCCCGACAACGACCAGCCGATGCGACGGCTGGCGCGCTGGGACGACCTGCCTGCTGACAGTCATCCGCTGCTGGAGCGTTTCATCGAGCGCCGGTTGCTGATGAAAGACCTGCGCGACGGGGTGGTGGTCGTAGAGGTCGCGCTGGAAAGCCTGCTGCGGTTGTGGGAAGAGCTGGCCGGCTGGCTGGTGGAGGAGAGCGAAGACCTCAAGGCTGCTGACGCTCTGGAGCGCGGTGCCGCCGAGTGGCGCAAGAAGCAGCGTGAGGACGCCTGGCTGCTGCACGGCCCCCGGCTGACCGCAGCCGAAAACCTGGCCGCCAAGCCAGGATTCTGTGACCGCCTGAACAACGTCCGCGACTACCTGCTCGCCTCGCGCCAGCATGAGAACGAACAGGCGGCGCTGGAAACGCAGCGCCAGGTCGCCGAACTCGAGGCCGCCAAGAAGCTCGCCGCCGCGGAAACCCAAGCGCGCGAACAGGTTCAGGAGAGCGCGGCGGCGCTACGCCAGCGCAGCCGGATCCTGCGCGCGGTCCTCGCCGGAACGTCCGTCATCGCCGTCATCGCGGTTGTCGGCGCGGTGGTGGCTGTGACCATGTTCAAGCAGGCCACCCGCGAAGCGCGCAACGCGCTGGCCGCGGAACTCGATGCCCAGGCCGCCGCCGTGTTCTCCGGAACCATCACGGACAGCAACATTCGCGCGCTGACCGCCACCCTGGCCGCGCAGCGGTTGCGTTCGGACCCCGCCGCCGGACTCGGCGCGCTCTACACCGCGGCCACGGTGCTGAACACCACGCGCATCATCCTCTCCACGCCGGCCCCGGTCGCCACGGTGGCGATGAGCCCGGACGGGCGCGTCCTGGCTTCCGGTGGCGGCGACGCCGTCGTGCGTCTGTGGAACGTCAGCGACCCGGCACACCCGCGCCCACTGGGTTCACTGGGAGCAGTGGGGCAGGGCGCCGCGGTGGCCAGTGTCGCGTTCAGTCCCGATGGGCGCCTGCTGGCCTCCGGTGGCGCTGATGGCGCGGTGCGGTTGTGGGACGTCGCCGACCCGGGGCATGCGGGTCCGCTGGGCGAATCTCTGCAGGGCCAGGGAGCCGGGGTGGCCAGCGTGGCGTTCAGCCCCGGCGGACGTGTGCTGGCCTCCGGCGGCGGTGATGGCACGGTGCGGTTGTGGGACGTCGCCGACCCGCGGCATGCGGGTTTGCTGGGAGCGCCCCTGCTGGGCCAGGGCAAAGGTCTTACCAGTCTGGCTTTCAGTCCCGACGGGCACGTCTTGGCCACCGGTGGCAACGACGGCAGGGTGCGAATGTGGAATCTCGCCGACCCGGCACGTCCGGCCCCGCTGGGCGAACCCCTGTCGGGTCACACCCGCTTCGTGCAGGACCTGGCCTTCAGCCCGGACGGGCGGGTGCTGGCTTCCGGCAGCGGTGACGGCGACATCCAGTTGTGGGATTTCGCCGACCCGGCACACCCGAGGCCACTGGGTGAGCCGCTGCTGGGACACACCGGGATTGTGCAAAGTCTGGCCTTCAGCCCGGATGGACACGTCCTGGCCTCCGGCAGCGACGACGACACCGTGCGACTGTGGGACGTCTCAGATCCGGGACACGCCGGCCCGTTGGGCGGGCCCTTGGCCGGTCACAGCGGAAATGTGCCCAGCATCGCGTTCACCCCGGACGGACGCACTCTGGCCTCGGGGAGTCAGGACGGCAACATCCAGCTGTGGAACCTGGACACCGCGCTGCCGCTCCAAACGCAGGCCGGCGCCGTGCACAGTGTGGTGTTCAGTCCGGATGGACACACCCTGGCCTCGGGAAACGAGGACGCCACCATCCGGTTGTGGGATGTCGCGGACCAGGTACACCCGCGAGTGCTGGGTCAGCTGCTGCGGGGTCACACCGGCGCCGTTGAAAGTGTGGCGTTCAGTCCCGACGGGCACACCCTGGCTTCCGGCGGCGACGATGGCACAGTCCGGTTGTGGGATGTCGCGGACTCAGCGCATCCGGCTCCGTTGGGCGGGCCGCTCACGGCTGGCGGCGCACCGGTGCGCAGTGTCGCGTTCAGCCGCGACGGGCACACCGTGGCCTCCGGTGGTGACGATGCCACCGTCCGGTTGTGGAATGTCGCGGACTCAGCGCATCCGGTTCCGCTGGGCGCGCCGCTCACCGGTCATAGCGCGCCCGTGCGCAGTGTCGCATTCAGTCCCGACGGGCGCACCCTGGCCTCCGCTGGCGACGATGCGACCATCCGGTTGTGGAACGTCACTGACCATGCGGTGCCGCTGAGCCAGCCGTTTCGCCGGTATATGACCGCGGTTTACAGCGTGGCCTTCAGCCCCGACGGACGCACCCTCGCTTCCGGCAGTGGCGATGACACCGTCTTGCTGTGGAACGTCACCGACCCGGCGCGCCCGAGCTCGCTGGGCCGTCCGCTGCACGGAAACACCGGTTACGTCTATCAGGTGGCGTTCAGTCCGGACGGTCACACGTTGGCGGCGGGCAGCGCCGATCACGATGTGCAGCTGTGGGACCTGGAAGATCTGGCCCACGCGCACCCGCTGGGCCAGCCCCTGATGAGCGACACCGATTCCGTCCTCAGTGTCGCGTTCAGTCCCGACGGGCGGAGCCTGGCTTCGGGTAGTGCCGACACCACCGTGCGACTTTCACCCACCCCGCTCGACGCGACCGCCAAGCTGCTCTGTTCGAAGCTGACGTCGAACGTCAGTCACGAGGACTGGCAGCAGTGGATCTCGCCCAAGGTCGGCTACATCACGCTGTGTCCGGAGTTGCCGGTCGCGCAGTAGTGGTTTTCGGGCCGGCTCGATTTGACTATCACTCGGGTTCTCGTCACATCAGTGGCTCGTCGTTCGTCGTCATAGCGGAAAGGGGGAATACCACCGCAATGACCGACATCACCGAACTGCATCGGGCCCTCGTCGCCCGCATCCTCGGCAGCGCTGCACAGACTCCAATCGAGCTGCGCCGCGCCGCATTCGAGAACGCTGCTACCGGCGACCCACTCCGAACGTTGATCGACAAAGTCGCGCGCCATTCCCACCAGGTGACCGACGACGACGTCGCCGCCGCCAGGGACGCGGGTTTCAGCGAGGACGAGATCTTCGAGATCGCGGTCTGCGCCGCCGTCGGACAAGCCGGCCGTGATTACGACAGCGCACTGGCCGCTCTCGTCGAGGCGACGGGTCGATGAGACTCGCAGTCCTGGAACGCGGCCATTCCCTCCCGACCAGGGCGCTGTTCGCGGTGATCCGGCTGATGACCCGCCAGCCCGTGGTGGACGCCGTCAAGCTCGCCCTCTACCGCACCGACTTCTACGGCGCCGGGCCATTGACGCACGAGGCCATGCGCGGACCCTCGCAATGGTCCGTCGGCGACCGCGAGTTGATGGCTGCCGTTGTCTCCCAGGCCAACCGCTGCCCATTCTGCGTCGCCGCGCACTCCGCCACGTCCAGCCAGTGGTACGGCAACCCGGCCAAGGTGGATGCCGTCCTCGCAGAGGTCGACACCGCACCCGTCGGCGAGCCGCTGCGAGCCACCTTGCGCATGTTGGCCAAGCCCTGCACCGCGGATGACGTCCGTGCCGTGCTCGCCAAAGGCGTTACCCCGCAACAGATCAGCGACGCGCTCAACGTCGCCCTGGTCTTCGGCATCACCAACCGGCTGGCCAACGCCTTCGATTTCGAGGTTGCCGGACCGGAGGCCATGAACGCCGGAGCCAAGCATCTGCTCAGGCGCGGCTACCGGTGAGATTCAGGACAGCGTGGCCCGCACGCACACTGTGACGTACGGCAGCGCCAGCCCCGCGGAGTTCGCCAGCGCCGGGTGGGTGGCCAGCAGTTCGCGGACCTTGTCGAGGGTCTTGGTCCGTACCTCGGCCGGCGAGTTGATGCAGTAGGTCCGCGACGCGACCAGATCGATAAGTGCTTGGGGCGTCAGGTAATTCGTCCACTCCACCTGATGGCGTTCCACCTCGCCGAACGGCTCGGGCAGCGTCGCACGGTCGCGCAGCGGATCGTCGTCACGACCGATGATCTCGCCGAGTTCGCGCACCCAGCCCAGCCGTTCGTCCCGGGTGTTCCACACCAGACCCAGCCGGCCACCGGGCCGCAGCACCCGGGCCACCTCCGGAATCGCGCGGGCGGGGTCCACCCAGTGCCACGCCTGAGCCACCAGCACCGCGTCAACGCTGTTGTCCGGCAACGGAATCTCTTCCGCCGTGCCCAACAGCGCGCGAGTGTCGGGCAGCGATGCGGTCAGCACTTCCAGCATCTCGGGAACCGGATCGACGGCCACCACGTCCAGGCCGCGCTCGACGAGCCGGGTGGTGAGCTTGCCCGTCCCGGCACCGAGGTCCAGCACCTGGCGTGCGCCACCGGGCAGCAGCCAGTCGATGGCATCCGGGGGATAGGTCGGGCGTCCCCGCTCGTAGGCGGCCGCCGCCGAGCCGAACGACAGGGAGCGGTCACGCCTGGAGCGGGTCACCGCGAACACGCGCCTTGTGCGAGCGCCAGGTCGAGGGTCTCGCGGATCAACACACCGACGGCGTCGGATTCCACCAGGAAGCCGTCGTGCCCGCAGACGGACTTGACCACCCGCACGCCGCCGCAACCGGGCAGGAGCTCGGCCAACTCGTCCTGCAATCGCAACGGGTAGAGCCGGTCGGAGGTGACCCCGCCGACTACCGCCGGCACCGGGCACCGGGTGAGCGCGGCATGCAGGCCGCCACGCCCACGGCCGACGTCGTGGCTGTTGAGCGCCTCGGTCAGGGCCACATAACTGCCCGCGTCGAAGCGGGACAGCAGCTTGTCGCCCTGGTGCTCCAGGTAGCTCTGCACGGCATAGCGACCGCCATTGGTCGGGTCCTCGCCGTCCTGGGCGTCGTTGCCGAAGCGCCGGTCGAGTTCGACCTCGCCGCGGTAGGTCAGGTGCGCGATGCGGCGCGCGATCCGCAGGCCGTCATCGGGGGACCGGCCGGTTTCGTAGTAGTCGCCGCCCTGCCAGTTCGGATCGGCCTTGATGGCCGCGATCTGGGTCGTCTGGGTGCCGAGCTGGTCGCCGGTGGCGCGCGCCCCGACCGCCAGCAGCAGCCCGGCCCGCACCCGTTCCGGGTGACCGACCATCCACTCCAAAGCCCGGGCACCGCCCATGGATCCGCCAACGACCGCGGCCACCTGAGTTATTCCCAGCGCAGCCAGCGCGGCCAGGTCCGCCTCCACCTGGTCGCGCACCGAGATCTGCGGAAACCTTGAGCCGTAAGGCTTTCCGTCGCGGGCCAGCGAACTCGGGCCGGTGGAGCCACGGCACCCGCCGAGCACGTTGGTGGCCACCGCGCACCAGCGGTCGGTGTCGATCGGCGCACCCGGCCCGGCCACCCCGTCCCACCAGCCGGGGGTCGGATGCCCGGGTCCGGCGGGCCCGGTGATGTGTGAGTCGCCGGTGAGCGCATGCAACACCATGACGACGTTGTCCCGCGCCGGTGACAGCTCACCCCAGCGCTGAACGGCGATGTGGACATCGTCGATCACCGCGCCGCTCTCCAGCCTCAGCGAGCCGATGTCGACGACGCCGGTCTCGCCTTCGGCGGGCAGCGTCTGGGTAGGCACGTCGGAGATCGTCATGTCAGGTCTCCTCAGAAGGCCGCCACGGTCTGCGGGTCGCTGCCGGTCTTAGAGGCGCTATATACCCCGGCGGCAGCAAATCCACGCTCCAGGTCGGCCAGGATGTCGTCGATGCCCTCGATGCCGACGGCCAGGCGCACCAGACCGGGGGTGACGCCGGTGGCCAGCTGCTCGGCGGCGCTGAGCTGGGCGTGGGTTGTCGACGCCGGGTGGATCACCAGCGAACGCACGTCGCCGATGTTGGCAACGTGGCTGTGTAACTGCAGCGCGTCGACGAAAGCCTTGCCGGCCTCCGCGCCGCCGGCCAGCTCGAAGGCCAGGACGGCGCCGGTGCCCTTGGGCGCCAGCCTCTTCGCCCGTTCGTGCCACGGCGAACTCGGCAGTCCCGCGTAGTTGACCGACAGCACGTCGTCGCGGGCTTCCAGGAACTCGGCGACCCGCTGGGCGTTGGCGACGTGCCGCTCGATGCGCAGGCTCAACGTCTCCAGACCCTGGGCCACCAGGAACGCGTTGAACGGCGACGCGGCGGAGCCGAGGTCGCGCAGCAGCTGCACGCGGGCCTTCAGGGCGAAGGCCGGCGGCCCCAGCTCGGCGTAGACCACGCCGTGGTAACTGGGGTCGGGGGTGGTGAAGCCGGGGAAGCGGCCCTGGGTCCAGTCGAAGGTTCCGCCGTCGACGATCACCCCGGCGATCGCCGAGCCGTGCCCGCCCAGGTATTTGGTTGCCGAGTGGACCACCACGTCGGCGCCCTGGGCCAGCGGCTGGATCAGGTACGGCGTGGCGATGGTGTTGTCGACGATCAGCGGCACCCCGTTGCGGTGCGCGACCTCGGCGACGGCCGGGGTGTCCAGGATGTCGATCTGCGGGTTGGAGATGGTCTCGGCGAAGAACGCCTTGGTGTTCGGCCGGACCTCGGCCTGCCAGGCGTCCAGGTCGTCGGGATCGGAGACGAAGCTGACCTCGATACCGAGCTTGGCAAGCGAGTAGTGGAACAGGTTGTAGGTGCCGCCGTAGAGCCGGGGACTGGACACGATGTGATCACCGGCACCGGCGACGTTCAGGATCGCGAACGTCTCCGCCGCCTGCCCGGAGGACAGGAACAGCGCCGCGACGCCTCCCTCGAGGGCGGCGATGCGCTGCTCGACCACGTCGGTGGTCGGATTACCGATGCGGGTGTAGATGTTGCCCGGCTCAGCCAGCGAGAAGAGTGCGGCGGCGTGTGCGACGTTGTCGAAGGTGTACGACGTGGTCTGGTAGATCGGCAGGGCGCGCGCGTTCGTCGTCGGGTCCGGCCGCTGGCCGGCGTGAATCTGCTTGGTCTCGAAGGACCACTGCGCGGTCGGGTCCGTCTCGGTGGTGCCGTCAGTGCTCATGAGAATGCTCCCCTGTCTGGCTCAGGGGTCCGATCACGGCGGACCCGCGCTTGCCGCGTAGCCGTTGCGGCTACTCAACCTGGTCATCACCCGGGGCACCCCACCGCGGTTGGAGGGTTGCCGGCCAGCAAGCCGGGGCTAAACGCTGGCACTCATGACCGATTCGCAGCTTATCGTATGGCTGCTGTGTCCCGCCAAATCGACGGGCGAGGCGGCTCAGCCGGCCGGCGGTTCGAGGGCGCGAACGGGCGGCGAGACTTCTTCCAGGAACTCCAGGATCACCTCGGTGACGCGGCCCGGCGCCTCGAACATCGGTACGTGCCCGACGTTTTCGAGCACGGTGAACTGGTGGTCGTCCGGCAGGTGGTGGCGGAAGTGCTTGCTGAACCTGGGCGACGGGACGATGCGGTCCTTGGTGCAGATCACCAGATGTGCCGGCACGGCGTTCTCGGCCAGTTCCTGCAGACCGGGCATCAGCAACGCCTTGAGCAGTAGCTGGAAGTAGGCCGGGCAGTGCGCGACGTCGTCGATGATGACGCTGAGCTCGCGCTCGCTGACGCCCTCGGGTTTCGCGCTGATGGCGTACGTGGCCAGGTGACGGCTGAACGGCACGCGCATGACGTTCGGGCCGAACAGCCAGGCGAACACCAGCAGCGGAATGCCCAGGATGAACTTGGCGATCACCTCGAACTTGGCCGGGCTCCAGCGCGTCCAGCCGCCGGCCGGGGCGATGCCGGTGACGCTGCGGGCGCGGCCGCGCCGCTCCAGTTCGAACGCGACCCATCCGCCCAGCGAGTTGCCGACGATGTGGGCGGTCTCCCAGCCGAGCTCGTCCATCTGACGTTCGACGTGGTCGGCCAGGACCTGCGAGGACAGGAACCAGGTGCCGGCGCGGGGGCCGCCGTTGTGGGCGGCCATGGTGGGTGCGAACACCTCGTAGCGGCCGGTGTCGGCCAGTTGTTGGGCGACGACCTCCCACACCGTCTGGGACATCAGGAACGGGTGCAGCAGCAGGATCGGCTCCGCAGAGCCGTCCGTGGGTCCGAGGTGGATGGGCTGCCGGGTGGCGCCCGCCGATGACGGTCTACGCAGACGGAGCATAAATCCGACAGTAAATGCGGTACCGCCGGTACCGCAAGCCGCCCCCCGGACCCCCGGTCGTCGCCCAGAGTGAAGCTGTCTTCACGCTCGACGCCGAGCGTGAAGACAGCTTCACGTTCGGTGCTTGAGGGGCCCGTGAAAAGATCGGGGCATCATGAGCACCCCTACCGGAACCCGCCGGATCTTCTCCGGCGTGCAGCCCACCTCCGACTCTCTCCACCTCGGCAACGCCCTGGGCGCGGTGGCCCAGTGGGTGGGGCTGCAGGACGGGTACGAGGCGTTCTTCTGCGTCGTCGACCTGCATGCCATCACCATTCCGCAGGACCCCGAGGCGCTGCGGCGCCGCACGCTGATCACCGCCGCGCAATACCTGGCGCTGGGCATCGACCCCAACAGCGCCACCATCTTCGTGCAGAGCCACGTGCCGGCCCACAGCCAGCTGGCGTGGGTGCTGGGCTGCTTCACCGGCTTCGGCCAGGCCTCGCGGATGACGCAGTTCAAGGACAAGTCGACCAAGCAGGGCGCCGACTCCACCACCGTCGGACTCTTCACCTACCCGGTGCTGCAGGCCGCCGACGTGCTGGCCTATGACACCGATCTGGTGCCGGTGGGGGAGGACCAGCGCCAGCACCTGGAGTTGGCGCGCGACATCGCGCAACGGTTCAACAGCCGCTTCCCGGACACCTTCGTGGTTCCCGACGTGCTGATCCCCAAGGTCACCGCCAAGATCTACGATCTGCAGGACCCGACGTCGAAGATGAGTAAATCGGCGTCCACCGACGCCGGACTGATCAGCCTGCTCGACGATCCGGCCAAGTCCGCCAAGAAGATTCGTTCGGCGGTCACCGACAGCGAGCGCGAGATCCGCTATGACCCGGTGGCCAAGGCCGGTGTCTCGAACCTGCTGAGCATCCAGTCGGCGGTCACCGGGGTCGCGATCGACACTCTGGTCGACGGCTACGCCGGGCGTGGCTACGGCGACCTGAAGAAGGACACGGCCGAGGCGGTCGTCGAATACATCAGGCCGATCAGGGACCGGGTGGCGGAGCTGACGGCCGATCCGGCCGAGTTGGAGTCGGTGCTCGCCGCCGGCGCGCAGCGCGCCAACGATGTCGCCAGCAAAACCTTGCAGCGGGTCTACGATCGGTTAGGTTTCCTGCCGCAAAGGGAATGAATTGACCGTCGATCAGCAGACCGAGCCAGGGTTCCTGGATCGGCTCCGGGCGCGGTATGGCTGGCTGGACCATTTCATTCGCGCCTTTCTGCACTTCAGAGCGTGCAATGGCAACCTCTTCGCGGCGGGTCTCACCTACTACACGCTGATCGCGTTGTTTCCTTTGCTGATGATCGGTTTCGCGGTGGGCGGCTTCGCATTGTCGCGGCGTCCGCAACTGGTCGACGCGATCGACGATCGCACCCGGTCCTGGGTGTCGCCCGAGCTGGGGCAGCAATTGGTCACGTTGATGAACTCGGCGATCAAGGCGCACACCTCCGTTGGCGTGATCGGGCTGGTCTTCGCGGCGTGGATGGGCCAGACCTGGATGTACCGGCTGCGGGAAGCGTTGTGCAGGATCTGGGGCCATCAGCCCGACAGGCTGGGCTTCGCGCGC
This sequence comes from Mycobacterium gordonae, assembly GCF_001417955.2. Taxonomy (GTDB): domain Bacteria; phylum Actinomycetota; class Actinomycetes; order Mycobacteriales; family Mycobacteriaceae; genus Mycobacterium; species Mycobacterium gordonae_B. The sequence goes on along the minus strand of NZ_LKTM01000157.1, from coordinate 12,751 downwards.
ACCATCGCGTCCGATCTGTCCGCGGTGCTGGGCACCTTCGCGGTGGTGGTGGCCAGCATGACGCTCGCCGCGCTGGCCCATGCTGAGCCGATGAAGATGGTGCTGAATCTGCTTGGCATACCTGAACTTTCGGTATTCCACTGGGTATTCCGCACCATCTCGGTGGTGATATCTTTCCTGGTGTCGTGGCTGGTGTTCAGCTGGGTCATCGTTCGCTTACCGCGGGAGTCGGTTGGTGTGGCCACCTCGATGCGGGCGGGTCTGATGGCGGCCGTCGGGTTCGAGTTGTTCAAATGGGTGGGCTCGCTGTACCTGCGGATGGTGCTGCGCAGCGTCGCGGGGGCGACGTTCGGGCCGCTGTTGGGCCTCCTGATATTCGCCTATGTCACCTGGGTTTTGGTGCTGTACAGCACAGCCTGGGCCGCGACCGCGCCAGGTGCGACGTGACCGAGCCGACTGACAAGCCCGGGTTTTTGCAGCGGCTGCGCACCCGCCACCCGCGGTTGGACCATATCCTGCGGGCATACCAGCGCTTCGCCAAGCAGAAGGGCACGTTCTTCGCGGCGGGCCTGACGTACTACACCATCTTCGCGCTGTTCCCGTTGCTGATGGTGGGTTTCGCGGCGGCGGGCTACGTGCTGGCGGGCCGGCCGCAGTTGTTGCAGACGATCGACGGCCGGATCCGGTCCGCGGTGTCCGGCGAATTGGGGCAGCAGATGGTCGATCTGATCAACTCGGCGATCGATGCGCGCACATCGGTCGGGTTGATCGGTCTGGCCACGGCGGCCTGGGCCGGGCTCGGCTGGATGTGGCATCTGCGCGAGGCGCTCAGCGAGATGTGGGAACAACACATCGAGCCCGACGGTTATGTGCGCACCAAGCTGTCCGATCTGGCCGCGATGGTGGGTACCTTCCTGGTGATCATGGTCACGGTCGCGCTGAGCGCGCTGGGGCAGAAGAGACCGATGGCGGCTGTCCTGAGATGGCTTCACATTCCTGACTATTCGGTGTTCGACGAGATCTTCCGGGGTGTGTCCGTACTGGTCTCGGTGCTGGTGACGTGGCTTCTCTTCACCTGGATGATCGCCAGGCTGCCTCGGGAGTCGGTGCGTTTCACCACCTCCGTCCGGGCCGGGCTGATGGCGGCGCTGGGTTTCGAGGTGTTCAAACAGGTGGGTTCGCTCTACCTGCAGACGGTGGTGCGCAGCCCGGCGGGAGCGGCGTTCGGTCCGGTTCTGGGGTTGATGGTGTTCGCGTTCGTGACGTGGTCGCTGCTGTTGTTCAGCACCGCGTGGGCGGCCACGGCGGCACCAGAGGACCCGCGCGACAGGCACGTCGACCCGCCGCCGCCGGCGGTCATCAGTCCGCGAGTCACGGTCGAGGAAGGGTTGCGTCCGCGCCAGACGGTGGCCGCGATGGCGGCGGGAGCCGTTGGCGCGCTGACGCTTTCGCGGGTCTTCAGGCGCCGCCGCTGAGTTCGGTGCGCATCCTGGCGGCGAACGCGGTAACGGCTTTGAGCGGACGCATCATCACGGTGATCTCATCGACCAGTCCGTCGTCGTCGGTGTGCAGGAAATCGCAGCCCTGGATGTCCAGTCCGTCGACGGTCGCTCTGAACATGAGCGCGCCGTCCAGCTCCCGCTCGAACCGGAAGTCGTCGAGCACCTTGGCGACGGTGCCGACCACCGTCGCGATCACGGCACGGCCGCGGTAGGGCCGCTGCGCGATGGGGCTGTGCAGCACTCCATCTTCGGCGAAGATGTCGCCGATGGTGTCGAACTGACCGCCCTCGACGGCGGTGCGGAACGGGTGCGTCATGGTGGCTCCAATCGTTTCGGATACACAGCTATGACGCGCCGGGCCGCCCAGGTGTGACAGCCGGTTATCGATCGCCCCGCCAGGAGCCTTCGACCATGACCTCGCGCACCCGCAGATCCTGGCCCAGCACAACCAGATTCGCGTGGTAGCCGGCGCGGATGGCGCCCACCCCGTCGAGTCCGAGCGCACGGGCCGGGGTGGCCGAGGTCGTCCGCACTGCGGCAGCCAGGCCCGCGCCCTCGGCCACGGCGCGGAAGAGTTGATCCATGGTCGCCAAACTGCCCGCGATGGTGGAGGTGCCGCGCACCGTGGCCACTCCGCCGGCGACGACGACCGGCACCGTTCCCAGCCGGTACTCACCGTCACCGCTGCCGGCCGCCGCGGTCGCATCGGTGATCACCGCGACGCGGTCGGGCCCGGCCCACTGCAGCACCGCATGGACCATCTCGGGGCGCACGTGCACGCCGTCGGCGATCAGTTCGACCGTCACCGCCGGGTTCTGCAGCAGGGCCAGCGCCGGTCCGGGTTCCCGGTGACCCATCGGCGGCATCGCGTTGAACAGGTGGGTGCCGACGGTGGCGCCCAGGGCGATCGCATGCTGGGTCTGCTCATAGGTCGCCTCGGTATGTCCAAGCGCGACAACGACACCCGCGTCCAGGAAACGCCGGATCGCGTCGTCGCTGCCGGGTAACTCGGGCGCCAGGGTGACCATCCGGATGGTGCCGTCGGCGGCGGTGAGCACGGCCTCGATCTCGGCGGGGTCCGGGTGCCGGATCTGGGTGTGGTCGTGGGCGCCGCAGCGCGCCGTGCTGAGCCACGGTCCCTCCAGATGGGTGCCCGCCACGACGCCCTGCCTGGTCGCGTCGGCCAGCAGGCGCACAGCCGACAGCAACTCGGCCGGGGCGGCGGTGACCAGACTGGCCAGGGTGGTGGTGGTGCCGTGGCCCCGGTGGAATCGCGCGGCCGCCGCCGGCGCGTCGCCGAACGACGCGCCGCCACCACCGTGCACGTGCATGTCGATAAAGCCGGGCACCACAAGGGAATCCGGCAGCACCAGGTCGGCCGGTGCGGGCGGCGCTCCGGTGCCGCAGGCGGCGATCCGCCGGCCGTCGATATGCACCCAGCCCGGCCGGCAGACCTCGTCGTCCGCGACGACGGTGCCCGCACTGATCAGTGTCACGGGTCCGCGGTGGGCCAGCGGCCACCGTTCTCCCAGAACTGCCGGATGTCCTCGAGTTCGCGGCCTTTGGTCTCCGGCGCGAACCGGTACACCACAACGAAGGCCACCACCGTCAACCCGGCGAACACCGCGAAAACCCCTGCGCCGCCGAGCAGCTGCAGCATGGTGAGAAAGAATCCGGCGATCAGCGCGTTGCCCGTCAGCGTCGAGGTGAGCATCACACTGGACCCCAGCGAGCGTAGGCGCGAGGGGAAACTCTCGCCGGCGTACACCCACACCAGCGAACCGAAGCCGAAGTTGAAGCCGACGATGAACAGCAGGATGCCGCCGAACCCGAGGACCAGCCCGCTGCCGGCGCTGTTGGCGAAGATGACGATCAGCGTGGTGTCGGCAACGATCATCATCACGATGCCGGACAACAGAATCGGGCGTCGGCCCAACCGGTCCACCGAGAACAGCGAGACGAAGACGGCGGACAGCCCGGCCAGTTGGACCAGCGCGGGCAATCCGAGCAGCGCGAAATCGCCCTGGAAGCCCATTTCGGCGAAGATCGTGGGGCTGTAGTAGATGATCGCGTTGATCCCGGTGATCTGGACCAGGAAGCCGAGCGCGACGACGAACATCGTGGCCCGCAGGTACGGCCGGCGGACCATCTCCGTGATCTTCCCGCTGCCCTCGACTTCGAGAGCGTCGGCGATCTCGGCCAACTGGGTCTCGACGGCATCCGCAGGCTCGAGCCGTAACAGGGCTTGCCGCGCATCCTCGACGCGACCCTTGAGCATGTACCAGCGCGCGGTGTCGGGCAGCCGCATGAGCAGGGGGAGCAGCACGACGGCGGGCAGGGCGGCGAGTCCCAGCATCCAGCGCCAGGCGTGCGCGCCGGCCAGCAGGTAGCCCACCAGGTATCCCAGAATGATGCCGCCCAGGATCGTCACCTGATAGGCGGTCAGCAGCGAGCCGCGCACCGCTGTCGGCGCGGACTCGGCCACATACACCGGTATCACCACCACCGCGACGCCGATGGCCACGCCCAAGAGCAGGCGGGCGGCCAGCAGCATGGGCAGCGACACGGCGCAGGCTCCGAGGATCGCGCACAGCGCGTACCCCGCGGTCAGCAGGACCGTGGACCGCTTGCGGCCTATCGCGTTGGCGGTGACGCCGGCCACCAGGGCGCCCATGATCTGACCGATCACCACCATCGTGGTGAGCAGCTCCTGTTGTCGCGTGCTCAGATGGAAGTCCTGGGCGATGAACAACCGCGCGCCCGCGATGCTGGAAAGGTCGTAGCCGTAGATGACCCCGACGCCGGCCGCGGTCAGCCCGACCAGCAGCCCCCGGCCGGTCAGGCTTTGACCTTGGCTTTGAGGATGGAGATGACTTTCTCCGGGTCGTCGGGGGTGATGCACACCCGCACCCGGCGGCCCACGTCGATCACCAGCAGGGTCGACTTACGGCCGCGGCGGGGGTCCAGGGGGAACCAGTAGCGCGGATCGCCGGCGCCCCAGATTCGGCCCTTGCCGGTCGCCCAGCTCATCTTCTCGCGCCTGATGCCCTGGATGTCGGAGTAGGCGATCCGCTTGGCGTTGGCGAACGGGAAGTAGTAGCGGTTGACGGTGATCCCGTCCTCGTCCAGCGTGAGTCCGGCGTCTTGGTACAGGGCGGTCATCCGGCAGATTGTAGTGCTTTTCAGTGTTGTGTCCGGCCGTTCATCGAGCGTGCTACCAGGATCAACCCGAACACGACGACGGTCCCGATGACGGCGACGCCGACGCGGATCGGCAACGAGTCGGCCGAGGACATCAGACCCGCGGCCTGGTTGCTGTCGGGCGCCCGGCTGGCGGGGCTCGCCTTGGTGCTCACCAGCGAGGGGTCGGGTTCGATCAGCGAGCCGACCTGGGTGCCCTGGGTGGTGCTGAACCCGTAGTCCAGCAGGTGCGCGGCCTGCTCCCACGGCGCGATCGGCTGCCGGGTGCCGTGCAGCAGCACCGCCATCAGGCGCCGGCCGTTGCGGTTGGCCGCACCCACGAACGTCTGGCCGGCGTCGTCGGTGTAGCCGGTCTTACCGCCCATCGCTCCCGGGTAGTGGTAGAGCAGCTGGTTGTCGTTCTCCAGCTCGTAGCCGGGGTGGTCACCGTGGCCGGGGAAGTCGAAGGTCCGGGTCGCGACGATGTCGGCGAAGACGGGGTTGCGCCAGGCGTACCGGTAGAACAGGCCGATGTCGTAGGCCGAGGTGCTCATTCCGGGCCCGTCCAATCCGGACGGCGTGGCCACCCGGGTGTCGTGCCCGCCCAGCTTGGTGGCCAGCACGTTCAGCTTCTCCAGCGCCTGCTGCATACCGCCGAGCTGCATGGCGAGCGCGTGCGCGGCGTCGTTGCCGGAGTGCATCAGCAGGCCGTGCAGCAACTGGTTGATGGTGTAGGTGCCCCCGGCATCCACGCCGACCTTGGTGCCCTCGGCGGCCGCGTCGTCGTCGGTTCCGGGGACGGCCTTGCTCTGGCTGAACGCGTTGATCGATGCCATCGCGACCAGCACCTTGATGATGCTGGCGGGGCGGTGCCGGCCGTGCGGGTCGCGGGCGGCGATGACGGCGCCGCTGTCCAGGTCGGCGACCAACCACGCCTCGGCGGAGACGTCACCGGGCACCGGGGGAGTGTCGGGGGCGGCGATGATGCCGCAGCCGCTCAGCGCGTTGCCGCCGACCGGGGTGGCGGGCAGGGCCAGCGGCAGGGGCGGTTCACCGGCGCGGGGGACCTCGGAGGAGTCGACCGCCGGTGGGGTGTTGATCCGGTACGGGCAGTTGGCGGCCTGCGGATTCACCTCGGCGCTGGGCTCGGCGTTGGCCAGTGCACCGGAGCCGCTGATCGCGAAAACCGCTGCGGCCAGGCACGACGCTGCGCGTAGAGAGGTCCGTGTGGAGGGCATCGCTGTGCAGATTAAGGGATGGGAACGCCGAACGCCGGGAGCCGCGCTGTGACGGGTGGTGCGCAAGTTGCTAGTGCCGACCCCGATTTGACAGTGTCGAGATGGTATATGACACTGTCAAATACCATGACACTGCTCACCCTGCCCGAATTCGCCGCCGCGGCCGCCGACGCCGTTGAGGCGTCCGGTGCCGCGCCGGACAACCGGCAGGCGAAAGCCGTTCCGGCCGAGCGCATGGTCCGCTACTACACCTCTCGGGGCCTGCTGCCCCGGCCCGGGAACCGGGGCCGTGCCCTGACCTACGGACGCACCCACCTGGTCCGGCTGGTCGCGATCAAGCGCCTGCAAGGTCAGGGCCTGTCTCTGGACGAGATCGCCGAGCGGCTGGCGGCTATGTCGTCGGATCAGGTCGAGGAGCTGGCCGCGATCCCCGACAGCGCCATTCCCGACGGGCTCGGCGATCCGGAGCCGGCTCCCGAACCCGCCCGCGCGGCCGGGGCCTTCTGGCGCGCCGTCCCGCAAGCCGTCCCCGACGCGGCTCCCGAGCCGGCCGTCACCCGCCTGCAGGCCGTTCGGCTTTCCGACACTGTCACCTTGCTGATCGACGGGCCGCTGCCCGCGCTCGACTCGCTGCGCCGCGCCGCCGCGCCGCTGTTGGACCTGCTCGCTGATCCAGGAAAGGATTCTCCATGAATACCCAGGTGTTGCCCCTGTTGCCGGCCGAACCCACCCGACCGGTCCGGGCCGGCCGGCCCGGCTGCGGTCAACTGAGCGCCGACGACGGCCGCTCCCTGCCGCTGAAGGCGCTCACCGTGCAGACCGTGCTGGTCGGCATGACGGCCAGTTCGACGGTGCGGCAGCGGTTCGTCAACGCCGGCGACACCACGATCGAGGCCACCTATGTGTTTCCGCTGCCGGCCCGCGCGGGCGTCACCGACTTCTCCGCCGAACTCGCCGGCCGACGCGTGATCGGTGTGCTCAAGGAGCGCGGGCAGGCGCGCGCGGACTACGAACAGGCACTCGTCTCCGGCCAGCGCGCCGCGATCGTCGAGGAGGACCGTTCGGACGTGTTCTCGGTGCGGGTGGGCAATCTGGGCCCCGGCGAGGAGGCGGTCATCGAGATGCGGCTGACCGGGCCGCTGTCCTTCGAGGACGGCGAGGCCACGTTCCGTTTCCCGCTGGTGGTCGCGCCGCGCTACACCGCGGGGACGCCGCTGCCGGGTGACCAGACCGGCCCGGGTCTGGCGGCCGACACCGATGCGGTACCCGACGCATCGCGGGTGACTCCGCCCCGCCTCCTGGAATCCGACGAGCGTCCCGACCTGCAGATCTCGCTGAGCCTCGATGGCGCCGGACTCGCGGTGTCCGACCTGCGGTCGTCCCTGCCGACCACGGCGACCCGGGCCGACGGGGTGACACACCTGCAGGTGGAGCCGGGTGCGCGCGCCGACCGGGATTTCGTGCTGCGCTTCCGGGTCGACCGCAGCGAGCTGTCGTCGTCGGCTTTGGTGGTCCCGGACGAGGACGGATCCGAGGGCACCTGGTCGGTGACAGTGGTACCGCCCGTTGAGACATCCAGTGCGCCAAGGGATGTCGTGGTGTTGCTGGACCGCTCGGGTTCGATGCACGGCTGGAAGATGATCGCCGCGCGACGGGCCGCCGGCCGGATCGTGGACATGCTCGACACCGCCGACCGATTCTGCGTGCTGGCCTTCGACGATCGGATCGACACACCCACCGGCCTACTGGACGGTTTGGTGGACGCGACCGACCGCAACCGGTTCGCCGCGGCGTCGTGGCTGGGCTCGCTGGAAAGCCGTGGCGGCACCGTGATGGCCGAGCCGCTGTACAAGGCGGTCGACATTCTGGCCGGGACGGCGGAGGGCCGCCAGGCCAGCGTCGTGCTGGTGACCGACGGCCAGATCACCGGGGAGGACCACCTGCTGCGCACCCTGGCTCCCGCCGTCGGACGGTCCCGCATCTACTGCGTGGGCATCGATCGCGCCGTCAACGCCGGTTTCCTCGACCGGCTCGCGGGGCTGGGGCACGGGCGCTCGGAGTTGGTGGAATCCGAGGAGCGTCTCGATGAGGTGATGGCCCGGCTGGCCCGAACCATCGGGCGTCCGGCGCTGACGTCGCTGCGGGTACGTGCGGACGGGGTCTCGCTCCTCGACGACACGGTGACGCCGGCCCGCCTACCTGACGCCTTCGCAGGCATACCGTGCGTGATCTCGGGGCGCTACCGGGGTGCCGGCGACGTGACCTTCCACGTCGACGCCGACGAGTCGTTCACGACCGCGCTGCCCGCCAGAGTCGCACCGGAAGCCGTTGCGGTGCGGACGATTTGGGCGCGTTCGGTGGTCCGTGACCTGGAGGACGAGTACGCGGCGTACTCCGCCGACGACGAACTGGCCGCTCGGTTGGTCGCGCACTCGGTGCGCTTCGGCGTGCTGTCACGGTTCACGGCGTTCGTCGCGATCGACCCCGAGCGCACCGACGCCGGTCCGCTGACCGAGGTGGTTCAGCCCGTCGAGGAGCCATCCGGTTGGGTGACCAATGTGGGCTTCGCCAAGGCGGCTCACGCCTACGCGATGCCGGCACCGGCGGGATCGATGCCGGAAACGGCCGGTTTTATGCCGGCACCGGCGGGACCCGCGCCGGCGCTTGCCGGGGCCGCACCGGAGCAGGCACTGGAGCAGGCCGCGCCCCGCAAGCCCGCCACTCCGCGGCCGCTGGACAAATTGCTGAAGCAGGTCGAGAAGTCGATGCAGGTTCGGCGTTCCGGTCTGGACGCGGTGCTCGAGGAGTTGAGGCAGCATCGCGACGCGGCCGGCGACCCCGAGCTGCGGGCGGCGCTCGAGCAGTTGTGCGCCGCGCTGGCGCGCTTCCTGGCGGAGCCGAAGGGGCCGCAGAGCCGGCAGGTGCTGGTGGCCCTGGACGCGGTCAGGCGGGCCATGACGGAGCGGCCGGGCAAGCGGCGCTTCTGGAGGTGACGTGGTCGGTCGGCGATCGGCCCGCAAACTGGCGTACTAAACTTCGCGAAAAGATTGACACGTAATCTATTTCATATATTGTTCTCCTCATCGCGCGTCGGAGGGAGGCTTTCCAGGTGACGATGGTCGATGTCCCCGCCGCCATGCATGTCGGCGCCGACGAACTGCCGTTCGTCGACGTCGGTGACGGGTCGCTGCTCAAGGTGATCCACGTCGGAGCGGCTGAGGGCCTGTGGATCGTGGAGAACATTTTCCAGGCCGGCTATCAGGTGCAGCGGCACAAACACACCGGCCCGGTGTACGCCTACACCACCTCGGGAGCCTGGCGATACCGGGAGTACAGCTACGTCAATCGTGCGGGATCGTTCCTGTACGAACCTGCCGGCTCCGTACACACGCTGCAGGTACTCGAGGACGACACCCATGTGTGGTTCCAGATCTACGGGGCGAACCTCAATCTCGACGCCGCGGGAAATGTGGAAAGCGTCTTCGACGGAACCAGCACCCTGGTGAGCTACCTGTCCCTGTGCGAGGCCGCAGGTTTGCCCCGGCCGAACGTACTATTGCAATGAGCGCACCCACCGCATCCGGTCTTCTCGACCTCGCCAGCCCGGATGCCTTCGTCAACGGCGTTCCGCACGAGGTGCTCGCGGGGTTGCGGCACACGAATCCGGTGCACTGGCAACCGATGAACGGTGAGCCCGGCTTCTGGGCTGTGCTGCGTCACGCCGATGTGGTCGAGGTCGCCCGCCACCCGGAGGTCTTCTCGGCCGCCGAGGGCGGCATCGTCATCGAAGACCTACCACCAGTGACGCTGGGCAGGATGCGAAACATGTTGGCGGCCATGGACCCGCCCCGTCACCATGCGTATCGCGCGCCGTTGTCGCCGCATTTTCGCCCACGCGCGACAGCGCGTCTCGAGGGGCGGGTACGCAATATCTGCCGTGCGATCATGGCCGAAGCGCAGGAACGCGGCGAGACGGAGTTCGTTCACCAGGTCGCCGCTCCGCTGCCGACCCACGTCATCGGCGAGCTCTTCGGACTGCCCCGGAAAGACTGGCCCTACCTGCAGCAGTTGGCCGAGCGCATCACCTCCAATCAGGACCCGGACCTGGCGGGTCCGGCATACGGCGACGGCGAGGGCGGGGCCGAGATGGCGGCCTATGCGGTCGAGCTGGCCGCCGCGCGTCGGACGGCCGAACCGATCGCCGATCTGGCCGGCGCCATCCTCCACGGCGATTTCGGCGGCCGGCCGATGACTGACCTGGAGTTCGGCGGCTTCTTCGTGCAGCTGGTCACCGCGGGCAACGACACCACCAAGGGCATGTTGTCGTCGGGCTTGTTGACCCTGCTGCGACACCCCGACCAGCTGGCCGAACTGCGAGCCGATCCGTCGCTCATCGGGCGTGCGATCGAGGAGATTCTCCGTTACGACAACCCGCTGCACTATTTTCGGCGGACGGCGCTCGTCGACACCGAACTCGCCGGAATCCACATCAGGGCCGGCGACAAGGTGGCGATGTACTACACGTCCGCCAATCGTGACGAAACCGTCTTCGAAGACCCCCAGCGATTCAACATCCACCGCCATCCCAATCCGCACCTGTCGTTCGGGATGGGCGTTCACTTCTGCCTGGGCGCGCACCTGGCCAGACTCGAGGCCCGCGTCTTCTTCGAAGAGCTGTTGGCCACCTTCCCGGGCATCGAGCTCAGCGGCGAGCCGGTGCGGATCCGCTCCAACCTGAACAACTCACTGAAGCGCCTGCCCATCACGCTGACCGGGTCCCGTCGTGCGTCTGGTTTTTGAACGCCTCCGCTTGCTGATCGTCATCGCCGTCTGCGGGTTGGCGGTGACGACCCTGGTGACGTTGCTGTGGGCGTCTGGACGCGCCGTGGACCTTGTCGTGGTGTTGGCACATGGGGGGTGGCGCCAGGATTCCGCGGTGATCAGCCTGCTGGAAGTTGTCGACCTGTTTCTGCTGGCGACTGTGCAACTCATCGTGGCGCTGGGTCTCTTCGAGCTCTTCGTCGCCGACCTGCACCTGCCCGAGTGGCTGACCGTGCACAATCTCGGTGAACTCAAGCGACCGATCATCCAGGTGCTGGTGGTCATCGTCGTCATCAAATTCGTCGAGCGCATGTTGCTGACCGGCGCTCTGGAGACGCTGTACGTCGGCACCGCGACGGCGGTTGTCACCGTCGCCCTTGCGGTGTTCATCCGGCTGGGTGAGCGGACTTGAGTACTTCCCGCAGGATCGACTCGATGGTGTCGAACTCGGCCTGACCGCTGATCAGTGGCGGTGCCAGCTGGATCACCGAATCGCCGCGATCGTCGGTGCGGCAGTACAAGCCGGCCTCGAACATCGCGGCCGACACCCGGCCGAGCAGGGCCGAGCGTTCGTCGTCGGCGAAGGTCTGCCTGGTCGCCTGGTCTTTGACCAGTTCGATGCCGAAGAAGAATCCCTCGCCCCGCACGTCGCCGACGATGGGCAGGTCGTACAGCTTCTCCAGGGTGGCCCGCAACGCGGGGGACAACTCCTTGACGCGGTCGTTGAGGCCTTCGCGCTCGAAGATGTCGAGGTTGGCCAGCCCGACGGCCGTCGACACCGGATGGCCGCCGAACGTATAGCCGTGCGGGAACATCGTCTTGCCGTCGTTGAACGGCTCGAACAGCCTCTCGCTGGCGATCATGGCGCCCAGCGGCGCGTAGCCCGACGTCAAGCCTTTCGCGCAGGTGATCATGTCGGGTACATAGCCGAAGTCGTTGCACGCGAACATCGATCCGATTCGGCCGAAGGCGCAGATCACCTCGTCGGACACCAGCAGCACGTCGTATTCGTCGCAGATCTCGCGGACCCGCTCGAAATAACCCGGCGGCGGCGGAATAGAGCCGCCGGCGTTCTGCACCGGTTCCAGGAACACCGCGGCGACGGTGTCCGGTCCTTCGAATTCGATCGCTTCGGCGATCCGGTCCGCCGCCCACCGGCCGAACGCTTTGGCGTCCGCGGCATACGGTTCGGGTGCGCGGTAGAAGTTCGTGTTGGGTACCCGGAAACCGCCCGGCGTCACCGGCTCGAAGGGGGCGGTGAACTTCGGCAGGCCGGTGATCGCCAGTGCGCCCTGGGTGGTGCCGTGGTAGGCGACCGAACGCGAAATCACCTTGTGCTTACCGGGTTTGCCGGTCAGCTTGAAATATTGTTTGGCGACTTTCCATGCCGTTTCGACGGCCTCGGTGCCACCGGTGGTGAAGAACACCCGGTTCAGGTCACCCGGGGCGTACCCGGCGACGCGTTCGGCGAGTTCTATGGCCGTCGGGGTGGCGTATCCCCAGAGCGGGAAGAAGGCCAGCGTCTGCGCCTGCCGGGCCGCGACTTCGGCGAGTTCGGACCGGCCGTGACCCACCTGCACCACGAACAATCCGGACAGCGCGTCGAGGTAGCTCTTACCGCGGTCGTCGAAAATCGTGACGCCGTCGCCGCGGGTGATCACCGGCGGGGTGAAGTCCGGGCCGTGCCGGGTGAAGTGCAGCCAGAGGTTGCTCATCTCACCGATGGTAGGGACCCCGTCAGTTCGGCTCCTCGGCGCCGCGCATCAGCCGTGCCAGCGCGGCGCGTCCACTGACGCCGGCCTTGATACTCGCCCGGTAGATGTGGCTCTCGACGGTCCGTACCGACAGCGACACCGCCTTGGCGATCTGCCGATTCGACAGCCCCCGCGCCACCAGCACCGCGACCTCCCGTTCGCGGGCGGTGAACGGCGGCGCGAAGGAGGCCGCCGCGATCGCCGGACTGGTCGCGCCGCCACATCGGGCCGCCAAGCTGCGCACGCGGGTGGCCAG
>NZ_LKTM01000156.1 GCF_001417955.2 Mycobacterium gordonae | reverse complement strand
ACCTGGGCGAGCCGCCACCCGACCCCACCGACTACCCCTACAGCTTCGCCGAGGACGACCTCGCCGGCCTGGACTTCAACGACCTCCCCCACCACCGACCCCCGGGGGCTGCGCGCGCCGAGCACACCGACATCCCCGCTCTGCGCGCGGACCGCGACGCCGCCTACCGCCACCTACGCCAGCTGGAAAAAGCCATCCTGGGCGGGGCTGGTGGACCCGCCGAACACGCCGCCGCCGCCGAACTCGCCGACCTGCGCCGCCGCCACCACCAACAGCGGCCCCTGCACCAGGCCCTGGCCCACGCCCACACCCGGTGGGTGCACGCCGAAGACGCCGCCGCGCTGCACGCCACCCTGCTCGACCAACTCGACGCGGTCATCACCGCGGCAACCGGCCGCGCCGACGACAGTGCCGCCGCCCGCTACCGCGCCCACCGCGAGCAGGTCACCGGAAACACCGCGCGCATCACCGCTGCGCTGCACACCGCACGCACCCGCCTCGATGACGCCCGCACCGCCCTGCTCGACGCCGCCGGCGGCCCCGCAGCCATCGTCACCGAACACCACATCCAGACCCGCCGCGCCGAAGTCATGGCCACCGACACCGCCACCCTCAACGAGGCCCGCTGTGCGGCCCGCGCCCTGGATGACCAGCTCTGCCGGGCTGAAGCCGCGGCGGCCCGCGCCCTGGCGCAGCGCCCCACCCACGCCTACGATCTGGCCGCCGACCTCGACGCGGTGCGCGCCGAGGTCGCTTTCCTGCAGGCCGCCAGCACCGTCAGCCCCGCAGCCCTCTACTACCCACCCGAGACCGCGCTCGCCGACCTCGACGACACCCACCGCCGCGTCGTCACCGCGATCACCGCCAACATCCACACCGTGCAAGCACTGCACCTACACCCCGGCGCCGACAAGCACGGTGCCCTGGCCGCGCTCGTGGCAACCGCACACGACCAGAATCACCGTGTGCTCGCGCTGACCGCCAGCCCGGCAGCCCGCGATTACGCCGCCCACCACTGCTACGCCGACGCCAGCGGCCACATCGACAGCGCCCGCACCACACTCGGCAAGACGCCCCTGAAACTGCCTCTGGGCAGTCTGATCGTCGTCGACGACGCCGACCACCTCAGCACCGACAACCTGCACCGGCTCACCAACGCTGCTGCGGCCACCAACACCAAACTCATCCTCATCACCACCGGCGACCACCACCACCAACCCGCACATACCCTGCTCGCCGCGCTTCACCACAACTCCACCGCCGCCCACCAACTCGGCATCCCCGAACCCGACCCCAACCCGGCCCCGCGCACCGCCATCGAACGCGCCGAACACCACCTCGCCACCACCAGCGCAACCAGCACCACCCGCGACCAAGCCATCGAACTACTACGCCAGCGCACCCACATCGTCGACCGCCTGCGCGACATCGCCGAAGCCGCCGCCCACATCGACAACCTCACCACCTCAGACCACCACATCGCGCACGGCGATCGCGGACTTGGGTTGTAGGACACGACGACTGCCGTCGCCGACACATTCTCCACGTGGACTAAGCCGACCCATATCCGGACGCGAGTCGCATAGGGAAGGTGATGAATCTGAGCGCAGCCGCGCCCGCAGCCAGCCGCGGAATCCCGCGGCGACCGCCACCTTCCAGGGCCGAACCTGTAGCCGCTCAATACTTTTTGGCCTGCTGGCGGAACGGGTCTCCGGCCAAATCGATAGGATTGGGTCGTCTTAGCGCTCGACTATGCCGGGTTCAAATCGCATCACCCGCGTCCGAGACTGCTGAACGGACAGCCACCACGGCCCGTCGGGCGTTGAATCCACGTGGGCCGCGATTGCGTCCCACCGAGTGGCCAGCCGCACCAGCTGATCCCACGGCCGCGCGTTTCCGACCACGCCGTGCAGATGGACGACTTTGAGCTTGTGCCGCAGAGCTATTCGAGATTCAATCGGTCGTGTCCTGATCCGGCGGTCATTAGTGATTAGGGGCTCTTCGCAATTGAGGGTGTAGGGCGGTCAGCTGTTTTCGACTGGTGATCGGGGGGTCTGGTTGGCTGGGGGTGT
>NZ_LKTM01000155.1 GCF_001417955.2 Mycobacterium gordonae | reverse complement strand
CGAGGGTGGCGGCAACGCCGGTGGCACGGGGGCTCCCGGCGGCAACGGCGGCGACGGCGGCCAGGGCGGCAACGGCGGCAACGCCGGCAACGGTGGCGGCGCAGCCGCCGGCGGCGGCGCAGCAGGGAACGGCGGCAACGGCGGAGCCGGCGGTAAAGGCGGTATCAGCACTTTGGGCGCCACGGGTAGCCAGGGCGGTCAAGGCGGCCAGGGCGGCCAGGGCGGTACGGCCGGCGCGAACTCCTTCGGGGTGAACGGCGCCGGGGGTACCGGCGGGAACGGTGGTCAGGGTGGTTCGGGCGGCGTCGGGGGCACGGCCGTTGACAGCGCAGGCGGCAACGGTGGGGTCGGCGGCAACGGCGGCGCGGCCGGCGCCGGGGGCAGCGCGGGCCTCGGTGGCACCGTCGGCAACGCCGGTGTCGGCGGCAACGGCGGCACCGGTGGGGACGGTGGCGCGGGCAGCGTCGGCGTCGGCGGCGGACTCAGCGCCGGCTTCGACGGCGGCGTCGGCGGTCAGGGCGGTGCCGGCGGCGACGCGGGTATTGGCGGAACCAACGGCAACGGCGGCGCGGGCGGCCGCGGTGGCGAGGGGGGAGCCGGGACCCAACCGCTACCCGTTGCCTCTGGTCAGGGCGGTGACGGAAGCAACGGGGGCAACGGGGGCAGTGGCGGCAACGGCGGCCTTGCAGGCTCTGGCGCCGGCGCGGCAGGGAAAGGGGGCGGGGCCGGCGACGGCGGCGACGGCGGAGCAGGCGGAGCAGGTGGTCAGGGCGGCGTAGGCGGTTTTGCCTTCGGCGGCACCGGCGGCGCCGGCGGCAACGGCGGCCAGGGAGGCGTGGGCGCTCAAGCCGTCGGCAACAACGCCTCCGGTGGAGACGGCGGCAACGGCGGCGCTGGTGGCGTGGGCGGCGCCGGTGGTCTGGGCGGACTCAATTCCAACGGAGGTAGCGGCGGCTTGGGCGGCAACGGCGGTGCGGGCGGCATCGGCGGCTCGCCCACTGGCAGCGGCAACGGCGGTACAGGCGGAGACGGAGGGAACGGCGCCGACGGCGGCCACGGCGGCAACGGCTCAGGGTTCTTTGCCGCGGGCGGCACGGGTGGCAACGGCGGCAATGGCGGCAATGGCGGTGACGGCACCGGTGCGCCCGGCGGGCTGGGCGGCGACGCCGGCGATGGCGGCCTCGGCGGAAACGGCGCCGGCGGAGGCGGCAACGGTGGCACGGGTGACCCGGGCACGCCAGGGAGCCCAGGCGCCTGACGTGTTTAACTCACCCCGCCGACGGTTTAACACCGGTCGGCCGTCGTTGCATCACGTTTGCTGACTCGTCGCACCTTCACCGTCTCGGCCTCTTGAGCACCGCTGAGTCGGTCCCTGCGTCGCCCGCCGGCAACATAGCTGTCATCCACCAAACGTCATTGCAGGTCATTACACGAAAATGACGTTCCAGACCCGACACTGAGCGAATTTATCAAGATCACACTATAAGTATTGTTATTACTCAAAGCGGTGACATAAAGCCTGCGAAAACATAAGATCCGCGCAAGCGATCCCGGCGTGGGGCGGAATTGTGAACTCGTTCCCTGCTACCTGGAGCCGCTTGGATGTCGTTCCTCTGGGTCTCCCCCGACGCCGTGGCTGCCGCTGCCACGGATCTGTCGAGACTCGGATCTTCGGTTGCTGACTCCAATGCAGCCGCGGCTGTTCCGACAACGCAGGTTCTTGCTGCTGCGACCGACGAGGTGTCGCTGCGCATTGCCGCGCTGTTCGGTGCGCATGGTCGCGAATATCAGGCTGTCAGCGCGCTCGTAGAGCAACTCCAAGCTCAATTCACCCAGGCGCTGAGGGCCGGCGCGGGTTCGTATGTGTGGACCGAAGTCGAGAACGCCCAGCGCGCCGTCCTCGGCGTCATCAATGCGCCCACGATGACGCTGCTCGGCCGGCCGTTGATCGGTGACGGAGCCAATGCCACGACCCCTGGCGGTGCCGGCGGGGACGGCGGAATCCTCTTCGGTAACGGCGGCGCCGGCGCGGCAGGCGCTGTTGGACAGGCCGGCGGAGCGGGCGGATCGGCGGGCCTGTGGGGCAATGGTGGGCCGGGTGG
>NZ_LKTM01000154.1 GCF_001417955.2 Mycobacterium gordonae | reverse complement strand
CGGGGGCTCCCCGCTACCGCCTATGGAACCGGGGATCATCGCGCTGGCGCCGTAACGCTCAGCCAATCTACGGTGCATTGATGTTGCATGGGCCGCCGATGCCGCACGCCGCGCTGCACCATTTGATCAGCGACACCGTTGCCCTCACGCCCGGCGTCAAATGGTCGATCTGTGTTCGAGACGCTGCCGGCGGCCAACTGGCACACCACAATCCCGACGCGTCCATGGAGACTGCCAGTGTCGGAAAGCTATTGCTATTGGCCCAAGTCGCGCGGCAGTGCGACGAGGGCTCGGTGGACCGTGACGAATTGCTGGATCGCAATCTCGTGGCGTACGTTGCCGATTCGGGTATCTGGCAGCATCTGAAAGCTCAGCAGTTGTGCATTTACGACCTGTGCGTGTTGGTGGCCGCGGTCAGCGATAACCTCGCCACCAACGTGTTGCTGAACCGGGTGGGTCTGAACAGCGTCCAAGAACTCTGTGGGGCCATCGGTTTCGTCAGGACCGCTCTGCTTGATGGTGTTCGGGACCATCGTGGGCCCGACGACGCGTGGACGTTGTCGGTGGGTTCGGCTGCTGAGTTGTCCGATTTCATGTGTCGCCTGGCTGCCAGGCGGCTGATATCGCGGTCGGTGTCGGACCAGTTGGGCGCGTGGCTGGCAACAGGTGTGGATCTGTCGATGGTGGCTTCGGCGTTCGGCCTCGATCCACTGGCGCACACCGAGTCGGATCGCGGGTTCTCCATCCGCAACAAGACCGGAACCGACGCGGCTGTCCGAGCCGACGTGGGCATCGTTGAACGCAACGGCACCTCGTTCTCGTATGCCGTCCTTGCCAACTGGGACGCCGCCGGGCCGGATCTGCGTGACTCGGTGCTCGCGGGAATGCGCTCGATCGGTGAGTTGCTCAGAGACCTTCTGCTAGAGGAATCCTGAATCCGGCGGGTTGGTGGTCGTTGTCATCAGGCCCGGCGGGACGGCAGCAGCCGACGGCCTCAGTCAAAGCGGTCTGCTTCGTGGAAGGCGGCCTGCGTTCCGGAAAGGTGCGTCCACGCCAAGCCGAAAAGTGGTGTGAGGACTGCGATTAACAGCGCCGCCGAAGCCACCCCGAGGTGCCCGGTTGCGAGCGCCACGATCCCTACCATGAGACCAATCACCCAAATGGCGGCGACGGCGACACCGACCGCGTTGAAGTCGGAGACGTTCGAATTCTCAGCGGGACGCTCGGATCTCAGCGGCTGGGTCAGCATTGTGGCCATGACTACTCCCAATTGGGGCCGAATAGCATGAGTCGCTTGACCCGAAACACGCGACGAGATGTCGGTTTCCCGATGTCGTGTTCGCCTAAACGCAACAGCCTGGTCGAACACCATTCGACGATTTGGGTTGCTGGACGCATCAGCCGGTGAATGCGCGCATCGGCTCGCGATCAAGGGGCGAGCCCACCGAGGCGCCGATACCGTTGGTGCCGCCGGTCATCCAGCCCGCTACCAACACCGTGACCGCCACTATCCCCGGCTGGCGCCTTCCCCGACTGTAGCCAGCCGTGCCCTGCTCCAACCCGGTTGACGCAGACGAGCGAGTACCGCGTCATCCGAATCCAAGTAGCTCACTACTGCATCTCGCGCCGTCGATTTGGTTGAGGCTCGGGCTTAAGAAGCTCGCTTAGCTCAGTTTCGTCCAGTCGGCCCACGGGCCTCGCGTCTGGGGAGGTGGCTCGACATGTCGTATGTCATTGCGGCGCCGCAGTTCATGGCGGCGGCAGCAGCAGATTTGGCAACGATTGGCTCGGCGCTCGAGATGGCCGACCGGTTGGCGGCATCCCCTATCCTTGCCATAGCCCCTGCGGCGGCCGATGAGGTTTCGGCGGGGATCGCGCAGCTGTTCTCCGAGCATGCCCACGACTATCGGGCATTGGCCACGCGGGCGGCCGCGGTGCATGAGCAGTTCCTGAGCACTCTGACCGCTGGCGCCAATGCCTATGCCACTGCCGAGTCGTTCAGCGTCGAACAGCTGGTGTTGGGACTGATCAACGCCCCAACCCAGTTGCTGCTGGGGCGCCAGCTGATAGGTAATGGAACCAGTGGGGCGGCCGGCACTGGGCAGGCCGGCGGGGCCGGCGGGATCTTGTGG
>NZ_LKTM01000153.1 GCF_001417955.2 Mycobacterium gordonae | reverse complement strand
GCGTCCCCACCTCTGCCGCCAGCCTGCCCCGGTGCGCCCGAGCCGCCGTTGCCGCCGTTGCCCCACAAAATCCCGCCGGCTCCGCCGTTCGCCCCGGTACCCTCAGCGCCGTTGAAGCCGTCACCGATCAGGGGCCGGCCCAACAATGCATTGGTCGGAGCGTTAATCAGGCCTAATACGAGCTGGTCGATGGTGGCCGCTTCTGCGGAGGCATACGCATTGGCGCCGCCGGCTAGGGCGCGTACGAACTGTTCATGGAACCTTGCAGCTTGAGCACTGGCCTGCTGATACTGCTCGCCGTGGGCACCGAATATCGCGGCGATGGCCATCGAAACCTCATCACCGGCAGCCGCCAGCACCCGCGTTGTCACCGCCGAAGCTTGCTGATTCACCGCACCGAGAGCTGAATTTATCCCCGTCAAATCGGATGCCACCGAACTCAACACGACTGGATCTACCGACAGATAGGACACAGCAGACGCCTCCCCCTCAACCGGCCGCGGGACCAACAGGTCCGGTCAAACAAGCGCAGCCTAAACCCTCTGCGCGGAAATAAACCCGTACTCATACCAGTTCCATGGAGTCTTTGCGAGGGTCCGGCGGGTTTGCTGATCCTTCCATGTCGACCACCACCGCCGGACCGATGCGGTTTCATGGCACTGGGCGTAGGCAGCGAACGCCGCACCCAATGACTCCGTCGCGATCGAGGTCCGCGTCAGCATCGAGGATCTTCGCGACGTTGGCGGCACCGGCAGAGCTACGTCCGCCAGTTCACGTCCAACAGGTTTTTACCGCCCCGACCGGTGTGAATTTCTACGGGCGTCATTCGCAGGCGACGCCGTCGCCGTCGCGGTCGAGCCCAGGGCGGTAGCCGGGTTGCCCGGCATAGAGCGGTGCAGCACCGGCGTTTCTGACCGCCTTGCAGTCCGGGTAGTACACAGACGACCCGCTTGTGGGCACCGGCACCGGCGCCGGCACCGGCGCAGGGGCAGGCTCGGCGCTGGTTGGGGACGAAGGCAGCGTCGCCGGGGCCGGTGGGGGCTCCGGGGCGGCGGCGGTCCGACCGCAGGTGATGAGTATTCCGGCGATTGCGTCACGCTCGGCCTGGGTGACCCAGAGCGCATACGCGGCCTTCACTTCAATGATGCGGGAAACATAGGTGCACCGATAGGACTTGTTGGGCGGCAACCATGTTGCGGCGTCGCCGTCGCTCTTCTGCTCATTGATGGACGCGGTGGTTGCCTGCAGATTGATCGGATCGTTGGCGAAGTTTCGGCGTTGAATCGGGTCCCACTGTTGCGCCCCTTTCTGCCATGCGTCCGCTAGCGCGACGATGTGGTCGACGTGGATTTCCGAGGACGTGTCGTGGCCGCGCCGGAACTCGGCAGTGGCGCCGCTGTAGGGATCGTGTAACACGCCGGCGAGCACGGTGCATCCTTTCGACCCTGCTTTGATCTCGACCTCGTCGAGGTCACGCCGAAGGATGTCGTTTCGGGTGTCGCAGCCATTGTGCCCGCCGGCCACGGTCACGTCGTCGGTCCACGCGGGACCGAACAGGCTGCGTTCATACCCCGTCTTGGGTGCACGCCCCTTGATCGGCAACGCGGCTAGTTTCGTCAGAGCCGAGGTAGTGTCGCCGGGCTGAGTGTGTGGCAGCGGATTGATCGACGTCGGCGCGGGCAGCGACGCCAGAGCAGCCCCCGGAGATGTCGCATCGTTGCGGTCATCATGGCCGCACAAGCCGATCAACAACAGCACACCGATCAGACTCGCTGAAACGAGTACCAACCGGCGCTTTTCCAATCCCTCTGCCGCGCCGCGATTTTCAGTCACGCCCGGTTATTCCTGCGCAGTCAAAGCTCCACCGGATGGCAGCTGCAAGTGACGACACGTACTCTTCTTCGAGTTCGTCGTTGTGCTGCCGCTTGATCCACGACGGGTGCTTGGCGTGAAATACGTAGGGCACAGCGTTCGGATTGCGCTTCCGGGGAATCGCGAAGGGCAGCTTGACTATTCGCGCCCGTGGATACAAGAAGCTCAACACCCTTTGCGCGTCGCGGCCCAAGGTAATCACCAGCAGTGGCCGCACAATCTCGAGCTCCCGGTGAAGGGGGCCTGACCCCAGGTGTTGGACACGCTGAATCCCGCAAGATTGGCGGGGGAAGCGAGATGATCGACACGATGGCA
>NZ_LKTM01000152.1 GCF_001417955.2 Mycobacterium gordonae | reverse complement strand
GGCGCCGACGCCGGGCTCGGAGCCACCGGTGGTACCGGTGGAACCGGTGGGGACGCGTCAATCGCCGCCGGTATTGGGGACGGAGTGGGCGGCGCCGGCGGCGCCGGCGGCGCGGGTGGAAATGGGGGTGCCGGTGGCCAGGCCGGGTCCGCGTTCGTTGATTCCGGAAATGCCACCGGCGGCTTCGGCGGCAACGGAAACGTGGGTGCCGCACCTGGTGGCGCGGGCGGTGTCGGTGGGGACGGCGGCCTGGCGTTGAGCCAAGCGAACGGTGACGCCTACGGCGGCGTCGGCGGCAAGGGTGGGGGCGGTGCCACCGGCGCGTCCGGCGGTGGTGGTGGTGCCGGTGGCTTGGGTGGATATGGCGGTAACGGTGGACTCTTGGTCGGCAGCGGTGGTGCCGGTGGGGTCGGCGGCACAGGCGGTGCGGGAGGTGTCGGTGCGACCGGAGGTAGCGGTGGAGGTGGTGGTTTGGGCGGTTTCGCGTTGACCAATTCCAACCATGGCGCAGCGGGTGGCCCCGGTGGAGGGGGTGGAGATGGAGCCGTAGGCGGGACCGGCGGCACCGGCGGCGCAGGTGGGGATGGCGGCCGCGGCGGCCGCGGCGGCTGGTTGGTCGGAAACGGCGGCAACGGTGGGGACGCTGGACTGGGCGGCACCGGCGGCGCCGGAGGCACTGGCGGTCAGGGTGGTGCTGGCGGTCGGGGCGGTGGCGCCGTGGGTGCAGCTACCTCAGGCGGTTCGGGAGGGGATGGGGCTAACGGTGGCACCGGTGGCACCGGTGGCAACGGCGGCGGCAGTGGCAGCGGCGGCATAGGCGGCGCGGCGGGTGTGCTGTTCGGTCAGTCGGGCGTCAACGGCGCAGCCGGTCCCGGCGGCGCGGGTGGCGGGGGAGGCACCGGAGGCGGCTTCGGCACTGGCGGAACCGGAGGTTTTGCGTTTCCGAACTACGGCACCAGCGGCGCCGACGGGCAGCCCGGCGGCCCTGGGGCGTCGGGCCAATCTGGCTGAGCCGACCGGTTGACAAACAATTCCAGCAAAATGCGGAGCCGACATGTCCGCTTGGCGCACAATACTTCTGCCCAAATTCGGGATTGGGTCCTAGCTGGGAGGCTGCGTGTCATTCGTCACCGTTACACCGGAGCTGTTGACCACCGCCGCAAGGGGTCTCGCGAGTGTGCATGCCACGCTCGGTGCGGCGAATCTGGCTGCTGCGGTCCCGACGACGGAGGTGCTGGCGGCGGCGGCCGACGAGGTGTCGGAGGCGGTCGCAGCCTTATTCGGCGGGCATGCCCATGGCTATCAGGCACTCAGCGCACAAGCGGCGGCATTCCACGCGGAGTTCGTGCACGCCCTCAATGCCGGTGCCAGGGCGTATTCCGCTGCCGAGGCCGCCAGCATCGACCAACTCGTCCTCGGCGCGGTGAACGCACCCGCCCAGGCACTCCTCGGCCGCCCCTTGATCGGCGACGGAGCCAACGGAGCGCCGGGGCGGTCGGCGGCAACGGTGGCAGTGGCGGATGGCTCTTCGGCAACGGCGGCGCCGGCGGGCAGGGCGGCACGGCGGTCGCCGGCATCAACGGCGGCAACCCAGGACAGGGCGGCCACGGCGGCAACGCCCTGCTGTTCGGCGACGGCGGGGCCGGCGGGCAGGGTGGTACGGGGCTGACCGGCGCCAAGGGGATCAACCCCGTCATCAGTGGACAAGGCGGCACCGGTGTTCCCGGGCTCAATGACAACGTCACCGGCGCTGCCTACGGCACCTCGGGTGGCACCGGCGGTGACGGCGGACCCGGTGCCACGGGCGGCACCGGAGGACAAGGAGGCAGTGTCAACTCGTTGTCGAGTTTCGGAATCGCCGGTAACGGTGGCCCGGGCGGCGCGGGCGGTAACGGAGGCGCCGGTGGTGACGGTGGAAATGCTGTCGGAGGTGGCGGCACTGCGGTCGCCGGGGTGGGCGGCAACGGCGCCCAGGCTCAAGCCGCGGGCGGTTCGGGAGGGTTCGGCGGAACCGGTGGTGCTGCATCGAGTGTCGGAGCCGGCGGTGCCGGAGGCTGGGGCGGCAGCGGGGGCGGCGGCGGCGCCGGTGCGGCTGGCGGGTCCGGCGGCCAGGGAGGCGTGGGCGGCGACGGTGGCCGCGGAGGTTTCTTCGTGGGACAGGGAGGTCAAGGGGGGACGGGCGGCCACGGTGGTATCGGC
>NZ_LKTM01000151.1 GCF_001417955.2 Mycobacterium gordonae | reverse complement strand
GCGGTAACGGGGGTAATGGCGGGGCTGGAGGTGTGGCCGCTGATGGCACGGTTGCCGCTGCGGGTGCCGGTGGTAACGCCGGCAGCGGCGGCAACGGCGCCACCCCGGGTGATGGCGGCGCCGGTGCGGCCGGCGGCTCACTGACCGGTCACGGCGGGGCCGGCGGGAAGGGCGGCGATACCGGCTTCGGCGGTAGAGGCGGACTGGGCGGGAGCGGTCTGACCGCTGGGACCGATGGTGCCGACGGGAACACACCGACCGGCGTGATGGGTAATGGCGGGAACGGCGGTGCCGGGGCACATGCCGCGGCCGCCGGGGTCAGCGGCGGTGACGGAGGAGCCGGGGGTGCGGGCGGTAACCGGGGCAACGGCGGCAACGGTGGTGCCGGCGGCGATGGAGCCGTGGGCAAGACCGGCGACGATGCGGTCGCCGACGGCGACGCCGGCTTCCAGGGTGGGATCGGCGGTACCGGCGGCGTCGGCGGAGCCGGCGGCTTGGGCGGTTCGATCTCCGGCGACGGCGGTGACGGCGGTGCCGGTGGCAAAGGCGGAACCGGCGGAACCGGCGGCGCCGGTGCCAACGGTGCGGACGCGACCAACGCCGGTGGGCAGGGTCAGCAGGGTGGTGACGGCGGCAAAGGTGGCACTGGTGGCACCGGCGGCGCCGGCGGTAACGCGGGCGGGGTAGCCGCGGGCGGCTCCGGCGCGGCGGGCCTGAACGGCGTCGGCGGCGACGGGGGCACCGGCGGAACCTCGGGCAGCGCCGGTGACGGCGGCAAAGGCGGGACTGGTCTGCCCGACGGCGGGCGCGGGGGTGACGGCGGTGACCCGGGCGCGGGCGGTGACGGCGGTGTCGGCGGGGCGACAGGTACCGGCGGCAGCGGCGGCGGCACTGGCCACACCGGCGCTACCGGCGCCACCGCCACCACCGGCGGCAACGGCGGACAGGGCGGCGACGGTGCCCAGGGCGCCCCCGGCCAGGTCGGCGGTGCAGGTGGGGCCGGCGGTAACGGCGGGGCGGTCGGCAATGGCGGGACCGGCGGCACCGGCGGCAACGGCGCGAACGGCGTAGCCGGCCAGGACGGCGCGACTGCGGGCGCGTCCGGTGGTGACGGCGGGACAGGCTGGGCCGGCGGCGTCGGCGGAGCCGGCGGCTTAGGCGGTTCGGTCTCCGGCCACGGTGGAACCGGAGGTACCGGTGGTGTGGGCGGTACCGGCGGGACAGGTGGGGCCGGGATCGACGGGGCAAATGCGTCCGCCCTGGGCGCCGACGGCGGCAGTGGCGGTAACGGCGGCACCGGCGGCACCGGCGGAACCGGTGGCGCCGGCGGCGCCGCCGGCGGCGTCGCCCAGGGCGGTTCCGGTTCGGTGGGAGTCAACGGCACCGGCGGCGCCGGGGGCACCGGCGGCGCGGCCGGCACACCCGGTGACGGCGGGAACGGCGGCAACGGCGTCCCCGACGGTGGGCGCGGCGGTGATGGCGGCAACCCCGGAGCCGTGGGCAAGGGCGGATCCGGCGGAGATGCGGGCACCGGCGGCACCGGCGGCAGCAAGGGTGACGACGGCGGCATGGGTGCCGCCGTGACCAGCGGCGGCAACGGCGGCAACGGCGGCCAGGGCGGCACTGGCCCGACGGGAGCTCAAGGCGGGCAAGGCGGTCAGGGCGGTGCCGGCGGCAACGGCGGATCAGTCGGCAACGGCGGTAACGGCGGAGCAGGCGGAGCCGGCTCGAACGGCGCAACCGGCACCCAAGGCGGGACAGGCATTGCCGGAGGTACCGGAGGAGCCGGCGCCAGTGGCGGCGCCGGCGGTGCCGGAGGAATGGGTGGCGTGACCTCGGGGAACGGCGGCACCGGCGGTGCCGGTGGCACCGGCGGTAACGGCGGGGCCGGTGGCGCGGGCGGCAACGGCGAGTCGCACTACTTCTTCCAAGATGGCGACCCCGGCCAAATCGGCGGGACCGGTGGTGTCGGCGGGACCGGCGGTGCCGGCGGGGCAGGTGGAAAGGCCCTGGGATCGGGCGACGGCGGACTAGGCGGATCCGGCGGCGCCGCCGGGCAAGGCGGGGTCGGCGGCGTCGGCGGCATCGGTGGGGAAACCGGTGCTCCGGGGGTAGGCCAGTTCGGCGGAGCCGGCGGCCAGGGCGGGACCGGCGGGGCCGGCGGAGTCGGTGGCCTCGGGGGCGTCGGCGGCGCGGCTGACGG
>NZ_LKTM01000150.1 GCF_001417955.2 Mycobacterium gordonae | reverse complement strand
CCCCACCCCTACCCGCGCCACCAGCCGGAAACAACCCATGCCCGCGAGTCAGCAACCGATCCACACCGGCCACAAACTCCCCAATACTCACCCACCAAAACTAACCGCCCCAAAACCCCCCGACCACAACGCAAGACCACCAATTTGCGGCCCTCAGCCGCAAGGACGTCGCAGGCTCAGATGCCCTGGTAGGCGATCGCCAGATCGCACAACTGGGCTGCCACGCCTGCATTGGCCTGCTTACTGGCAGCGACTTGCTGCTGAAGCTGGGCCAAGATCTGATCCACTGTGGCCACCAACAACCGTGCACCTGCCGGCGGATCAGCCACCGGCATGATCGCATCCACCTGAACGCGCGCCTGCTCACGCAACCGCTGAACCACCGCACGCCCATCAACAGCCGCCCCGGCCGCCGTAGCCACAATCTGGGCGCCCTGCTCATCCAGGCGCCGCAACGCTTTACGCCGCTGCCCCCACTGAGCCACGGCATCCCCGAGCCGTCCGGCCGCCTCCGCCCCGCCCGGCGGTGCGGCCGCCCCCACCAGCGGTGTCACCAACGTAACGGACTGTTCGCCTTCGGGAAACAACTCCGCACCACGCGCCAACAACCTGTCGATCACCTCATCGACGAACGACTGCAAACGCGGATCCACCCCAGCCACACCCCCACATTAACGCCGCGCGGCCACGATATTGGATGGACGAACCAGCTCACCGGCCACAGCGGTCATCCGCGCGGTCTAATCTCTGCCCGCGCGGCAGGAGCTCGCAACGGCTCGGAGATCAATGAGTCGTGCGGCACCCAAATTCCTGAACCCGGAAGGTATTCCGATGAGCCAGGCGGACCGAAGGAGTTCGGTCCCATGAAGCGGGCATCAGGGAAGTCGGTACTCGGCGCGAAAACCCCAGAATGCGGAGCCAACTCGATCCACGTATACGGATTACCCGAATTGTCATAACCCGGGGAGGGGGCAAGCTCACCCGGCCGTTTGATCACCACACCCGGAATCTCGTCAGCTCGCACGAAAGTTCCCGAGCCAGGACCGATCTCAATCCAGCGAGGTCCATCAGGAGGACCCGGAGGGTTAGGTCCGCCAGGCCCGGCTACCCACGGCACGTGTCGAGGATCACCGACCACCCAGCCCGGCTTACCCGAATCCTGAGGCGAGTCCTTACCCAGCGGTACCGCATCAGTTCCAGTCCTTTTTCCAGCAAGGCGCCGATAATCCGCGGCCGCCTGCCGCAATGTCTCCGACGCCACCTGGTACTGACCCCGAGTCGACTCCAACTGGCTCTGCATCGCCGCCAAATGCTGATCCAGCGTCGCCACAATCAACCGCACCCCAGCCGGCGACGACGCCATCGGTCCCGCAGCCGCACCCACCAACCGGGCCTGATCACGAATAATCCCCGAGGCAACACGGCCCTGCTGACCACACGCGCCAGCCTCAACCGCAGCCAGGCGCACCTGCTCATCCAACCCCACAGCTCTCACCTGCGCCCGCTGATACGACGCGGCTACCCCTGATACACCTGAACGCAACCCGCTCGCACTCAACGGGGCTGCCGGCACAGAGCCGCCAGTAACCGAAGCAGGTAACTGCTCGCTAGCGCCACTTTTCGGAAATAGGTCATGAGTGCGCGACAACAGACGGTCAACCCCTGCCACGAATTCCGCGATACCCACAAATCCTCCTCGGGAAAGTCACCAAGGCCACAACGACACCGAAGCGCGACCCGCGACGTCAGTAGCCGTGATGCACCCCAGGGTTAGCCTGGCCAACCAACGCCCGCAAATTATGCCCATCACGGGCAACCCCGTAGCGCGACATCAGATAATTCATCGACGCACACGCATTGGCCACCGGGTCCCAAATATGATTCGACGTCCCCGGCTGATGATGGGCTCCGAACGTCCCTGGCACCAGCTGCCACACCCCGCGGCTGCAATTCTGTGGGCCCCCATCGGCCTGACGGGCGCCATGCGCATTCGTGTCGATCAGATTAATCGCATCCGACCGGAAAAACCCGACTCGTGGTCAGCGATCGTCGTCATCCCGGCAATCCAATGCGCCCGGGCGCGCGGATCAGAAATCCCCATCCGATCTAACGCCTCTTCCAAATAACGGCCCACCGCCTCCCGACCGCCGGCCCACACACCCTTGCCCTCAAACGACACCTCAGACACTGGTATTGCCGCCTGGGCCACCCC
>NZ_LKTM01000149.1 GCF_001417955.2 Mycobacterium gordonae | reverse complement strand
GGGGAGTCTCTCCATCCCCGCCCTCGGGTCACTAATTGTCAGGGGGCGGGTGCCTCAACCCAGGTTGGCAGAGAGGGCACTGAGCACCGGATTTAGCTCAACGATGCGCTTCGCGTAACGCAGAACGATACTGGCCTGACGCAGATCAGAGGCAACAATCAGAACCTCAGCAGACGGCGGGCCAACGAACATCTCAGCCAACGCCAGAAACGCAGCCAACATCGTCTTGCCATTCGCACGCGGAATGCTGACCAAAGCAGTACGCACACCCGGAGCGAAAGAACCACCGACAATCTCACGCTGAAAAGCCCTCAGGCGAACCCTTTTCCCCGCATTCTTGCCCCTAGGGACCACACAAAACGTATGAATAAAGCGGATACGGCGGGCGGCACGGTTACGCGGATATCCCCGAAAGCTCAGGGGCACAACAGATGTCGTGCCTTTCGGTCCCGCTTTCATGATTGCTGATCCCATCCGGAGTGAGTCTCAAAGTTTGCTATCGCCTGAACGTCCGGGTCTAGCCCCAGGTCAGAGGTAGTCCCCAGGTCGCAGAAGCCACCGCAAAGGTGCCGCGTTATCGCAGGTCAGAGTGCTGCAATCGCGGCTCGTGGGTGATGCTGCTTCCCCTCGCATTTCCTGCCTTCTGGTTGCAGCGTTGGCACCGGACGAACAGCAGACCGTTGCGGACATCCCGAAGCGTCAGAGTCCTGCCGCGTTCGACCTTGCGCCAGCTTTCCGGCGTGTGGTCAAGGGTCAGGTTGTCGGTTGCTTGGCAGTCGGTGCAGAACGGCTGAAGGGCGATGGCCTGCGCTCGGAGCTTCTGGTAGCTGTAGCCGTAGCCTCTGGCGGTCGCGCTGGGTGTTGGTGCGTGCTTGCGTTTGTGCTGATCGCAGCGCGAGCCTTCACCACAAGGCGCTTGGCAGACGGTGCACAGCTTCATTGGCTAGCCGTCGTATTCGAAGTCCAGGCCCTTGGCTTCCATCGCGCGGGCCAACGCAATCCAGCTACTCAACAGCTTGGCGTCCAAACCGATGTTGAGAGCGGAGCCGCTGCTGTCGGTGAGGGTGAACGCATAGACAATCTCGTCGTCAGGGGTTGCGATAGTCGCGCCGTCAATGCGGTCAATGCGATACAAGGTCATCTCAGTCATGCTGTGCTCCTGGGAGTTTGGCGTTCAACCGGCTGCGAAGAATCAGCGCCAAGTCGGTCGGCAACTTGATGATGGTCACCGGTTCAGCGGATCCGCAGTCCAAGACCAGATCGAACAACGGTGATCCCTGCGGACCGAGTACATGCACAGAGTGCGGATTCACTTCCACGGTTGGGGGTGCAGGGCGTGCACGACGCGCAATCCTCGGCTCAACACGCGCGCTCATGCCGACACCTTCCGACGCTCGGACATGTCACGGTGCGCGAACAACAAATCAGACCAATGCTCTGGGACGGCGATGCAGTACTCACGGGTCAAATCCGCGCACTCACGGTGATGGATCGCCCAATACTTCCCGTGCTCATGCGTGGTGTGGATATAGCCTTCGCCGGGACGGACCTGCTTACCGCAGTGGTCGCATTTGTAGATGGTCATGATTTGCTCCTGTAGCCCTGACGGGCCAGTGTGTGTGTCCAACTGTTTTCGCATCGCTGACGCTCATGCGCCCCGCATAAACCTGAGTCGAAAATCGCGGGTGACTGGCAACGCAGACAAGGTGCGGTAATGGGTACTGGTCGCTTCTGCGGCTGACTGTTACGGGCCAGCGGTAGTGTCGGCTTGCGGGGACGGATGCCAGGAGTAGAAGAGATTTCAGCGACAGTCATTGTCCGCAGCTTGCGCATGTGGTCGGAATGGACACCGCAACCGTCAACACCTAGATGCTCACACCCCCAACAGTTCCGCTGACGCTCAGATTCGAGGGAATCCAGATTTATGTTCTGGGCTAGGTAAGTTAAGGAGCCGTCAGGCTCGTGCCGCATCGCATACCAGTGGTTACGTTTCGAGTTCCTGATTTCGTATCGTTCCGCACCTTTGACGTACATTCCGGGTGCCGGTAGGTCCGTCAGGACCGTTTCGCTGACGCTCAACTTAGCTCACCTATCAATAGTCATCACCGGTATCTGTTACTGATCGTTACTTCTCCGGGCTTTCTTTTGCCGATGTGAAACGTTTCGTACTTTTACCGGCTCTTCGCAATTGAGGGTGTAGGGCGGTCAGCTGTTTTCGACTGGTGATCGGGGGGTCTGGTTGGCTGGGGGTGT
>NZ_LKTM01000148.1 GCF_001417955.2 Mycobacterium gordonae | reverse complement strand
CACCAACCTAGGAACTACCGCACGGGGTGGATACTTTCAACTGGCCACCAGCGGATACTCCAACTTGGCCATTGACATCCGCCGCCCCCACCGTCCGGCCCCCAAAGCGTTCAGCGGCGAGTCCCCAAAGACGGCGTAATCATGGTCGCCGGCCAACGTCTGCGTGTCGGCAGAACGCACGTCGGAACCATCGTCACCGTCGTAGTCGATGACCACCACTTCCGCGTCCTGGACGGCACCACAGAGCTGTCACTGCACGCACGGACGTCAACCAAGCCCATCCGCAACTTCAACGCCCACCGCCCCCGCCAACGGTAACCATGTCCCGACGACAACAGGTCGCGTATGTCTTGGGACCTCACACGTCACTTCGCCCAAATAGTCCCCGCGACTGGAACCGAACCGCATCACAACAACCCGGCAGCACTGCGACAGCCATCCCTGCGGCCACCACTGCGCTAGTGTGGTTCCAGCACAGTCATCGGGCGGTTTGTAGTGTCCCCAATTAGGGTGCGTCAGGCGCTTGTAGTGTACCCAGAGGGTGCTAGTCGTCCTCTTCCTGCTGTTGGTCCTGGGCAGTTCGATCGAGGGTGCGGTGAGGTGGATTGCGTGGGGGCACGCACGCCGCGGCCCTCGGCTTAAGGACGTTTCGCCGGCTCACCGTAGCGTTTGTGGGCCGCTTGGCGGGCTGGTACTTCGTGCGGGCGGGATCACCCGATCAGTTAGACCGGAGCCGACACACTTCTGCCAATTTACGACGATGACGCTACGCAGTCGGCGCAAAGTTGAGGCTTGGCTGCCGTGCTGGGCGCAACACCGCATCACCCCAGCACGGGACAAACGGGGCGATCAGGGTTTAGGCCATTGTGTGGGGCGGAGTGCTTCTTTCTAGGTTCGCTTTGCCGGGGGCTGCGGTCTGCCGCGACTTACTGTCGACGTGGGGGGCCGAAGGCGCCCGGGTGACTAGCCTGGAAGCGCTGGTTGCATTGGTTTGAGGCGGTGAGGTGACAATTGTGGTGGATGACCAAAGTCTTGGCGATACGTCACAGTGGTGCGGGGCCGATCGGGTTGACCGATCCGGTGCTGGCAATGATCAACAGCCGCGGTTGAGTCGGGACTATGTGTTAGATGCGGCCATTGACTTGATTGATCGCCACGGCCTGCCCAGGCTGACCATGCGTCGGTTGGGCACGGCCTGCGGGGTGGAGGCAATGGCGCTGTACCGCTACGTGCACAGTCGCGGGGACCTGCTCACCGGGGTGGTCGACCACATCACAGACCGCCTCTACACCGATCAGCTCGCCGCGCGCCGGCAAGAGGACGGTTGGCAGGACTACTTGCTTCGGCTGGCCCATGGGGTGCGCCAGATTGCGCTGCAGCATCCGGAGGTGTTCCCGTTGGTCGCCACCCATGCGCCTGAAGCGCCTTGGGTGCGACCACCGCTGCGCAGCCTGCGCTGGATGGAAGGCTTCCTTGACACGTTGATCTCTTCTGGGTTTGACGACACCGCCGCGGTCGCCGCCTACCGCAGCTACACCACCTTCCTGGTCGGCCATCTCCTGCTCGAAGTGTCAGAGCGTGGCGCCGAACTGCACCCCGATGAGGCCATCGTGGATGGAAACCAACTCACGACTAGTTTGGCGGAATATAGGCATTTGCAGCGACTCAAGCCAATCCTGTCGGAGGATCACAGCACCGCCGAGTTCGAAGAGGCGCTAGAAGCCCTGCTCGATCGGCTCGAATTGTTGGTGGCAAGGCGTTGACGCTGCCGGTTTCCCCGACGTCGGGCTGCTCAACCCACTCTGCGCCGGCAGACGCCTATTCACCAGTGTGGCCAGCGAGATCGCGGTGCCGGTGAGGTCGGCCCCTTGGCTGACGGCTCGGCAGCCCCGGTGCACAGGTGCTCATGCAGCGCCGCTTTCACGTGCGGATACAACGGCAGCTCGGCTTTGAGGCGGGCCGCAGCAATGATGCGGGCCACGATTGGTTGGCTGCTGACCAGCCGCAGCTCGATGCCCTCGCCGCGGCAGTGTTCTGCGGCCTCGACCAAGACGCGGAAGGCGCACACCGCCATGAAGTCCAGTCCATTGATATCGATGACCAATGGGCCCGGTGCGGCTGCAGCACGCGCGGCCTCGCGCACCAGCTGCCTCCAGATCCTCACATTGCTCGCGTCGATCTCCCCGCTGACGGACAGCAAGACCGCCGAGCCGGTTCGCTTCGTGATGGCTCGCAACATGCTGTCACCGGCATTCATGCAAAGCTGATATGTAGGCATCTGTTGTCAAGAGGCAGGTGAAAGCCGCCCCGGTTTGGTGCCGGGGCGGCTTTCGTTT
>NZ_LKTM01000147.1 GCF_001417955.2 Mycobacterium gordonae | reverse complement strand
CCTTGCCTCCGTTCTGGTTGTAAGCGCCGGAACCGCCGGCCCCGCCGTTGCCGAACAGCAGTCCGCCATCTCCGCCGTTAAGGCCGCTTCCGGGCGCGGCGTTGGCTCCGTTACCGATCAGCGGGCGGTTCAGCAAGGCCTGGGTTGGCGCGTTGATCACGTCGAGCACCGCCTGAAGTGGCGATGCACCGGCCGCCTCAGCACCGGCATACGACGTCGCGGCAGACCCGAGCGTCCGCACAAACCGGTGGTGGAGCGCCGAGAGGTGAGTGCCGAGCGCCTGATACTCCCGGGCGTGTGTGCCGAACAGGGCCGCGACTGTAGTCGACACCTCGTCCTCGGCCGCGGCCACAATCGAAGCGGTGTGGGCGGCGGCGATGGCATTGGCGGTGCCGATCCGGGATTCGATATCGGCCAGATCCGCTGTCGCAGTTGTGAGTAGGTCGGGAGTGACAATCAGATACGACATGTCTGCCTTCCGGGGGGAAGATGTGGTTGAGCTTGCGGGGGAATCCTGACGGTGGCGTCAAATCCGTTGTGCGCGGGGCGTTTGCGCCTACAGTCGACAGGTGGCCGGCCGTCGGTTGAGCGGCACGGTAGGTATTTTCGGCGGGCACAACACACGTCCCCACGGCTGTGCGGTTTGTCATACCGTCAGAAGGATTTTGCTCGAAATTTTTTCGTGAAATGGCCCACTTGTGTGTTGCGTTCGCGACTCGAACCCGGGTACGTTGCTGCTGCATTCGCGTTTTGGCTGTGCGACCTCGGACTGTGTTGTCGATCGCATAAAGCAGATCCGTGGAGGTCGACCGTCGAGGGGTCGGTCGCCGTCCATCGGATTGCGCAACGCAATCCGTGTTCGAGATCACGCCAATCGTCTTCCATTGCTGATCGGGCAGCATGGAATACGTTGCATCGCAAGGGGTCTGGACAGGCCGGGCTTCCTGGTGGTGCCACTCCGGACGGTGCCGGTCGAATGTGGCGGTCGGTATGACCCGGTCCTTGTCGCCCGCAGTGCCGTAGTACATGGTTTTTCCGCCATTCAAATCGTTGACGGTTGCTTTCCCGACGCAAATTAGCAAACGGCGAGACCGGTGACGACTACCCGAAATCGCAATTCAAGCTTTATTTCACAATTGCTCAAACTTTTTGTCTGGCAAGGGAGTTCACCACAGTGCAGACCGTATGCCGCGCTTGATCACTCGGCGATACGGCCGGGTGCGGTCGAAATGTCTATTGTTGCGGGAATCGGACGGCTGACAATCCGCCGGAGCCGGAGCCGCGCCGGATGACGGCCTCCCCTTTCGCGCCGTCCATCAGACCGGCACCGCGGATGCCGTCAAGCCAAACGCCATTGCGCGCGCCGGCGCCGGACCGGTCGTTTGAGCCGTCGGAGTCGACCAACCGGCTCAGCAGTCCTCCTGAAGCGCCGGTTCTGACAGCACTCGCCGACCAACCGGCGGCAGGTTCGCCCACCATCGCGGCGCGAAGTAGCAGTCCGCCGCTGCCGCAGTTCCCGCCGGGCGTACCGCCTTCGGCGGACGAGCCGGTGCCCTGGCCCTTGGGGGCAGTACCGCCTACCGGCGCAACCGCTGTGCCGGCACGTGGATTTGCGGTGCGGCCGCGGATCGCATCGGCAGCGGGCGCGACTCCGCTGGGGACCGGTGGCGCCGGGGTAGCCGCCTTGACCGTTACACCGGCGGCGACCGGGGCGGCCTCCGGTACGGCACCGAGGCCTTGACGCATTTGCGCGGCGTTGGCCGACTCGGCCGATGCGTAAGAATTCGCGTCGGCGCTGAGTGCCTGGACGAACTGGTTGTGGAATTTCGCGGCCTGGGCACTGAGAGCCTGATAACCCTGGGCATGCCCCGAGAAGAACGCAGCGACTGCGGCCGATACCTGGTCGCTCGCGGCGGCTGAGACGGCCAATGTCGGGGCCGCCGCGGTTGCATTGGAAGCACTGAGCGTAGAACCGATACCGGCAAGATTGCGAGCGGCTGCCACCAAGCGGTCGGGCGCCGCGTTCACAAACGACATGACACCTCCCAATCGGTCTACAACGACAGACTCGGCCAGTGTCTGTTTTCCCTCGCCGTGCAGCGATGGATATGAGCACCGTAGCGCCTTTTCCGGAAAATGAAACCACCAAATTTTCGAGATTCTCGCCGGGCGTCCGGCGCTCACTCAAGACAACCCGTCCAGCCCGGCCTGACCCCACGCCTTGCCGCCGGCGCCCCCGATGCCGGCCAATCCGATGATGTCGCCGGTCCCGCCATTTCCGCCGTTGCCGCCGCGCTTGCCGGGACCGCGGTCGAGGAGCAACCGCTGCGTCACACCGCCGAACTGCCGCCCCGCCCCGGC
>NZ_LKTM01000146.1 GCF_001417955.2 Mycobacterium gordonae | reverse complement strand
GGGGCGGCTATGGTGAAAAAGCCGCTGGTGGCCACCGATGGAACTCAGGGGGTGTCCGCATGGAGTTCCCGCGTGCTGCCCGGGATGTCCTCGGCGATCTTGCTGATGCCGCGGTGACGCCGATCAAGGCGATCATCGTCGGTGGCATCGGCACCGGAAAGACCACCTTTCTGGCTGCCGCCCGCGACTGCCTGCGCGACGCCGGTGTCCCGGTTCGGACTCGACCCCCGCGAAACGACGATCCGCCCGGTACGACATTCGTCGTCGACGACGCGCACCTGCTCGATGACGCCGACCTGCTCAAGCTCGCCGAACGCGTCGGCGACGCCGGCGCGACGGTCGTTGCCGCCGCCGAGGCCCACGAGCAGCGCGCGGCTCTGCGCTCCCTGGCGACGGCTATCGCGCGGGACAGACCGCGCATAGTGCTTGGCCCGCTACCGGTCACCGAACATCAACTCGACTACACCGGAGGTCTGCCGTTTCTCGTCCACGCGGTAGCCACCGGCGGCCAGGCACACGCCGCCAAACTCGCGCTGATCGAACGATTGCGCCGAGTCGACGAACCCGACCTTGACGCTCTGCTGATCATGTCACTGGCCCACACCCTTGGTTCCGCCGATATCGCTGCTGCGCTTGGCATTTCGGCACTTGACGCCAGAGCATTGGTCGACCGGGCGCACGCCACCGGGCTGATCGAGCCGTCGAATCCGCCCGCGTTCCTGCAGCTTGTTCATGATTGCGTCGCCCAGATCATCGGCAACGCCCACCACCGTGAAGTCGAAACTTCGCTACTGCGTTCGCAACTCGACATCTCGACCGTGACGCCCGACTTCGCGCTGCGACTGGCCGAACACGGCCTGTGCGACGAACGGTTGTCAGCGATACTCTCCCGTCGCGCAGCCGAAATCCGTTGCGATGCAGCCTATGCCACGCGCCTTTACCAGGCAGCGGTAAACATCGGCGCTTCCAGCCTGGCACCTCTACTGGCAGACTCGCTCGCCCTCAGCGGGGAGTGCGCGGCGGCCGCGTCGCTCGCCGACGACCTGCTCGGGTCCCCGGACTTCGCCGAGCGTGCCGCCGCCGTGCGGATCGCAGCCAGCGTGGCCACGCACGACGGCAACTCCGGCCACGCGGCCGAACTGTTCGGCTGGCTCGGTCCGTATCCGGATTCGGTGGTGGGCTCGGCGGGTGCGATCGTGCTTGCGGCGACGGGCGACCTCGCGACCGCCCATGCCGCGGTGCGACTCAAGGACTCGGGGCCGCCGACGATCGCCGCACGCGCATCCCGCAACCTGGCCGAAGGCCTGCTGCTGACCATGGACCAGCCCTATTCCGCTGCCATGGCCAAACTGAGCGGATCCATCGCGGCGGAACAACCGATCAGCGAAGCCTTCCCCGACAGCCCCGCCGCACTCGCCACCTTGGCCGCGATACACGGCGGGGACCCCGTCCGCGCCCACAGCGTGATCGGGCGCGCCGTCCGCGCCGAGGCTCATGCGTTGTTCAGGCACCGCCATGTGCTGCTCTGCGGCTGGATCAAAATGCAGGACGGCCAACTACCGTCGGCCGGCGCGGACGTCGCCGCGGTATCCGGCGCGGCCCTGCACCGCCGCGACGCCTTGTGGGCCGCCGCCCTGCAGACCGCAATCGCACGGCGCAGCGGCGATACCGGTGCGCTCCAAAAGCATTGGTACGCGGCCGTCGAGGTGCTCTCCGAGTACTCCCTGGACCTGTTCGCGCTGCTACCACTCGGCGAGCTGTGGGTTGCGGCAGCCCGCATGCGCCAGGTGGACCAGTTGCAACACGCCCTGGATCAAGCGTTCGCGCTGCTCAACTCCCTGGGAAACCCGCCGCTGTGGTCGGTTCCGCTGCACTGGGCGGGTGTGCACGCAGGAATCCTGGCCAGTTCACCGGAATCCGTCGCGCCCCATGGTCAGGCCCTCAGCGCCGCGGCCGCGCAAAGCGTGCTCGCTCAGGCGCTTTCGGTTGCCGGGCGGACGTGGTTGCGGGTTCTTGCCGGGCAGGTGGACGCCGATGAGGTCGGGGCCGCGGCACGTTCCCTGGCACATGTCGGGCTGACCTCCGATGCCACCCGGCTCGCCGGTCAGGCAGCGCTACAGACGTCGGATCCACGGGTGTCCGGTGCCATGCTGCAACTGGCCCGTGACCTCAAAATCGGCATGGGCTCCGTCGAGGCGGTCAACACAGAGGGTCAGGCGGAAGCCCTTGCGGCAGCCCCCCGTCAGCCGCCCTCGGGAACACCGTTGTCCGACCGCGAACGCGAAGTCGCCGAACTCCTTCTGCTCGGCCTGCCCTACCGCGATATCGGAGCGCAGCTGTTCATCTCGGCAAAAACCGTCGAGCACCACGTCGCCCGCATCCGCCGTCGTCTCGGCGCCGGCTCACGCTCAGAGATGCTCTCGATGCTGCGGGCGATGCTTGCTCCGCAAAGCTGAGGTGTACGCCTGATCACACCCCACCGCGCTGGGCTGGTGATCTGCGCAAACTTAGGTTTGCCTATCTCGCAGCCGACGTGCCGGAGATGTCAGTATGAACCTGTTGACTAGCAAAGGCGCTTCCGCGCTTGATCGCTTCTGAATGACGACGAATCGAGGTGGCCTTCGGTGACCACGCAGACCCTCATCCGGCTCATCGTGGGCTTGGGCATGACCGCGGTGGTGGGCGCACTGGCGCTCAAGCGTGTCTGGTGGTTGTACAAGCTCGTCATGTCCGGGCAACCGGTCTCGGGACGTACCGACGACATCGGCACCCGAATCTGGACACAGATCGCCGAGGTGTTCGGACAACGCAAGTTGCTCAAGTGGTCGATCCCCGGTCTGGCGCACTTTTTCACGATGTGGGGCTTCTTCATCCTCGTCACCGTTTATATCGAGGCCTACGGCACCCTTTTCCAATCCAATTTCCACATTCCGATCGTCGGCCGTTGGGATGCTCTGGGCTTCCTGCAGGACTTCATCGCGCTCAGTGTGGTCTTCGGCATCGTCACATTCGCGATCATCCGATTGCGCTCCGAGCCCAAGGAATACGGCCGCCAGTCACGGTTCTACGGCTCACATACCGGAGGCGCGTGGCTGATCCTGTTCATGATCTTCCTGGTCATCTTGACGTTCGCGATCTTCCGCGGCGCCTCGGCGAACACAGGAACTCTTCCCTACGGCGGCGGCGCCTTCTTCTCCCACGCCATGGGCACGCTGATGAGCCCGCTGGGCACCACCGCCAACGAGTGGATCGAGACCATCGCGCTGTTGGCCCACATCGCCGTGGCGCTCGTCTTCCTGCTGATCGTGCTGCACTCCAAGCACCTGCACATCTTCCTGGCTCCCATCAACGTCACCTTCAAGCGCCTGCCCGACGGATTGGGCCCGCTGTTGCCACTGGAGGCCGACGGCAAGCCCATCGACTTCGAAAACCCGCCGGACGACGCCGTTTTCGGCCGCGGGAAGATCGAGGACTTCACCTGGAAGGGCATGCTCGACTTCGCCACCTGTACCGAGTGCGGGCGATGCCAGTCGCAGTGTCCCGCCTGGAACACCGCCAAGCCGCTGTCGCCCAAGCTCGTGATCATGGACCTCCGCGACCACTGGATGGCGAAGGCTCCCTACATCCTGGGTGAGAAGAAGGCAGAACCGCTGGAGGGTCTGGACCTGGAGACCGTTCACGAAGAGGGCCATCACGTTCCGGAGTCGGGTTTCGGCCGGGTGCCGGGGCACGGACCCGAGCAGGCCGCCCGCCCGCTGGTCGGCACCGCCGAACAGGGCGGCGTGATCGACCCCGACGTGTTGTGGTCCTGCGTGACCTGCGGCGCGTGCGTCGAGCAGTGCCCGGTGGACATCGAGCACGTCGATCACATCGTTGATATGCGCCGGTACCAGGTGATGATGGAGTCCGAGTTCCCCTCCGAGCTGTCCGCGCTGTTCAAGAACCTGGAGAACAAAGGCAACCCGTGGGGCCAGAACGCCTCCGACCGCACCGCCTGGATCGACGAGGTCGACTTCGACGTTCCCGTCTACGGCCAGGACGTCGAGAGCTTCGACGGCTTCGAGTACCTGTTCTGGGTCGGCTGCGCCGGCGCCTACGACGATAAGGCGAAGAAGACCACCAAAGCCGTCGCCGAGCTGCTGTCGATCGCCGGAGTCAAGTTCCTGGTGCTGGGCGCCGGCGAAACCTGCAACGGCGACTCCGCGCGCCGCTCGGGCAACGAGTTCCTGTTCCAGCAGCTTGCTCAGCAGGCCGTCGAAACTCTGGACGGGGTATTCGAAGGTGTGGAGACCGTCGACCGCAAGGTCGTCGTCACCTGCCCGCACTGCTTCAACACCCTCGGCAAGGAATACCGGCAGCTCGGCAGCAACTACTCCGTGCTGCATCACACCCAGCTGCTGAACCGACTGGTGCGCGATAACAAGCTGGTGCCGGTCAACGCAGTCTCGCAGGACATCACTTACCACGACCCGTGCTACCTGGGTCGCCACAACAAGGTGTACGAAGCGCCGCGGGAGCTGATCGGTGCCGCGGGTGCCAACCTCACCGAGATGCCCCGCCACGCCGAGCGCAGCTTCTGCTGCGGCGCCGGCGGTGCGCGGATGTGGATGGAAGAACACATCGGTAAGCGCATCAACCACGAACGTGTCGACGAGGCGCTGGCCACCAACGCCACCACCGTCGCTGTCGCATGCCCGTTCTGCCGAGTCATGGTCACCGACGGCGTCGGCGACCGCCAGGAAGAAGCGGGTCGTAGCGGCGTCGAGGTACTCGACGTGGCCCAGGTGCTGCTGGCATCGCTCGACCGCGACAGCGTGAAGCTGCCGGAAAAGGGCACGGCGGCCAAGGAGGCCGAAGAGCGGGCCGCCAAGGTGGAAAAGGCGAAGCCCAAGGCCGCCGCGGCCGCCCCGGCAGCGGCGCCCGCGGAAGCACCCGCCGAGGAGCCCGCCGAGAAGCCTGCCGCGGCCGCTGCGCCGGTGAAGGGCCTAGGTGTGGCGGGTGGCGCCAAGCGCCCCGGTGCCAAGAAGGCACCGGCAGCCGCCGCAGCTCCGGCAACAGAGGAAGCCGCGGCACCGGCCGCCCCCACCAAGGGGCTCGGCATGGCCGCAGGCGCCAAGCGCCCCGGTGCCAAAAAGGCCGCGCCCGCCGAAGCCGGCAAAGCCACCGAGGCACCCGCAGAAGCCGCACCGGCGGAAACGGCCACTCCGGCCGCGCCCGTCAAGGGCCTCGACATGGCCGCCGGCGCTAAGCGCCCCGGAGCCAAGAAGGCCGCGCCCGCAGCCGAGCCGGCCAAGGCCGAGCCGGCCAAGGCGGAGGCAGCGCCCGCTGAAGCTCCTGCCGAACCGGCCAAGCCGGAGGTTCCGGTGAAGGGGCTGGGTATCGCGGCCGGCGCCAAGCGGCCGGGTGCGAAGAAGAGCGCACCTGCCGCGCCGGCAGCGCCTGCCGAGCCCGCCGCACCTGCCGCGGCCGCGGCGCCCACCGAACCGGCGGCGGAGGCCGAGGCAAAGCCGGACCCTGCCGACACCAACGGTGACGCCGGTGCGCCGGCCGAACCGGCCGCGCCGGTCAAGGGATTGGGCCTGGCCAAGGGTGCGCGCCCGCCGGGTAAGCGCTGATCACGGTTTTGCACCGATCAGCAAATTTCGTTGGACAGCGATGGGACCATGGTTGACGTGACCACTCATCAACTGCCCGCGCACACCTCCGGCCATCACCGGCAGCGTGTCTTCGCGCAGTCGTCCAAGCTGCAGGACGTTCTGTACGAGATCCGCGGGCCGGTACACCAGCACGCCGCACGGCTGGAGGCCGAAGGGCACCGCATCCTCAAGCTCAACATCGGTAACCCGGCGCCGTTCGGCTTCGAGGCACCCGACGTGATCATGCGCGACATGATCCAGGCGCTGCCCTATGCGCAGGGGTACTCCGACTCCAAGGGAATCCTGCCGGCGCGCCGCGCGGTGGTGACCCGCTACGAACTCGTCGACGGCTTCCCCCGGTTCGACGTCGACGACGTTTACCTGGGCAACGGGGTTTCCGAGCTGATCACGATGACGCTGCAGGCCCTGCTCGACAACGGCGACCAGGTGTTGATTCCCGCACCGGACTACCCGCTGTGGACGGCGTCGACCTCGCTGGCCGGCGGCACGCCGGTGCACTACCTGTGCGACGAAACCCAGGGCTGGGAGCCCGACATCGCCGACCTCGAGTCCAAGATCACCGAGCGCACCAAGGCGCTGGTGGTGATCAATCCGAACAACCCGACCGGGGCGGTGTACAGCCGCGAAATCCTCACGCAGATGGTCGCTTTGGCGCGCAAGCATCAACTGCTGCTGCTCGCCGACGAGATCTACGACAAGATCCTCTACGACGATGCCAAGCACATCAGCGTGGCGTCCCTGGCCCCCGACATGCTGTGCCTGACGTTCAACGGTCTGTCGAAGGCCTACCGAGTCGCCGGATACCGGGCCGGTTGGCTGGCGATCACCGGCCCCAAGGACCATGCCGGCAGCTTCATCGAGGGGATCAGCCTGCTGGCCAACATGCGCCTGTGCCCGAATGTGCCTGCGCAGCACGCGATTCAGGTCGCGCTCGGCGGACACCAGAGCATCGAGGACCTGGTGCTGCCCGGCGGTCGTCTGCTCGAACAGCGTGACGTGGCGTGGAACAAACTCAACGAGATTCCGGGCGTCTCGTGCACCAAGCCGGAAGGCGCGCTGTATGCCTTCCCGCGGCTGGACCCCGAGGTCTACGACATCGCCGACGACGAACAACTCGTCCTCGACCTGTTGCTGCAGGAAAAGATCCTCGTTACCCAGGGAACTGGATTCAACTGGCCCGAACCGGATCACCTGCGCATCGTCACGTTGCCGTGGGCACGCGATCTGGCCAAGGCAATCGAGCGGCTCGGCAATTTCCTCGCCGGCTACCGCCAGTAAGGTCCGCCGCCTTTAAGGGCTTGGACAACCTTCGCAATTCCCGCCGCATCGTGACCCTGATCCAATTACGATGCGAATCCGCAGTTCGTGGTGACCCGGCCCCAGCCCCCAGGTACCACCAGTTGCGACAACCTATCGGGAGGTTGACGTGTCGTTTCTCAATGTCGCGCCAGAGTTGCTGTCCGCGGCGGCATCCGACGTCGCGGGCATCGGGTCGGTGCTCACCGAGGCCAACGCCGCCGCAGCAATTCCCACCACTTCGGTACTCGCGGCCGGTGCTGACGAGATATCTGTGGCTATTTCGGCGATGTTCGGCCTGCACGGCCAGGCCTACCAGGTCCTGAGCGCACAAGCGGCGTCATTTCACGCCCAATTCATGCAGCTGTTGAGCGGCAACGCCGGCGCATACGCCAGCGCCGAAGCCGCCAATGCGCAGGCGGCCGCGCTGGACTTTGTGAACTCACCCATCCAGGCCCTCACCGGGCGCCCGCTGATCGGCAACGGCGCCAACGCACCAGCAGGGTCGGGACTCAATGGCTCGCCCGGCGGCTGGTTGTTCGGCGATGGTGGGGCCGGAGGATCCGGTGCCTCCGGGCCGACCGGGCAACAAGGCGGCAACGGCGGTGCGGCAGGACTGTTCGGCAACGGCGGCGCGGGCGGTTCCGGCGGTTCCGCTTCGGCTGGCAGCGGTGCCGTCGGCGGCGCCGGGGGGGCCGGAGGCCTGCTGTTCGGCAACGGCGGCGCCGGCGGCGCCGGCGGCAGCGGAACCAACGGCGGCGGCGGCGGCAACGGCGGGATCGGCGGCAACGGCGGCACACTTTTCGGCACCGGCGGGGTCGGCGGTACCGGCGGCAGCGGGGCGGCCAGCGCCGGAGCGGGGGGTAATGGCGGAGCGGGTGGTTTCTTCGGCGGTGGTGGAGGCACCGGCGGTTCCGGTGGTACCAGCACCAACGGACCGGGCGGGGCCGGCGGCAACGGCGGCACTGGCGGGACCCTGTTCGGTGACGGCGGCACCGGCGGCGTCGGCGGCACGGGCCAGCTCCAGGGCGGGGTCGGCGGTGCCGGCGGCAACGGCGGGTTGATCTCGGGCGACGGCGGAGCCGGAGGCGCTGGCGGGGCCGGCCAGATGCCTTTCGCTCTCCTGTCCACGACAGGCGGTAACGGAGGGCACGGCGGAACCGGCGGCCTGTTCGGCAACGGCGGAGCCGGCGGCGTCGGCGGTGCCGGCTACACGGCTCTCGCTAACAGCTCTGCCACCGGTGGAAATGGTGGAACCGGCGGCGACGCCGGAGCGCTGTTCGGTACCGGCGGAGTGGGTGGAACCGGCGGCGCCGGGTTCAACGGCAACGGCGAGGGCAATGGCGGCAACGGGGGCAACGGCGGCAAGGGCGGCGCAATCGGGGACGGAGGCGCCGGCGGCGCCGGTGGCGGCGCTGGACCGAATGGTGTCACCGGCGGCAACGGAGGAAACGGCGGCAACGCCGTGCTGATCGGCAACGGTGGCAATGCCGGCAATGTCGGTAAATCCGGTGCCGGCGCGCCGGGCAATCCCGGCAGCGCCGGGATCCTGCTTGGTCAGCCCGGTAACCTCGGCTCGTTCTGAGTTCTGCTCTGAAAACCTGTCTAAAGGCGCCACCCAGTAGGGGCGAAATGCCCTAGCTCCCACGACCCTGTCGCGCGACGCTCGTATTCCCTGCGTCGATGACGACCTGGTCGGGAGGAAGCGATGTCGTATGTGGTGGTGCCGCCGGAGATGGTGGCAGCAGCGGCAACAGATCT
This sequence comes from Mycobacterium gordonae, assembly GCF_001417955.2. GTDB lineage: Bacteria > Actinomycetota > Actinomycetes > Mycobacteriales > Mycobacteriaceae > Mycobacterium > Mycobacterium gordonae_B. The sequence continues at coordinate 63,573 of NZ_LKTM01000146.1, read as the reverse complement.
GGCGAATATCGGTTCGGCACTCAGCGAGGCCAATGCCGCAGCGGCTGCCCCGACGATAGGGGTGCTGGCGGCGGGCGCCGACGACGTGTCCGCGGCAATCGCGGCGCTGTTCGGGGCGCACGGCCAGGCATATCAAGCATTGAGCGCACAGGCGGCGGCGTTCCAGGCCCAATTCGAAGCGACCTTGACCGCGGGTGCGAACGCGTATGCCAGCGCGGAGGCCGCCGCCGCGGCGCCTCTGCAGCCCCTCCTCGACCTGATCAATGCGCCCACCCAGGCGCTGTTCGGGCGGCCGCTGATCGGCAACGGCGCCAACGGGGCCCCGGGTACCGGGGCAAACGGCGGAGACGGCGGGATCCTGATCGGTAACGGCGGGGCGGGAGGGTCCGGCGGACCTGGCCAAAACGGCGGCAATGGCGGTGGTGCCGGGCTGTTCGGCACCGGCGGCGCCGGCGGAGCCGGCGGCACGGGCAAGACGACAGGCGGCAACGGCGGGGTCGGGGGATGGCTGTGGGGTACCGGGGGCACCGGCGGAGCCGGCGGTATGGCATTGGCCGGTGCCGGCGGCAACGGCGGGACGGGCGGGACCAGTGGGTTGTTCTCGTTCTCCAGCGGCGGCACCGGCGGTCCCGGCGGGTACGGCGTAACCGCCGGCGGGGACGGCGGCGACGGAGGTAATTCCGGGCTGTTCGGCATCGCCGGGGCAGGCGGCACCGGCGGTCCCACGACCGCGGGCATAGGCGGGTTCGGTGGGAACGGCGGCACCGGGCTTTTCAACAACGGCGGCGCCGGCGGCACCGGCGGTTTCAGCGCCAATAACGTCGGCGGGGGTGGTGGAGTAGGCGGACTGGGACTGCTCTCCAACGGCGGCGCCGGCGGGACTGGCGGCGACAGCGTCACCGGCACCGGCGGATTCGGCGGGGTAGGCGGTGGCGGCTTGTACAACGGCGGCCCAGGCGGCGCCGGGGGAACCGGCGTCACCGGCGGGACCGGCGAAAGGGGCGGCAACAGCGGATTTTTCGGCAACGGTGGTAACGGCGGAGCCGGCGGCACCGGCACGGTGACAGGCGGGCCCGGCGGTTATGGCGGCGCCGCCGGGCTGTTCGGCGACGGCGGCAACGGCGGCAACGGCGGGGCCGGCCCTACAAAGGGAAGCCCCAACGTCGGCGGCCCCGGTGGAGTGCTGTTCGGCTCGAACGGGTTGAACGGTCTGGCTTAGCCGACTGGCCTCGCCTGCGATCGACGGCCGTTGGCATCAGGCCCAGAAAGGCTAAGTCAGTTGCGCTCCAACAAGTCCAGCAGATAGTTCCCGTACCCGGACTTGACCAGACTCTGCCCGCGCTGCGCGAGCTGCTGGTCGTCGATCCAGCCCAACCGCCACGCCACTTCCTCGGGAACGCTGACCTTCAGGCCCTGCCGAAGTTCCAGTGTCCGAACGAAATCCGCTGCGTCGAGCAGGGAATCGAACGTTCCGGTGTCCAGCCACGCGGTGCCACGGGCCAGCACCTCGACGGCCAGCCGGCCGCGGTTCAGGTAGATCTGGTTGACCTCGGTGATCTCGTACTCGCCGCGGGGCGATTTCTTCAGGCCCTTGGCGATCTCGACCACGTCGTTGTCGTAGAAGTACAGACCCGGGACCGCATAGTGCGACTTGGGGGTGGCCGGCTTCTCCTCCAGCGACACCGCCATGCCGCCGGCGTCGAATTCCACCACACCGTAGGCCGACGGGTTGGCCACCCAGTAGGCGAAAACCGCTCCGCCGCTAATAGATTGGAAACGGCTCAGGCTGGTGCCCAGCCCCGGCCCGTAGAAGATGTTGTCCCCCAACACCAATGCCACCGAATCGCTGCCGATGTGGTCGGCGCCCACCACGAACGCCTGGGCCAGGCCGTCGGGACGTTCCTGAACCGCGTAGGTCAAATTGATGCCGAATTGCGTTCCGTCGCCCAGGAGTCGGTGGAATCCGGGCGCGTCGTGGGGCGTGGTGATCATCAGGATGTCACGAATGCCGGCCATCATCAGGGTGGTCAGCGGGTAGTAGATCATCGGCTTGTCATAGACCGGCAGCAACTGCTTGCTGATGCCCATCGTGATCGGATACAGACGGGTTCCCGAACCGCCCGCCAGGATGATCCCGCGCATAACTGACTCCTCAGCCTCAGTCGACCCGGTCGTTTTCGGTGAGTTCGGTCGCCGCCAACGCCGACGCCAGGTCCGCGTGACGGAACACCGACGTGACGTGGTCGTGGACCACCCGGAATGCCGACGCGGTCGTCGACGCGTTGAAGGGCTTGTTGCGGTCGCTGATCTGCTGTTCGACGACCACGATCCCGTCGTGCACATACATCCGGCCCAGCTCTGCCCGCGCCGTCAGCGAACTGACCCATCGGCGCAGCGCGTCGTGCCCCTGCACGGCTCCGTGCGCGTCACCGATCTCGATGTCGTCACTGGACAAAGCGACCAAGGTGTCGATGTCGACGCTGTTCAGAGCGTCGTGCCAAGCGAGGACGGTGGCGATCTCGGATGTGGTCATGAGGTGCAAGTCTAGAGAGGTGTGCGGTCCAGCCATCTCTGCCATACGGCTTGGTCACCGAAAACGGCGATGCCCGTGGCGGCGAGCGGGACGCGGCGTGTCATCGCCAGCAGCAGTTCGGTGGCCCCGCCGCGCAGTGCGACGGTGCCCTTGCCGTGCTCGTGCGACCACGTGACGACGACGTCGTCGACGGCAACCGTCCACTCGCCGGCCTCGCCCAACCCGGGATCGGTGGCGTGCAGGTGCAGAGTGTCGCCGCCCTCCAACGGGAGCGCCGCACCGTCCTTTCCTGCCTGGAGCACGATGCGTTCCAGGAACTCGTCGATCCCGTCGGCCGCGGCCTCCGCGTCGAGGGTGAACTCGGCGCCGACCGCGAGGGCTGCGTCGGCTCGATGAATGGCGTTCTCATGGAGGCGGCGCCGGATCCACCACGCGGCGGGTCGGGGGCCCAGGAACGTCCAGACCGGAGTGTCGGCGCCGGTCGCTTCGACCGCGTCGACGAGAAGCTGCGCGCCGCCGTTGAGCCACTGAATTGCGTCGTTGAGATCCGGGGGTGGCTTGCCGTCTTCGACACTGCGGAAATCGAGGAAGCTGTCCATGCGGTCGCGCACGATCTGCGCGGCCCAGCGGTCGCCGCGTCCGACGTGCCGGAACAGCTGATCAAGGGTCCAGCCCGGACAGGTCGGCACCGGCGTCGATTGATCGGCGCCGCGGATGAGCTCCCCTAGAGCCCGGGTCTCCGCAAGGTAGCTAGCCGTGTAATCCACGGAGGATGACGCTACTCGCGTAGACGGTAGACAGCGAAAGCGTTTGCTCTGAGTTCCCTTAGATCCAGCAGGATCTGCAGCAGGTCGCTGTACATTGTGGGCTCCGCCAACCTGTGATGGCCGACAAGCAGTTAGCGAGGACCACCATGTCAAATCTGTTCGTCGCACCGGAATTGATAGCCACTGCCGCGGCAGACGCAGCTGGCATCAACTTTTCGCTGAAGGCGGCGAACCTGGCGGCGTTGGCTCCGACGAGCAGGCTGGCGGCTGCCGCTGGTGACGAAGTGTCGGCAGCGATTTCCTTGCTGTTCTCCGGCTTCGCGCGGGAATACCAGTCGCTCGGTGCGCAGGTGGCGGCGTTGCAGGATCAGTTTGCGCAAGCGCTGCGTGCCGCGGGCGGGGCATATGCGGTCGCCGAGGCGGCCAACGCCGGCCCGCTGCAGGCCGTGGCCGACAACGTCCTGGGTGCGATCAATGCGCCCACGAACCTCCTATTGGGGCGTCCGCTGATCGGCGACGGATTCAACGGCGTGTCCGGCACGGGGCAAGCCGGCGGGGACGGCGGGATCCTGTGGGGCAATGGCGGCAGGGGCGCGTCGGCCGGACTGGGTCAAACCGGCGGACGCGGTGGCAATGCCGGGCTGATCGGTAACGGCGGAGTCGGTGGCAGCGGCGGTATCCGCGGTGGCGCCGGCGGCGCAGGCGGTACCGGCGGGTTGTTATGGGGCAGTGGCGGGCTCGGCGGCACAGGTGGAGTCGGTGGCGGCACTATTGCTGCTGGGCCCGGTGGGATCGGCGGTCGCTCATGGTCGTTGTTCGGCACCCCGGGGGCGACCGGCAACACCGGGGCCTACTACCCGGACGTGAATTTCGCGACGCCCGAAGAGGCCGCCCTGCTCTTGCTGAGCACGCCGGATGCGAATTTCCTGCTGATCGGCACCGACGGCACGAATCTGAGCAGGATCCTGGCCGATCCCCTCGGCACACCGAACTTCCACGCATTGATGGCGCAAAGCGTTACCTCGGCGTCGACGATCGTCGGGCACACCACCATCTCGAACCCGTCGTGGACGACGATTCAGACCGGTGTGTGGGGCGAAACGGCCGGCGTGGCCAATAATGTCTTCACTCCTTGGACGTATGACGACTGGCCCACCGTGTACAACCAACTCGAGGCCACCTACGGCAACCAAGTCAACACCACGGTCATCGCGGACTGGAAGGTCATCACCGACATCGCCGGTGCCGGCTCGCATCCCGCCGACAACATCCACTTTGTCCCACAGGTCGCCGGCGACACCGATTGGTTGGCGACGTCGAACTTGGTCGGCGAGAAGGCCCAAGCCGCGATCATGGCCGCTGACCCGACCAAAGGGAATCTCATCTTCTCGTACTTCACGGGTCCCGACATCAACGCGCACGCGTACGGCGGCGATTCGCCCCAGTACGCGCTGGCGCTTCGGAACATGGATGCCAACCTCGGTTCCCAGACACTCAACGGTGGCGGCATGTTGGGAGCGGTTTACGACTGGGAGGCCATGTACGGCGAGGAATTCTCCGTTCTTGTGGTTACCGACCACGGTCAGGTGGGGCCCGCCCAGTTAGGGGGCATCACCCATGGCTTCCAATCTCCTTTGGAGACAGCGTCATTCCTGATCTGGGATCAGGCCGGTAATGACATGTTTGACGGGTATATCAATAACTCGTACCAAATCGTCAGCACGACGCCAACCATCATGGATCAATTCGACATTCCACCGCTGCCGTATATGCAGGGCGCACCCCTGACGTCCCCCGTCTTCGCCGGAACCTACGTTAACCCGGGAGCCAACCTGTTCACCGCACTCAGTGCCGATTTCGCCGCACAGGGTTATCCCGATCCCCTGATCAATGCGAACCTGACATCGCGCACACTGGTGGCCTCGATTCCTTATCTGGCATACGAGCCGATAGCCAACATCGTCCACTCGGTACCCAACTTCCTGCAGGTGCCGGTCTCATGGATCGGTGCCGGTGTCTATCAATCGCTCAACATCCCGGCACAGATCTGGGTGCGGCTAACCGGCGTGACCGGCAACGAGATCATCCCACCGATCCTCAATCCATTCCTCGCCTAACCGTCAACCGTCAGTACGGTGAAGCGGCATTGGCTTGCGCCCAAGCCTTTTCGGCGTCAGAGCCGCCGGGCGGTGGCACCAGACCGTTGATCATCCAGAGTTCCTCGCTGGTCTCATCGACGTGAAACTCCCAGTGCAGGCCGGGCTTCGCTGCGGCGAGTGGGGCAAGGATGCCGTTGATCCACTGGGTGATCCGCTGACGATCACCCGTATTGCGCGAATGCCGGGCGATGTGATCAATGACGATACGGACACCGACCGGAGTCGGCTCCCCGCCGACGTAGAAGTCTTGCGTACCGGTCTCTTTGAACAAGGTGATCACGTAGAACCGCGGCAGCCCGCCCTTCTCGTAGTGGTCTGTGATCCGGGTGGCCAACTCGTGTTTCTCTTCGTCGGTGAAGACACCCGGCGTGTGGTGAATCGTCCAGAGCGGCATGATGATTCCTAATGCGCCAGGCTGAAGGCCAGGTTCTCCACCGGGCCCGAGAGTGCGCCTTTGACGTTGACCGTGACGTCGTCGACGAGGACCTCGACGGCGCCGGCCTCCAACCCGTCTACGATGCGTTTGGCCACCTCGGCCGGCGTCGTCTTCTGCATCGGGATGTCGGCAACCATGTCGGTGTCGATGAATCCGGCATGCACGCCGACCACCTGGGTGTTCTGCGATGCCAATTCGAGGCGCAGCGAGTTCGTCACCGACCAGATCGCGGCTTTGGATGCGCCGTAGGCTCCACTGCCGGCAAGCCAGGACAGCACCGAATGGACGTTGACCACCGCGCCGCCGCCATTGGCCGCCAGAATCGGGGCGAATGCCCGAACCACCCGCAAGGGCCCGAAAACGTTGATGTCAAACGTTTCCGCAACGTCCTCGAAGCTGCCCGTCAGCAGTGAGCCGGGGAGCAGGATGCCGGCGTTGTTGATCACGATGTCGGCGTCACCAACGGTACGGGCCAGGGCCCCGACCGAATCCACGTCGCGGACCTCGAGTTCGTGGGTGACCACCTGCGGGCGGTCATCGGTGAAGGCGCTTCTCGCGGTCGAGTGGACCTTGCGGGCCCCACGGGCCAGCACCTCGTCGACCAGTGCCGCACCGAGCCCACGCCGGCCCCCTGTCACCACAACCACCTTGTCGGCTACTGCAACCATCTCGCGCTTCCTTCCGATTATCTGACTAACGTTTTCGTTACTTAGATCAAAGCACGCTATCCTGGGTAACGCAATCGTTAGTTATGTGAGGTGCGCCATGGAGTTCGAGAAGAAGCTGCGCGACCGCGACAAGTGGTCGGTCGGCGACGGGTGCCCGATGGCGAAAACACTCGACCTGCTGAGCACCAAGACCACTTTTCTAGTCCTCCGCGAATGCTTCTACGGCACAACACGGTTCGAGGACTTCGTAGAGAGGATCGGCGCCTCGGCGCCGGCCGTGTCGCGGGCGGTGAAGCAGTTGGAGGCCGCCGGGATCATCGAACGGGTGCCTTATCAGGAACCGGGCCGACGGGCGCGCGACGAGTACCACCTGACCACGGCAGGCAAGGAACTGCTGCCGGTGCTGCTGTCACTGGCGCAGTGGGGGGACAAGCACCTGCAGAACGGCCGGGGTCCGCTGCGGTTCGTCGACCCCGCGAGTGGTCGGGTCCTGGGAGTGCGGATCACCGACGAATCAGGGGTCATAGCGACGGAGTCCGATGACATCGAGATCCGCGCCAATCCGGCTTTCCGGCGGCGTTAGGCCAGGCTGCCTGTCAGCGGTGTCCACGGGGTTAAGGTCTCAGCCATGCGCACCCATGGGTGGAGCGGCGCGAGGCCCGCGACCGATGACGAGGCGATCGAACGCATCCTCGACGCCGCCAGCGAGGCCATCGAGCAACGTGGCGGCGACATGCGGATTGCCGATGTGGCGCGAACGTTGGGCGTCTCCCGGCAAACCGTCTACAACTACTTCCCGGGTACCAACACCCTCATCGAGGCCGCCGCCACGCGTTCCGGGCTGCGGTTCTGCGAAATACTCTCGAGGCACCTCGCCGGGATCACCGACCCGGTCGAGGCGCTGGTGGAGAGCCTGGCGTTCACCCTGGAATGGCTGCCCAGCGACAAGCACATCCAATTGATGCTGCTGCGCGACTTCAACAAAGCGTCGGCGGGGATCACCTCGGACGTCGGGATCAAGTTCAGCCACGGAATCCTGGCCGGTTTGGACGTCGACTGGACCAAGTTGAACCTCGCCGACGCCGACCTCGATGACCTCGCCGAGTACACGTTGCGGATCCTGCAGTCCTTCACCATCGACCCCGGCCGGCCGCCGCGCACGGGCGACGTGCTGCGCGGCTACCTGCGCCGCTGGATCGCACCGGTGCTGACCGCGGAGATCGCCCACAAAGGGTCAGCCGCCGCCACGAATTGACGAATTCGGTAAGCTGTCCAGTCGAGTGAGGTGGTCACATTGACTTTCGATGCGGTGGTCGTCAACGGCCGGTGGTTCGACGGCAGTGGAGGGCCGTCGGCGATCCGCAACATCGGGATACGGGACGGCCGCGTGGCCGCCGTGTCCCCCACCCCCCTGGACACCGAAGGCTGCCCGAACGTCATCGACGCAGAGGGCAAATGGGTGATGCCGGGCATCATCGACATCCATACCCACTACGACGCCGAGGTGCTGGCCGCACCGGCGCTGTCGGAATCCGTGCGCCACGGTGTCACCACCATCGTGATGGGCTCGTGCTCTCTGTCGACCGTGCATGTCAACGCGGGCGAAGCCGCCGACCTGTTCGGGCGGGTGGAGGCGATCCCGCATGAGCACGTGGTCCGCATCGTCGGCGAGCACAAGTCGTGGACGAACCCGCAGGAGTACATCGACGCCCTGGAGTCGCTGCCACTCGGCCCCAACGTGACGGCCTTCATCGGCCACTCCGACATGCGCACGTCGGTGATGGGCCTGGACCGGGCGACCCGAGAGGACGTCAAACCCACCGCCGCCGAACAGGCGCGGATGGAGCAGATGCTGAGCGAGGCGCTCGACGCCGGATTCCTCGGAATGTCCTCGCAGCAACTGCTTTTCGACAAGATCGACGGGGACACCTGCCGCTCCCGCACGCTGCCGTCCACCTACGCCAAGGGCCGCGAACTGCGGCGGCTGAAGTCGTTGTTGCGGCGCACCGGTCGCGTCCTGCAGTCCGGTCCCGACATCAGTCACCCACAGAACATCGTCTCCCAGGCACTGCAGTCGCTGGGGATCCGCCGGCCCCACCTGAAGACCAGTCTGCTGGCCGCCGCGGACATGAAGTCGGCGCCGGGAACCATCTGGTTGACCAGCGGGTTGGCTGCCCTGGTGAATCGACTCGGCGGCGACTTCCGCTTCCAGCACCTTCCGGTGCCCTTCGAGGTGTACGCCGACGGGATCGACCTGGTCGTGTTCGAGGAATTCGGGGCCGGGGCGGCCGCACTGCACCTCAAGGACGAAGTCGAGCGCAACGAGCTCATGCGCGACGAGGAGTACCGCCGACAGTTCCGAAAGGATTACGACAGCAAGTTCGGCCCGCGCGCCTGGCACCGGGACTTCTTCGATGCGGAGATCGTCTCCTGCCCCGACGAATCGGTGGTGGGCAAGTCGTTCGGTCAGGTCGGCGTGGAACGCGGCGGCCTGCACCCGGTCGACGCCTTCCTCGACCTGGTGCTCGAACACGGCACCGCGATCCGCTGGCGCACAACGATTTCCAACCACCGCCCCAAGATGCTGCGCCGGCTGGCCCAGATGCACGGCCTGCAGGTGGGGTTCTCCGACGCCGGGGCACACCTGCGCAACATGGCCTTCTACAACAGTGGGCTGCGGCTGTTGCGGCATGTGCGTGACGCTCAGCGCGAGGGCCGGCCGTTCCTGTCGGTCGAGCAGGCGGTGCACCGGTTAACCGGCGAACTGGCCGACTGGTACGGCCTGGATGCCGGTCACCTGCGGGTCGGCGACTGGGCCGACCTGGTGGTCATCGACCCGGAACGCCTCGACGACTCGCTGGACGCCTACCACGAGGCCAAAATCGATGCCTACGATGGTCTTTCGCGAATGGTGAATCGGAACGACGACACCGTCGAAGCCGTCTTCGTGTCGGGTCGCGAGGTGTTCCGCAACGGCCAGCCGACCGATCTTCTCGGACGTGAACGCACCGGGGGCTTCCTGCGCGCCGACGGCCACCCGCGGAACGTGCCGCAGCCCGTCACCGCGTAGGGCGCCGCGCTCCCAGCCGGAACACCCGCCAGCCCGCCCGCTCCCAGCGGCCGACATCCAGGCAGTTGCGGCCGTCGACGACGACGCGGGCGCGCACCCGATCCGCGAGGTCATCGGGGTCGAGGTCGACGAATTCCCGCCACTCGGTGAGCACCAGCACGGCGTCCGCGCGCTCGCAGGCCTCTTCGACTGAAACCGCGTAGGTCAACGTGGGGAACAGCCGGTTGGCATTGTCGAGCGCCTTCGGGTCGTAGACGTTGACGGCAGCACCGTTGAGTTGCAACTGGCCGGCGACGTTGAGGGCGGGAGAATCCCGCACGTCGTCGGACTCCGGCTTGAATGCCGCGCCGAGCACCGCGATGTTAGCGCCGAGCAGGGATCCGCCGCAGGCCGCGGTGGCCAGTTCGACCATCCGGGTCCGGCGCCGCATGTTGATGCTGTCGACTTCACGCAGGAAGGTCAGCGCCTGGTCGGCGCCCAGCTCCCCCGCCCGGGCCATGAACGCGCGGATGTCCTTGGGCAGGCACCCGCCACCGAAACCCAAACCGGCATTGAGACATTGCCGTCCGATACGTGGGTCGTACCCAAGCGCGTCGGCCAGCACGCTGACGTCGGCGCCTGCGGCCTCGCACACCTCGGAAATCGCGTTGATGAACGAAATCTTGGTCGCCAGAAAGGCATTGGCGGAGACCTTGACCAGTTCGGCCGTCTGCAGGTCGGTCACCAGGAAGGGCACCCCGGAGCTCAGCAGCGGCTCGTACAGCTCGCGCACCACAGCCTCGGCGCGGGTGGAATCATGTTGCACCCCAAGCACAATGCGGTCCGGGTGCAGCGTGTCGTGGACGGCATAGCCTTCACGGAGAAACTCCGGGTTCCACGCGATCTCCACATTCACTCCGTCGGGGGCCAGCGCCGAGGCCCGCTGGCTCAGTTCGGCCGCGGTGCCCACCGGCACCGTCGACTTGCCCACGAGGACAGATGATCTGGTCAACCGCGGCACGAGCGCGTCGATCACCGCGTGCACGTGCCGTATGTCGGCACCGTATTCGCCCCTCTTCTGCGGAGTGCCGACTCCCAGGAAATGCACGTCGGCGAACTCGCCCGCCATGTCGTAGTCGGTGGTGAAATGCAATCGGCCCGCAGCAAGGTTGGCAGTCAACAACTTTCGCAGGCCAGGCTCATAGAAGGGGATGTCCCCACCGGCCAGCTTGGCGACCTTACCAGGGTCGATATCAACCCCGACGACCTCGTGTCCCAGCTCTGCCATTCCGACAGCGTGGGTGGCACCGAGATAGCCGGTGCCGAAAACGGTGCATCGCATACCACCGTGTGTAGGTGCCCGCGATGAGCGGACCGCATCGCGACGCTGAACGGCAGGTGACAGCTACCCGGCAAGATCAGAAGCCGGGGATCCCGGGGATGTTGAAGCCGCCGCGGCCGCCGCCGCCTTTGCCGCCTTTACCGGGACCACCGCCGCCGGGCAACTTGGGAGCGGGGCCTTTACCGGCACCCGGACCGCGGCCGTCGTCGCCGCCGCGACCGCCGCCCCCACCCGGGCCGAGCGGGAACTGCGGGGTGAAGATCTGCGGCAGCTGCGGAACCGGTACCGGAACCGGAACCGGAGCGGGCGCAACCGGGGCCGGGGCGGGCGCCTGGGGCACCGGCACCTGCACGGGCGCCTGCGGCACCTCGACAGGCGCCTGGGGAGCCTGCGGAGCCGGAGCCTGCTCAGGGACGGGGGCGGGAGCGGGAGCCTGGGGCGCCGGAGCGGGAGCCTGCTCGGGAACGGCTTCCGGAGCCGGAGCCTGTGGGGCGGGCGCCTGCGGCGCCGGCGTGGGTTCGACGAGGGCCTGCCCCGGATCGGGGCGGGTACTCGAGGTGCTTCGGATGCTGACGGCCAGCGAGACCACCAGCGACGCCACTCCGACCACGAAGATCGACAACAGAACGCTGCCCAGCAGACCCAGCGGCCGACGACCTTCTGCCCTCGGCTCCTCGTGGTCGGCGTCGACGGCGCTGTAGGCCAGCGCGCCGTCTGCCGCGCTCGCGTTGTCGAAGTAGGCGGGGTCGAGCCCGAACGGCTTGTACGCTCCGGTGCCCGGGTCCTGGGCGTAGGCGCGTGCTGCCGTCGACGCCGACAGCAAGGGCGTGTTCGCCGACGCAAGCGCCGCTCCCCAGGCCAACGCGGTCTCCGGCTCTTCGGGCAGGGTCACCGGAAGCGTGGTCGCGGCGTCCAGGGCCGGCTTGATCATCGGGACGTCGACGCCCGAGCCGACGACGAAGACGGCTTCGGGGTGGGTCTGCAGCGTTTCGGCGGTGGCGACAAGCTCGGCCAGACGGGCCACCGCGGCGTCATCGTCCGATGGCAGCGGCTGCGTCTGGATGTCAGCGACCGATCCGTCGGCGCTGTTCACGACGGCCAGCGTCGCGGTGTCGGGTTCGATGAAAAGCAGCGCTGTCTGCGCATAGTTGGTCTCGTTGCCGACCGAATGCGCCAGCGCGGCCGCGGCGAGGAACGCCGAAACCAGCATGACGTTCTCGATCTTGCGGCTGGCCAGCGCGTCGCGGAGCTCAGCCGCCTGTGCCGGGTCCCGCCACGTCACGCCCGTCGAGGCCAGCTGGTAGCCGCCCTCGGTCGCTCCCTCGCGGGTCCCGAGTATCGCCGAGATGACTTGATCGGCAGCGTTGAACGTGGGCGCGTCCTCAGCCCTGACATCGATGCTGTCTTCATCGACCAGGGCGCCGTCGCCGTTTTCGCCTTCGACCAGCACCATCCGGACTGCGGTCGGTGCCATCGACACGCCAAGTACGGTGTCCAAAGCTCCCCCAAAGTTACTGTGCGGATTCCCCAACCCGTGCTATATAACGGTACCCACGCACCGGTTTCATACCCATTTGAATTTGCTTTGTAGGGAAACTCACAGGCCCCGAGGCCGGCTATCTGTGCCCGCCGCCGCTTCCACCGCCAAAGCCGCCGTGGCCGCCACCGCCGCCGCCAAATCCCCCTCCGCCGCCGCCAAAGCCGCCATGGCCGCCACCGGAGCCGCCACCGGGGCCGCCGCCGAACGGGCCGTGCCCGCCAGGGCCGCCACCACCGAAGGGACCTTGACCACCGGGGCTGCCGCCGCCACCGAACGGCCCGCGCCCACCGGGACCGCCGCCACCGAAGGGACCCTGACTACCGGGGCCACCGGGGATGCCGGGGATACCACCGCCGCCGAAGGGACCCTGACTGCCGGGGCCACCGCCACCGAACGGGCCACGCCCACCCGGACCGTTACCGCCACCACCGAACGGGCCGCGACCGGGATTGGGCGCGGGCGCCTGCGGGATCTGGATGACCGGCGCTTGGGGGACCTGGATAACGGGCGCCTGCGGGATGGGGTTCTGGACGCGTGGCGGCGACGCCGGAATGGGCGCTCGCGGAACGGGTAGCTGGGGCTGCTGACGCGGCACCTGGATGGGCGGCACCAGGATCGGGATCACTGGGGGAACGACGACGGGGTCGGGTAGCCGGGGCGCGGGCAACTCGGGGGCGGGCAGCACCGGTGCTACCGGCATGACCGGTGCCGCGGGTGCCGGAATCGCGGGAGCCGCCTGTGCCGGCTCGATCGGCGCCGCCGCGGCCGGCTTGGGCAGTTGCGGTGCCGCTACGCGCGGCGGCGCTGCCGGCAGGTCGATCTTGTGCTGCGGCGCGGCCACTTCTGTTTGAACGGCCTCCGGTTGCATGGGCGCGACGAAGTGGTTTTCGTTCGGCTTCGGCTGCAGGGCGACGGTCGGGCGGATGTTGATCGCCAGCGCCACTTCGAGAGCTATCGCGGCCGCGCAGGCGACCACCGCCAGGCCGCTGCCGACCAGCAAAGCAGGCCGGCGCCTGCCCGACTCCTCCTCGGGGACGTCGCCGTCGTCGAACTCGGGCGGTTCGGGAAGCTCGTCGCCCACCTGCGCATAAGCCAGCGCAGCGGTGGTCGACGCGAACAGCGGTGAACTCCCCGAAGCCAGCGCCGCGCCGCGGGCCAGCGCCATGTCGGGTTCCTCCGGCACGCTGACGGTCAGCGTCGTCGCGGCGTCCAGGGCGGGTTTGATCATCGGCACGTCGACGCCCGAACCCACCACGTAGATGCCGTCCGGGCGGGCGCGCATCGTTTCCGCGGCCGATACCAACTGAGCCAACTCGGTTACCGCGGCGTCGTCGTCCTCAGCCAGGAACTGGCGTCTCACGTCGCACAGCGAGCCGTCGCGGTTGTCCACCACGGCCAGGGTGGCGCTGTCCGGCTCGACGAACAGCACACCCGTGCGCTCGTAGCCGACCGACGCGCCCACGGACTGTCCCATCGCGACCGCCGCCAGGAACGCCGAGACCAGCATGACGTTCTCGACTTTGTGGGCGGCCAGCGCGTCGCGCAGGGCGGCCGCCTGCATCTGATCGGTCCAGCTAACACCGATAGAGGACAACCGAAGGCCTGCGTCGCAGGCGCCCTCACGGGTGCCCAGGATGGCCGCCATCACCCGGTCCGTCGCGCTGGTGGCGGCCGCGTCACGGGCCATCCTGAAGCTGTCTTCGTCGACGATCACACCGTCGGCATCCTCACCCTCGACCAACGCCAGGCGCACGGCCGACGGTGCCATCGAAACCCCGAGTACGACGTCCAAAACCCCTCCCAAGGTTCATCGGTCTGCGGAGGGAAACGCGGCACGGAGCCGCCGAATTCCATTGTGGCCCCAGAGGCTATGCGCCAGCTAGGTGGACCGTATGAAGTTCAGGTAAGACCGCGACGGTGTGGGCCCCCGCTGACCCTGGTACTTCGAGCCTACTTGCGAACTGCCGTAGGGATGTTCGGACGGGCTGGTCAGCCGCAGGATACATAACTGGCCGATTTTCATCCCCGGCCACAAGGTGATCGGGAGGTTGGCCACGTTGGAGAGCTCCAGGGTGATGTGGCCGCTGAATCCCGGATCGATGAAGCCCGCGGTGGAGTGCGTCAGCAAACCCAGCCGGCCCAGCGACGACTTGCCTTCCAGCCGTCCCGCCAGGTCGTCGGGCAAAGTGCAGAGCTCCAACGTGGAGCCAAGCACGAACTCGCCGGGATGCAGCACAAACGGCTCGCCATCCGCGGGTTCCACCAGACTGGTCAGCTCGTCCTGCTGCTGAGCCGGATCGATGTGCGTGTAGCGGGTGTTGTTGAACACCCGGAACAACGAGTCGAGCCGGACGTCGATGCTGGATGGCTGAACGAGGTCGTCGTCGAACGGATCGAGGCCCAGTCGACCGGCGGCGATCTCGGCCCTGAGGTCACGGTCAGAGAGCAGCACCCGACGAGCGTAGCTGCCGGTGGTCGCCTGGGTTACCGGACGTAGATTTCGTCCCCGGTCGGATATCCGCCACCGAAGGTGGTGACGTGGACGTGGTCATAGTGGCCGTAGCCGCCGGACTGGGCGCCGCCACCGGGTGTGTAATACGTGCCGCGCCAGATGGCGTCCTGGATGCCGAAACGCTCGGCGTTCTGCAGCACGAAAGTGACGATCGCGTTGCCCAGTTCGATCCCCTCGTCGGAACCCGGATTGGGGATCATCACGTCAAGCGCGAGGCCTTCGGGATGCCACCGCAGCGCGTCCGGTCGGACGCCGCCGATCTGGTGGATCTCGGGGAAGAGTGCGCTGATGCTGCGCTCGACCAAAATGGTCTTGACCTGCAGGCCGGCTTCCGGAGCGACGCCGACGGGCAGAACGCGGGATCCCGCGTTGGCTCGCGACCGGTCAGCCCGTGACCGTTGCGCCGGGGCCATCTCCTCGATGCTGAATTTCAGATGAGAGGTGTCAATGTTGGCCGCGATCGGGGCTGAGGCGAGTTCTATGCAGCACGTGCTGGTGTCGGGGAGCAATGGCTTGACTTCGGCCCGGGCCGCGCCCAGAGAACTGACGTCTCCGGCTACCGCGAAGTACACGGCGACAGAGGCGAGGCCCGCAGCCAGCACTGCGGGCGATTTCCGCGGCTTTCTAGCTAACTCATGCCTGCCCACGGAGGGTCACAATACGAGGTCACGGATGATAACGAAAGGGTAAACATCACATTTTTAGGATTTGCATTAATTCACTGTCTTAACGACTTCGCGAATTACACGCTTGTCATTCGCGCGGACGGTGCGGTCAGCCGACCAGCCAGCTCGACAGTTCCTCGAGCATCTGGCGCGCGTAACCTCGCCAGAACCAACCGAACGCCGGCAATGCCGAGGCGGCCACCCGGGACCGCGGAAACATGTTGTAGCGCCAGGTAATTCGTGTCCCCGTCCCAGCCGGGCGGAAGAGGAACTCGGCTTCGATCTTGTCGAGCAGTACGGCGAGCGGTCCATTGAAATCCGTGATGCGGTACACCCACGCGTGCGGTTCGTCGACGCTGACCACCGTCTCCCGGATGCTGCCCCACGGGCCGAGTTCGAGGACCCGGGTCTGGCCAGCGGTTCCGCGCCAGTCCCCGGAGTCGCGCCCACTGACGTTGAGGATCGGGGGGATCGGTCCGTAGCGACGGCGGAACATCGTCGGGACGTCCATCTCGATGATCCCGCGGAACGCCTGCTCAGGCGTCACGGGAAGGGTTCGGGATTGTTCGACCCGCACACCATTCGGCATCCGCCGATGCTAGCCTTTCTGGGCACAGCGCCGATGTAGTTCAATGGCAGAACATCAGCTTCCCAAGCTGAATACGCGGGTTCGATTCCCGTCATCGGCTCCACATGACGGCTTAGGCTTAGGACATGCGCGCAGGCAAGCCGTCACGGCGATGTCAGCTCTCGTAGTGCATTCATCACTCCGACGTGTGGACCTCCGCTTTGATCAGCCAGGGTCACATCGGCATCTGCCGTGGCGCAGGTGTCTGCGATCATCCTCG
The DNA here is from genome assembly GCF_001417955.2 of Mycobacterium gordonae. Taxonomy (GTDB): domain Bacteria; phylum Actinomycetota; class Actinomycetes; order Mycobacteriales; family Mycobacteriaceae; genus Mycobacterium; species Mycobacterium gordonae_B. The sequence continues at coordinate 47,054 of NZ_LKTM01000146.1, read as the reverse complement.
GCGACTCCGCTCGTTGTGCACGTACCACGTTGCCCACGTGGTGCGGCGAGCGAGGTCCGAGGTGACGGCGTATATCCAGAGGGTCGCTCTCGCAACCCGGACTAGCGCGCACCAAAGTCCGAGTTATTGGCCTAACTCGGACTAACGGTCGCCATGATGCCTCGGGGCACCCCGGTGGGTGTTTTCAATCCCTAGCTCGCTGCACATCGCGATTTGGAGTCGGATGGATACCCGGCCAGCAGCTAGCTGTGCGGCACGGGCGAGCGCAATACGCGGGTTCGATCCCCGTCGAAAACCATTGGCACACAACGCTCTCAGCGATGCGCCTACTGGGTCAGGTACACCCCGGCCACCCACGCGGCGGTGGCGAGCAGTGCGGCAGCCAACTCGACACCCATCGACAACGCGACACCTTTGACGGCGTGCTTCGTCGAGGTCCATGCCAGCCGCTGGTCTCCACGGGCGGCCAGCTCCGCGAGATAGACACCCAGCACGCAGCCGATCACCAGGCCGATCACCGGGATTACGAAGAAACCAATGATGCCCACCAGCGCGCCTGCCACCAGACTCCGCGTGCGCACGTCGGCGGCCCGCATCCGCTTCACGGGCCAGGTGTATTTGATCAATGTCGCCACACCGAGCAGCGTGGCCACCACGCCGAGGGTCACCCACGCGGTGATGTTGTTCTCGACGACGGCCCACACCACGATTGCGGCGAACACCAGCAGCGTGCCCGGCAACAGCGGCACCACGATGCCGATGATTCCGACGGCGATCGCCAGTGCTACGAGAACGATGCCGGCGGCACTCATGTCCTCAACGTATCTGTACGGGCCCATGCCCCGTCTCGCAGAAATAGGATCCAAGGTGTGACGTCACCCGATCGGGACGATGTGCTGACGGTGCTGACGCTGAACATTTGGGGCGATCACCTCTGGGAGGAGCGCAAGCACGCGCTCGTCGACTGGTTGACCGAGATTCGCCCCGATGTGGTCGCGTTGCAGGAAGTGACTCGGTCACCGCAATTGTGTGAGGCGACGTGGCTGGCCGAACAGACCGGAATGGACGCGGTGTACGCCGCAGCGTACGTCCGCTCCGGCCCAAGCGATTTCGGCAACGCGGTCCTGAGCCGATGGCCGATTGTCGGCTCGCGGTCGCTCCAGTTGACACTCGCGGGGGCAAATATCGAGCCTCGCGGCGCGCTGACCGTCGATCTCCGCGTTCGCAACCGTCTGGTGTCGGTCACCTCAACCCACTTGTCTTACCGGTTCGACGAGGGCAGGGTGCGCGAGGCACAGGTCCATCAGCTCACCGATTTCGTCGGAACGGGCTCTGGCGATTTCCCCCCGATTGTCTGCGGCGACTTCAACGCCCGCCCGGAATCGACCGAGGTGCGACTCGTCGGCGGCCTGCTGTTCGACGCCTTCGAGGTGGCCCGTCCTGGTGAGCTTGGCTTCACCTGGAACAACATCAACCCGTACACGGCGCGGGACCCCACACCGGATCAGCGCATCGACTACATCTTCGTAGGCCCGCGCACCGCTGACGGCGCGGGCAAGGTGCTCGCCGCGGCCGTCGTCTGCGACGCGCCGCGCCGCGGTGCCTGGCCCAGCGATCATTTCGGTGTCGTCGCCCAATTCGCGTGCCCCGACCGCGACCACTAATCGGGCCGCCAATCGTATGACCGCTCATCCGGTGAGCGAGGTGACCGCCAACGCAGCGACGCAAAGCACCACCATGGCGGTCGTGAGGGCGTAGGCGATCGTGCCGGCCCGTCCGATGGTGAACGGTCCCATGAGGTCGCGGTCACGCCCGATGCCGATCATCGCGAACAGCAACGGCACCAGTAGCACGGCATTGAGCACCTGAGTGGCGACCAGGATCGTCACGAGCGGGGCGTTCGGGATGAGCACGGCGAGCGCGCTGAGGAGTGTGACGATTCCGAACGTCAAGTAGAAGGTCTTGGCCTCGCGATAAGAGTCGTCGACGGCTGCTTCGATGCCGGCGTACTCGCACACCGAATAAGCCGTCGACAGCGGCAGTATGGAGGCAGCCAGGAGCGCCGCCCCGATCAATCCCACCGCGAACAGTGTCGAGGCGGCGGGACCGGCGAGGGGTTCGAGAGCCACTGCGGTGTCGGCAGCGTCCTGGATGGAGCGAGCCGTCGCGGTAGAGCGTCGCCGCACACGCCACCACGACGAAGAACCCGATGACCCCGGTGAGCACGGCCCCCGTCACCACGTCGAGCCGTACCAAGGGGAGGTCCTCGGTCCGAAGCTTCTTGTCGACCGCGTAGGACTGCATGAAGGAGAGTCCCCATGGGGCGAGCGTGGTGCCGAGGGTGGCGGTGACGATGGCGATGGCTTCGCTGTTGGCGGGCATGCTCGGAACGAGCATGCCGTGGAGTGCGGCCGCCCAGTCCGGGTGGGCCAGCACTCCGGACCCGACGTAGGCCAGGAAGATCGTCGACAGCAGTAGCAGGACGTGCTCGACGCGGTGGAAGCTGCCACGTAGCACCAGCAGGGAGACGATCACCGCCGCTGCGGGGACGCTCGCGTAGCGGCTGATGCCGAACAGTTCGGAGCCGGCAGCGATCCCGGCGAATTCGGCACAGGTCGTGCCGACGTTGGCGATCACGAGGGCGGCCAGCACGGCACCGCCCAACCGCACGCCGTACCGCTGGCGCACGAGGCCGATGAGGCCCTGTCCGGTGACCACACCCATGCGCGCTGCCAGGCCGTGGAAGATCACCAGGGCGACGGTGGAGAGCACGAGCACCCACAACAGCTGGTAGCCGTGTTTCGTGCCGAGGACCGAGTAGGTCGTGATGCCGGCCGGGTCGTCGTCGGAGAGGCCCGCGAGCAACCCCGGACCGACCACCGCCAGCAGTCCGCCGAGGGCGAGCCGTTTGCGGTGCGGCCGCCTCAAGGCTTCGGCCTCTCGGCACCCCTACCTTCGGCTGGTGCGTGACGCCGGCGAGGCCAAACTTGCGAGCGCAAGAAGGGTCTGTCCAGGAGCGTGGGCGACCCTGCGAGGCGGTCCCGCCAGCGGGTCGCGTGATCGGCGGGCATGGCGGCTACGGTTTCGGCGGCATTAGTGCGGGCCATCGCCCGCAGCACCCGCTCCCCCACGTCCGGGTGGCTGGCGCGGATGACCTCGGCGGCGAAGCGGGGGCCCCGGGCGGTGAGGATCTCGGTGGCCGACTCGGTGTCGAGTCGGCTCACCAGTGCAGCAAGTCCTCGCGCGTCGAGGTGGTTTACCGCCGATCGTGGGGTTGCGAGCTGCACGGCATGACCCCGCTCCGAGGTCAGGTGCAGGTCGGTCCACGCGAGGGCATCCTCCCCGGCGCGCGCCGCCAGTCGGCGCAGGCCGAGCCGCCGCAGCACCCCGCCAAATCCGACCTCGACGCCGACGAGCTCGAGCCGGTTCTGGCTGGTGCGGGCGAGCACCACTTCGGCGACCCGGGCCAGTCGCTGGCCCACTACGTCGATGACCTGGGTGTCGAGCACGTCGCGCCCCAGCAGGATCTCGTCGTCTCCCAGCGTTTCGGTGATCGAGGTGATCGCGAATGTGGCCGGATCATCGGTGCCGTGCGCTAGCACCAGCCCCGTGTGCCGGAAACTCTCGACCGCGGCCCACGGCGACAGCAGGTCCGGCGCCCCGTGGCGCTGCACGAGGAGTCGCTTAACCAGGCACGGCCCGGGCTGCTCGCCCAGTTCGACAGTCAGGTCGGCAAGGCGGCCGACCACACCCCCGTCGGGACTCAGCACTCTTTGTCCGGTCATCCGGCTGAGCAACAGCACCCCAGCAGCATGCCCGAGTGACGGGTGTTCGGCGCACGTTGGGGCGACCTCGAGCCAGAAGTTCGCGCGCACGATCTCCATTGGCAACACTCTGCAGACTGCGTGCGCTCGGCTCGCGCCAGATGGCCACGGCACCCAGGGACAATCGGCCCTACACCCATCCGCGATGCAGCGACAGAATTACAGGCCCGGGCAAGAACTCGGTCGACAAGAGGCGAGCGGATGGAAACTGCGCAGACACCGCCGGGGTCCCTGGCTGAGGGCAAGCCATTCGGACGCTACCGGTTGATCGAGTTGCTGGGCCGCGGCGGCATGGGCGCGGTGTGGCGAGCTTATGACACGGTGATGGATCGGACGGTGGCGCTCAAGGTGCTACCGGAAGAATTCGCCAACGACGACGTCTATCAGGAGCGGTTTCGCCGAGAGGCTCACGCCGCCGCCGGACTCGACGAGCCCCATGTGGTGCCGATCTACGACTTCGGGCAAATCGAGGGACGCCTATTTGTGACCATGCGGTTGATCAGGGGCCGCGACCTGCACAGCATGCTGGCGGACGGCCCCCTGCCGCCGGCACGGGCACTGGCGATCATCGACCAGATCGCCTCGGCGCTGCACGCGGCGCACCGGATTGGGTTGGTGCACCGCGACGTCAAGCCGTCGAACATTCTTGTCGCCGAGCACGACTTCGCTTACCTGATCGACTTCGGCATCGCCCGCGCCGTCGGCGAGACGTCGCTGACCAGAGCCGGCACGGTGATCGGCACCTGGGCCTACATGGCCCCCGAGCGCATCAGCACCGGCCAGAACGATCCCCGCGGCGATATCTACGCCTTGGCCTGCGTGCTGTATGAGTGCCTGACCGGGCTGCCGCCCTTTCCCGGTAAAAGCATTGAGCAACAGATCACCGCTCATCTGACCATGCCGCCGCCGAGGCCATCGATGATGCACGCGGGCCTGCCGCCACAGCTCGACCAGGTGATCGCCACCGGCATGGCCAAAGACCCCGGCCAGCGCTACGCCACCACCCTGGAGTTGGCGAGCGCCGCCAAGGACGCCATCACCACCCCGGCGCTGCGGCCCAACCCGTCCCCCGCAGCGCCGACCATGGCCGCACCGCACGTCGTACTGAACACCGAGTTGCAGCGCCCGCCCGCTGGGGTGATCGGTGACGCCGCGCCCACCCAGTTGGGCAGCCCGGGCGCGCCGAGCCACCCGGGCCTGCCAGTGCAGCCTCCGGAAGGTCCGCCACCGCCAGCAGGTGCTCGCCGCCGCGGGTTTTCGACGCGCGGCAAGGCTGCGATCGGCCTCGGGGCTGCCGCCGTGCTGGCCGCCGTGATTGTGACCACCGCCGTCATTGCGGGGGGTAACGGCGCCGGCAAGCATTCCGGCGTGGAGGCATCGGGCTCCGGTGCAACGTCATCCGTCTCCAACCCCGTGACTACGCCTCCCACGTCATCCTCCACCGAACCGACCGAGACGACGATGTCGTTGAGCGGCAGTTGGTCTGGACCCGTCTCCGGCGACCAATCCGGCTTCGACGTCACCGCCGACATCGTTGACGGCGCTCAGCTCACCGGCACCGTCAGCTATCCCCAACTCGGCTGCGCCGGAACATGGACCCAGCATGGCGTCGGCGACAACGGGGCGCGGTTGATCTCCGAACGGATCACGCGCGGCAAATGCGTGCCGGCGGAGGTCACTCTCACCCCGCGCAACGACGGCACGCTTTCCTACATGTCCACTTACTACGCGGCGTCACAACACCGGAACTTCACGATCTACGCGACCATGCGCCGTTCGGCGATCGGATAACCGGCTCAGTTGACGGGGACGTTGATGATCGGGCGCTCGACGTTCGCGGCGGGACCGTCGAAGTGCCACCACTCTCCTGAGTAAGTAGTCAGCCCACCGGTGCCCATGACTTCGCGGAGCCGGGCGCGGTTGGCCTGCTCGTTTTCGCTCACGCCCTGGGTCGCGAATGCATCTGCGCGAGAGGAGAATTCGTCGAAGTCTGTGCCCATGTCGGTCAGGCACAGACTGCCCACGCGATTACCTGGCGGGCACTGTTCTTGGGCGTTCGCAATTGTCAGGTCAACCGAGCGCCCCGCCTCGTGGCTGCGCGAATACGGGCCTGGGCGGGCCACCCAACTGGCGTCGGGCACCGCCTGGAACATCCGCACCTGCACGTCGTGCGGCCGGTAGCAGTCCCAGAAGACCAACGCTTCTCCCTGATGCAGAGCCCCGGCCGCCGCGGCCAGGCCCGGCGCCATGGATTCGTGCACCAGGCACCGGGCATCGGCGGGATACAAGGGCGCATGCAAGAAATTGTTTGACGTCGAATACCGGAGATCGATGATCGCATTGGGAACGGCCGTCCGAACGTCGACGAATCCCACTGCGCCCGCCTCTAGGGAAACCGGGGGCACGGCGTTGGACGTGGATGCGGGAGTGGGGCCGGTCGCGGTCGCACCAGAGGCCGGCGTGACGGTTGTCGAACCCGGCGTCGGGGGACCACCTCCTGGCGAACCGCAGCCTGCGCTGCAAGCCGCGGTGATCAGAGCGATAGCGAGCCGTCGCACGATGACCCATTGGCACTCGGCATCAGTCGGGAGCTCCGTAATACCCCAGCCGCAGCAACTCCGTAATCTCAGTGACCAGAGGCATCCGGGGGTTCGTCCGGTTGCTGAGGTCCTCAAACGCCGTCATCGCCAGACCCGGCAGCGCCGCGAGGAACTCCTCTTCGGCGACGCCCATGTCCCGCAGCGAGCGCGGCATCTCGACACGACGCAGCAGATCCTCGACTCCCCGGAACAGCCGGGCGCGGCTGTCGTCGGCTTCATGGCCGCCGAAGATGAGCTGACCGATCTGGGCGTACTTGTCGGGGGCGATGTAGGCCGAGTAGCCCGGAGCCGGCATGAATTTGCTCGGCAAGCCCGAGTTGTAGCGGAGTACATGCGGCAGGAAGATTGCGTTCGCCCTGCCGTGCGCGATGGCGAACTTGGCGCCGACAGCATGGGCGAGCGCATGGTTCGTCCCGACGAACGCATTTGAGAACGCGAGTCCGGCCAGGGTGGCCGCGTTCGACATGTCGGTGCGCGCAGGCAGATCGTCAGGGTCGCGATACGCCCTGGGCAGCGACTCGAAGATCAGGCGTGCCGCCTGTGCGCACAGCGCGTCGGTGTACGGCGACGCAAAGATGGAGACCGCCGCCTCCAGCGCGTGCGTCAGCGCGTCGATACCGGTGTCCGCGGTCAACACCGGCGGCATCGACGACGCCAACTCGGGGTCGATGATGGCCAGCTCAGGCACCAGGCTGTAATCGACCAGCGTCTCCTTCTTGCCGTGCACGGTCAGCACCGCTGCCGGCGACACCTCCGAACCGGTGCCCGAAGTCGTTGGTATAGCCACCAATTGGAGACGGTGCCGGTCCGTCGGATAGTCGGCCACCCGTTTGCGGGGGTCCAGGAAGGGCATGGTCAACTCGTCGAGGGACTTCTCCGGATGCTCGTAGAACAGCCGCATCGCCTTGCCGGCATCGAGCACCGAACCGCCGCCCACCGCGATCAGGACATCAGGTTGCACCCGTTGCAGCAGCTCGACGCCGCGGTGGATGGTCGTCTCGTCCGGCTCCGGAGTCACTTCGCTGAACACCTGTACGTGGCGGGCGCGCATCTTGCCGCGCACCAGGTCGACCACACCTCGCCCGTCGCTCACGGCATCGGTGACCACCACGACGGTGTCGCAATCGAGGTCGCGCAAATTCTCCAGCGCACCGGCGTTGAAAAATGTGTTCGACGGGACCCGGAACCACTGCGGCGGGGTGCGACGTTTCGCCACGGTCTTGATGTTGAGCAACTGCCGGTAGTTGACGTTCTCGGTCGTACTGGACCCTCCCCACGTTCCGCATCCCAGCGAGAAGGTCGGCGTCAGGTTGTTGTAGACCCCACCCAGCGCCCCTACCGCGGTCGGTGCGTTCACCAGGATCCGTCCGGTACGCACCGCCGCGCTGTACGCGTCGATTACCGCCTGATCGGTGGAGTAGACCGCCGAGGTGTGGCCCAGGCCGCCGTGTTCGGTGACAAGTACCGCCACGTCGATGGCGTGCTGAACGTCGCGCGCCCGAACCACACCGAGGACCGGCATCAGCTTTTCCTGCAGCAGCGGGTGCGCGGCGAGTTCGTCAAGGTCCGCCGGCAACGGGGCCAGCAACACTTTGACCGTCGGCGGGACCGAAAATCCGGCTCGCGCAGCGAGTTCCGGCGCCTTCTGGCCCAGCGCGTCCAGCGAGATCTTGTCGCCGCAGCCGAACGCGAACTGGGTTATCGCCTCAGCCTCGTCGTCGGTGAGCAGCCGCGCACCCATCCGCTCGAACTCGGCGATCATCGCGTCGTACACCTCGTCGTCGATGACGCAGGTCTGCTCCGCGGGGCAGATCACCGACGAGTCAAAGGTTTTCGAGATGAGGATGTCGACGACGGCACCCTTCACGTCGGCGGTCTTGTGGACATAGATGGGGGCATTTCCCGGGCCGACGCACAGCCCCGGCTTGCCGGTCGCACTCGCCAGCGCCACGATCTTCGGTCCGCCCGTCACCCAGATGAAGTCGACCTTGGGATGTTTGAAGAGATAATGCGTCACCTCGTGGGCGGCGTCCGGGATGACCTGCAGCGCACCCACTGGCATCCCGGCAGCTTCGGCCGCCTCACGCATGATCTCGACGCTGCGCTCGCAGGACCGGACCGCATACGGCGACGGCCGGAACACAATGGCGTTGCGGGTTTTGGCGGCGACGATCGCTTTGAACAGCACCGTCGACGTCGGGTTGGTCACCGGGGTGATCGCCAGCACCAAGCCGATCGGTTCGGCGACGCGGACGATGTTGTTCTCAATGTCCTCCTCGACGACACCCACCGACTTCTTGTCGCGTAGATAGTCGTGCAGGAATTCGGTCGCCACATAATTCTTGACGACCTTGTCCTCGAAGACTCCGAACCCGGTTTCTTGGATCGCCAAGCCCGCGAGTTCGGCAGCGGCCCGGAGCCCCGCACGCACCATCGCCTCGACGATCCGGTCCACCTGGACCTGATCGAGCTTGCGGAATTCGGCGGCCGCGGTCGCGGCGGTGTCCACGATCGCATCGATCTCCTTGCGGCGGTGGTCCGCGTTCTGAGACTCGGCGCCGTCGCCGGTGACTTTCGCGGCCGCGGCCTGCGAAGCCGCCTCCAATTTCGTTGGCATGTGCGAAACCTTCCTCGTCGACTGCCGCTGCCATCTTCAGTCACCTCCGCCGCAGCGGATAGAGGCTTAAGTCCGTGCCGATAGCGCTTGAGATACTTAGAGCCGAAAGTCCCTAGTCGACGCTCACGCGACCGCGCGACGCTTCTGATATCGATGACGTCGGTCGGGGAGTGAAGATGTCTGCAGTGATCGCGGCGCCGCAATTGATGGAGGCGGCTGCGACAGATTTGTCGGCTATCGGGTCAACGCTCGATGCGGCGCACATCCTGGCGGCGGCCCCGACTATCTCTGTCCTGCCTGCTGCCGCCGACGAGGTGTCGGCAGGTATTGCCGACCTCTTCTCCGGGTACGCCCGGGACTATCAGAAGCTGGCCGGGCAGGCGGCCGCGCTGCACCAACAGTTCGTGCAGCACCTGACCGCCGCCGCCGTCTCATACGCCGGCGCAGAGGCTGCGAACGTCGCCCTGTTGCTGCAGCCTTTACTGTCGGCCGAGGGCCCAGTTGTCGGCCCCGCCACCAGCACCCTGGACGCTCTCTCGTTTTATCTGGGCGAGATGTCGCGCCGCTTGAGTACGATCATCAGCAATTCGCCGGCCTTGTTCAACAGCCTGCTTCAGGAAATCATCGCGAATCCCACCGGGACTATTTTTGTTTTACCCGCATTTCTGCTGATACCGCCTCTCTTAGTTCTCGCGCCCATCGGACCATTGGTGTTGATACACGTGTTCCCAACGTTGGCGAACTACCTGATGAGCCTTGCTTACACATTCTTTCCCTTACTGGGACCCAACCTTTTCTGGTCCATCGGCTATCCGTTGTTAGCGATTTCCCTGGCGATTCCGCAAATACCGCTGTACCTCTTGTATCTCCTCTACATCGTGACTGGGGGCGCGTTGGTATGAAACTGGCCGGGCAGGTGGCGGCATTGCACCCTGCTCTTCGACCATTCATCCAGCGATCGCAGTCGGCGTCAGCCCCCGGTCCGCGAGCTAGGGTCGACACGTGCGCAGGACCATCGACTGGGACGGCGACGCGGTCACGATCATTGATCAGACCGCCTTGCCGGCTGACTACCGCGTCCTGCGCCTGCACAAGGTGGACGAACTGATCGACGCGATCCGCCGTCTGGCGGTCCGGGGTGCCCCGGCGCTCGGCGCAGCTGGGGCGCTCGGCGTCGTACTCGCGGCGCGCGAGGGAGGCGACGTCCGCGCCTCGGCCGACCGGGTCGCCAGGGCGCGACCGACCGCCGCGAACCTCAGTTGGGGAGTGGCGCGCGCCCTGGGGAAACTCGACGGAGGCACCGAAGCCGTACTGGCCGAGGCACTTTCGATTCTCGACGAGGACGAACGCCTGAACCGCGCCGCCTCGGGCCACGCCGCGGAGATCGTGCTGGGGCTCTGCGAACGCAGACCATTGCGCCTGCTCAGCCACTGCAACGCCGGCCACCTCGCCACGGTGGCATGGGGCAGTGCCCTCGGGGTGGTCTGGCATCTGCACCAACGCGGATTGGTCGAATCGGTGCTGGTGGATGAGACACGGCCGCTGATGCAGGGCTCACGACTGACGGCGTGGGAATTGGCGCAGGCAGGCGTGCCCTACCGGGTGCAGCCGGACAGTGCCGCGGCCGCGGCGATGGCACGCGGCCTCGTCGACTGCGTCCTGGTCGGGGCCGACCGGATCGCCGCCAACGGTGACGTCGCCAACAAGATCGGCACCTACGGCCTGGCTATCGCGGCGCGCCATCACGGCGTGCCCCTCGTCGTAGTCGCGCCGTCGTCGACCGTCGACAACTCGCTTGCCAGCGGCGCCGAGATCGCCATCGAGGAACGCGCGCCCGACGAAATCAGAACGTACGCCGGCGTCACCGTCACTCCGCCGGACGCGGACGCCTTCAACCCGGCTTTCGACGTGACGCCGGCCGAGTTGATCACCGCGGTCGTCACCGAAAACGGGCGATTTCACCCCTAAACAAAACGCCTACGAGTGGTCATGATGATTCACATGTCTGATCAACACTCCAACCCCGATGTCGTGGTTGTGGGCGCCGGCTTCGCCGGCCTGTACGCCGCTTACCGCCTTCGGCTCGCGGGTCTGTCAATGCGGATATTCGAGGCCGGCGACGACGTCGGCGGCACCTGGTACTGGAACCGCTACCCCGGCGCGCGGGTCGACATCCCGAGCCTCGACTACATGTTCAGCTTCGATGCCGACTGGGCGCGGGACTGGCAGTGGTCCGAGAAGTACGCAACGCAGCCGGAGATCCTGCGTTACCTGAACCACGTCGCCGACAAGCACGATCTGCGTCGCGACATTCAGTTCGGCACCAGGGTCACCCACGCTCATTGGGACGACAACTCGTCCGGCTACCGCGTGCGCACCGATCGCGGCGAGGAGATCGGCTGCCGTTACCTGGTGATGGCGACGGGTTGCCTCTCGGTACCGAAGGATCTCGACATCGACGGCGTCGAAAACTTCACCGGCGAGACGTATTTCACCAGTCGATGGCCCCATGAGCCCGTCGAATTCACCGGCAAGCGCGTCGGCGTCGTCGGGACGGGTTCGTCGGGCATTCAGTCGATTCCGCTGATCGCCGCGCAGGCGTCGGAAGTGGTGGTCTTCCAACGCACGCCATGCTTCTCGATTCCCGCGCAGAACGGTCCCATTTCGCCGGACAAGCTCGCGGAGATGGCGGACGAACCGGCGTACCGCCAGGCGGCGAAGTACTCCTTCGGAGGCGTCCCGGTGGAGCGCACGATCACCCCGGCCTTCTCGGTGTCCGCCGACGAACGCCGGCAGCGCTACGAACGCGCCTGGCAACGTGGCGAACTGCTGGAAGTACTCAACCTCTACGCCGATGTGATGAGTAACCCGTTGGCTAACAAGGAATTTGCCGAATTCATTCACGGTAAGATCCGTGAGATCGTGCGCGATCCCCGGACGGCCGAGGCGCTGTGCCCCAAAACGTATCCGGTCGGCGCGAAGCGGCTCTGCCTGGACACCAACTACTACGCCACGTTCAACCTGCCCCATGTCCGCTTGGTGAATCTGCAGGATCAGCCGATGGTCGGCGTGACTGCGACCGGAATCGACACGGTCGGAGAATCTTTCGAGTTCGACGCGATTGTGTTTGCCACCGGCTTCGACGCGATCACCGGCGCCGTCGCGGCGATCGACATCGTCGGCCGGGACGGACTCGCGCTGAGGGACAAATGGTCCGAGGGTCCGAAGACCTACCTCGGCCTGATGACCGAGGGATTCCCCAACCTGTTCCTCATCGCCGGCCCCCAGAGTCCCTCGGTACTGTCGAACATGGCGGTGTCCATCGAGCAGCACGTCGATTTCGTCGCCGACGCATTGACGTATCTGCGCGACCACGGCTTCGACCGGATTGAGCCCACCAAGCTCGCCGAGGCGGGCTGGATGCAGCACGTCGACGATGCCGCATCCATAACCCTTTTCCCGCAGGCGAATTCGTGGTACGTCGGCGCGAACATTCCGGGCAAGCCACGTACCTTCATGGCGTATGCCGCCGGGGTCGACTTCTACCGGGTGGCCTGTGATGAGGTAGTGGCCGGCGACTACCTGGGCTTCGCACTGTCCGGGCCCGGCCACACGCAGTGCAACGACGGCGTGGTGCGCCGCCTGCAACCCGACGTCCAGATGGTGCTGGAACAGATGGCGCTGCTGGAGTTGCCGCCGCTGGAGTCCATGCCTGCCGAGCAGGCGCGCGCCTTCATGAACGAGATGAACCTGACCCGCCCACCGGGCCCGGACGTCGGCGAAGTCTTAGACGGGATCCTGCCGGGTGCCGCGGGACCCCTGGCTTACCGTCTGTACCGGCCGTCGAGCCCGGGTCCCCATCCCGTCGTCGTGTACTTCCACGGCGGCGGTTGGGTTCTGGGCGACCACACGTCAGACGATCCGTTGTGCCGGGATCTGTGCGCGCGCAGCGACGCGCTCATCGTGTCGGTGGACTACCGGCATGCTCCCGAGCACCGTTTCCCGGCCGCGCTCGAGGACGGCTGGGCGGCGGCGCGATGGGTTGCCGAGCACTCGCAGGAACTTGGCGGCATTCCCGGTCGCCTCGCGGTGTGCGGTTGGAGCGCCGGCGCCGGGATCGCCACGGTGGTCTGCCAGATGGCCAGGGACACCGGCTGGCCGACCATTGTCGGCCAGGCGTTGATCACGCCGGTCGTCGATTCGGATCTGAGTCGCGGCTCCTACACTGAGAACGCCGACGGCTACGGTCTCACCGCCGCGTTGATGCGGTGGTTCTTCGATTACTACGCCGACCCGGAGGTGCGCAAAGACCCGCGAATCGCACCGCTGCGCGCGCCCGACCTGTCCGGCCTGCCTCCGGCGATCGTCGTCACAGCGGAGTTCGACCCGTTGCGCGACGAAGGCGACTCATACGCGAAAGCGCTTGCCGCGGCAGGTGTTCCGAGCCAGCACGTGGCGGCCCGCGGACACACACACCTGTCGCTGACCATGGTGGACGTGGTGGTCTCCGGTGCGCCGATCCGGGCACAGATCGCCGACGCACTGCGCGGGTTCTTCGCAGCCGACAACGCCAAGAGCGCGGCGCTGGTTCAGGGTTGACCGGATACGACGCAGACGTTTTGGCGCACGGCCTCAAGGTCGTCTTCTGCGGGATCAACCCTGCTGCCACGGCAGTCGCCGACGGTCATAACTTCTCCAACCGCAGCAATCGCTTCTGGCCGGTGTTGCACCTCGCCGGGTTCACCGACGTCCGTCTGCGGCCGCAGGAGGAGCGCTTGCTGCTCGAATATGGCTGTGGCATAACCGCTGTGGTCACCCGGGCGACCAGCCGGGCAGACGAGGTATCGCAGGAGGAGTTCCGGCGGGCGCGTCCGGAATTCGAGGCGAAGATGCGCCGATACGGGCCGCGGGTCATTGCGTTCCTAGGCAAGCGCGCCGTCTCGGCGATGACCGGTGATTCCAACGTCGGCTGGGGTCGGTATGCCGATCGCTTCGCGGACACAACGGCTTGGATCCTGCCCAACCCCAGCGGGCTCAACCGTGCCTTTACCCTCGACGGCCTGGTTGCCGCCTACACGGAGCTACGGCGGGCGGTGATTTAGCTCGCGCCCGCCGCGATCACCTGGTCCACCTCGAGGGCCCGCTCGGCCATCTCGGCGTGAGCCTTGTCCAGCGCCTCGGCCTGATCCTCGTCGGCCTTCATCAGCGCCTCGATGTCGAAGCTGGCCATGTCGTGAACACCCATGTCCCGGAACGCCTTCTGCACCTTGTCGCCCCACAGCCCGATGTCCTTGACGATGGGCACGATGCGGCTGAACAGGTGTGAACGGAACTGGACCATCAACGGGGAGTGGTCGACCCACTCAGCGCATTCCTTCACGTTCATGCCGAGGGTCTCGAACACCTCTTCGCCGCGGAACCGGTCGCGCATCAGGTAACAGGCGTCGACGACGAACTCTTCCCGCTCGTCGCGCTCGGCCTCGGTCAGCTCGGAGTAGTAGTCCTTCAAGGAGATCCGGCCGAAGGCGACGTGGCGGGCCTCGTCCTGCATGACGTAGGCCAGCACCTGCTTGGCCAGCGAATCCGGCGCTGCCATGTCACGCAACACCCCGAAGGCGGCGAGGGCGAGTCCTTCGATGAGTACCTGCATGCCGAGATACGGCATGTCCCAACGCGAGTCGCGCAAGGTGTCGTCAAGCAGCGCGGTCAGGTTCTTGTTGATCGGGTAGACCATCCCGACCTTCTCCTGCAGGAACCGCGAAAACGCCTCGACGTGCCGGGCCTCGTCCATGGTCTGGGTGGACGCGTAGAACTTGGCGTCCAGGTCCGGTACGACTTCGACGATCTTGGCCGCGCACACCATCGCGCCCTGCTCGCCGTGCAGGAACTGGGAGAACTGCCAGGCCTGGGAGTGTCGGCGCATCTCGGCGCGACGCGCTTCGTCCGCGGCGTCCCACATCGGGCTGCCGAACAGCGGATGGAACTCGTCGGGCAGCCCTACCGGGTTGTACGGGTCGACGTCCTGCGCCCAGTCGATCCGCAACTGTGCATCCCATTGCTTGTCCTTGCCCTTTTGATACAGGGAAAGCAGTCGGGCGCGCCCCTCGTCGTACTCCCAGGTGAAGTGCGCGTTACCGGCGCTGGGGACATCCCACGAGTAGGGCGTGGGCACATCCGTGTACTTGTCCCGCGTGGTCATGAACTGCCACCTCTCTGCCCGGTGTGACCAGTGGTCATATGACGAGTATCACACCACACTGCACCTCGTGCGGCACGTCGTCAAGCGTGACCGGTGACTCCGCTCATTCGGGGACGGTTGCTGTCAGCGCGGGGGCAGGTCGGCGGCCAGCCGTACCGCGTGGATGGACTCGTTGGTGCCGCGTTCACGGCAAGCGGCATGAAGCAACACCACCTCGCCGCCCTGCCACGGCCAGCAGGCGAAGGCGCCGCCGCGCACCGTGTCAGGCCGGTCCTTCGGCTCCCACGCGTCGGAGTCCGATGGCGCACCGGCGTAGTCGTCGTGCCATCCGTCGTCCACCCACTCGCCCCAGCCCGGAGCCGAAGTGCCGAACCGCGTGTGAGCTTCCTCGGGCTGACCATCGACTGCCCGCGCCGTCCACTCATCGGGCGGTTCATCCCCGCAGATCCATGACTGCCGCCCCCCGGCGCGCGCGATCCATTCCCACTCCGCCTCCGACAGCAATCGCATTCCGGTTGCCGACACTGTCTGCGCTGCCTGCCAACTGTCTTGCCGAAGTACCCCGTGCGCGTTCGCGGTGTCGCCCCCGATCGACCAGATGGCGGCATGGCGGTCCAACAGGGGTGTTTCAGCGCAGAGGAACGCCGCGACCCTCACTTCATGAGCTGGGGCCCACGACCGGGCGAAAGATTCCACACTCTCAGCAACTTCGTCGCCGAGTTCGGCGAGATCGGCCAGTTCGTGTTCGGCGATCCCCATTGTCATTCGCCCGGCCGGTACCACGACGAAGATCAGATCGCCGCGCTCGAAGCGGATGCGCACCACATTGTCGTCCGCAGCGGGAACCGGCGACCAGTCAGAACCCAATGCTGCCGCCAACTCCGCACTGAGGCGCTGGCACTGCGCACCGTCGTTGAGTTCATCGGCGGTGAACTCAGGCCACTGATCGGCGGCCGATGCACGCTGAGAAGGTGGTCGCGGTCCCGGCGGTTCCGGTGGGAGCTGGTTGAATACCACGTCATAGACTTCCGCTTCCCAGCTCGGTTGCGCGTACGACGGCGTTCCGGGTGCGACGGGCGGCGGGTGCCACTGGGTTTGCGGCAGACAGCCAACAGCAACGGCGACACGATCCTGCGCATCGGCTGACAGCTCGTCGAAAACATGTTGCGGATACTGCAGCTTCGCCAGATAGTCGGCGGCCAGCTCCTCCGAGGTAGAAAGCGACGTGTCTATCGGCGCGGCCAGCTGCCAGTCCGCGAAATTGCCTGCGATAGCACGCAGCTCATCGACTCCCGCTGCCGAGATACCTTCGACGAAGTTCGGCCATCTTCCCCTTGAGGACACAGGCGGGCATGCTAACAGCCGATTCATCACCTGATGGCGATGAGGTCGCCCGATTCACGCTGCGCCACAAGCGGATACATGAATTCATGTACAGAGGCGCGGTGGCCCGCCGCCCCAGGGATTGCCGCGGCAGCTACCTTCTGCCGCCCCCGGAACTACCACTGCCTCCGCCGATGGAGCTGCCTCCACCGATGGAACTACCGCCGCCGATGGAGCTACTGCCACCCCCGGTCGAGCTGCCACCCAGCGAGCCGCCACCAAGTGAGCTACCGCCCAGAGAGCCGCCCCCGAGTGAGCCACTTCCACCACCCGATGAACCGCCGCCTATCCCCGACGGTCCGGTTCCGGCGATTCCGCCACTGCTTCCGCCGAGCGGTCCCCCACTCCCACCGAATGGTGCACCGCCACCGCCGGTAGTGGACGCCGGCTCCGGCGCCGGCGCAGTCAGCGAACCCGGCAACTGAGGTGCTGCCGGCGGCACGTCCTGAGCCGGTACAACGACGCCCGGCCCGGTGGGAATAGTCGGAACCTCGAGGATCGGACCGCGAACCGTGGGAGTCTCCAAACCGGGAGCCACCGGCACCTCGGGCGCTGGAAGGTTCACGGGCGGTTGGATTTCGGGCGCATGGACTGGCGGCGGAGCCACCGGAGCGGGCCTGGGCGGCTGCGAGACGGGCACATACGTCGGCGGTTGCGTCACCGGAACCGTGGTCGGCGGCTGCGTCACCGGAACCGTGGTCGGCGGCTGCGTCACCGGAACCGTCGTCGGCGGCTGCGACACCGGAACCGTGGTCGGTGGCTGCGACACCGGAACCGTGGTCGCCGGCGGCGCGGTGGTTACCGGCTGCGTCGTCGGCGGTTGCGTCACCGGCACCGTCGTCGGGGTCTGCGTCACGGGCGCAGACGGAAGCTGGCGCGGCGGCATGCTCGGCACAGCACTCGGTGGCTGCGCCACCGGAAGCGGCAGCAGCAGAGGGTAATTGGGGTAATCGGCATCTGGGATCCTTGGCGGCAACGCGTCAGGCATCAGAACGGGCAACGCAAGAAGCGCGGGCGGTGCGCCCGGTGAATCACCGGCTATCCCGGCGGGGGGCTGGGGAATCGAAGCATCCGAGGGTGGCAGTTGGACGACCGGACCCGACGGGCGCATCGCGACGGGTCGAGGCGCCGGGGCGACAGCCACCGGCGCCAAGGGCAGCAACGGGGTCGGCATGATGCGATTCTGACCAGGGACGTGGTGCAGGCCAACGGCCGCCGGGCGGATACCGAGTGCAAGTGAAACTTCAAGTGCCACAACGGCAGTAATCAGAGTCACCGCTCCGACGCTGCCCAACAGCAGCACCGGTCTGCGCTGTTGGAGCGTTTCGCTCACACCGGCTTCTTCGCTCGACGCAAGCACCGTCGTCGGGGCGTCCGTGTCTGCATCCGGCGAGACGCTGTAGGCGAAGTTCTCCTCGGTCGGAACGTCCATGCGACTCAGCGTCACCGCATCGGGACATGCCTCCACCACATCGGCAACCCGTGCGTAGGCGAAGCCTTCGGTAGCCAGAGCGGACAGCGACCCGTGGACGGACGCCAGCGCGGCTCCGCGCGCCAGCGCCGTCTCCGGCTCTTCTGGCACGCTCACTGCCAGGGAGGTCACCATCTCCAGATGACGCTTGAGCGGCGCGACGTCCACGCCGGAGCCGATGACGAAAGCACCGTCCGGCCGCGCGGTGAGCGCCTCAGCCCACCCGGCCAGCACGCTCAGCGCCGGCCCGGCATCGACGCCGTCCAGCGGTTCGTCCCTGAGGTCGGCGACCGCTCCCTCGGCGACCTCGATGACGGCCATGGTGGCGCTCCCGGGTTCTACGAAGAGCATCGCCATGCGCTCATATCCGATGGCCCGCCCGACCGCCTGAGCCAGCGTCGTCGCGGCGATGAACGGTGGCGCGAGGGTGACGTTGCAGACCTCGTGTGCCGCCAGCGCCTCGTCCAGGCCGCACACGTCGAATTCGTCGGTCCATGTGACGCCGATGGATATCACCTGGTTGCCGGCCGCTGCCGCAGCCTCGCGAGCATCCAGTATCGCCGCCATCAGGTGATCGGTTGCTGAGCCGGCCCTGACGTCGACCGCGAACTCCCGCTCCTCGACGGCGACGCCATCCGCGTTTTGTCCCTCGACCAGCATCATACGAACGGTTGTAGGTGTCATCGACAGCCCGAGTACGATGTCCACTTCTTCTCCAAATGCGTTAGCCAACGAGTCCCGGTCCAACCACAGAAACCGCGACACTCGCAGATTTAAAATATCACCGCATCTGATTCGTTGCTGTACTCAACAGTTAGGTATTAGCTGAGAATTCTGCTCGGCGCTACAGCTTGCCCGCCACGAAACCCGCGGCCTGATCCACCAGACCGGAGTCGATATAGGACGGCTGCAGATGCGACGGCCAATTCGTGCCCCTGCCGCAGATCGGGTCCCCGGCCGCGCACTGGTCGATGGTCTTTCCGGCGAAGGCCGGCGACAGTCCCCGGGTGCCGTTACCGAACAGCGCGACGGCCGCGACGTGCTGGTCGACACCCGGCGGCAGCACGTTGGTGAACCCGAACAGTGGACGGCCTCCGGTCACCAGGTCGGCCACCTCGGCACCCAGCGAATAGCCGCCGAGGACGATACGCGTATTCGGGCAGTCTCTGGCCATCGATTGCACGTGGGCGCTCATGTCATTGGCGCCGGTGCCCGTGGTGATGTTGGCGGGGTAGTTGACGCCGTAGACACCGATCGACATCCGCGTCTTGCCCCGCAGCGAATTCACGAGGGCATCACCGACGGCGCCGACGCCGGGCGGCTCCTCCCGGCCGCGAGCGAAAACCACTTCGGCGTCGGGACAGGCGGCCGACGCTTTGGGAAGTAACGGCCCCGGGCCGACCGACAATCCGAAACCGAGCAGAACGGCAGTCGCCAGGCTGAGGGCAACATGCGCGCCTGGCGTCATCGCGACAAGCCTCATGAAGCGATGCTACGGATCTGGCCGACAATGTCGAACCGTTCGAGCCGGCCGCCGTGTTAGATCTTCAGCATGGGCGAACGTGTCACGTTCCAAAGCTCGACGGGGCCGAACCTCGCGGGGATCATCGACGTGCCGGACGGAGCGGTGCGCGGCTGGGGAGTGTTCGCTCACGGCTTCACGCTCGGCAAAGAGTCGCCGGCCGCTGCGCGCATCTGTAAACAACTCGCCGCCGACGGAATCGGCATGCTGCGCTTCGACGCGCTGGGTCTCAGTGGCTCGGAAGGAGATTGGGGCGACGGGTCGTTCACCGTCAAGGTCGACGACATCGTCGTGGCATGCAGGTTCATGACCGAACGCGGAACCCCGGCCGACATACTGGTCGGGCACTCCTGGGGCGGCGCGGCCGCACTTGCCGCCGCCCGGCAGTCGCCGGGAGTGCGGGCGGTCGTCACAGTCGCCGCGCCGATCGACCCGAGTCATGTCGAAAAGCATTACGACGCAGTGGTTGACCGCTGCCTGTCCGAGGGCAGTGCCGAGTGGATGGTCGGCGGGCGCACGCTCACCCTGAAGCGGGCCTTCGTCGAGGACGTCCGCGCGGCGCATCTGCACGACAAGATCAAGGGTCTGCGGCTGCCGTTGCTGATACTGCACTCGCCCACCGACAACACGGTTGGCATCGGAAACGCGACCGAGATCTTCCGGTTGGCCCGCCACCCGCGCAGCTTCGTCTCGCTCGAGGGCTCGGATCATCTGCTCACCGCTCGGGGCCAGGCGCGCCGGGCCGCCCGCATCATCGGCGCCTGGGCCGACGCATACCTGGACGAGGATTAGTAACTTGACGCCTCCTGTCACTTAGTGACACATTGGTGTTGTCACTAAGTGACAGGGGGTGGAGGACATAGCGCACGGCGAAGCCAGGTTGCAGGTATCCCGCCACGCCTGCGAACTGTTCTGGCGGAACGGGGTATCGGGAACGACCGGCGACGACATCGCAGCTGCCGCAGGGCTTTCCACTCGGACAATCTGGAGGTACTTCCGGTCGAAAGAGAGCTGCGTGGAACCGGTGCTCGCCAAGTCGACGCACCGGTTCATCGCAGTATTGGACCGGTGGCCGCGTGAATTGTCGCTGGGCGAACACATGGCCGCCGACGCGGTCGCGCACCCGTTCACCGAACAGGACATCGCCGACGAGGTCAGTGCGATGCGAATTGCCAGCATGACGGCGTCGGAACCGGCGCTACGCACCGCCTACCTGATGGTCCACGACGAACTCGAGCGAGGCTTCATACCCGTCATCGCCAAGCGACTGCGGATGAACCGCGACGATCTCACCGTGCGACTGTGCGCAGCGGCCGTGACCGGTGCGTTGCGGGTGATCGACGAGGACGTCAGCATCGCGGTTGTCGCGCACGGCGAAAAGGTCAGCCCGCAGCAGACACTCGCGCTGATCGACCGGGCGATTCTCGACGCGACCAACGGACGCATCGGCGGTCCCATCACCCAATAGATCAAAAGTCCCTGCACAACAACCGAATTCACCGCACGACGAGCATAGGAGTCGCCGCATGGCACTGCCCGAACCGATCTCTGTCGAGGACTTCTTCCGCCCGCCCGTCCGCGCCGGAGCGACCATCTCGCCCGACGGAACGCGGATGGCGTATCTCGCCCCGTGGCGCAACCGCCTGAACGTGTGGGTCCAACCGCTGGACGAGAGCGAGCCGGCGCGCTGCGTCACCGCGGACGACACCCGTTCGGTGTTGAGCTACGAATGGGCCGACGACCCCCGGTGGCTGCTCTACCTGCAGGACAGTGGCGGCGACGAGAATTGGCACATCTTCCGGGTCGACCTGGAGGATCCGGGGGCCTCCGCCGTTGACCTGACACCCTTCGAAGGCACCAAGGCGATCTTCGAGATCCCGGGCGGACTGTCCGGCAAGGCCATCGTGTACCTCAACAAGCGCAACGTCGCGTTGCTGGACGCCTACGAATTGGACATTGCCACAGGCGAACTCACCATGCGC
Source organism: Mycobacterium gordonae (assembly GCF_001417955.2). GTDB lineage: Bacteria > Actinomycetota > Actinomycetes > Mycobacteriales > Mycobacteriaceae > Mycobacterium > Mycobacterium gordonae_B. The sequence goes on along the minus strand of NZ_LKTM01000146.1, from coordinate 25,456 downwards.
GCTGAGAATCCCGGGCAGGTCGCGGGATGGCTCAGCAGCCGTGACGGCGATCTGTTCGCCGTGGCACTGACCGCCGCCGGCGACGTTGAAATCCACCGATGGGACCCCGCATCGGCCGAGCTACGGCCGATCGCCACCTATGACGGCGCCGACTACACGCTGGGCGTTTTCCCGATGGTCGTCACCCCTGACGGAACGGGAATCTGGATCGGCTCCAACGAGGGCACCGACCGCACCCGACTGGTCCGGCTTGACGTGGTCAACGGCACGGAGACGGCCGTGGACAGCCACCCCAGCTTCGACCTGGACGCCAGGGGCCTGGTCATGCCGCTCGTGCCGCAACCACTGATCCAACACAGGCGCACGGGTGAGCTGCTCGGGGCACGCTATCTGGGTGCGCGTCAGGTCATCAGGCCGCTCGACCCACTGTTCGCCGAGGTCCTGGCGAACTTGGAGAAGCTGTCCGAGGGCGATATCGGAGCGTTGTCCTCCGACGAAAGCGGTCAGCGATGGATCGTCAGCTTCAACCACGACCGGGACGCCGGACTCACCTACCTCTATGACCACTCCACCGGCCGAAGCAGGCTGCTGTTCCGGCCTTTCCCACACCTTGATCCCGCGCAGTTGGCGCCGATGACGCCCGTGACGATTCCGTCCCGCGACGGACTGGACCTGCCGTCATATCTGACGCTGCCCGTCGGACTGGAACCGAAGGGCCTGCCGATGGTGCTGCTCGTCCACGGCGGACCGTGGGCCAGGGATTGGTGGAGGTTCGACCCGGAGGCGCAGTTCCTCGCCAACCGCGGGTATGCGGTGCTGCAAGTCAACTTCCGCGGGTCAACGGGGTTCGGGAAGGCATTCGTCAAGGCCGCGGTCGGGGAGTTCGCGGGCAAAATGCACGACGATTTGATCGACGCGGTGAACTGGGCAGTCGAGATGGGTTACGCGGACCCGGCGCGGGTAGCGATCTTCGGCGGTTCCTACGGCGGCTACGCCGCACTGGTCGGCGTCACCTTCACCCCGGAGGTATTCGCGGCGGCCATCGACTACGTCGGGATCTCCAGCCTGGCCAACTTCATGCGCACACTCCCGGCGATCGCACGGCCCCACCTCGCCAACAACTGGCACCTGTTCGTCGGCGACCCGGAAGATCCCGCGCAGGAGGCGGACATGCTGGAGCGCTCACCGATCACCAAGGTGGAACGAATTCAGACGCCGTTGCTGGTTGCGCAGGGCGCCAATGACGTTCGCGTAGTCCAGGCCGAGTCCGACAATCTGGTGGAGGCGCTGCGCGCCCGCGGGGTCGAGGTGGAGTACCTGGTCAAGGAAGACGAGGGGCACGGTTTCCTCAACCCTGAGAACGTCATTGACTTGTTCGACGCCGTGGACCGGTTCCTCGAACAACATCTGGGCGGACGGGACTAGGCTCGCGGTTTCAACAACGCTGCGAGCTCTTCCCGGCTCGAGACACCGGTTTTGGTCATGGCCCGATAGATGTGACCTTCAACCGTGCGCACCGACAGTGTCAGACGCTCGGCAACCGCGCGGCTGGGCAGACCCTCTCCGAGCAACATCACGATCTCCCGTTCCCGCGACGTGAACGGTACGGGCACGCTGGCTTGACGAAGCACCGGAGTGACCGCGCCGCCGCACCGCTCGGCCAGCGCATCGGCACGCGTCGAGCAGCTCAACGCAGAGCCTCGTAAGTCTTTGTTGCGGAACGCAATCGCTGCGTGTGCCGCCGCGTCGAGCGCCGCAACAAGGTCACCCATGGCCTCGAAATCCGCTGATACAGCTATCAACTCGGCTCCGTTGCCGGACGCCAGCGCGGCGGCGAACCGGGCGGCCACGCCGACCCGCGGGCCCTGCACCAAGCCTAGGAGTTCACCTAACCGTGCCGCCGACGACCCGGTGCCGAATTGCGCGGCGGTCTGCAGACACAGCACCTCGGCGGCGAATTGACCATTTTCACGGCAGGTTTCGGCCGTTTGGAGCGCGATCTTGATCGCATCACTGAGCGCACCCTGGCACGCGGTCACCCACGCGCGCGCCAGATCACGCTCGTAGTTCACGAATCCCCAACTTCGATGGCGCTCCGCCTCCAGTGCCCGCAGCGCCGCGTCCGCCTCGTCGACAAGGCCGCACATGGCCAGTGTCGTCGCGAGCGGGATCAGGTAGCGGTACCGAAAACCGTTGGAATCGCCGCTGAAAAGCTCTACGACAGCCTGCAAGTGTCGCCTGGCCTCAGCCAGGCGCCCCGATCCGGCGGCGGCCCGGCCCATGATCGCGGCGCCCAGGAGCTGGGCTACGCCGGGAACGTCGACGGTCTGCTCGCGCGCCTGCTGAGCAAGGGCACTGGCACTCGACAAGCGACCACTGAGCAGCAGCGCACCGAGGTGCCGGTCGGCGAGGATCAGCCTCATGTGGGCAGCGGTGGACGTCCGCTGCACGCAGGCGTAACCGACTTCAGCCACCCGGTCCGCCTCGGCGCCGTTCCCCGCATCTCCATGGGCGACAACCAGCGCCCACGCCGCGGCCGAACTGATGATTCCCGGCAGGCACTCCAGGTCCACGGTCTCCCCCAGGGCTATCGCCTTGGCGGGTTGCGCCATCGATGCCCAGTAGACGGTCAGGTAGGCATCGCTCCAGCTGCGCGTGGCCGGCGTCGCCAACTCTGCGGCTTCCTCGAACAGCTCCCTGGCGCCGTCGGGGTCTGCCAGCCCCCACAGCCTGTTGAAGCCTCGGTGACCAAGCAGGTACAGGCGATCCTCTTCCGAGAGACCTTCGGTGGGTGTCGCAGCCACCGCGGCATCGGCCTCCGCACCGCGGCCCTGCCAGGCCAGCGCGAACGATCGGATGTTGTAGGCCGGCACGCCGCATCCGGCGCGAATCGCCGCTGCCGCCAGGCGGTCCGCCAGCGGAGCGTCGGCCAGGAACATCGCGCCTTCCGCGGCTCGGAGGAGTAGTTCCCCGTCCGGCACCAGGTCGGAGTCCACAGTCAGCACGGCGCGGCGCACCACGGTTCGCACCTCGTCGCGATCCTCACTCGCGGCCAACTCGGTGGCCACTCGGCCGCGCAGTCGGCGCAACCGGGTAGCCGCGGCCCGCGACCGGCGCAGCTCGCCATAGAGCGGATGGGCAAGCCGGACTTCCACATTGCCGTCGACCGGACCGATCGCAATCAATCCCCGCACGTCGGCCTCCTCGATGGCGCCCGGTTCCACCAGTCGCGCCAGGGACTGCAGTTCGACCGGCTCTCCCACCGCCAGGGTGTCCACGACATCGCCCACCGCGGCGGGCAGCGTCCCCATCCGCGACTCGATCAACTCGGCCAGACTGGGCGGCACCACGGGATCGCCGGTCCATCGCCAATAGCCGTGGCGTTGCACCAATCGGCCATCGGCCCGCTCCTGCTCGACGATGTTGCGCAGGTAGAGCGCATTCCCCCGGGTTAGTTTCCAAAGCCGTTGTGAGACATCAGGATCCACCGGACCATCCAATGCCTCCGATAACAGCGTCGTTGTCTCGCCGGCAGACAGCGGCTGCAAGTCCAGCCGCTCGAACCCGTCGCTCCACACTTCCTGCAGGGCGGCGGAGAGCGGCTCACCGCTGCGGACCGTCAGCACCACTTTCGCCGACCGGCGCTGCACGATCTGATGCAGCACGAACACCGACAGGTCATCGAGCAGGTGTGCGTCGTCGACGGCGATGACGACCACGGTTTGTTCGGTTGTCGCCGTGAGCGACTCGATCACGTCGCGGACGAGGTGAACCAACTGGCCGTCGCCCGGCCCCGGCAGTCGCACCCAGGCGGCAAATGCCCCCAGAGGAATCGATCGGGCGGACGCGCTGGCAACAGCCCGACGGGTGACGCACCCAGCAAGCCCCGTGACTGCGTCACCCGCCAGCCGACTCTTTCCGACGCCGGGTGCACCACAGATGAGCACCCCCGGCGTGCGCGGATCAGATATCGCGGCCTGGACGACCGCGATTTCCTGTGCCCGGCCAACCAGCGGCCATGTCAGACGCACCCGGTTAGCGTAGGAGAGTCGGCACAGCCTCGCAGTCGAACCGCTTTCTGCGGGGGACTGTCTGAGTCGAGGCACGTTGCGTTTTCTTCGACTGAGACGGTTTGTCACAGCGCGCGAAGCCGGAGTGCGGCAAGTTTCGCTTCGGCGACCCGATAGAAACCGTCGAGGAAGTCGTTCTCGACGCCGACGTATTCGCAGATCACCTCGTCCGCGACGCCGGCGTCGCGCAACCGCAGCGCCAGCGAGTACGGCAACGGCAATCTGCGCAGCGCGTGCTCACGCTCGGTGAGTTCCTCGGCCATCGGCCCAGCGTGCCCCGGTGACGACGGCCCCGACTGAGTAGTCCGGTACCTAATCTGGTCGTCGCTGTTCTGCGCTTCAAGAATCCGCCAAGGCGGTTGCTGAACCCTTCACACCATGAACCCGATTGACCTTCTCATCGTCGCCGTTGTCTGCGGGGCCTTCGCCTGGTCGATGGCGCGGTATGCGCCCAAGACCGTGCCGGGAATCGGTCTGGCCGCCCAAGGCGTGCTCGGCGTCTACACCGGGCTGATGGTGCGCGACATCTCCTTCGACGCGCTGGGGTCGCACTGGCCGATCGTCATAGCGGTGGCCGTCAGCACCCTCGTCCTCAGCGTGGCGGGCGGTGCGTTACTCGGCCTGCACCGCGACATCACGCCACTGACCGGTGGCCTCGCACTGGTCGCCGGCGGCTCGGCCGGGCTGGTCGCCATCGCACGCGAACTCGGCGGTGATGATCGCGTCGTCGCGGCCGTCCAGTACCTGCGCGTTGCCATGATCACGGCCGCCATGCCCATCGTCGCCACCGCCTTCTACCACAGCACTCCCTCCCACGCCGAGCAGGTCAGCGAAAAAACCTTGCTGCCTTGGTATTTCACACTTCCGTTGCTCGCAGCCATCGTGCTGGTCGGCGCGGTTGCCGGACGCCGGCTGCGGCTGCCCGGCGGCGGGTTGATCGGCCCGATGGCGATTACCATGGGACTGGAATTCGCCGGACTGGCCAACGGCCTCGCCGTTCCGATGCCGGTGTTCCAGGCCGGAATCGTGCTGATCGTGCTGCAGACGGTACTGACACTGGACCGCGAGTCAATGCGGGCTATTCGCCGGATCCTGCCCGGCGCGTTCGCCCTGATCATGGTTCTGAACGTGGTCGCGGCCGGCCTGGGGGTGGTCCTGGCGCACTCGGCAGGACTCAGCATGCTGGACGGGTACCTGGCGACCAGCCCGGGCGGTGTCTACGCGGTGCTGGGCACCGCAGCAGGCTCGGGTTCGAACGTGACGTTTGTGATGGCGTCCCAGGTCATCCGGGTGGTGCTGATGCTGGTTGCCGCACCGTTCGTGGCGAAGCTGTTCATCCGGTTCACCCCGCAAGGCACGCCGGCGGTGCAGATGCGCCCGGAACTGGTTCCCGTCACCGCCTGAGCAGGGCATCGGTGAGCGCCCCGGTGATGAACTCGCCGTAGCGGGCCGGACCAACCCCGTTCCAGGACGAACAGCTCAAGCGGTTACCGCCACGCCGAATGGTTCTTGACGGGGATATTTTCGACTTCGACGGCGACACTCCCCCCATCAATCCAGACCGGGGAGCCCGACGCACAGGTCACGTTCGCCGGGGCGCAAGCCGATCTCCGTTCCGCGCGGGCGTTTGTCCTCGACGAGGCCGCTGCACTCTGGGAGACGGCATGCGCCGGAGACTCCCCGTCCGTGGCGCAGCGGGCCCGTTTCCACTCGCCGCGCAACAGGCCACGCGGAGCCGTCGATAGGGCGTTCTCATTGGCCGGCGCCGGCGCGGTACACGCGAGCCATCCCATCCAGCGGTGCTTCCGGGATCTGCGCACCGCGGATCAACACGTGTATTTCGGTCCTGCCGCCATGAAGCGCTACGCCGCCGAGCGCTTCCACCTGGCCCAACCGAACTGGCTGATATGGCCGCTGACCGCCGCCATACAAGCTCCAAGGATTTCTCAAGTGCCTCTCGCCAAACTCATAGAAACGCATCTCAGCCGGACGAGAGGAGATGAAGAGATGCTCACAGTGAAGAACACACAGCAGCGGGTAAGCCAGCGCCGGTCGATCGCCGCACCGACGGTCTGGGACCACGCCAGCCTGGACGCCTGGGACTACATGATCGCCGTCGAGCCGCAGCACGCCGCGGCGTGCCTACGCATCCGCGACCGGCTGCGCCGCCTGGGCCGGCGCCTGGACACGATCGTGGCATCGGACTTCCAGGAGCCGGAGCTGGTCGAGATCGCCCGGGGCATCCGGCACTGCCTGCGCCTGGGTCCCGGCTTCTGCGTGCTGCGCGGCCTGCCGCTGCAGGATTGGACGGATGAGGAAGCCTCGATGCTCTACTGGGGCCTGGGCACCTACCTGGGCGGGCCGCAGCCGCAGAACCGCCAGGGCGACCGGGTTTACCTGGTGCAGGACACCGGTCAGACCGTCGCGGAGGCCCGCGGCTCGAAAACCAACTCCGAGTTGATCTTTCACACCGACTCGGCCTGCGCCTACGCCGGAAGCCGGCCCGACGTGCTCGGCCTGCTGTGCCTGCGCAAGGCCGTGTCCGGCGGGGAGTCGGTCATGGTCAGTGGCCACACCGCATACAACGCGGTGCTGGCGGCACAGCCCGAACTGGTGGAGGAACTCTACGGGCGGTTCTGCTTCGACCGCTCGCACGAAACCCAGCCGGGCGAGGACCCGTTCACGTACGGCTCGATCTTCACCGACACCCCGGAAGGCGTCCGCATCCGGTACAACCGGTTGCACATCGAGCTGGGCCACTACCGCAGCGGTCAGCCGCTGAGCGACCGGCAGCGCCAGGCTCTGGACGCTCTGGACCGGGCCCTCAACGACCCCGCCAACCACGTCGAGTTCACCCTCGACCCGGGCGACATCTTCTTCGCCGACAACCACGCCACCCTGCACAACCGCCGCAGTTTCGTCGACGCCCCCGAGGCGGCGCAACGACGCTGCCTGGTGCGCCTGTGGCTGGCCGGCGAACCCCGCAACTGAACGCAGCAAACCTTTAGAAAGCCCCAAGGCCGTCGCGACAGAATTCTGCCGTCGGTTCAGGGGAGTTCAGGGGAAAGGCGAGAAATGTTGAGGCAGTTGGCCACCTTCACCGTGCGGCGCCCCAAGGCGGTGCTGGCGGCGGTCCTGGTGCTACTCGGCATCAGTGTCGTACTCGGCGGCTCGGTGTCCGACAAGCTGGGCACGGGCGGAAACACCGACCCGGCCGCGGAGTCGTCGCAGGCCGAAGAGTTCCTGGACCAGCATTTCGGGACCACGTCCAACCTGGTCATCCAGCTGCTGCCCCGCGAAGGCACCGTCGACGCACCCGACGTCGCCCCGGTGCGGGACCGGGTGCTTCGACTGATCGCGGCCGAACCGAAGGCCAAGGTCACCAGGGCCTTCGGCGACGAGGGCGCCGGTGACCTGCGCAGCAAGGACGGCCGCTCCGGCCTCATCCTCGTCCACGTCGGCGGCACCGCGGACGAGGCCGCCGAGACGGCCAAGCGGATCATCGCGAGCCTGCCCACCGACCCGAACGTCGCCGTGCGGGCCGGCGGCTCCCTGGGTGTGCAGCAAGAGATCCGCGACAAGGTCAAACACGACCTCAAGATGAGCGAGAGCATCGCGGTGCCCATCTCGCTCGCGGTGCTGGTCGTGGTGTTCGGCGGGCTCATCGCCGCGGCGCTGCCGGTGGTGGTCGGGGTCGTCTCGATCGTCTCCACGCTGTCGGTACTGCTGCTGATGACGACCATCACCGATGTGTCCGTGCATGCCCTGACCGTCACAACCGCGTTCGGGCTGGGGCTGTCGATCGACTTCGGGCTGCTGATGGTGTCCCGGTTCCGGGAGGAATGCGCCAATGGCAGGGGCCACCACCAGGCGATCATCGCGACTGTCACCACCGCGGGCCGCACGATCCTATTCAGCGCTGCGACGGTCACCCTGGCGATGACCAGCCTGCTGGTCTTCCCCACCTACTTCCTGCGTTCGGTCGGTCTCGCCGCCACCGCCACCGTGCTGCTGTCGGCGTTCAGCGCGATCGTGGTGCTGCCCGCGCTGCTGGCTCTGCTGGGCAAGCGCGTCGACTCGCTCGCGGTGATCCGGCGCAAGGTGCCGCTGTCGGCGGACTCGCTGTTCTGGCGGCGCTTCGCCGAAGTCGTCACCCGCCGGCCGCTGCTCTACGCAGTGCCCGTCGTCGCGGCGTTGCTCGCGTTGGGGGTCCCGTTCCTGCACGCCCAGTACGCCACGCCCGACGAACGCGCGCTGCCGACGGACTCCAGCGCGCGCCTGGTGGCCGAGTCGTTGCAGCACGATTTCTCCCTCGACCCGTCTCAGGCGATCACCCTGGTCACCCGCAACGATGCCGGCGTGCTCGCCAATCTCGCCGCCGAGGTCTCCCGCATGGACGGCGTCGTCCTGGTCAACGGCACCATCGGTCGCTACGAGCATGGCCAGCCGGTCGGTCCGACGCCCGCCGCGTCCGGGGCCGGCTACGCCTTCGTCTACCTGTCGGTGCAGGCGGACTCCGACCGGGCCCAGCACCTGGTCCGCGACATCCGCGCGAAGATCACCGGCCACCAGGTCGAGGTGGGCGGGCCGACCGCCACGCTGATCGACAGCCGCGCCGCGATCGCCGACCGGCTCCCACTGGCCATCGCCCTGATCGCGGTGGCGACATTCATCCTGTTGTTCCTGTTCACCGGCAGCGTCGTGGTGCCGGTCAAGGCGCTGCTGCTGAACCTGCTGGTGCTCAGCGCGGTGCTGGGTGTCCTGGTCTGGATCTTCCAGCAAGGCCACCTTTCCGGCCTGCTGGGATTCACCCCCGCGCCGCTGAACCCGTCGATGGTCGTCCTGCTCTGCGCCATCGCGTTCAGCCTCTCCGTCGACTACGAGATCTTCCTGCTCAGCCGAATCAAGGAGGCCCGCGACTCCGGCCTGTCGAATGACGCGTCCACCGTCATCGGGCTGGGACGGGTGGGACGGATCGTGACCAGCGCCGCGCTGTTGCTGACGATCACGTTGATCTCGTTCGCCAATGGGTTGTCGTTCATGAAGATGTTCGGCATCGGCACGGCGCTCGCTGTCGTAATCGACGCGACCATCATCCGCGGCGTCGTCGTCCCGGCGTTCCTGCGGGTCGCCGGCGACCTCAACTGGTGGGCCCCCAAGCCGTTGCGCTGGTTGCACTCGCGCATCGGCATCAGCGAGACCGCGGAACACACCCCTGAGCCGGCCCAGACGCCGGAACCCGTCGACACCCCGGCGCCAGCCGAAGACCTCGCCGTGGCGGCAGCGGTGCAGGCGGCCGAAGAATACGTCGAGGCCGGACCGTCGAGCTCCCCGTCGACCTCCCCGTCGACTGAGGTCGAGGTCATCCCAGGCGCACACCTGGTGGCCAACGTCAACGGCACCGTCATCGTGGTCGCCCACCGCGAGCGGACGGCGCTGACCGAGCACTCCGTCGCCGCGCAACAGCTCGCGGCCCTGGCCGAAATGGTGCGGCGGACCGACCCGCAGAAGCTGGTCAGCGCCTTCGCCAAGCTGTCCCGTCAGCCCTGGACCCACACGCTGGTCGACGTCGGCATCGTCACGCCCACCTCGGCCGGCCTGGAAATCCTGCTGTGCGGCAGTGTCACCGTCGCGCTCGATGACGGCGACGACCGGACGTTGCTGCACGGCCGCGGTCGCCTGGTGCACTACTCGGTGCCGATGCCAGCGGTGGCCGCAGTGGTCGCCGTCGAGGAGCTGGGACAGCGGTCACGCGCCGGCATCCCGGCGAACGGCGTCTACCGGATCACCGGCGGCATCGTGCCCGGCGACGGCGCCGTCCTGCGTTCCACCCAAACCCCCGGCCGCCGCGTGCCGGCGGTCGCGTCGCCGCGGCCCGGGCGGTGGGTGGTCCTTGAAGACGGCTCCCACTTCGAGATCGACCGCGACTGCGTCATCGGCCGCGACCCGCACGGGTCGGATGCCGCGCAGCGCGGACTCCGTCCGGTGAGTCTGGAGGACCCCGCCGGTCTGCTGTCCCGGGCCCACGTCGAGGTCCGCACCGTCAACGGCGAGGTGGTCGTCGTCGACCGCGGCTCGACCAACGGCGTCTTCCTGCGCGAGCCGGCCCAGCGGGGTTGGACCCCGATCGCCCCCTGGGAGCCGGCTACATGGCGCCCCGGCTGCTACATCCAGATCGGCGGACGGATCCTTCGGCTACAGGCGGGAACCGCCCCGCTGGCCCCGCGTGGACCGCGTGTCACCAGGCAACACGTTGTGTCGCGGGAGCCTCTTCCCGGCCACGCGTCCGAGGCGGTGTTCCCGACGGGCTAGCATGGCTTAGGTCAATCGGGCTTGGATCACGCACCGCTACGCTCGACAGGAGTCGAGTCGAAAGTTGCCGTTATGCCTGAAAACCAGAATCAATCCGAAACTTTGCAGCCGCACTTCGAGGACGTCCAAGCGCACTACGACCTCTCCGACGAGTTCTTCGAGATCTTCCTGGACCCGACCCGGACCTACAGTTGCGCCTACTTCGAACGCGAAGACATGTCCCTCGAAGAGGCGCAGATCGCCAAGGTGGATCTCTCCCTCGGCAAGCTCGGACTAGAGCCCGGCATGACACTGCTCGACATCGGGTGCGGCTGGGGCACCACGATCATCCGCGCGCTCGAGCAGTACGACGTGAACGTCATCGGCCTGACGTTGAGCCGCAACCAGCAGGCGCATACCCAACGACGGCTCGACGAGCACCCCAGCCCGCGAAGCAAGCGGGTATTGCTGCAGGGCTGGGAACAATTCGACCAGAAGGTGGACCGGATCGTCTCCATCGGCGCCTTCGAGCACTTCGGGCGGGACCGCTACCCCGACTTCTTCAAAATGGCCTATGAGGCTCTTCCCGCTGACGGGGTGATGTTGCTGCACACCATCATTCAGCCCAGCGAGGAAGAATTCGCCGAGCGCGGGCTGCCCATCACCATGACGAAGCTGCGGTTCATGAAGTTCATCATGGATGAGATCTTTCCCGGCGGAGACCTTCCTCCCGCCAAGGCCGTCAAGGAGCACGCGGAGCACGCCGGCTTCTCGCTCAACCGAATTCAGCAGCTACGCCCGCACTATGCGCGCACCCTCGACACCTGGGCGACCGCGCTGGAAGCCAACCGCGACGAGGCGATCGCCGTTCAGTCGCAAGAGGTTTACGACCGTTACATGAAGTATCTGACCGGTTGTGCCGACCTGTTCCGCGAGGGCTACACGGACGTCGCGCAGTTCACTCTCGCCAAGGCCTGAGGCAGCTCACTTGTTGCGGACGCAATCGTAGGTGAGCTTGATCTCCTCACCCAGATCGACGACCTCGAACTGATCGACGCCGATGTCGTTGAATGACTGCGCGCTGATGCCCAATTCGGACCACTTCTTGGTGCTCGTTCGGTCGTCGGCGAAGGTGAGCGGCACCTGACCGCCGTCGGCGAGCAGCATTCCGTACTTCTTCAGAGCGGCGATGACCACCCGTTCGGATTTGGAGAAGTGCGAGTCGTCGAAGTCTGCTCGCAGCCGGAATCGCACGCCGTAGGGCGGAGCATTGGGATCGGTGCTGGCCGGACCTCCCGCGTGGGTGGCCGGACGCACGTAGACGCCTTCCTTCATCCGGTCGTTCGGGAGGATGAAGCGAATCGCGTGATTGATTGCGCCAGAAGCCACTTCATCGGCAGTCGGCAACATTGCGGCAATGGGGAAACCGGCCGCGTCGGCGCTGGTGCACTGATCGCCACGCAATGTCTCGGGGTATGCCTTCGCGAGGTCCCAGACGAAGAAGGCCTGCGCCGTGATGTCTTTACCGGATTGGCTGCCGTGATAGATCTCGTAGAGTTTGCGTTGGTCGCGGTCGACGACGAGCAGGTGACAGTCTTCCTGCCCCTCGGTGGCGCCGGTGGTGTCACAATTCAGGCTCGACGAACCCTCGAGGTATGCCTTGGCCGGCAACGGCATCTGCGCGGGAACGGAGTCGCAGTCCGGTCCGCCGCCGCAATAGTCCTCGATGCCGACCACCTTCGTCTTTCGTGAGTTGCCGTCGGCGAAGAAGATCGGGATGGAGAAGTCGGCCTGTAGGGCTCCGGTCCCCCAACCGCCCGCAGCACTCAGCGCCTGAATGATCGCATCCGAGCGGACTGCCTTGGCGGCGCCCGAAACGTCGACGTTCCACGGCACGGCGGTGGTGAAGAGGGCTCCGGCCGGCACCGGCCCAGTAGCACGGGACGAACCGGGCGAACCCGACCCGGGTGGTGCGTCCGAACTCGACGTCGCCGGTTTGGAGTGGCAACCGGCGACCAGGATCAGCACCGAACACAGGATCGCCAGCGCCTCTGCCGGCCGCACAAGGTACATCGTCCGACATTAACGGGTTGTTGGGCCCCCCGGAACCGGTCGCGTTGCCACGTATAAGGAGATGGACCCGGAAACGGTTCTGATCGCCGACACTTCGGAGACATTCGCGAAGCCGGCTTGTTCGATCAATCCCGGCAGTATTCCGTCCGCGTTGGGCTGGGTGTCCTGCTTGCCGTCGGCGAACTGAACGATTCGGAAGCCCAGCCGCATCAGGGCGTCCCGCTGCACACCGAAGTCGGCGATGAGGAGCTGCCCGCCGGGCCGCAGCAGCGCGAACATGTTGCCGATGATGGCCTTCTTCATCGGCACCGGGCACTGATGCAGCACCAGGCTGGACACCACTTTGTCGGCGATCCCGGGCCCGATCAGCTCGACGGCCCGGTCCCCCATGGCCTGCACGAACTCGACCTCGGCCCCGGCCTGGTGCACCTTGTCGCGCGCTATCGCCAGCACCTGCGGGTCAGGGTCGACGCCCACGACCCGGGCGCCCGGCTGCGACTGCTTCATCCTTATCGCCAATGATGCTGTGCCACAGCCGATATCGACCACGACATCGTCCGGTTTCAGATCCAGCCGCGCAATGGCGGCCGAACGCCATCGGGCTTCGCGGGTCAACAGCGCGATGACCGTGTCGTAGTACTTCGTGTACTTCGGGTCACCCGCGGCGGGCGTAAACGACTGCGCTGACATGACACTCAGTCGTACCATCGGAGAGCCATGACACTCTCTGCACAAACGGCCACAGTCTTGTCCTGCGCGGACACGCCTGCGCTGATCGACATGCGGCAGGGTGGCGCCTGCACGGCGGGCGCGTTTGTCTACGAAGGCCAGCGGGTAACCACGGCGCGCCACGCCCACGACTTGCACCAGCTGGAGTACGTCGTGCAGGGCGTTCTGGAAGTGGAGACGGATGCCGGTGCGTATGTACTGTCCGAGCGGCAGGCCGCCTGGATCCCGGCCGGGCTGGGACACATCAGCACGATCGACACCCGTGTGAGGTCGGTGTCGATATTCCTGCATCCGATCCGCCTGCAACCGTCCCGCCCGGGCGCCGGGATCGTGATGGTTTCGCCGTTGATCCGGCAGATGATCATCTACGCCTGTCGGTGGCCGATCGACAGGGACTCGCCGGACGCGGTGGCGGAGGCGTATTTCCACTGCTTCGCCGAGTTGCTGGCCGAGCTGCTGGGATCGCAGAGCCCATTCAGCCTGCCGACGACCACTCATCCTCAGCTCGCCGCGGCGCTCAAACACACGCGCAATACGTTGGCCGGTATCACCATTGACGAAGCTGCGGCCGCCGCGGGCATGTCGCCACGGTCGTTGCGGAGGTTATGCCATCGCGAGTTGCAGATGACCTGGCGCGACTACACACAACAAGCCCGCCTGATGCGGGCGGCGGCGCTGCTCGCCGACCCGCAACTGAGCGTGCTCCAGGTCGCCACCAGGGTGGGGTTCGACAGCGCCAGCTCGTTCACCCGGGCCTTCCGAAGTGCTTGGGGCCGAGCCCCGTCCGCCTACCGCCGGCACGGCAACGAGTTACCGGCATGAAGCTCAACGCCCGAAACCTGCACACGCTGCGGATACCGACACCCACCTACGATCGCAGCCGGATCAAGGTCGGCATCGTCCATTTCGGCGTCGGCGGCTTTCACCGCGCTCATCAGGCCATGTACGTCGACCGGCTGCTCAGCCAGGGCATGGCCCGCAAGTGGGGAATCTGCGGGGTCGGCGTGCTGCCCCGCGACCGGCGAATGCGCGACGCGCTGCGCGATCAGGACCATCTCTATACCCTGACCCTGGCCCACCCCGACGGCACCCGGGAACCTCGGGTCATCGGTTCGATCGTCGACTTCCGTTATGCACCAGATGATCCCGAAGATGTCATTGAGCTCCTCACCGATCCTGCCGTGCGCATCATCACCCTGACCATCACCGAGGGTGGCTACAACGAACCACTGAGTGCCGTCTTCGCGCTGGTCACCGAGGCTCTGGACCGGCGTCGGCTACGAGGTGTGAAATCGCCGACAATCGTGTCCTGTGACAACATCGTCGGGAACGGCCATATCGCGCGGCAGGCTTTCACTTCCTACGCCCAAAAGTCCAATCCCGCACTGGCGCAATGGATGGACGAGAACACGAGATTTCCGAACTCGATGGTCGACCGGATCACGCCGGTCACCACCCCCGACGTGATCGAAAGCTTGAAAACCGAATTCGGCGTCCACGACGCCTGGCCGGTGATCACCGAACCGTTCGCGATGTGGGCACTCGAGGACGACTTCGCCGACGGGCGACCACCGTTGGACCGCGCGGGTGTCACCTTCGCCGATGACGTGTCGCCGTACGAGGCGATGAAGCTCCGTCTGCTCAATGCCAGCCATCAGGGCTTGTGCTATTTCGCGTATCTGGCCGGTTACCGCCTGGTGCACGACGCCGCGCAAGACCCGCTGATCGCCGAATTACTCTGCCGTTACATGGATTTAGAGGCGATGCCGACCCTCACACCGGTGCCCGGACTGCGGGAGTTCAAGGATGGGCTGCTGCCGCGTTTCGCCAATGCGCACGTCCGCGACACGGTGGACCGACTCTGCGCCGAATCGTCGGACCGGATCCCCAAGTGGTTGCTGCCGGTGGTTCGCGACAACCTGCGCTCCGGTGGCTCGGTGCGCCTGTCCGCGGCCATCGTCGCCAGTTGGGCCCGGTACGCCGAGGGGGTGGACGAAGAAGGCCATCCCATCGAGGTGGTGGATCCGCGGGCTGACACCCTGATTCCAATCGCCCGCTCACAGCGCGCCGACGCGTCGGCGTTCCTGGCCAACCGGTCCATCTTCGGCAACCTGATCGAGGAGCCCCGTTTCGTGGAGCCCTATCTGTGGACGCTGGATTCGCTGCACCGCGACGGCGCCCGCGCGACAGTCGAGAAGCTGCTGCGACCGTGACCCTGGTCGCCGGTATCGACTGTTCGACCCAGTCCTGCAAGGTGGTGATCTGCGACGCCGACACCGGTGCGGTGATCCGCAACGGCCGCGCCCCGCACCCCGACGGCACCGAAATCGACCCCGCCGCATGGGAATCGGCTGCCCGGCAGGCGATCGCCGCGGCGGGCGGGTTCGACGATGTGGCAGCGGTATCGGTCGGCGGGCAGCAGCACGGAATGGTGTGCCTCGACTCCGCCGGTGCGGTCGTGCGCCCCGCGCTGCTGTGGAACGACGTGCGCTCGGCTGGCGCGGCGCGCGACCTGGTCGACGACCTGGGCGGACCGCAGGCGTGGGCGCAGGCCGTCGGACTGGTGCCACTGGCCGCGGTCACCACCGCGAAACTGCGCTGGCTCGCCGACCACGAGCCCCACCATGCCGACCGCACGGCGTCGGTGTGCCTGCCGCACGACTGGGTGACCTGGCGGCTCCGGGGCGAATCCGATGTCGCGGCACTGACCACCGACCGCAGCGACGCCAGTGGCACCGGTTACTTCGACGCCGAGACGAACCGGTACCGCGTCGACCTGCTCGAACTGGCCCTGCGCGGGCGCAGTCCGGACCTTCCACGCGTTCTCGGCCCCGCCGAATCAATGAGTGGCTCAATGTTATTCGGGGCAGGCCTGGGCGACAATGCCGCCGCGGCACTCGGCCTGGGTGCCGGCGAGGGCGACGTGATCGTCTCGATCGGAACCTCGGGCGTGGTGTGTTCGGTTGCCGGCGACCCGGTCCGCGACGGCCAGGGATTCGTGGCGGGCTTCGCCGACGGTACCGGCCGCTACCTTCCGCTGGTGTGCACCCTCAACGCCGCGCGGGTGCTTGATGCGGCGGCAAAGATGCTGCGGGTCGACCACGACGAGTTGTCCGGCCTGGCACTGTCGGCCCCACCGGGCAGTGCGGGCCTGGTACTGGTCCCCTACCTGGACGGTGAACGAACGCCCAACCGGCCGAACGCCTCTGGTGCACTGCACGGGCTTCGGGTCTCGAACTCGATGCCCGCCAACCTGGCCAGGGCGGCGGTGGAAGGCATGCTCTGTGCGCTGGCCGAGGGCCTCGCCCAGCTCACCACGCACGGCGTCAGCGTGCGCCGCATTCTGCTGATCGGCGGCGGCGCGCAGTCGCGGGCGGTGTGCGAGATAGCGCCGACCGTGTTCGGCATGCCCGTACTGGTACCCACCCCAGCCGAATACGTCGCACTGGGCGCGGCGCGGCAGGCGGCCTGGGCAGGTAGCGGATCACCCGAGCCGCCCGGCTGGTCGCCGCCGGCGACCCGGGAATTCATCGCAGATTCCGAACCTGCAGTGCTGCAACACTATTACGAAGTTCGCGAACTGACCGAGGGGAATTAAGCCCGACGAGGAAGGGGGCGAAACACCGGTAGGGCCCGGTATTGCGCGGCGAAGCTCGCCTGGTCGTATTTCTCGCCGATCTCACCGTCGTGCGCGATCAACGTCGGGCCGTCCACCGCCGCGAAACTGAATTGGGGCACCTGCATTTCGTGGTACAACGGGCTGCGCTGCAGACGGCCCAGCGCCAGGGCGGCCAGAATTCTGGTGCGCGCCAGCCGTCGGCCGGTCTCCAGAATCCGCACATCGATCAGGCCGTCGTCCATCCGCGTGCGCCGCGAGGGCGCGAATCCCGTTGGTAGGTATAGCGAATTTCCCACGAAGAACAGCGACGTCTGTAGCGTCTTGTTGTCGTAGCTGATCCGGACGGGCCGTTCCGTGCGCAGCGTGCGCAGCATGGCGTACATGCCCGCCAGCGGCTTGCCGATCTTCTTCTCCAACTTCTCCCGCCGTCGCACGAACGCCGGGTATGCGCCGATGCTGGCGGTGTTCACCACGATCTGACTCTCGTTGAGCCGCACCAGGTCCACGTATGCAACGCTGCCCCGCCGGATCGCGTCGACAGTCCGCGCCACCGAGTCGCAGCCGATGTCCTTGGCGAAGTGGTTGAACGTACCGGCCGGAAAAACCGCCAGCGGCAGGCCGGCTTCCAGGGCGACGGCGGCCGCCGCGGACACGGTGCCGTCGCCGCCGCCGACCCCCAGCACCTCGGCCCGCTCAGCGGCGCCGCGCAGCACCTCGCGCGGGTCATCGGAGGAATCCAGTTCGACGATTTCGGCCTCGGGCAACGCGGCACGAACCTCGTCGAGGACGCGGGCGCCGGTGCCGCTGCCCGAAGCCGGGTTGATCACCAGCACCACCCCCGAGCCATCGGGCCGTTCGGGCGTCTCGACCCGGAGAGGTTCGGTCTTCGGCAGCGCGGTCTCGACGATCGGCGGGACCAGGCGACTGCCCAGGACCGCGATGCCCGAGCCGATACCGAAACCGATGACGACATCCCCGGGGTAATGCGCACCGACTGCGACGCGGGACAACCCGACGAGACCGGCCAGCAGCGCCAGCCCGAAGCCGATCGTCGGATTCTCCAGGCCCACCCCGACGGCGAATGCGGCGGCGCTGGCGGAGTGCCCGGAGGGCAGCGAGTTGGAGGTTGGGTGGCGCCGGACGCGCCGCACCAGCGGCACCGAATCGTAGAGCGGACGCGGACGCCGCCGGACACGCTTGGCAACCTGATTGGTCACCAGGCTGGTCACTCCCAGCGATACCAGGCCGCGGGTGGCGCCGCGCTGTGCGGAGTTCTTCCCCGAGGCGAGCAGGATCGCCCCGATGGCGAACCACAGCTTGGAATGGTCGGCAGCCCGGGTCAACGGCGGCATCGCTTTGTCGAGCAACGGAGTCGGACTCTCGGCGACCGCCTCGAACAGTTCGCGATCGAGAGCGCCCAAACCCCGGGTGATCTGCTTGACACTGCGCAGCGGTCGCACGGGCCGTCGGTTCATTCGGTCCACCCTAACGGTGGGCATACGCAGAACCTCACGGCCGCTCACCCTTTCGGCGCAGGGTCCAGGCCGGCACCCAGTGCGTCACCGCCTTGTGCCGGGCCCCGAATTCCACCGGGTAGGTCACCAGCCCCCACCAGTCGCCCTGTTCGCAGAGGCCCCAGCAACTCAGTGTGCCCTCGACGACCTTGTGCAACTGCAGGCCGTTCGGGTGGTAGCGGCCCGAGCGGTGTGGCTCGCGCGGGAAGAGCACGGTCAGGTCCACCAGCACCGGGACGGGCGGACGCACCGGACGAAAGGGCCCGCGGAGCGGTTGCCCGTTGTAGCCGATCGACGCGAGCCGCCCCATCGATCGATCATACGTTCGAACGGAGGGCCCTCATAGTTTCGCCGATGCGCAATCTGGCAATCCAAGTGCCAACGGTTTCAGAAGGGGGCTCGGAGATGAAGACCATGTTCGCTGCCGGGATTCTGACGGCAGGCGCTGCGTTGTTCACCACCGCGGTAGCGGTGGCCAACGCCGACGAAGTGCAGGTGGAGGGCAGCTACGCGACGCTGGCGGCGTGCCAGGCCGACGGCCCGCACGTGGAGATCACCCACAACGACGCGGCTTACACGCACTGGGACTGCCGTCAGGGCGACGACGGGCTCTGGTACCTGCACCTGTCGAACTAGGGGCGGCTCTGCAGCCTCAGAAGACGCGCACCCAGTCGACGAGCATGTCCTGCGGGTAGCTGCCCGCGGCCGGGTCGCCGCCGCCGGAGCCACCGACGGCCAGGTTCAGGACCGGGAACACGGTGTAGTCCGGGTCGTTGAACGGCCACTCCTTGAACGGCTCGTCCAGGTTCTCGATGCCGGTGGCCGGGACCGAGAAGTACGGGGCCATGCCGTCGGCATAGTCCACCCAGAAGTACATCCCGGTGACGTCCCACTTGACGCGCCAGTTGTGCCAGCCGCCGTCCACACCGATCGGATTGGTCTCGAACGCGGTGCCGTCCGGGTTGGCGTGGACCGTGGTACCCGACGGCCAGGTGCCGTTGCCGTACCACTCGATCAAGTCGATCTCGCCACTGCGGCCAGGGTCGTCGTTGGATAGCCACCACGCCGGCCACATACCGGGCGCCAAGCAGTTGAATTTAATGCGGGCTTCCCAGGTGGTGCCCACGCCGCCACGCCACAGACCATGCACGAGGCCGCCGAAGTAGCCGCCGTGGCCATCGTGGGTGGCGCGCAACACCAGGTTGGAATTGCCGTCCAGGAACACGTTCTGGCGGCTGTCGCGGTACTGCCCCCAGAACTGCGGCTGGTCGAACCCGACCGGATTACGGATCGGCGTCCGGAAATTCGAAATCGCCCACTTGCCCGGATCGGGCGCCGAACCGGCCGGTCCGTCGAACTCGTCGTGCCAGATGAATCCACCAGTCGCTCCGGCCGCGGGGGCGGCGGGCACCGGTGCGGGGCCGGCGGGTGCGGCCGGCCGAGACGGGCTGGCATTTGCTGTCGGGGCCGCCGTCGCGGCCGCCAGTGCGCTGAATCCCGCCATCATGAGCATGCGGCGACGGTCCATCTGTGGCATGGCATGGAAGATAGCAGCCCGCCGGGCGTCGCGTGGACTCTGGCGAGGCGGTGTCGACGTAGCTCCAGGTCAGTGCGGCAAGCTTTTCGCGCGGTGGCCTCAACCCGGCTCGCTGATCTTCACAAGTGTCTTACCGATGTTGGCGCCGGTGAAAAGTCCGTTGAGGGCGTCGACACACTGTTCGATGCCCTCGTAAATGGTCTGCCGGTGCCGCAGCCGCCCCTCGGACTCCCACTGGCGCAGGTTGGCGAACGCCTCGTCGAAGCGGCCCCACTGGTCGAGTGCGTTGAATCCCTGCATGGACGCGGTCTTGGACAGCAGATTGACGTAATTGGACGGTCCCGGGTGCTCGCCGGTGAGGTAACTCGAGATGACGCCGCAGAGCACCACGCGCGCCTTGGACGCGAGCCGGCCCAGTACCGCGTTCAGGACGGGTCCGCCGACGTTGTCGAAGTAGACGTCGACGCGGCGCGGGCAGTGCTCTTTGAGCGCGGCCGCCAGGTCGTCGTTCTTGTAGTCGATGCACGCGTCGAACCCGAAGTCCTCGACGACCGCCCGGCATTTGTCGGGGCCGCCGGCGATACCCACCACCCGGGCGCCGGCGATCTTGGCGATCTGCCCGGCCACCGATCCGGTGGCACCCGCCGCGGCGGAAACCACCACCGTTTCGCCGGGCTGCGGACGGCCGATATCGGTCATGCCGAAGTACGCGGTGGCGCCCGTCGGCCCGTACACCGACATGATCGCCAACTGGTCGTCCTCACCCGGGATGGGTGTGCTGAAGATGTCGTCGCGGATCACCACGTACTCCTGGAACCCGGTCAGCGTGGTGACGATGTCGCCGACAGCGTAAGCGTCGCATCGTGTTTCGACGACCTCGCCGATTCCCGCGGCCCGGATCACCTCTCCCAGCTGCACCGGCGGCAGGTAGCTGGGCTGGTCGTCGAGCCAGGTGCGGAGGGCGGCGTCGATGCCCACGTAGGTGGTGCGCAGCAGCGCCTCTCCCGCTGCGAGTTCCGGGGCGGGGCGGGTGATCAGCTCGGTGTCTTCGGGCTGCACCAGACCGGAGGGGCGGCGGCGCAACAGGATCTGTCGATTCGGCAATGCGGGCACGACGCCGAGCCTATTCCGCGTCCTTGCCGATATGGGAGCATCTCAGGCATGAAACCAGAGGATGACCCGGAAGCCCGGATCCGGGAACTGGAGCAGCCCCTGGCCGACCAGGCACGTGCCTCCGAGGCGGGCTCCGACCTGGGCTCCGCCGGAGGTTACAACTACCCGCCGCCTCCACCGGGGCCGGTTCCCCCGCCCATGCCGTCGACTATGACTCCGCCCGGCTACGGGTACGGCAGCCCTTATCCCGGCGCCACGCCCCGCTCGTCGTCGGGGATGCGCTGGTTCTGGATCCTGGCCGCCGTGGGCGTCCTGGGCGTGCTAGTTCTGGTGGGCGGCATCGCCGCTTATGCCGCGCGCCAGTTCTCCCACGGCGACCTCGTCGTTCCGTCCCCCACCGAAAGCACTTCGGCGATCGCGACTCCCGGCACGTTGCCGACCCGCACCGCACCCTCCACCGGCAAGACACACGCACCCAGCACCGGTCCTTCGCCGTCGGCCACCGCGCCGGCGGGCGAGCCGGTCACGATCTCAGGCATCAACGAGAACAAGACCGTCGCCTGCAGCGGCAACGACATCAACATCAGTGGCATCTCGAACACGGTGACACTCACCGGCCATTGCGCGACGGTGAACGTCTCCGGCCTGCAGAACGTCGTCACGGTCGACAACGTCGACACCATCGAGGCCTCCGGACTCAATAACAAAGTCACCTATCACTCCGGTTCCCCGAAGGTCAGCAAGAACGGCAGCGGGAACGTGGTGGAGCAGGGCTGAGTGCCGCTTCAGCCGAGGTAAGCCTCGTAGCCGGCCTCGTGCGCCAGAGCCAGGCAACGCTGGGTGCATCGCAGGTAACCGGATTCGTCGCCGCGGGCCCTCGAAAGCAAGCCCCGCAACCGCAGCACCGGAAGCTCGAACAGCACGAATCCCGGCTCGGTCGGCACCGCCGCCAAGCGGTCGACGGCACGTTCGGCCGCCTCGAGGTCGGCAGCAGAGCCTCGCGACAACAGCGCCTCCACCAGCACCGTGCTGGCCGGCCCGCGGAAGATCACCTCACCACAGTCGAACTGTTCGTCGAGAACCGTTGCCGCCAAAGCTATTGCGGCATCGACCTCGCCGGATCTGGCCTGTTCCCGCGCGAACTCGATGTCGACCATCCGGCGCAGCGACAGGGTCAGCTTTTCTGCCACGAACAACGCCCGCGCCCTGGCCAGACACTCCAGTCCGGCCGCCATGTCCCCTGGATCGGTGTGCATCAGTGTGGTCGCGCTGTTGAGTAGCGCGTACGCCAACGCTGTGTCGTTGCCGGACTGCTCGGCGAATTCCAGGTCCTCGGCTGCCTGCGCCACGTCCGCCGCGGTGGGCAGCACGGCGCCGTTCTGCAGCGCGGCCTGGTATTTGTACAGGTGCGCGAACGGCGCGGCGCCCGCGTCGACGGAGCGGGCCAGTGCGATGCCCGCCTCGAGGTCGTCGCGCCAGCCGCAGCGGCCGACGAACATGCCGGCGGCGCCCCTGACGACGAGCGCGTAGGCCAGGGGCGACGCGAGAAGGAAATCGCCCACGGTGGCGTCGCCGTCGGCGATGTCGATGACGCGCTGGGTCAACCGCAGACTCTCGCTCACCTGACCGGCTTCCCACTTCGCCTGAGCCGCTGCGTAGAACAGCCCGACGGTCAGCACCGGATCGCCGATCGACTCGACCAGCGTGGTGAACTCCGAGGCCACCTCGGCGGCTTCGGAGTTGCGGGAGTTGAAGGTCAGCGTGGTCAGATGTCCGGCCATCCCCAGCACCAGTGACCTTTTGTCGCCGGCGGCGGTGGTGAGTTCGCGCAGTTCGTCGAATCCGGTGTCCGAGGGCGTACCGCCTACCTGAAAAGTGCTGCCGCACAACATTGCCCGCGGTGTGATCCGCATGTCCAGCCGGTCGGGTTCGTCGTCGGGCAACCGGTCGGCCACGTCGCGCGCCGATTCCCAGCTCTTGCGCGCCGCCCGGATGTCGCGGGTGCCGTACCAGGTTGCCGCCTGCATGTGCCAGTCGAAGGCGTCCCGCAGATCGCCGGCGGCCGCGTACTGCGTGGCCACGATGGCGGCCTCCTGGCCGGTGTAGCGGCCGTGGGTGCGTTGCAGCACGGCCGCCACCCGCCGGTGCAACTCCGACCGCCCGGACTTCAACTGCGATTCGTAGGCCACCGCCTGGATCAGCGGATGGCAGAACGCGTACCTGGCGTGCGGGGTGAAAGCGATCTGCTCGATCAGCTCCGTCTCGATCAGCGGCGCCAAATCCGTTGCATCCATCAGTGATTCGAGCAGCTGCTGATCGAATCGGAGGCCGATGACGGCCGCGGCATTCAGTGTGCGTTTGGCCGTTGCGGTGAGGCGGTCGATGCGGGCGCTGATGATCGCCTGAACACTGGCAGGTACCTGGATGTCGGCTTGCGGGCGGACACAGACATAACTGCCCGGCAGCCCCTCCAGGACACCCCGCTCGGCCAGGTCGCGCACGATCTCTTCGGCGGCGAACGGCAGACCGGCCGCCCGCTCGGCGATCACGGCGGCCAACCGGAACACCGAGGGGTCCGGACCCAGCAGCGCGCCGACCAGTTCGGCGGTGTGCGAATCATCAAGGGGCACAAGGGAGAAATGCTGCGAACCGGTGATCGAGGACAGCGCCCCGTCATACTCGGGCCGGTAGATCACCAGCAGCGCCGCGCGCATCCGCGGTACCGCCGCGGCGAAGTCGGCGAGCAGTGCTTCACTGACGCTGTCGATCCAGTGGGCGTCCTCGACGACGTACAAGGCCGGCTCGGCCCGGGTCAGCGCCACGGTTTCGATGAGTTTGACCAACCGGCGGCGGCGGGCTTCCGGGGTGATGTCCGGTAGCACGGTCTCGGGGTCGCGAATGCCCAGCAAGTCGTCGAGCAGCAGCAGATCCTCAGCGCCGGCGCCGGGAAACTTGGCCCGGACCCGCGCCCGGCCGGCCTCCGCCGGCACCGCACCGACACCGAAGACCGCCCGCAGCAGCCGGGAGATCACGTGGAACGGGATGTCGCGGGTGTGGGATTCGCAGTAGGTGACAAAGACTTCGAATCCGCGCCCGCTGGCCGTCGCCACCACCTCGCGACCCAACCTGGTCTTTCCGACACCGGGCCGCCCCGACACCGTGACGATGGCTCCGTGGCCGCGCCCCGCCTCGTCCAGAAGTTGCGCTGCGGCCGCAGTCTCCACGTGGCGCCCGACCAGCCGGGACTCGTGGCGCACCTTGTGGGTTCGTCCGGGATCCTCGACACCGACGCCCAGCAGTCGCCGCGCCGGGACGCCGGTCTCGAAGCCTTTGATCCGCACCGTTTCCGCGGGTGCGAGGGCCACCCGGTCGTCCACCAGCCGGGCAGTGGACTCGCTGAGCATGACTCCGCCTGGTGGTGCGACGGATTCCATCCGCTGGGCCATCCCCACCTGCTCGCCGACCGCGGTATAGCCGAGGTGGGCGGCACCGACTTCGCCGGCGATCACCTGCCCGGAGTTCAGGCCGACCCGCACCCGCAGATCCATGTTGTCCCTGCGGGAGACCTCGGCGGCCAGCCGCTGCGCCACCTGCTGGATGTCCATGGCCGCCAGGCAGGCGCGAAAAGCATGGTCCTCCAACGCGATCGGCGCACCGAAGAGCGCCATGATGCCGTCGCCGGTGAATTTGTCCACGGTGCCCGCGTAACGCTGCACCACCGCCGCGGATCGATCCACCAACTCGGTCATCACCTCGCGCAACCGCTCGGGCCCGAGGGCTGCCGCCATGTCCATCGACCGCACCACGTCGGCGAACAGAACGGTCACCTGCTTGTATTCGGCAGGCTGGACGACCACCGTCAGCGGCGCACCGCATGCGTCGCAGAACCGCGCGCCCTGGCGCGGCTCGGAACCGCAGTTATGGCAGACGGATGGGGTGGCGGCCACAATCTGCCCAGCATAGGCCGCTGCCGGGTCTAGGCAGGATCGCCTATTGCGTCTTTCGCCGGGCCATCAGTCGGGTCGTCCAACACGCTGACGGCAATGCCGTACGGCAGGAAGCGCACCTTGCGCTTGGGGTCGGTGTTGTTCTTGTTGGCGCGCAGGGCGTCGAGTTCGTTGGCGTACACCTGCTCAACCCGCGCGCCGCCGTCGGCGTCCACGGTGTAGATGGCCCACACGCCATCGCCGGCCTCGCCGGCGGTTTCGGGTTCCGGGCGGCTGCGCCGGGACAGATCTTCGAAGAGCAGCGACCAGCCCGGGCGCCCGCCGGGGGACCCGACATACCGGCCGATCCGCTCGAACGCGTCACGTAGCCCTTCGGTGCCTTCCCGAATCACCCGGTCCAAGTCCTCGGGATCGAACCCGAAGCCGCCGCCCGACCCACCTTTATCGCTCATACTGCCCAGTCTGCGCTCAACCTGGCAGATGCGCTACGGACCGGGTTCCGCGGGCGGGGGCGGCGGCGGTGGCGGGTTGATCGGGATCGGGATCGAGACGAACGGCAAATG
>NZ_LKTM01000145.1 GCF_001417955.2 Mycobacterium gordonae | reverse complement strand
CAACCCACCCGACCATCCAGAGGAGGACGCTCAGTAAATACCGCGCAACGGTGCCTCATTCAGGTTGACAGGTTCCGATGGCCAAGAACACCGCTGTGTATGCGTGCGACTACGTGGTCAATGAGGCGGTTCAGATCTTCGGTGGGATGGGCTACATGCGTGAGTCTGAGATCGAGAGACACTATCGAGATTGCCGAATTCTCGGAATAGGCGGCGGCACC
Organism: Mycobacterium gordonae; assembly: GCF_001417955.2. Lineage (GTDB taxonomy): Bacteria > Actinomycetota > Actinomycetes > Mycobacteriales > Mycobacteriaceae > Mycobacterium > Mycobacterium gordonae_B. Next base: position 2,195 of record NZ_LKTM01000145.1, on the reverse strand, counting down.
AACGAAATCATGAACGAGGTCATCGCCAAACGTATCGGACTCTAGCTACTTGATTGAATCGCCCTGACTTTCCCGGAGGCTCGGGTTATTGGATTCCGGCCAGGGGTTGGTCGGTCCCATGTGCATCGTGGAACGCGGCTTCGAACTCGGTGGGTGGGATGTCATTAAGGTAGCTGTGTAAGCGGCTGGTGTTGTGCCAGTACACCCAGCTCAGGGTCGCGAGTTCGACGTCCTCGACGGTCTTCCACGGCCTGGTGCGGACTGGCCCGTAGATCAGCTCCGCCTTGTAGTAGCCGTTCACCGTCTCCAGGGCATTATCGTAGCTGTCTCCGATCGTGCCGATCGAGCGGACCGCTCCGATCTCGGCGAGCCGTTCGCCATAGCGGATAGAGGTGAATTGCGATCCGGCATCGGAGTGACATGTCAAGCCCGGCAATGTGTTTCCGCGTGACCAACGAGCCATCTCCAACGCATCCAGCACCATGGTGGTACGCATGTGCGACGCTACCCGCCAGCCCACGATCATCGGGTCTGCTGCACCAATAGGTGACATCTGAGTTGGCTTGCCCAAAGCGGGCGGGCTGGAAGGATGTCAGTGTGCCTAGGCCCTACCCCCGTGAATTTCGCGACGACGTCGTCCGCGTTGCCCGTAACCGCGACGACGGGGTGACGATCGAGCAGATCGCCACCGATTTCGGCGTGCACCCGATGACGTTGACCAAGTGGATGCGCCAAGCCGACGTCGACGAGGGCGCCAAGCCAGGTAAGAGCACCAATGACTCCGCTGATCTGCGCGAGCTACGACGCCGAAATCGGTTGTTGGAACAAGAGAATGAAGTCTTACGGCGGGCAGCGGCGTACTTGTCGCAGGCCAATCTGCCGGGAAAAGGGTCTACCCGCTCGTAAGTGAGCTCGCCGCCGACGGGATTCCCGTCGCGGTGACGCGCCGGGTACTCAAGCTCGCCCGCCAGCCCTACTACCGCTGGCGGGCAAATCCCATCACCAATGCCGAACTCGTCGAGGCATACCGCGCCAACGCCCTGTTCGACGCGCACGGCGAGGACCCCGAGTTCGGCTACCGCTACCTCGTCGAGGAGGCCCGTGAGGCCGGCGAGCCGATGGCCGAGCGCACCGCCTGGCGCATCTGCTCACAGCAGCAGTTGTGGAGCGTGTTCGGCAAGAAGCGCGGCAAGAACGGCAAACCAGGACCGCCGGTGCACGACGATCTGGTCCAGCGCGACTTCACCGCTGAAACGCCAAACATGTTGTGGCTCAGCGACATAACTGAGCATTATACCGGCGAGGGCAAGCTCTACCTCTGCGCGATCAAGGATGCATTCTCCAACCGCATCGTGGGTTATTCGATCGACTCCCGAATGAAGTCACGCCTGGCGACCGCCGCGCTGCGCAACGCGGTCGGCCGCCGTGGGGTGGTCGCCGGCTGCGTGGTTCACACGGACAGAGGGTCGCAGTTTCGAAGTCGAAAGTTCGTCCAGGCCCTGCACCATCACGGCATGGTCGGCTCAATGGGACGTGTCGGCGCGGCCGGCGACAACGCGGCGATGGAGAGCTTCTTCAGCCTGCTGCAGAAGAACGTCCTCGACCGCCGCCGCTGGGCCACCCGAGAGGAGCTGCGGATCGCCATCGTCACTTGGATCGAACGCACCTACCACCGACGTCGCCGCCAAGGCGCCCTCGGCCGGTTGACCCCCGTCGAATACGAAGCCATCATGACCACGACGGCCAGTCAGGCCGCGTGACCGAAATTGTCACCTGATCGTGCAGCAGACCCACTTCCTGATAGAGCTTGGCACAGGCCTCTTTGGTAGGTGCACCGTCCTCGCGTGAGTCAGATGCATCGGGGTCGGGAGGCATATTAGACACGGCACGACCTTAGGACGGCGGTCTCACATGTCACGCCGACGCGCCGTTTGCTGTGGTGGGTCTGCTTCCGCAGCGCGGGGACAATATGGAGACCTTTCGGTCACATCGGTCACATCTGTCACAGGCAGCAAACACTCCGAAACGACAACAACCCTGCCTGAGCATTGCGTTTGCATGGTGCGCCGTCAGGGTTTCGAACCCCAGACCCGCTGATTAAGAGTCAGCGGCTGTCAGCCCTCTCTGCCAACCTGGGTTGAGGCACCCGCCCCCTGACAATTAGTGACCCGAGGGCGGGGATGGAGAGACTCCCC
>NZ_LKTM01000144.1 GCF_001417955.2 Mycobacterium gordonae | reverse complement strand
TGTCCAGCACGCAGAACCTGGGACCTCAACACCTCGTGTCGGACATCAAAGACGCCGTCACGAGGACTACAGATAACCCAGGAGCGGCTCAACAAGGAGATCCGCCGGCGCACCGACGTCGTCGGCATCTTCCCCGACCGTAATGCCCTGATCCGCCTCGTCGGGGCCGTGCTGGCCGAACAACACGACGAATGGGCCGAATCACGGCGCTACCTCGGCCTCGACGTCCTCAGCAAATCACGCGCCGTCAAAGACACCCCGACCGAACAGGAGGACACCCCGGCGGCACTGACCGCCTGAACCATCACCACGAAGAATCACACGACGACGTCGTACACCACGTCCCTGGACTTGACCCAGGTGCACAGCACCACTAGCGAAAGCAGGCCGCCATCGACGTCGAATGCCTTGCAACGAGTTTCGCCACCTACGGCGAGGCGCGGGTTGAAAAGCGTGCGATCAGTCAACGCAAGTCTGGATAACGATGGGTTGATGCGGCCGGACCGGCGCACGACCTTCGTGTGCGTCACCTTGGTGCGGCGGTGAGGTAAGCAAGCTGTACTTCTCGCTAGGTTGAACCGCAGCACATTCGTCTGCGCTCTCCCATCAGCGCAGCTCTGTTCCGCGCTGTCGGGTCGCCTTCATTTCTGCACTTTGGCCGCGATTTTGCGAGCAACCGCGACCGCTTCGTCCGCGGGTTGTGCGCTTAGCACGGTGACGTCGATCAAGACATTTGCGGTCGCGGTTAAGGCATGCTGATACGTCGGTCCGTCGTTATCCCTGAGCTGGACGCTCAGAATGCCGTTTTGATTGGAAACGTGGCCGATGGCGGTCCTACCTACATGGCCGTCACGAAATGTCGAGGACACAGTCTGGTTCGCGCACGATGCCCACCGCGCTGCAGAATCGTTGTAAACGCCTTGTGCCGCTTGTACTGTCGGATATAGCACGACCGCCTCGTCGACAACAATGGTCATTGGATTGTCCACCAGGCGGTCCGCTATATTCGCTGTGAATCCACTGCTTTCGTAGCTACCGATTTCTTGGTTAAAGACAGCTCGGCACTGCGGGGGCGACACAACCTCACCAGCGCCGTTGCTCATCGTTCCACGACCGCTAGACCTCAGGCTGGGGGCTCCGATAGCGGTGCTTGCTTCTGCGGGGCTCAGAAGAAGGCCATCGAGCGTGCTCGTAGTAGCCAGGGCAAGCTCTGAATTCGACCTGAACTGGCTGTGGTGCGCCATCCAGTAGCCACCACCACCGATGATGGCGACAGCGACCACGGCCGCAACCTTGATGCGCTCGCTGACGTGCATGCCGCGGCCTTTGAGAAAGGGCGACCCGATCCGCAGTCCTTCTTGCAGACCCTCGGGTTGAGGCAGGTCGCGGTCTGCTCGAGACTCCGACAAGGGAGCTTCCCTCGTCTCCGCCATCACCGTCGGCTCGCCAGCGCTGGCCGGCTCAGCGTGACTTTCCTTTAGATTGCTGACTGCAGTCTTTGCGTCGCCGGCATAATCCGCCGTAACGACCTGCGGGTGCGTACGCTCCGGTTGAGCTGACTGGCCGGTATATGGTCGCTGGCTTAGAGCGCTGCGCGCGGCCGCGGCCATCTCTGTTGGACTGCCATAGCGTTGCGCCGGATCCTTGGCTAACCCCGTAGCGATTACCTCGTCGAGTGTGCGAGGGATCGCCGGATCGCTCTCCGACGGCTTGGGTGCGGGGTCGGCGATATGCGCTAAAGCATATTGTTCAAAAGTGCTGCCGGGGAATGGGAGTCGGCCGGTCAAGCACTGGTACAGAACACACGTCAAGGCGTAGGTGTCGGCACTTGGCTCGGCTAGTCCGCTTCGAAATCGCTCTGGGGCCATATATCCCCAAGTGCCGACCGTCAGACCCGTTGAGGTCAGGCCGGTTTCGCTTTCGGCCCGTGCGATGCCGAAGTCTATGAGGTAGGCGAAGTCGTCATCAGTGAGCAAGATGTTGCTAGGTTGGGTCTGCTGCACGATCAGGTGACAGTTTCGGTCACGCGGCCTGACTGGCCGGTGTGGTCATGATTGCTTCGAATTCGATCGGGGTCAACCGCCCGAGGCCGGACTGGCGGCGGCGCCGGTGGTAGGTGCGCTCGATCCAGGTGACGATCGCGATGCGGAGTTGTTCTCGGGTGTCCCAGCGGCGGCGGTCGAGCACGTTCTTCTGCAGCAGGCTAAAGAAGCTCTCGATGGCGGCGTTGTCGCCGGCGGCTCCGACACGGCCCATAGAGCCGACCATCTCGTGTTGATTCAAGGCGTGTACGAATTTCCTTGACCGGAACTGAGATCCGCGATCCGAGTTAAGCCGGATCCGGCTTAACTCGGATTATGCCGAGATTTTCGTTAAGCCGAGGATCTGCGGAGAGGGCCTGCGCTCGTGGGGGATATCGCTGAAT
>NZ_LKTM01000143.1 GCF_001417955.2 Mycobacterium gordonae | reverse complement strand
CCGTAGCCGGGGCCATATCCAGGGGCCGGTCCGTATGCCGGTGGCGGGCCGTATGCCGGTGGCGGGCCGTATGCCGGCGGCGGGCCGTATGCGGGTGGCGGGCCGTATGCCGGTCCCGGTGCGGCCTCACCCGGGTATTCAGGCGGCAGCGTGCTCACCGTAGGCGGCGGCTGTCGTCGGTTGTCATGGGGTACATCCTGTCGGCGGTTGGTGCATTTCTCAATGTAGGTCCCCGGAGCAGCGCGTAGCGTCTCTGGAATGGCGGAACTCAAATCCCGGCTGCGGGCCGACCTGACCGACTCGATGAAAGCGCAGGACAAGCTGCGCACTGCGACGTTACGCATGCTGTTGGCCGCGATTCAGACCGAAGAGGTCTCGGGCAAGGAGGCCAAGGAGCTCTCCGACGACGAGGTTCTCAAGGTGCTCGCCAAGGAGTCCCGCAAGCGCGGTGAGGCCGCCGAGATATACACGCAGAACGGTCGCGGTGAGCTGGCAGCCAACGAGCATGCCGAGGCGCGCATCATCGACGAGTATCTGCCGACGCCGCTGACCGATGCGGAGGTGGTCGACGTCGTCGAAACCGCGATCGCCCAGGTTGCCGAGACGCTCGGCCACGCGCCTTCGATGAAGGAGATGGGCCTGGTGATGAAGGTTGCGACCGGAATAGCCGAGGGAAAGGCCGACGGGTCGCGGCTGTCCGCGGCGGTCAAAGACCGGCTCTGAAATGGGTCGGGTCGTCCCCGCACCCCAGTAGCGATCAACGCTCACCGAACCCCATCGGTGTGTGATGTCTCAGGACATCGGTGACAGTTGGTGTGTCAGGACCTCGGTGACGTTTCTTCGCCTTGAGGTGTCGGCCGCGGGGTCGTCCGTTGCCGAAGTCGGTCACCACGGGTGCGGGTCTTGTGTGTTCGATGAGGACTTCGCCGTCCAGATCGGCGACGGTGATCTTGTCGCCGTTGGTCGATGGGCTCGACTTGGGTCGTCTCGTCCTGGGTTCGAGTACCGCGGCCGCCCCGAGGGGCGCATCATCGGGCCACTGAGATAGCAAGCCGGACCAAAGGATCGATCGATTCATCAACAGCCACCACCCGAACCCTGAGGCAGAAGTGTCACCACCGACACAGCCCGAACTGTCACCGATGTCGTGAGAGATGACATGGGCAAAGGCCGTGCGAGCGAGTATACTCGAACATATGTTCGACGAACCAGCCGCCGGGCCGCGCCCCTCATGGGAGGGGAAGCCGTTCAGTGAGTTGTCTCAGGCTGAGCGGGTGGAACGGTTCGACGCACTGATGGGGCAGGTGTTCGAGCATCGCGAGGGGTTGTCGGGCAGGACCGCGCAGTCGCTGGGGTGGGTGGCGCGGGTGTGCGGGGCGGCGCGGGTGGTCAATCAGGGTGCGGCCGCGGAGTTGGTGGCGGTAGGGGAGTTGTTCGCCTACCGACTGGCTCGGGGTGGAGAGACCGAGGATTGGGCGATCGACACGATGAAGGCCGTCGCCGGGGAGGTGGCTGCGGGGTTGCGGATCAGCCAGGGCCGCGCGGAGACCAAGGTGCGTTATGCCCGGGCGATGCGGGAGCGCCTGCCGCAGGTGGCGGCGGTCTTCTGCGCCGGGGACATCGACTATGAGGCATTCACGACGATCGTGTTCCGCACGGATCTGATCGAGGACCCCCAGGTGCTGGCGGCCGTGGATGCCACGGTCGCCACGCGGGTGACGCGCTGGCCCTCGTTAAGCCGGTGGAGGTTGTCGCAGAAGGTGGATGCGATCGTGGCCCGCGCCGATGCCGATGCGCTGCGCCGCCGCAAAGAGGTCCAGGCCGAGCGGGAGGTGTGGATCAGCCCGCCCCTGAACGGGCTGGCGCAGATCGAGGGACGCCTGCGGGCCACCGATGCCCAGGCCATCGATGCGCGGCTCTCAGCGCTGGCAGCCACCGTGTGCCCGAACGATCCACGGACCACCGCCCAGCGCCGCGCCGACGCCCTGGGGGCACTGGCCGCCGGTGGCACCCGGCTGGGCTGTGAATGCGGCCGCGTCGACTGCACCGCCGCCGGGCGCAAGCCGGCCAGCCCGGTGGTGATCCATGTGATCGCCGAAGCCGCCACCCTGGCCGGGCGCAGCGACAGCCCCGCGTGTCTGCTCGGTGGGGAGGACCTGATCACCCCCGAGGTGTTGGCCGAACTCGCGCTGACCGCCAAGCAGGTGCCGTTGATCCACCCCGGCTACGCCGCACCCGAACCCCACTACCACCCCTCGCAGGCGTTGGCTGATTTCGTGCGGGCCCGGGATCTGACATGCCGCTGGCCGGGCTGCGAGGTGCCGGCCATTCACTGCGATCTCGACCACACCATCCCCTGGGCCCAGGGCGGGCCCACCCATGCGGGCAAGGTCATAAGTTGTTAAACTACCCTCATGTCTGCGAAGAAATCTGCTGGTCAGAGTGTCGGGGTGGGGTCGGC
>NZ_LKTM01000142.1 GCF_001417955.2 Mycobacterium gordonae | reverse complement strand
TAGCGCAGGCGCCACCCGCGCTACCGGTGGCGCCCGCGCTACCGCCGGTGCCACCCGCACCACCGGCCCCGTAGAGCAGACCGCCGAACCCACCGTTGCCGCCGAACCCACCGGGTCCGGTGGTGGTGCTGGCGCCGCCGGCCCCACCGGTGCCGCCCGCACCGAACGGCCCGGCGTTACCTCCGTTACCGCCGGACATGTTTGCCGCGCCGGAACCGCCGGCCCCGCCGTCGCCGAACAACCACCCACCGGGCGTGCCGTTGGCACCGCTTCCCGCGGCACCGGGCGTGCCGTTGCCGATCAACGGCCGCCCGGTCAGGGTCTCGAAAGGCCCGTTGACCGTATTCAGTACCTGTTGCTGCAGCGTATGCAGTGGTGAGGTGCTCGCCGCCGCGTTGAATCCGTCGAGGCCCAACAGCAGCCCGCCGGTGCCGCCGACTCCGGTGTTGCCCGTGGTGTCGCCGGTCCCGCCGACGCCGGCGTTGCCGCCGTTGCCGATGAGCGCACCGTTGCCACCGGCGCCGCCCGACCCGCCGGCCCCGGCGCCGGCACCACCGGCGTTTCCTTGCCCGCCGGCGCCGCCGGCACCGCCACTGCCGATCAGCAAGGCGCCCTTGCCGCCCGCCCCGCCGTTGCCGCCGGCCGCGGCTTCGCTCACTCCGCCGGCGCCACCTATCCCGCCGGCCCCGTTGAGCACGCCGCCGGACCCACCGCTACCGCCAGCTCCTCCGGCGCCCGCTTCGCTGAAGCCACCGGCGCCGCCGGCGCCGCCCGCACCGCTGAACATGGTGCTGCCACCGGCCCCGCCGTCGCCGCCGTTGCCGGTGTTGCCGCTGCCGCCCGCGCCTCCGGCGCCGCCGGCACCGAACCCGAACGCGTTGCCACCTGCTCCACCGTTGCCTCCGGTGGCTGAGCTGGCGCCGCCGCCGCCGCCGACACCGCCGGCGCCGAACACAAACCCACCGTTACCGCCGGCACCGCCGACGCCGCCGATTGAGGAGATGCTGGCGCCGCCGGCACCGCCCGCCCCGCCGTCGCCGAACACACCGCCGGCGCCGCCGGCGCCACCTACCCCACCGGCCGCCGCGACACTGCCGCCACCGGCACCGCCGGCACCGCCCAATCCGATGAGCACTCCCGCGCCGCCGGCACCGCCGGCACCGCCGATGCCGCCGTTGCTGCCGCCACCGGCACCACCGGCACCACCGTCGCCGAACACACCGCCCGCTCCGCCGACCCCACCCGCTCCGCCGGCGCCGGCGGAGCGGGTGGGGTCGGCGGAGCGGGCGGTGTGTTCGGCGACGGTGGTGCCGGTGGTGCCGGTGGCGGCAGCAACGGCGGCATCGGCGGTGCCGGCGGTGCCGGCGGCGCGGGAGTGCTCATCGGATTGGGCGGTGCCGGCGGTGCCGGTGGCGGCAGTGTCGCGGCGGCCGGTGGGGTAGGTGGCGCCGGCGGCGCCGGCGGTGTGTTCGGCGACGGCGGGGCGGGCGGTGCCGGCGGCGCCAGCATCTCCTCAATCGGCGGCGTCGGCGGTGCCGGCGGTAACGGTGGGTTTGTGTTCGGCGCCGGCGGTGTCGGCGGCGGCGGCGGCGCCAGCTCAGCCACCGGAGGCAACGGTGGAGCAGGTGGCAACGCGTTCGGGTTCGGTGCCGGCGGCGCCGGAGGCGCGGGCGGCAGCGGCAACACCGGCAACGGCGGCGACGGCGGGGCCGGTGGCAGCACCATGTTCAGCGGTGCGGGCGGCGCCGGCGGCGCCGGTGGCTTCAGCGAAGCGGGCGCCGGAGGAGCTGGCGGTAGCGGTGGGTCCGGCGGCGTGCTCAACGGGGCCGGCGGGATAGGTGGCGCCGGCGGAGTGAGCGAAGCCGCGGCCGGCGGCAACGGCGGGGCGGGCGGCAAGGGCGCCTTGCTGATCGGCAGTGGCGGTGCCGGCGGCGCCGGCGGGCAAGGAAACGCCGGTGGTGCCGGCGCCGGGGCCGGCGGGTCGGGCGGCGCCGGTGGCAACGGTGCGCTCATCGGCAACGGCGGCAACGCCGGCGTCGGCGGGACCGGCGACACCACGGGCAACACCGGAGTCGGCGGCACCGGCGGGCTGCTGTTGGGCCTCGACGGATTCAACGCGGCGGCGAGCACCTCACCACTGCATACGCTGCAGCAACAGGTACTGAATACGGTCAACGGGCCTTTCGAGACCCTGACCGGGCGGCCGTTGATCGGCAACGGCACGCCCGGTGCCGCGGGAAGCGGTGCCAACGGCACGCCCGGTGGGTGGTTGTTCGGCGACGGCGGGGCCGGCGGTTCCGGCGCGGCAAACATGTCCGGCGGTAACGGAGGTAACGCCGGGCCGTTCGGTGCGGGCGGCACCGGTGGGGCCGGCGGCGCCAGCACCACCACCGGACCCGGTGGGTTCGGCGGCAACGGTGGGTTCGGCGGTCTGCTCTACGGGGCCGGTGGTGCGGGTGGCACCGGCGGTAGCGCGGGCGCCACCGGTAGCGCGGGTGGCGCCTGCGCTA
>NZ_LKTM01000141.1 GCF_001417955.2 Mycobacterium gordonae | reverse complement strand
GCGAATCCCTCGTCATCGGGATCATGTAACGCCATCTATCGCTGAAGATTCACCGCCACTTACCTCTGAAGATCACAGCTGGTCGCGGTGTCTCGTTTCTTGTCTCACAGCGGCGTGTCTCAGATCAGTTGGACCGCAGCATGTGAGACGGTGTGCCGGTGACCGCCATCCTTGGCTATGCCCGCGTTAGCACCACCGGCCAAGACCTCGACGCACAACTGGCGGCGCTGAGCGCCGCCGGCGTCGAGCCGGCGCGCATTTTCACTGACAAGCTGTCCGGATCGGCGAAGAGTATTCGCCCGGGTCTGACGGCGATGCTGGACTACGCCCGCGCCGATGACACCCTCGTCGTCTGCGCGATCGACCGGCTCGGTCGCAGCGTTTTTGAGGTCACCCGTACCATCACCGAACTCGCAGAGCGCCGAATCACGCTGCGCGCCTTGAGAGAAGGGATTGATACCGCGACGTCAACCGGGCGCGCGGTGGCGGCGATCATGGCGACTTTGGCCGAGCTTGAGCTTGAGCTCGGCCGGGAGCGGCGCGCCGCATCGCGCGAGTCCCGCCGCAGTCGCCAGCTGCCGGCCACTAAGCCGCCCAAACTCACTGCCGATCGCCAAGAACAGCTTCGCCGGCTCGCCGCGACCGGTGAACCGGTCCGAGAGTTGGCCGCTGCCTTTGGGGTTGGGCGTGCCACCGCATACCGCTATTTAGCAGCAGGAGGATCAGCAGCACGAGGGAGCCATGAGTATGCCGGAAGAAAGTGATGCCGCCGGAGCAGGCCACAGACCGCCCTTGACGCCCGAGCAGCTCAATGCCCTCACGGCCTCGCTGTTCGAGGGCCGCCTCGGCTTGGAGTTCTCTGAAATCGGAGCCGACCGCGTTCGCGCCAGTTTGACGATCGGGACCGGGTTGCGACAGGCCAGCGGAGTCACCCACGGCGGCGTGTACTGCTCGATGGTCGAATCCGTCGCCAGTGTGGGAGCGAGTATTTCGCTCAATGGCAAGGGCTACGCGGTGGGAGTCAACAACAACACCGACTTTTTGCGAGCAACGCGCGAAGGTGTTGTGACTGCCGAGGGCACCCCCGTGTTCCGAGGTCGGCAACAGCAACTTTGGCGAGTCGTCGTCAAGGGCAGCGACGGTCGTGAATGCGCCCAAGGCCACGTGCGCCTGCAGAACGTGATGGTTGACCCCGCAGAGGCATTGCAGATTGGGCGGCCACTCATCTGAGCTGATCAGTCGAAGGACGCGGCGCTACGCTGCTGTGTCGTGGAACGGACGCGCCTGGACACGGCTCGGATCCGAGCCGCCCGCCGGGTAATTGACCCGGTTTTCCTGGACACCCCGCTGTACCGCTGCGAGGCGCTGGGGCCCGACCTTGGGTGCGCGGTGAGCATCAAGCTGGAAACGGCGAACCCGGTACGCAGCTTCAAGGCCCGCGGCGCCGAGGTCGTGGCGAGCCTGCTCGCCGACAATGGCTCGACCGCCGTGGTGTGTGCCAGCGGGGGCAACCTCGGCCAGGCCCTCGCGTGGTCTGGTCGCGCCAGGGGTCTTGACGTCACGGTCGTGGCATCCCGGTTTGGCCCCGCGGTCAAGCTCGATCGCATGCGCGCACTGGGCGCCAGATTGGAGTTAGTGGACGGCGATCACGACATGGCGCGTGCCCGAGCGGCAGCCATCGCGCGGCATGAGGGCATCCGGCTGCTCGAAGACAGCTTGGACATCGAAACCTGTGAGGGCGCGGCGACCATCGGCCTGGAACTGGTGGACGCCGCATCGTCGTTCGACGCCGTACTGATCGCTCTGGGCGGCGGAGCGCTGGCTACCGGTGTCGGGCATGTGCTGAAGGTCTTCGCGCCCGAGGTGGAAGTGATCTGCGTTCAGCCGGCCGGCGCGGCGGCGATGACACTTTCGTGGCGCCAGCGGCGTGTTATCAACACCGATTCGACGGACACCATCGCAGACGCTGTCGTCGGGCGGTGTCCCATTTCGGCCGTCCTCAACGATCTCCTGCTCGTCGTCGACGACGCCGTCTTGGTGCAGGAGGCATCGATCGTCGCCGGTATGCGGGTGCTTCTCGAGGGCGCTGGCCTGGTCGTGGAACCGTCGGCCGCGCTCGGTGTCGCAGCGGTCCTCGAAGACCGCGACCGCTTCGCCGGCCGACACGTCGTCACCATCGTGTGCGGCAGCAACGTCGACCTAGACGCCTATCACCGCTGGGTCGGTGCCGGTGCCGGTGCCGGTGCCGAGGACCCGCTGACTCTTAATTAGCGGATCCGACGGTGGAACCCCTGATAGGCCGTGACACCGACGCTTGGTTGGCGGGGGTTTGTCATATCCGCGTGTTAAACCAGCGTCATGAACCAGCTGTACACAAAGAACGGCAGACCGCTCCAGGTCTCCGGTTCCGCTCTTCACTCGCGATCAGGGCAGTACTTGGTGGCTATGACAGTTTGATTCAGGACCGGTGTGACGGCCTGATTCAGGACCACCTTCTTTCAGACCGGTGTGTTG
>NZ_LKTM01000140.1 GCF_001417955.2 Mycobacterium gordonae | reverse complement strand
TCGTGCTCGGCGACGGCGGAAACGGCGGCAACGGCGGAACCGCCACGACCGCGGGCAAGGGCGGCGCCGGCGGCCCCGGCGGCTTGATGCTCGGCCAGGACGGCAGGGCCGGCTTACCGTAGCGGGGCTCGTTTCGCCGTCGACTGTGAATTACGCTGCGCAACAACCCGATTGAGGTCCGTGCGGTTCACGCTCGACGCGAGGAGCGCAGCTGGGCCGGCGTCAGCGGCCGGAGAACCTGGCTTGCCGTCGTTCGATGAACGACTGCACGCCTTCTGCGGCGTCCTCGCTGGCGAACAATGCGGCGACGTCGGGACGCAACCGCTCGATAGCCGCCACCTCACCCCGCTCGCGGGCCAGATGCGCCGACTCCAGCGTCGCCCGCACGCCCAGCGGCGCGGCACGCTCGGCGATGGTCTGAGCGATCTCCCGCCCCCGCGCGAGCGCCGCCGCGCCATCTTCGGCGACCTCCTGCACCAACCCGATCCGGTGCGCCTCGGCGGCGTCGAACTCGTCGCCGGTCAACAACCAGCGCATGGCATTGCCCCAACCGGCCTCCCGCGGCAGGCGGATGGTCGCGCCGCCGAACGGGTAGATGCCGCGCTGCACTTCCAGCTGCGTGAAACGGGTTCCGGCCGCCGCGATCCGGATGTCGGCGGCCAGCAGCAGTTCGATACCCAGCGTCATGCACCAGCCGTGGGCAACGGCGACCAGCGGCGTGGTCCAGGCGCCGTCCAGACGCCACGGGTCGCGTCCGCCCTCCGGCATCGGCGATTCACCCGACGCGATGCCGGGTCCGACGTCGACCAGGTCCAGACCGGCGGTGAAGTGGTCACCGTGGGCGAAGAGCACGCCTGCCCGCACATCGGGGTCCGATTCCAGCGCCGCGTAGGCGCGGGACAGATCGGCCAGCATCTCGCGATCGAACGAGTTGCGCTTGTGCGGCCGGTTCAGGCCGATCAGCAGGACGTGTCCGTCCCGCTCCAGGGACACCGTGTTGGTCATGGCACGAGTGAACCCCACAAATATGGATTATGCAATAGTGCATAACACAGATACTCGGCCAGATCACAGGTCGATAGCGAGCAGTTGCTTACTAAACCCCTGTATTATATGCTGCTTAGCATATTCATGGGCCGGTCCCCGGCGCATGAGCGCAACACACCTGCGGGGAGCAGCCATGTGGATCATCGAGCTCAATATCGCCGGCCATACCTTCACCCGCGAGATGCCTGACCTGCGCCGCCGCCCCTTCCGGCTGAGCGGCCGCCACCTGCACTGGCCCGCCATCCGGCACCACCACGAGCCTTCGCACGCGGCATGACACCCAGCAGCACAAAGCGCGTCGGCACCCGGGACAAGATGCTGATCAGCGCCGCCCATGTGATGCGGGAACGCGGTGCAGCAGGCGTGACCATCGACTCCGTGCTGGCACGCAGCGGCGCCCCGCGCGGTTCGGTGTACCACCACTTCCCCGAGGGCCGTAACCAGATCCTGACCGAGGCGCTGCGCTACGCCGGTGACTCCATCACGGCCAACATCGACAACGCGGTCGACCGCGGGGCCAAGGCGTTGCTGCGCGAGTTCGTCGAATTCTGGGAACGTTTGCTGACCGAGTGCGATTTCACCGCGGGATGCCCAGTGGTCGCAGCCGCGATCGGTTCGGCCGACGAGGAACTCGAACTGTCCACCGAAGCCGGTCTGATCCTGGGTCGCTGGTGCACCGCGCTGAGCCGGGCATTCGTCACCGACGGATTCGACGACGCCGACGCCGCCTCGCTGGCGGTGATGTCTATATCAGCGCTGGAGGGCGCAATCGTGCTGTGCCGATCGACCCGCAGCGTCGTCCCACTGCGTCAGGTTGGCGACCAACTCGAATTCCTGATCAAGGCAAGAGAATTCGTTCGGCGCAATGGATTGGACGATAAGCGCGCCGGATAAGACGCTTATTGGATTTGCTCGCGTTTTGTTCGAAAGCCCCAACAAGCTGCGTGATCGAGTTACGCTCCGACGAGGTCCATGGTTGCCTGTCGGGAGGTAAACGGATGTCGTACGTGTTCGCATCGACGGAATTCCTGAATTCTGCGGCCGCCGATCTGTCGAATATCGGTTCAGTGATCAGCCAAGCGAATGCAGCGGCGGCTTTGCCGACTACGGAAGTGCTGGCCGCGGGCGCGGACGAAATCTCGGCGGCGGTGGCGGCCCTGTTCGGCGTCCATGCACAGGGCTACCAAGCCCTCAGCGCGCAGGCGGCGGCCTTCCATCAGCAGTTCGTGCAGGCGATGAACGCCGGGGCCAACGCGTACGCGACCGCGGAAGCGCTGAACGTCGGACCGCTGCAACCGTTGCTCGACGTGATCAACGCGCCGACGCAGGCGCTGCTGGGCCGCCCGTTGATCGGCAACGGTGCTGACGGAACTGCGCTCAACCCCAACGGCGGGGCCGGCGGACTCCTCTACGGCAACGGCGGGAACGGTTTCAACGGTGCCGGTGGCAGGGGCGGCGACGCCGGCCTGTTCGGTAACGGCGGCAGCGGCGGGTCCGGCAACACCGGCGCGCCGGCCGTACCCGCCGGAA
>NZ_LKTM01000139.1 GCF_001417955.2 Mycobacterium gordonae | reverse complement strand
TGTCGCCTGCCAGGGTGATGGGACCACTGGTTTGCCATGAGCATGGGACCAGTTCGTCTTCCGGTCACGGGCCGTGTTGATGGTGACTGATGGTGTGGTTGCCGGTCAATCCGACGTAGTCGGAGGGACCGGCTTGGGCTTTTGGCGTTGCCGATAGGACTGGCCTTCGACGATGAGTTCGTAGGCCGCTGATTGCAGCCGGTCCATCGCCGATTGGGCCAGCAGTGGGTCGGCCATCATGGTCAGGATCTCGGGTGGTTCGCGATTGCTGGTGATGATCGTGGAGGCCTTGCGGTGGCGTTCGACGATCAGCTCGTAGAAGTCGGTGGTCTCGGTGGCCTCCAGTCGGTGCAGCGCCAGATCATCGATGATGAGCAGTTCGATGCGGTGCAGTTTGCGCATCTCGTCTTCGTAGGTGCCGTCCAGTCGTGCTCCGCGCAGGCGTTTGAACAGTTTGTCGGCGCGTTCGGTGTGCACGCTGCGGCCACGACGGACCGCGATATGGCCTAATGCGTTGGCCAGGAACGTCTTTCCCACGCCGACCGGCCCCATGATGAGCACGTTGTAGGCATCGGCGATAAACCGCAGCGAGGTCAGCTCGGCCCACAGCTGAGAATCGAAGCTCACCGCCGCCGAGTCGTCCCAGGCCTGCAGCTGCATCGCGGGATCGAGGTGAGCGGCCTTGGCGCGCCGGACCGCCGATTCACGGTCGCGGCGGGTGACTTCATCGGCGAACAGCAGCTCCAGAAAGTCGTGATGGGGCAGCCGGTTGGTCCGGGCCAGTGCGAGCCGCTCGGGCAAGGTGTCGAGCAGCTGACCGAGCTTGAGGCGGCGCATCAAGGCTTTCAGTTCACCAGAGACCTCGATCGGCTTGACCGCCGGCGCGGTGTCGGGGCGGGCCGGGCTCACGAGGGCCGCCTGACGGCGAAGTCCGAACTGTGGCGCACGAACCGCGACGCCTGTGCCGGTGGTTTGGGTAGCAGCGGTAGTTGTTCCCCGCCGCCGCGGGTGCAGATCCGCTCGATGAGTCCGACGTCGATGACCTCGGCGTCTAGGGCACGCCGGCAGGCGTCGTCGACCGCGGCGCCGCCGTGGCGGCGCACCAGCCCCAGCAGCCGGTAGACCTGGCGCATCTTGGTCCACGGCAGCGGATGCTCGAGCACTGCGGCGGCGTAGACGCCGACGTGGGTGCCGCAGGCGGCGGCCTTGCGCGCCAAACTGGTGATGTCGCGCATGGCGTAGATCGACACCTCTGCGGGCAGATCAGCGGGGTCGGTGTGCCGACGGCCAGGCGCCACCAGCGGGTGCACCTTGATCAGCTCCCCACGCCAGTACAGCTTCACCGTATGGGCATCAGCGCGGGCGTCAATCCGCTTGCCGACCAGTTCTCCCGGCACGCTGTAGAGCGCCTTGGTGACCTGCACATGCCGATCCGGGGCCACCTTCGGGTGCGTCCAGGAGGGAATGTCGAACACCGCCTCGGGCGCCGGCTTGAGCTGTGGGAGTTCGTCGGTGGCGAACACCTCGGCGGGCCGCAGTCGGGTGGTGCCATGGATCCGCAGCCCAGCGGTCTGGGCGCACCAGCGTTCGGCCCGGTTGCGGCAGTCATCGAGATCCCGGAACTGTTCTCCGGCATAGAAATTCGCCCGCACATAGCTCACCATGCGCTCCACCCGCGGCTTATCGCGCGGGCTACGGACCCGCGCCGGGTCGATCGCGAAACCACGGGACTGGGCGTACTCGCGGAAGGAGTCATTGAGCCGCGGCTCGGTAGCGTCGGCGGCGGTGACGATGGCTTTCATGTTGTCCGGGATCACCACCGAGAACACCCCGCCGAAGAAAGCCCACGCCGCCTCAAACCCGGCGATCACATCGGCCAAAGTCTGCCGGTAGGTGGGCCAGACGAACATGTGCCGCGAGTACACCGCGGTGAAGATCAACCCGTGCACCACGCGGCGCCGCCCATCGGCGACGTCGGTGAGCATCCCCAGTCGCCCGAAGTCGACCTGCACCTCCGAGCCCGGCTCGCAATCGGCCACTGGCACCGTGGCCTGACGCCGACCGAAGTCCAACTCCGTTGTGGCATACCGATTCAGCGTCCGATACGACACCACCACCCCGCGGCGGCCCAACAAGGTATGGATCTTGGTCAACGTCAACCCGTCCTTCAACCACTGTCGGATCTGCTCATGCTCGGCGGCGATGGTTTCCCACGCCAGACTCTTACCGTTCGGCCGGCGCGGGCGCACCTCGGCGATCACCGCCGCAAGCAGCTCATCGGTGAGCTGATCATCACCGCCGTCGCGGTCCAACCCACATGCCCGCGCACGGTCGACATACCGACGCACCGTCTTGCGGTCAGTCCCCGATAGCCGGGCCACCTCCCGCAACCCCAACCCCTGCAGCCACAGCCGCAGCATCTCCACGATCTCGATCACCGACACCTCCCGGTAGCTCATCTGGCCAATACAGCGGCCCAACAACCAGAAGATCCCCACGCCACGCCGGGGTGGTCCCATAACTGGCAAAACACCAGCCAGGTGGTCCCATCAATGGCAAACAGGTGGTCCCATGCTCATGGCAAAAACACCCCTGAAGTGGTCCCTTTCACCTGGCAGCCGACA
>NZ_LKTM01000138.1 GCF_001417955.2 Mycobacterium gordonae | reverse complement strand
ACACGTTGCCCAACGCACGCCAAGATGGGGCCAACCCAACGTGTCCTCCCGGGCCCGATCAAACTTGACAGACTCACATCGGCGGCCTCCCGGATCAACTGGTAGCGAAACAACCCGATCGCCCGCGCGCGCTCTGCACGCACCTTCTCCTCATCGTCGCTGACCGCCACCGGCCCGCTCCTTCCTGGTTGCTGTCCGTCAAACACACAACAGCGCACAGATTTACGGCGTGATCGGCGCCGCCGGCTGGGTCGACTCGTGTTGCACCGGCTCGCCGGGCCAGCCCGGCGCCAACAACCGGCCACCGGAGACCGCCACCGCCGTCTCGGACAGCGACACCTTGGGCAGCAAGAACGGTGTGTGATTGCGGTCGCGACCGCCGCAATCACCGTCACCGCGTCGGCCAACACCCCGCCGGCCGCATCCGGCATCACCGGATCGGCAGCCACCGCAGCCAGCCACACGGTGAACACCGAACGCATCGCCTCGGCCCGCTGGGCAAACCGGCGCAGCCAACCCCGCACCGTCTCGGCCGGACGCGTCGAATCCGCAGCGACTCGGCGAAACCCCACCCGGGGTTGTGGCCTTCGTTGCCAGCGCCGACACGATCACCGCTGCGGTATCGGCGCGGCGCAGCAGCGCGGTCACCGGCAACAAAACATGCGTCACCCCGCACCTAGTGCAGCGCCACTGGCGCGGACACAACTCCACCGGCCCATCCGCGCCGCTGCCGCAACCGTCCCCGCCCCCAACCCGCCAGCACACCCCCGCACGATGGGCAGCTCAGCTCACCAGCCGCCCAGCCTGCGCTCGACTTGATCGACATCTGCTTCTACGGTGACCCCTGCGCCTCCGAGCGCACACAGGCGGCCCTCCCGTAGCACTCGGCCAAGAGACGGCGGGAGGGCCGTCGCCTACCAATGACCTGATCACCGTGCCGCCCCGGCACCACACACACAAACCGGGGCATAACCGGCCCCACGCTGCTTACCGTCAGCGCCGCAACCCTACCTCCATGTGCTCACCCTGAATGCCCCCGAACAGCCGGGTTCGCTGAGGAATTCCTCGGCTTAACGATTCGGGGGATAGTTAGCGTCCGTCGTATCTCTACGTCTGTGGAAGGAGACGGCTATGGGTATGACGGTCGCAGAGATCGGCGTGGTTGCTGTTGCGGAGTTGCGGTCGGCTGGCTACTGGTGAAAGTCGGCCCAGAGCGCGCTGACACTCTTGCGGCTGTTCCGTTTCTCCGGGCCGCTTCCCGAACCCGGCGTGCATCTCTCAATGCACCGGGCTCTCCACAAGACACGTCCTGGTGTCGTGGTGTTTCTCGTCGGCGGTGATCGGCCAAGCTTCGGGATGACCGATCCGCGTAGCGGTATCGGGTAGTGCTGTTCTTGGACAGATCGATCAGTGTCACCTCGTCCCGGCTGGCCACCATCGCCCTGCGCAGTACTGTCCGCGGAGTTGTTTCCAGGTCGATTTCGGGTGTTTACGGCGATCTATCGCCAAACCGTATGCCACGCATAGCGGTTGAGGGGGAGAAGGCAGCCGAGGACCGGAGGTCTCCCCACATCAAGCCAACACGTCTGCTACCAACGTCCTGTCTCGGTACAGCTAGTTGCATCGGACCGGAATTGCCGTCACTGCGGTTCCGGTCCGACGTTTAGTGCGTCGTCTCTGTGCGTGGACAATTGTCTGTGTGCGTGGACATCAGCCTGGCGTTGCGCCGAGTGCTTCGACCTGGTCAATCCGATGTACATTGCCAGAGTTTAAATTGTAAAAAGACTTTACACGGCACCCTGAGTAATATAACCGTTTGATAACGGTGAGAATTCTTTCATATAACTGGTACACCGTTGTCCTGCGCTTACTCGATATGATTCGCCTCTCCCGAGGCAGCAATAAAGTGAGGAACCCCCTGTCATGTCCTTTCTGTTTACTCGGCCGGATTTGGTGATCGGGGCTGCGACGGATCTAGCCGGTATCGGCTCGACGATCAACAGCGCTACGGTCGCGGCGGCTGCCCCCACGCTCAATGTGCTGGCTGCTGGAGCCGACGAGGTGTCCGCGGTGATCGCGGCGCTTTTCGGCGCGCACGCCCAGCAGTACCAGTCGATGAGCGCCCAGGCCTCGGCACTGCACAGCCAGTTCGTGCAGACGCTGAACGCGGCCGGCAACGCCTATGCCGGTGCCGAAGCAGCCAACGTGCAGCAGCAGCTCCTAAACGCGATCAACGCACCGACCCAAGTGGCCCTGGGCCGCCCGCTGATCGGCAACGGTGTTGACGGGGCGGCGGGTACCGGGCAAGCGGGCGGTGCCGGAGGGCTGTTGTACGGCAACGGCGGCAATGGCGGATCCGGAGGCGCGGGTCGGGCCGGCGGCAACGGCGGTACCGCCGGGTTGATCGGCAACGGCGGGGCCGGTGGCTACGGCGGGCTGGGGGCCAGCGGTGGCAACGGTGGGGCCGGTGGGCTGCTGTACGGCAACGGTGGGGCAGGCGGTTTCGGCGGATTGTCCGGTGGCAGCAGCGGTAACGGCGGCAGTGCCGGGCTGTGGGGCACCGGCGGTGCCGGCGGTGCCGGCAGCGCGGGTGGCAATGGGAACAACGGAGTCAACCCCGTGCAGAGCTT
>NZ_LKTM01000137.1 GCF_001417955.2 Mycobacterium gordonae | reverse complement strand
GAGCAATGATCAGAACCTGTGGATGAGCCTCGGCGAGGCGGGCGTAGGAAAGGGCGCACCTTCCCGAGGATGATCTGAAAGTCGAAGGTCTGATCAAGAGCCGGCGTTGGCGCGCTGGTTCGGGAAGGGACTCTCAATGAGGAAGTCAAGCCGCCGATTCGGTGATTGGGGGTGAGTCGGGTTGCCAGGTGCGTTTGTCACGGATGAGGGCGTACAGGACGTTGGTGCGGCGTCGCGCCAGGCAGATCGTCGCTGGGATCGCTCGTTTGCCTTCGTCCCGTTTGCGCCGGTAGTAGGCCTTGGAATGCGGGTCGCAGCGGATCGCGGTCAGTGCGGACATGTACATCACTCGGCGCAGTCGACGGCTGTAGCGCTTGGGCGTGTGAAGTCGTCCGGTGCGTTTTCCGGAGTCTTTGGATACCGGGGCCAGTCCGGCCCAGGCGGCGAGTTGGTCGGCCGATTCGATCAGCGCGGGATCGCCCACGGCGGCGAGGAATTCTGCGCCGAGCCGGAAGCCCATGCCGGGCAGACTGGTGATCACCTCAGCGAGCGGATGGCGGCGAAATCGGCCCTCGATTTCGGCATCTGTGGTCTTGATGCGGTCATCGAGGGTGATCACCCCCTGCGCCAATTCGGCTACCAGTGCGGCAGCGACCTCTTCGCCGGGCAGGCGCACCGTCTGAGTCTTGGCGGCCGCTACCGCTGCGGCTGCGATCGAGGCCGCGTTGCGGATCCCGGCATCGGCCAGTATCCGCGTCAGCCGCGAAAGCCCCTTCTGGCGAATCACTTTCGGCCTCTGATAGCGCGAGAACAGCACCACCCACCCGCGATCCTGGGTGATCTGCGCTGCTCGCTCCAGAGCCGGGCACACCGCGACCAGCTGTTGGCGCAGCCGGTTGATGGTGCGGGTGCGGTCAGCGACCAGATCAGCCCGATGAGCGCTCAGCATGCGCAATTCGGTGATCAGGTCATCGCCAGGATGCAGCACCGGCAGATCGGCACCGCGCATCCGGGATTGATCGGCGATCACCCGGGCGTCTTTAGCGTCGGTCTTGGCCTCCCCGCCGCGGTAGGTCACCGAGGCCTGCCACACTTGGCGGCCCGCCAGATAGCGCACCGACTTGCCGGCATCAGCAAGCGTCGTCAACAACAGGGTGGCGTAGACGGTGGTCAGGTCCACCGCCCACGACACCGGCCCACCGAGCCTGTCCACTTCGGAAACCAGCCCACGGATCTGTTGCTCGTCGTTGACGAACTTGCGGGAAAGCACCACCGCGCCCTTGTCGTCGACCACGCACACCCAGTGATGTTCCTTGCCGACATCTACACCAGCCCACAACTGAACCGCAGTCACCGCACCTCTATTCGCCTGTCTGCCAACATGATCCCCACGGACAACCCCGCCAGCATTTCCTTAAACAAGCGATCACATCGCAGATCTCAATCAGCGGCCAGAGAAGTCCAAGCAGGTCGGGCGGCCAGTCCCTTCAAGCCGCACCCAAGGCCGGCAACACGCATGCAGCCACACCCGACCCACCCGGGTCACAGCACAACGTAACAACACGAAGTAACTGCACCTACGAACTTAAGGACGCCCATGCTCACGGTAGTTCACGGCTCGGAATCCTCCAACGAGGACGCTGGTGCGGTCCGGTCGTTGCTCGATGAGATTGTCCGCGACGGCGCTCGGCAGATGCTGGCTGCAGCGTTGCGGGCCGAGGTTGCCGCCTATATCGATGCCCATGCCGGTGAGGTCGATGAGAACGGGCACCGGCTGGTGGTGCGCAATGGTTATCACCATGAGCGAGAGGTGCTGACCGCAGCGGGTGCGGTGAGTGTGAGCGCACCGCGGGTCAACGACAAGCGCATCGATGCTGATTCCGGTGAGCGGCAGCGGTTCGCCTCGGCGATCCTGCCGGCGTGGGTGCGTAAGTCGCCGCAGATGAGCGAGGTGCTGCCATTGCTGTACCTGCACGGGCTCTCCAGCGGGGACTTCGGGCCGGCCCTGGAGCAGTTCCTCGGCTCGGGTGCGGGGTTGTCGGCCACGACGATCACCCGCCTGACCGCGCAGTGGCAAGACGAAGCCGCCGCGTTCGGGCGCCGGGATCTGTCCGGCACCGACTACGTCTACCTGTGGGTGGACGGCATCCACCTCAAGGTCCGGCTGGAGCAGACCAAGCTGTGTCTGCTGGTGATGATCGGCGTGCGTGCCGATGGCCGCAAGGAACTGGTCGCGATCACCGACGGGTATCGGGAGTCCAGCGAGTCGTGGGCTGATCTGCTGCGTGACTGCAAACGCCGCGGCATGACCGCCCCGGTGCTGGCCGTCGGCGATGGCGCCCTCGGGTTCTGGAAAGCGGTCCGCGAGGTGTTCCCGGCCTCCCGCGAACAGCGCTGCTGGTTCCATAAGCAGTCGAATATCCTTGCCGCACTACCGAAATCAGCACACCCCTCGGCGTTGGCGGCGCTCAAAGACATCTACAACGCTGAGGATATCGACAAGGCCCAAGTCGCGGCCAAGGCCTTCGAGGTCGACTTCGGGGCGAAGTACCCCAAGGCGGTCGCCAAGATCGTCGACGATCTGGACACCCTGCTGGAGTTCTACAAGTACCCCGCAGAGCATTGGATCCATTTGAGGACGACAAATCC
>NZ_LKTM01000136.1 GCF_001417955.2 Mycobacterium gordonae | reverse complement strand
TGTTGATCCGTATCTCGCCCTGCATCAGGCCGGTTTGCTATGAACCACTGGACTCAACTCACCCTGGCACGCAGGGCGACGTGGCGTCGATAACGACACGAACTGGGTGACGACGTCGATGCTGCGGAACTCCGCAAAGGCGCATTGGACCTTAGAGGAGCTGAACTGGACGCTGCGGAAACCTTGTGGTGACTGCACCGAATGGGACGGCCTAACCGGATGGTTCGTTCGCTACGTCGACCGCAACCCGGAGATCGGTGCCAACGATTACATCCGCCGATGGCTGGCTGCGACGAAAGCGGTGCTAGCAGAGCGCAGGCAGATAGCCTTGTCGACGGAAGCCGAAAACTGATGGGCGAGGTATGGAGGGCGCACGACACGGTGACCGACCGCGTCGTAGCCACCAAGACCCCGCCCGCTCACTACTCGGACCACGCCACGTTTCAGCAGCGGTTCCGCCGCAAAGCCCAAGCCACCGCGAAGTTGAACAGCCCGCATGTCATGCCTCATCAGGTTGACAGGTTCCGCCAAGCTCGAAGTGTGAAGCACACGTGCGGGTTCGTTTATCCCCCGGCGGGGGAGTAGGAGCACCGTCGAACCGCTCGGCCCGGCAACCCGGCCGTGGCGACTGCGCCCGACGGATCCGGCTGCGTGCCCACAGCATCCTTGCTGATGCATCAGATGAATCAAGGATGTGCTCCGCGGCGACGCTGGTTGCAGGACGCGAATCACATTGCACTAGAGGGCAACTCGCTGCAAGTCAACCCAGAACACGACGGTGGTGGATTTACCGAAACATGTTGCTGCACAGTGGAACACGGCGCCGTTAGGTTGACATAATATCCGTTATGAGGCAAATACGTTGTGCTGCAGAGTGTTTCACATCGCCACGAATGCATGGGTTTCTATACCTCGGAATGATGTGATGCGTGTCCGCCATGTAAGGGCCGTCGCAACCGCGCGCTTTCGGATTGTGTAGCAGATGACGAGGTGGGCGTCGCGCGTTGTCGCGCCGCGCGTGACGAACCCTCCGCGCTATCACATCCCGCCGGTGTCGGATGAAGTCGGCATTTTCGTCGATACGTCACCGTGACGAAAAGTCACGATTGAGAAAGCTCAAAACGGTCTAAATGTCGCCAGATCAAACGAGAAGCCACATCGGTCCCCCGGTGCGGCTCCGCCGCACGAACACAGTTGGGCACAAACAGGGCGGCGCACAGCATCGTCATGATGACGAAGCGGCCATGACACCACATAGGAAACATCCATGTATCAGATAGGTTTAAGTCTCTGTATTGCGGCGTTCTCATTGAATCTGGGGCACGATGTAGCGGTCTACCTGCGGCGCCCCAGATGAAGTGAGAATTCGAATCCCGTTGGCGGGGTTGTTTGTTTGGGTGGTGACGACCTACTTGCGCAGCCTCATTTCGTAGGCGAAGGTACGCGGTGCGCCGGCGTGGAGGTCTCCCGGGGCGCAGCAGCGGCTCCTGGTTCTCTTTCCACCACGCCAACCGAGCCGCATAATCGGCGTCGGCTTCCTCCTCGGACACAGGTTGCAGTGTTGGCCGCATCCATGGTGCTGCGCATCGGCGGTCCCGAGGACTGCTCGTCGCGCAGAATCCATCTCGCCTCGCCCTCGGCTAGCCGCCACACGAACATCTTCCAGAGTTTCGTCTTGTCCATGCCCGCGTATTGTTTCAGCGGTAGGTCCAGCAGCGGATTGACTCGGCCGCTCCCGCCGACCCTGGTCAGCGGCTCACATGCCGCAATGGCCTCGGCATCGATCAATGGCCGGGCCGCCGCGAGGTCACCGGCTGCCGGACAAGCCTTCTCATGCAGCCAGGCCTGATCCGCTCGACATTTTGGACCCCGCCCGACCCGCGAGGGGTCGGGCGGGAGCCCTGCGTGGATCAAATCCCCAGCCGAGCCCGGGGGGCGGAGTCAGGCGTCGAGGTTGTCCAGTGATTCTTCCTGTTCAGCGCTGGTTTGTGTGAGCTTCCAGGTGTCCCACGCGTCTAGAGTTGCGATCTGGTCGGGGTCGGCGGCACTGATGACTGCGTATTCGTTGGTCTGCGTGGGATTTTGAGGGAAGATGACCTGTTCGCCTGCGACCGTCGCACCTTCGGTGCATAGCGAGCGGACTCGGCACTCGTAGACATCAAATGCCGGTCCGGTGCCGATGATTTGGCGGAACCACAGCAACGGTTCTGCCGGTTCAAGGCGCACTGTGCGGGCGATAGGTTGGCGATACACCATGGTGTTGGTGGTGCGGTCGAAGACTTGCACCTGGGCGCCGCCGGTCGCTGGCCCGTCCGGGTTGAACCCCTGGGCGCATAACCGTTCAACGGTGTTAAGCCAATCGTTGCCGCCGTTCACTTTAGACACCCACTTTCTCCACCCGCTGGTGGGAATTCTTCATCGTCGGAATTGTCCCAGCCCGGTACGACAGGCCGGACCAAAGACACCGTGCCGCTTTTGTTCGGCTTTCAACTTCGGCCCGGTAGTTCGACTTGAACGTCGAAGGAGTCCATAGCCACTTCGAGACACAGCGCGATCAGCTCCCGTGCCATCGGTTGGGTCTGCTGCACGAATAGGTGACATCTGAGTTGGCTTGCCCAGCATGGGCGGGCTGGAAGGATGTCCCCATGGCAA
>NZ_LKTM01000135.1 GCF_001417955.2 Mycobacterium gordonae | reverse complement strand
CGGCGGGCATGGTGGTCAGGGCGGTAGCGGTGCCGGGCAGTGGCTGGGCTTCGGGGGCGCGGGCGGGGTAGGCGGTGCTTCGCTCGGCGGGCACGGCGGTCCGGGTGGATACGGAGGCGACGGCGGCGCGTTCTTCGGCGTAGGCGGTGCCGGAGGTGGCGGCGGTGCCGCGGGCGCCGGCGGCGTCGGCGGGGTTGGCGGACTAGGTGGCCTCGGCGGCATCATCTTCGGACTCGGCGGCGCCGGCGGCAACGGCTTCGGCGACGCCACCCTGGCGGTCGGCGGCAACGGCGGCCAGGGCGGTTACGGCGGCTTGCTCTTCGGCATCGGCGGTCACGGCGGCAACGGCGGCATCGGCGCCACTCCGGGGATCGGCGCGCCCGGGGGCTTTGGCGCTTACCTCCTGGTCGGGCCTAATGGGGCGCCGGGGGTGACGCCCGGGTGAGTTTGTTGGGCGGGAGCCGACTTACTGGCCGGCGTTCTGCGCCAGGTCGATGGCGTACTGGCTGACGAAGTGTCCCGCCGAGGCGCCTCCGTTGCACGACCCGTCGGACTCACCGGGACGCTTGATCCACAGGTAGGCGTCGGCGTGCCCGCCCGCGGTCGCCGTGGTGGGCGGGGTGCCCAGGGCGCGTCCGGACGGATTGCACCAACTCAGCGCGGAGTCCGGTGCCGGTCCGGCGCCGTTGCGCGACGTGTCGATCACGTAGTGCGCGCCGCCTGTCATCCCGGAGATCGCCTCGCCGTAGCCGGTCTCCTCGTCAGTGCTGAAGAAGTTCGAGACGTTGAGGCTGAACCCCCGGGCGTGGCCGACACCGACCTGGTTGAGCCGGTTGGCGATCTCCTCGGCGCTCAACCAGCGCGAGTGTCCACCGTCGACGTAGACCGCGGCCGCCGGGTCGCGGGTCAGCGTGTCCACCGCGTAGCGGATCAGGTCGAAGCGCTCCTGGCGCTGGTCAGCCGACAGGCAGTCGGCCATGTCCAGGGCGTCGGGTTCGACGATGATCGCCGCGGGCGAACCGCCGAGACCGGACGAGATGCTGTCGATCCACGCGCGGTAGTCCGCGCCTGACGCGAACCCGCCGGAGGCGTAGCTACCGCAGTCGCGATGCGGGATTCCGTAGAGCGCGAAGATCGGCATGCTGCCCGCGGCCTGCGCCGCGCCGGCGTAAGACGCGACCCGCCCGCCGACCGAACCGGCCGGGAACGCCTGGTCGAGCCAGTAGGCCTGCGGTGTGTTGGCGATCGCCGTCAGCTGCGCACTGCCCGGATTGGCGTTGTGCGCCCCCATGGCCGCCGACGCCGGGTCGACGTAGAAAGACTGTCCGGCCAACGGGTTTGACGAATCGACCAGACGCATCGCCGGGGCGGGCGTGGTCTGCGTCGAGCCCGCCAGGCCCATCGCAGCGACGGCCGCAACCGTCAGGAAAGGAGCGATCCACCGGGAAACTGCACCTGCAGCTGTTGACGTCACGCCAGTAAAATAATGCCGAATTGTGATAATCGCCAATCGTCGGCAACAGCTGTCACTCAGTGCCCAGTGAACTCATCCATCGAGTTGTAGACGCCGACGCGCCGGAGGTAGAAGTCGCGCAGCCGGATCGGCAACACCGCGCTGAGCACCTTGTTCATCTTCGACGTCCACGGTATGACGACGAACGGGCTGCCCTGCAGCATCGCCTTCCAGGTCTCGGCGACGACGTCTTCCTGCTCGAGCATCGGGGTGAACAGGATGCCTTTGGCGCCGTCGAACATGCCGGTGTTGATGTAAGTCGGGCACACGGTGGTGACCTTGACCCGGTCGTGACCGGCCTGTTCGAGCTCGAGTCGCACGGAGTCGGAGAACCCGATCGCCGCCCACTTGGACGCGGCGTAGGCGGCCATCCGGGGAATGGCATTCAGCCCGGCCGACGATGCGATGTTGACCAGGCGGCAGTCGGTGCCGGCCTCGATCATCGCCGGCAGAAACTCCCGGGCCACCAGCATGGGGCCGATGGAATTGACTTCCACGGTGAGCATGAAGTCGCGCGGCTCGTTCTCCCAGAAGTAACCGTTGCCGCGAACGATGCCGGCGTTGTTGAACAGCACGTGGATCGTGCCTACAGCCCTGCGGACCTGCGCTGCGGCCTCGGCGACCCGCTCCTGCGCCGTGACATCGACGGTGTCGTAGTGAATGGTGACCCCGGCCGCCTCCAGCTCGGTCGCGGTCTCCTTCAACACGGTCTCATTCGCGTCCCAGAGGGTCACCGAAGCAGCGCCCTCCTTGACTGCCCGCGTGGCGAACAGCTTGCCCAGGCCCATGGCGGCGCCGGTGACGAGAACGTTCTTCCCCTTGACGGATTCCATGACTGAGCTCCTCTGGGCATCTTCGGTGAAGCGATCGGGTAGCTCTTACCGTTCTATCTCATCGGCCGCGATGGCTGTACCGCAGCGATGAGTTTGGCGGCGCTGACCGGTCTGACGTTCTGAGGGCAATAACCGCGCCGAATATGGAGAAGTCATGGGCCACATCGATATTGAGTTGTTCGCCACCCTTGACCTGGTGGGCCAGGCACCCGGTGGACCCGACGAGGACCCGGTCGGGTTCCCCTTCGGCGGGTGGCAGGCGCCCCTGGTGAATGAGGTCAGCGGGGCGCAGGTCGCCGCCGCGTACGAGGGCACGGACGCGCTGCTGCTCGGCCGGCGGACGTATGACATCTTCGCCGGCTACTGGCCGCACCAACACGACGGAGCGATCGCGGCACTCTTCAACGACGTCCCGAAGTACGTGGCCTCGCGCGGGCGGCCCGATCTGTCGTGGGACGGATCCACCCACCTCGGTCCGGACCTGGCCACGGCGGTGCGCGAACTCCGGGATCGACACGAGCGCGTCAAAGTGGTGGGGAGCTTGAACCTGGTGCAGACCCTGCTGCGCGAAAGGCTCTTCGACCGCCTCGACCTCTGGGTACACCCCATCACCCTCGGCGTCGGGAAGAAGGTGTTCGACGGCGGCACGGTCCCGACCAACCTGACACTGCTCGAACCACCGGCAGCCGGCCCCACCGGCACGGTGTACCTGCGTTACGGGCTGGCAGCCGGCACGCCCACGACGGGAGACATGAGCGCTTCCGACCCCGGTCGTCAGGCCGGCCGATAGCCCGCGAGGAACACTCGCACGCCGGCCTGCACGTGGTGGTCGACGTCGATGGCGGACTCCACTGCCGGGCCGCCGCAGAACAGCGCCCGGTCGATGCATCGCCCGACCACAAGGAACGCGAAATGCTCTGCGGCAGTGGCTGGTTCGGGAACATCCAACAGACCGCGCTGATTCAGCCGGGCAAAGCAGTCGGCGAAAGCCGAGAGCATCCTGTCCGGAGCCCGCTCGTAGTACAACGCGGCAAGCTCGGGTAGTCGGTTGGCCTCCCCGACCACCAACCGGCGCAACTGCACCACGTGTTCCTGCAGCACGGCGTGCAGGTAGTCGGCGGCGAACGCGGTCAGATCCCGCTCCAGGTCGGTGGTTTCGGCGAGGATCGACGCGCGCTCCACGAAGGTTGCGACCGTCGTGTCCAGGGCGTCGTTCACGATGGCCATCAGCAACTCGTGCTTGTCACCGAAATGCTTGTAAACCGTCTGCTTGGAGACGGCGGCAGACGCGGCGATCGCGTCGACGCTCGTTCCCTGATAGCCGTTGCCCAGGAAGAGGTCGCGGCCCGCGGACAGGATGGTCATGCGCTTTCGCGCCGAACGGCCGACTGGGTCGGGCATCGCCTCCCTCTCTACCGGTACTGGACAGTCTAGTTCTGTAGTACTGTACGGTCTAGTTCTACTATCTCACGGAGGGCCGCCATGACCGCCACCGATTGCCCGCCCCTTCCCGAACGGATCACCAAATCGCTGCTCGGATACGGCGTCATCGCGGGTCCCGTCTACCTGCTGTCGGTCGGGATTCAGGCGGCGGCCCGCGAGGGATTCGACCCGACCCGGCATGCCGCCAGTCAGCTCGCCAACGGCGACCTCGGATGGATACAGATCGCGACGTTCCTGGTCACAGGTGCGATGACGGTTGCGGCTGCCGTCGGAGTCGGCCGGGCACTCGGGCGTGGCCGCCGCTGCGCGTGGGCGGCCGGCCTGCTCGGCGGTTACGGGCTCGCGTTGATGGTCGCCGGTTGCTTCCGCGCCGACCCATCGGACGGGTTCCCGCCGGGTACGCCGCCCGGCGTCGGTCAGCCGAGTTGGCACGGGATGGCACACTTCGCCGTCGCGGGCATCGGCTTCATCTGCCTGGTCGCCGCGTGTTTCGTGCTTGGCGGGTGGTTCGCCCGGTTGCCTGACGGCTCCGGGTGGGCGTGGTTCTCGCGCATCACCGGACTGGTGTTCGCGGGCAGCTTCCTCGCGCTGGCCTCCGGATCCGGCGGCACCGCGGCGATTCTGGCCTTCACCGCAGCGGTCGTCATGGCCTGGGCCTGGTTGTCGGCGGTGTCGGCCAAGCTGTACCGCAGCGTCGGCCACCCGTAGCGGCGCCGTTTGCCGACAACCGGCGCGATAGTGTGCTGGGGTCGGCCTCGACCAACAAGCCGATAGAACAGTTGGGCGAACATTCATGACCGCAGCGGCAGAGGCATCGACGCTCGAATCTCGGGTCGGCCATTACTACCAGATGGATTACACCTACGAGGTGGGCCGCGAGAAGGTGCGCGAGTATGCCCGCGCGGTGCAGGACTATCACCCCGCTCACTGGGACGTCGACGCCGCGGCGGAACTGGGTTATTCGGGGCTGGTGGCCCCGCTGACGTTCACGTCGGTTCCGGGCATGACGTGCAATCGCCGCATGTTCGAGTCGGTGGTGGTCGGCTACGACACCTACCTGCAGACCGAAGAGGTCTTCGAGCAGCACCGTCCGATCGTGGCCGGCGATGAGCTGAGCATCGACGTCGAACTGACGGCGGTGCGCAGGATCGCCGGACGGGACATGATCACCGTGACCAACACCTACACCGACACGGCCGGCGAACGGGTGCACACCCTGCACACGACGGTCGTCGGCATCACCGCCGAGGACTTCGATCCGGCGGTCAAGGCCGCGGTGCAGAAGGCGATGATGCACGACGTCAACATCCTCGACACCGATCAATCCGACGCCGACTATGTGAAGACGGTGCGTCCCGAGGGTGACGTCCGGATCGCCGACGACCTGGCACGCAAGCCCGGTACCCCGTCGTTCGACGACCTCAAGGTCGGCGACGAGCTACCGGTGCGCCACACCAGACTGTCCCGCGGCGATCTGGTCAACTACGCCGGTGTGGCCGGCGACGCCAACCCGATTCACTGGGACGAGACGCTCGCCAAGGCGGCCGGGTTGCCCGACGTGATCGCCCACGGCATGCTCACCATGGGCCTGGGCGCCGGATTCGCCTCCGCATGGACGGGCGACCCCGGTGCGGTCACCCGCTTCGCGGTACGCCTGTCTCAGCCCGCCATCGTCTCGGCCATCGACGGAGCGGACATCGAATTCAGCGGCCGGATAAAGTCTTTGGACCCAGACACCCGCACCGGCGTCATCATCGTCGGCGCGAAATCCGCCGGCCGGAAGATCTTCGGCCTGGCGACGTTGAACGTGCGGTTCAGCTAGGGGCGCGGCCTCACCCCCTCAGCGGGGTGCGGACGCCCAGGACCGGTTGCCGGCGTCTGCCGTGGCTCCACCCGCGGTCCCATGGCCAATGGCGGCGGTCGTCGGTCCAGACCAGTTGAAACGCGCGAATAGGCGCATCGCGTAACCGAACCGCGAATGTCAGGTGCACGTCCGGGTGATCGACCTCGACGACTTCGAGCAGTAACTCGCCCTGGAGGTCGATGTGCTCCGCCGGCTGTACCACCATGCCGTCGTCGGCAATGTAGTGCGCGACCGAGTTCAGCACGTGTGCCGACTTGCGCGGCTGCAGACCGGTGATCAGCAGTTCGGGCAGACCGCGCAGGGACAGGCCGACCGTGTAGGCAAATGGTCGTGATTCGTCTTCGACGAACTGCACCGCCCATCCGTGATCCGCGATGATCGTGCGTAGCACGTCCAGGTAGTCATCGATGGTGGCGTGGGGGTTGTCGCACTGCCAGCACATATCCGCACCTTTCTCCGGTAGTTGCCACCAGCATTCACGCACCCACTGACATGTCCGGAAACCTCTCGCGGCCAATGCAACTCGATGATTTCGGTGGTCCGCCTACCGCTCGCCCGGCGATGGCCGCTAGGTCCTCGACGCCCATCGCGCTAGGGTCCGATCAGCAGCATCTTCACTGCGTCCCGCGAGAGAGGAACAACCCTCCATGAGCCGATCCTCGACCACGATCGACCCTGCCGCGCCGGTGCTGGTCACGGGGGCCAGCGGTTACATCGGCAGTTGGATCGTGCGTGCGGTGCTCGAAGCCGGCCACACCGTCCACGGCACGGTGCGCAACCCAGACAAGAAATCCGGCCTCGAGCATCTGCACAAGCTGTCAGCCGACCATCCCGGCCGGTTGAAGCTCTTCAAAGCCGACCTGCTTGAAACAGGCAGCTTCGACGAGGCGATGAAGGGGTGCGAGCTCGTCATGCACACCGCGTCGCCGTTCCTCATCTCCGGTTTCACGGATGCCGAAGAGGCGCTGGTCCGCCCGGCACTCGAGGGCACGCGGAACGTGCTGGACTCCGTCAACCGCACCGAGAGCGTCAAGCGGGTGGTGCTGACCAGCAGTGTGGTCGCGATCTACGGTGACGCCCGCGAGTCCCAGGATGTGCCCCACGGCGTTTTCACCGAAGAGCACTGGAACACCACCAGCAGCGCCGACCATCAGCCCTACCCCTATTCCAAGACGGTGGCAGAGCGGGAGGCCTGGCGTTACCAGCAGGAGCAGGAGCGCTGGGACATGGTGACGATTCATCCCGGGTTGGTGCTGGGTCCGTCGTTGACCAGTGCCAGCGACTCGGCCAGCTTGAGCACGATGAAGCAGTTCTTCGACGGCACCATGCTCGCCGGGGCGCCCGACATGGCCACCGGCGTGGTCGACGTCCGCGATGTTGCGGATGCCCACCTGCGCGCCGGCTTCACCCCCGAGGCACACGGACGCTACATCGCCAACGCCGACACGCTGACCTTCCTGGAGATCGGCAAGATCCTGCGCCGGCGGTTCGGCCCGTTCTACGCGTTCCCGAGGACGACGGCGCCCAAGGTGGTCTTCAAGGTCATCGCCCCGGTTGTCGGACTAACCAGAAAATTCGTCGACCGCAACGTCGGTTACCCTCTGGCATTTGACAACACCCGCAGCAAGAAGGAACTGGGTCTGACGTACCGGCCGGTCGAACAGACCATCACTGATCACTTTCAGCAGATGCTGGACGATGGCCTGGTGCAACGGATTCCCGGACTCTCCAAGCTCTAGTCGGCCTGCGCTACCGCTTCCTGGATGAGTTGGAAGCGCGACGTGATACCGAGTTTGGTGTAGACGTGCGAGAGGTGGGCCTGCACCGTACGCGGTGACACGAAGAGGCGGGCAGCGATGTCTTTGTTGCCCAGGCCCTCCGTAGCCAGTCGGACGACGTCCAGCTCGGCCGGGGTCAGGGACTCCCAGCCGCTCGACGCGCGTTTGCGTTCGCCGCGGCCGCGCTGGGCGTAGGCGATCGCCTCCTCGGTGGTGAGTGCGGCGCCTTGAGCCCATGCGGCGTTGAAGTCATCTTCCCCCAGCGCATCTCGCAATTCAGCGACCGTGGACTCGTAACCAGACTGGTGAATCTTGAATCGCACCAGTGCCATACGCTGGCGGCAGCCATGCGCGGCGCCCAACAGCCTTGCGGCTCGCGGACTGTCCGACCGGCTCAGCTGGGCGAAGAATTCGAGTATGTCAGGTAGATGGAGGTAAACTCCGTTCTCTGTTGAACGGGACAGTGCGTCATGAGCGTCACGCTCGGCCTGTTCGGGAAACCCCTGTGCCGCAGCTACTCTGGCCCGCGATAGATATGCGATCACGGAATACCAGCCCTTTGCGACGGCTACCGCGTCGTCCGCCCAGGCGCGCGCCAGATCGAGTTCGCCTCGCAGTCTGGCTGCCTCGACCGCGTTGAAGGCACGTTGCGCCACGGCATTCTCCGGTTGAGCAAGGTTGAGATATCGCCAGGCCGCATCGCTGGCGGCGTGTGCGGTTGCGACATCGCCGCCGGCCAGTGCTGCGGCGGCCAAGGTCACGCTACCCATCCCCAGGAAGTATTCACCGACATCCGGGGCGACCTGAAGCGCCGCTTCGGCAGTGCGACGCGCCGCGCTCACGTCGCCGGCGTACGCCTGAGCGACGCCCAGGCCCATGAGCGCCAGCGGCTTGTGAAATTCGTCGTGCGCCGCTTCACAGTCCGCCACCGTGGCGCTCAGTTGTGGTACGGCGGCCGGCAGATCGCCCTCCATCAGGTGTGCCATCGCGAGACTCAGGCGGCACTGACGTGCATCGAACTTGTTTCCCATCGCGTCAGCGAGAAGATGCCCCTCCTCGGCGGCGGCCCTGGCTTCGATTGGGTCACCAACTACGACAGCGGTATTCGATCGCCGAGCGAGGATATGACTCAGCCTCCAGTTGTCACCGCTGGCACGGGCAAGGACGGTCGCCTCTCCGAAGTAGGCCCGGGCTGCCTCACCATCGAAATCGGCACCGCCCGCGCCGACGCCGCAGGCCGTCAGGACCCGCGCCAGCAGGGCTGGATCGTCGAGCTCGCGCGCGATCTCCAGCGCCCGCTGCGCCGGACTCACGCTGTAGCCGACGAACGTGATCAGCGTGGCTTTGTCGGCGAGGGCGCGGGCCAGGGTCGCGGGCTCGACCGCCGGGGTATCAACATCGTCGGCGAGCGCTGCATCGAACCAGGCGCACCCTTCCAGGATGCGTCCCCGGCTGTGCCACAGGGGTTGCAGCGACGACGCGAGATTCAACGCGTGCTCGTTGTCCGCGTTCTCCAGGCACCAGCCGAAAGCGCCTCGCAGGTTGTCCATTTCGGTCTCGGCCTGCTGCATTCGCCGCTCATAGTCGGTGCGTCCCGGAGCGTCGAGTAACCCAGCTATTGTGGTGTAGTGATCGCGGTGACGATCGCGGGTGTGGTCGGCCTCGCCGGAGTCGCTCAGTTTCTCCAGTGCGTATTGACGCACCGTTTCCAACAGCCGGTACCGGGTCCGGCCTCCCAAGGTCTCGGCTACGACGAGGGACTTCTCGACGAGCAGGGTCAGTTGATCCATGACTTGGTGGCGCTCGATGTCGTCGCCGCTGGCAACACCCTGTGCGGCATCGAGGTCGAATCCCCCGAGAAACACTGCCAGCCGGCGGAATAGGACGCGCTCGGTCTCGGTCAGCAGCGCGTGCGACCAATCCACCGACGCGCGTAGCGTCTGTTGACGGCGCACAGCGATTCGCGAACCACCGGTCAGCAATCGGAAACGGTCATGGAGCCCGTCGACGATCTCCGTCAGCGACAGCGTCCGCACCCGCGCCGCCGCGAGTTCGATCGCCAGTGGCATGCCGTCGAGGCGGGCACAGATTTCGGCTACCACGACGGAGTGCTCGTCGGTCATGGCGAATCCGGTGCGCGCTAACCGCGCGCGGTCGGCGAACAATGAGATCGCGTCGTCGGCCAGCGCCAGCGACGGCACCTGCCAGGTCGCTTCACCGGTCACCCCGAGCGCTTCACGACTGGTGGCCAGCACCGTCAATCCTGTTGCCGATGATAGCAATTCGGCGACCAAGCGAGCGCTCGCGTCGAGCAGGTGCTCACAGTTGTCGAGCACGATCAGCAGCTGGCGGTCGCGGATGAACCGCAGCATCGTGTCCATTGCAGAACGGCCGGGCTGGTCCGGTAGACCAAGCGCGCGTGCGGCCGTCACCGTCACCACATCGGGATGGGTGATCGGCGCGAGGTCGACGTAGTAGATGCCGTCGCGGAAGTCGTTGGCCATCTCCGATGCGACATGCACGGCCAGCCGCGTCTTGCCCACTCCGCCCGCCCCCGTCAAAGTGACCAGCCGGTGGGCTGTCAATGCTTCTCGCAGGTCGGCCATTTCGGCTTGGCGGCCAACGAAGTTCGTGAGCTGGGCCGGTAGGTTGTGGGTTCGGATGGCCGCGGGTGTGCGCAGCGGCGGGAAGTCGTTGCGCAGGTCCGGATGCGACAGTTGCACCACGCGTTCGGGTCGGGGCAGATCGCGCAGCGGATGGCTGCCGAGATCTGTCAACCACGCGTCCCGGGGTAGCTGGTCGACGACCAAGTCACTTGTCGTGGCCGACAAGACGGTCTGTCCTCCGTGGGCCAGGTCGCGCAGCCGCGCCGTGCGGTTGATGGCCGGCCCGACGTAGTTGTTCTCGTCGCGTAGTCGTACCTCGCCCGTATGCACGCCGATCCGCAGCGTGATCGGCGCCAGGGGCGCGCGCTGCAGATCAAGAGCACAGGCCACCGCGTCCGACGCCATGGCGAAAGCGATGACGAAGCTGTCGCCCTCGCCCTGCTCAACCGGCCGGACCCCGTCGTGTGCGGCGACCCCCTCCGCCAGCGCCTGATCCAAATGCGCGATAGCCGCTGCCATCGCGTCGGGCTGGTTTTCCCACAGTTGCGTCGAGCTCTCGACATCGGCCAGCAGTAGCGTCACCGTTCCGGTTGGCAGCTCGCTCATGGCCACGTCGCTCCAGTCGATTTCGCTCATGGTAGCCAGGATCCTGCGGTGGTTGGCGCGAAACATCAGCCATTTGGCTAATACGGTCGGCGCCCCGGCGTGGACTTGTACGCGTCCGCGTGGGGTATAGGTTTCGGCATCTCGGCCGATGCCGACTGACCGGCGCGCTCGGATAGTCGACGCCATGACCATCGACATGCAGATTCCGGCGATTTCCTATGAAGACGCACCGGATCCCGAGACAGCTCACCGCATCCTGCGGGAGGCGCGACAGCAATCACCGATCGCGATGAGCCCCTACGGCCCCGAGGTTCTCAGCTATGACCTGGTGCGGACCGTCCTGCGCGATTCCCGCTTCGCCATGCCGCAGGGCGCCGGCCTGGTGGTGCAGGGCATCACGTCAGGCCCGGTCTGGGACCGGGTGACGAAACTTCTGATCAGCCTCGACGGCCCCGCACACCACCGGCTGCGCCGGCTGGTGTCGCGGGCGTTCACTCCGCGTGCCGCGCAACGGATGCGCGGGGCATGCGTCGAGGTGATCACCGAACTGGTCGATGCCTGTTCGGCCGGCCGCTGCGATGTCGTCGCGGACATCGCCCGGCCCTATCCGGTGCCCATCATCTGTGCGTTGCTTGGTGCACCCCCGGACGACTGGCACCTGTTCTCACGCTGGTCTGACGACGTCAGCAAGGCCTTCGGGGTCAACGTCGCCGAGGACGCGCCGGCGATTCTGCGCTCCTGGGAACAACTCGAGTCATACGTCGAGGGCTTGATCGCCGCACGGCGACAGTGCCTGACCGATGACCTGATCTCCCAACTGATCCGCGTCGAAGACGACGGCGATCGACTGTCGCACGACGAGTTGGTCAACCTCGCCGTGATCCTGCTCAACGCCGGAACGGACACCACCCGCAACCAGTTGGCGGCCGCCGTCCAGGTGCTGGCCGACCATCCCGACCAATGGGCGCTGCTCGCCGAAAACCCGGACCTGGCGCCGCAGGCCGTAGAGGAACTGATCCGGCACACCCCGATCGCCTTCGCCACCGTGCGCGTGGCGACCCAAGACGTCGACCTCGACGGCTTTCTCATCCCGGCGGGCACGTGCCTCATGGCGAATACCGCCGCGGCCAATCGGGACCCGGCGGTCTACGACGATCCGGACCGCTTCGATATCACCCGGACGGCGCCACCGGCCATCCAGACGTTCGGCGGCGGCGTCCACTACTGTCTCGGTGCGCACCTGGCACGAGTCGAACTCATCGAAGCGCTGCGGGTGATCACCAGCCGTATCCGGGCACCGCGCCGGATCGGTGCCGTGCCGTGGAAGCCGATGGTTGGAATATCAGGTCCGACGAGGCTTTTGATCGAGATTGAGCGCTGACTATCGGGCGCGAGTGACCGCAAAATGCCGGCGGCAACGGCGTGTCGCCGACAACACGCGCACGCTCGCGCCAGGCGCACGGCGGTTCTACTTCGGTGGCATCCGGATGCCGCCGTCGACGCGGACGACCTCGGCGTTCATGTACGAGTTGGTGATCAATTCGATGACCATGGAAGCCAATTCGTCGGGCTTGCCCAGCCGGTGCGGAAAGAGCACGGACTGGCCCAGTTTCGCCTTAAAGGCCTCGGAGGCTTCACCCTCGCCGTAGATCGGGGTGTCGATGAGGCCGGGCGCCACGGTGTTGACGCGGATGCCGACCGCCGACAGGTCACGCGCCACCGGCAGGGTCAAACCGACGACTCCGCCCTTGGAGGACGAGTAGGCCGCCTGCCCGATCTGGCCGTCGAAGGCAGCGACGCTCGTCATGTTGACGATGGCGCCGCGCTCGCCGCTCTCGCCCGGTTCGTTGCGGCTCATCGCCGTGGCGGCCAGTCGGATGCAGTCGAACGTGCCGACCAGGTTGATCGCGAGCACCTTCTTGTAGGCGTCCAGATTGTGCGCAGAAGCGAATTCGCCGTCCTTGCCGATGGTGCGCTGCGCCCACCCCACACCGGCCGAATTCACCAGCGCCCGCAGCGGACCGAGGTCGACCGCGGTGTTGACCGCGTCCTCGATCTGCTCGGTGTTCGTCACGTCGACGCTGACGAACACGCCGCCGATCTCGTGCGCCAGTTCCTGTCCACGCTCTGCCTGTAGGTCGGCGACGACGACCCGGGCTCCCTTGGCGGCGAGCTGGCGGGCCGAAGCGGCTCCGATACCCGACGCACCACCGGTGACAATTGCGCTAGCTCCGTTGATATCCACGCGGAGAACATTACGTGTTGCCGCGTTGGTGCCTCCCGGGCCGTCACAAACCTTGTCCGAAGAATGCCGTTGGGCTTAGTGTCGCGGGCAAATGACAACCGCATCTTCAGTTCCCACTACCCGGCAGGTTCGCGTCCATTCGCCAGGGACTGTAGCCGTCGATCGCGTAGACCTGGCGTCCTGCGGTCCGCGCGACGCGCTGGTCGAGGTGCATGCGTGCGGTATCTGCGGCAGCGACCTCACCTATATCCGGCTGGGAGGCCTGGCCGGACCGGGCGGGGAGCCGATGCCACTCGGCCACGAGTTCGCCGGGGTGGTGCGGCAGGTCGGAGCC
The DNA here is from genome assembly GCF_001417955.2 of Mycobacterium gordonae. Lineage (GTDB taxonomy): Bacteria > Actinomycetota > Actinomycetes > Mycobacteriales > Mycobacteriaceae > Mycobacterium > Mycobacterium gordonae_B. The sequence continues at coordinate 59,177 of NZ_LKTM01000135.1, read as the reverse complement.
GAGGTCACCGGAGTGACTCCGGGCCAGCGGGTCGTGGTGCATCCCGGCAACGACGCTGCGGGCCGCATCGGCGGCGGCAGCGCCGCCGGTGGTCTCGCTGACGTGGTCCTGGTCAGGGATGCGGCCGCCGGGGGCCGGCTCATCGCGGTTCCCGACGACATGCCCCTGGACGTCGCCGCGCTCGCCGAACCGCTCGCGGTCGGGATGCACGCCGCCGAGCAGGCGGATGTCGGTCCAGGCGACACGGTCGCCGTGTTCGGTTGTGGTCCAATAGGTTTGGCCGCAATCAGTGCGCTGGCCGATCGCGGGTTCACGGAGATCGTCGGAGTGGACCCCTCGGCGGAGCGACGACGGCTTGCCGAGGAGCTGGGAGCGTCGGCGTCGATCGACCCGACCCAGACGAAGGTGTGGCGCGAACTGGCACGTCTGCACGGAACCCGCGCATTGGCCTACGGGCACGCACCGGCCACGGACGCATACATCGAAGCGTCCGGGTCGGACGCGGTGCTCACCGACATCATCGACCGATCTGGACCTCGGGCACGGATCAGCGTGGTGGCGTTGCACTACCAGGCGGTCCCGGTCAACTTCCTGAACGTCCTGATGAAGGAGCTCACCATCCGCGGCTCGATGGAGTACCCGGCCCGGTTCGGGGACGCCGTCGACCTACTCAGCCGCCGGGACCTTTCGGCGCTGATCACTCACCGGTTCCCGCTCGACCGGGTCGACGCGGCATTTGAACTGCTCGGCGAAAGCCGCGAGTGCGGCAAAGTCATGGTCACCGTTTCCTGACGAGGTGGCCGCAAGCTGACGTCACTTGAACGTCAAGCGCAAGAATTCCCGCCGTCGCGCGAGCACGCTGGGCAGCCACGGACCGACCTCGGCAGCGTCGAACCATTCGGTGCGGTCCAGCAGCATCCGCAACACCGTCGTGGCCTCCAGCCGCGCCAGCGGCGCGCCCAGACAGAAGTGGATGCCCTTACCGAAGCTTGTGTGCGCCTTGCCGTTTGGGCGGTCTAACCGGAACTCGTCCGGAGCCTCGAAATGGTCGGGATCGCGATTGACCGCGCCCCACAGCAGCAGGACCTTCGAGTCCTTCGGCAGCGCGGTACCCGCCAGCTCGGTGTCTTCCAGAACGTGACGGTAGTGCGCCCGAAACGGCGGCTCCAGCCGCAGCGTCTCTTCGATGAACGCCCCCAGCAGATCCGGCTGGTCGCGCAGTTTGCGCTGCAGCGGTGCGTCGGCGGCCAGGATGTTGACCGCCGTGCCAAGCAGCGATGCGGTCGACTCTCCGCCCGCGCTGAACAGCGAGATCAGGATCAATTGCGCGGTGAAGGCGTCGAGGTCACCGGCCGCACGCGCCCTTGCCAGCGCGCCGATCAGGTCGTCACCCGGATTGGCGGCAGCCTGCTCCATACGCGTGGTGATGTAGCCGCTCAGCTCGCCGATGGCGGCCATCGACGCGGCCAACTCCTCCCCCGACATCAGTCCATCGAGCAGTTGCGTGCTTGCGTAACCCCATCGCGCCAGCTGGTCGGCGTCTGCTTCGGGGACACCGATCAGCTCGGCGACGATCATCATCGGCAGCCGGTTGGCGACGCCGTCCATCCACTCGATGGTGCCGTCGTCTGCCGCCGTGGCCCACAGGCTTTCGAATGTTCGAACTATCAGGTCCTGGAAGGCCTGCACCCGTTTGGCGGTGAACTGGCCGATCATCAACTTGCGGTGCGCGGCGTGCACCGGGTCGTCGGCGGTGACCAGGATGTGGGTGCGGCCGCCCACGCCCTCCATCGGGAATGGCGTCACCCCTTTGTCTGGGCTGAACGTCATCGTCGCGGTGAGATTGGACGAGAAGACCTCGGGCCGGTTGACCACACCGGTGATCGCCGGCCAGCTGCTGGCGAGGTAGAAATCCGAATCCCCGACGCGGTGGACGCCGCCGTCGGTGCGCAGCCTGGCGTACAGGGGGTAGGGATCCTGAATGGCCGCGTCGCTGAAGAACTCGGCCGGGTCTATCGAGGCGGTCATGGCGTGGACGGTAGCAACTTCCGGTCCGGTCGGGACACGATCGTCGACATCCACAGAACTGTTCGCAGAGCTCCCCCTTGGCACGCGCGTCAGCCCCGCCGGGCCAGGCCGCGTTTTCTGCCTGCTTTAAATGAGGTTCGGCAGAACCGCCGGCGGTCCTTGGACCAGGGCCAGTTCCTTCAGCAGATCTTGCGCCGACTCGCCACGACGCAGCCGCTGCAGGTACGTTCCGGGATCAAGTTGTACTCCAATGGGATTGGCGGCAAAGCGCTCCGACCGCAGATACTCGTTGCCTTCCTCGTTTGAGGCGAAGTTGTCGACCTGCAATTCGATCCAGTTGCCGTCCGGGTCGCTGTAATAAAGCGATGAGGTCGTTCCATGGTTCACGCACCAGATGGGGAGGATGTCCTGCGATCGCAACTCATCGTAGGTGTCGAGCAGGTCGCCCAGCGTGTCGTAGGTGAATGCGACGTGCTGCAACCCAGTCGACATGGGCGGAGGCTTCTGAGCGCCGGGCATCTCCCCGATGGCGATCCGGTGGTGTTCATCGTCGTAGGTGAGGAAGCACAGGAATTCGTTCTCGAATTGCACTCGGGCACTGAGCACTTTGCAGTACCAGTCGCGCATCACGTTGCGCTGGCCGGACGCCAGGACGATATGGGCCAGCTTCTGGGGCGCGGGCATGATGCCTCCTGAGATTCATGACGAACGGCCGCGTCGTTGCGGGTCGTCACCGCGCCGGCAGCCGCTCCCCGGTTCGCAGGACAGTCTGCCAAGAGTTTGACTGAGAGTCAATAATTGATCGCGCCGGTTCAGCGCCCCGCCAGGGGTCGTCCCAGCGCTGTCTCGACGGTTGAGATCCCCACTGCGCTGGCGGCCGCGGCTGTCACGACGTCGAAGACGAGGTCGACCACGCGATCAATGGACAGGTCCTGATCGTGCGTCAGCCAGTGGACGGTGAGGGCGTTCACAAAACCCATGCAACCGCGCAGAGCGGCCTCGAGCGCTGCGGGCTGGTCGTTCTCCGGCAGGTTCAGCATCCGTACGAGTGCCTGGGCACCGGAGGTCTGATTCGCTTCGGCGATCTGACTGGTCTGCGGGTCGACAGGGCCGGAATGCAACATTCCGATCATCAGGTGGGGGTGGGCGCGAAAATATTCAAAGTGTCGCCGCGACATCCCCTTGATCTGCGCTGTTACGTCCCCGTCGGACGGCAACGGCTGGGTGAGCGAATCCAGATCCCGCTGGACCATCGCAAGCGCGGCGAGGTACACCCCTCGCTTGCCGCCGAAGTAGTAGGACACCAGGCCGTGCGCCGCCCCGGCCTCGCTCGCGATGTCGTCGACCGAAACGTCGTCGTACGGGTGTTGCGAAAACAGTCGGAGCGCCGCGATCGTCAGCTGTTGTCGTCGGTCGGCTTTGGACGCAGCCTTGGAGCCGGCGGTGGTGGATGTACGGCCAACAGGTCGCTTGCTGTCGTCGCTGCGGCGCGTCGTCTTCGCCGGCGATTGTCGAGGCACAGGCGAAACCGTACACCGGGGGCCGGCCGCCCAGCACGTCTCCGCTGCCGACCCGCGACGATATTGACTTTCAGTCAAGTTTGGTTAGGCTGCCGGAGAGCACCAGGCACTGTTGATAGGAGCCGCGCCCGTGCAGAATCAAACGTCCCCAGCCAACTCCCTGCTGGAGCAACTGCACGCGCAGACGGCGTGCCAGGACCTGATCTATCGGTTCGCATTCCACATCGATTCGGGCGAGGCGACCAAGAACGTCGACTTGTTCACCGAAAGCGCTCAAATGTGCCTGGCGGAAAGCTTTTTGAGCGGCCGCGGCCAGATTCGGATGGCGATGGCCGCGCGGGAGGCCGATGTCGCACGCAAGACACGCCACCAGGTCACCAACATCGTTTTTGAACGAACCGATGCAGACTGCGCGCGGGCGCGGTCCCTGCTCTTCTTGTATGTACTGGGTGGCGACGAGGAACTCAGCGCGCACGCCATCACCGCATTCGACGACGAGTTCAGGCGTGGGGCAGACGGACAGTGGCTATTCTCCCGTCGGAACGCCACCATTCTGGCGGGATCTCGCTGAAATGCTGCAGCTGTTTCGTACGACTCAGGGAATTGCGCGCGCTGACGGCGAAGAGCTTGCGGTCCTGGATATTTCGGGGCGGCCGAGCATCGCGCAGTTGCTCGCGGACACCCTTGCTGACGTGTCAGGAATACCGGTTCGTGCTCGCCTCGCGATGACTGACGCCGTTCTGCGCGCACCGGTAGATTCGGCTGGCCGGATGTTTCTGCTCGGGCTCAACTACCGAAGCCATATCAAGGAGGTCGGTTTGCAGGCTCCCCCGCGCCCGATCGGCCTTCCCATTCCGTCGACGGCACTTTCAGGTCCGTTCGCTCCTATTGTTCTGCCTCCGGAAGCCCCCAATCACGTCGACTATGAGGGCGAGATCGCCATCGTCGTGGGTCGGCCGTGTCATGCGCTCTCCCAGGGGTCCGGGTGGGATCACATCGCCGGAATGTGCGTCGCAAATGACGTCTCCGCGCGTGATATTCAGCATCAGGGCACCCGTGATGGACAGCTCGTCGACATCGCAGCGATCGTACGGGCCAAGTCGTTTTCGTCGTTCAAACCGCTGGGCCCCTGCATCGTCACGGCGGACGGTGTCAGGGATCAAGGCGCGCTCACTGTTGTGACTCGCGTCAACGGCGATCAGCGTCAACACGGTTCGACTGATGACATGGTCTTCGGTTTCGGCGAGATTGTCGAGGCGCTGTCCCATCAGACCGAATTGCATTGTGGTGACGTCATTCTGACCGGCACGCCGGCGGGGGTTGGAGAGACCGGAGGGCGCTTCTTGAGCGCCGGCGACGTGGTCGAAGTCGACGTCGCTGGTATCGGCACCATTCGCAACCAGGTGACTGCCGCGCGTCCTTAGCCGAGAGGGCCGAACCGAGTGATGGTTCTGAACGCGCGTTGTCCGAGCTCAACCCCTCCCTGGCCGCTGATGGGCACGACCGGTGGTTACCGTGGTCGCATGGTCGATGCCGCCAACCGTCGGGGAGTCACGAACTTCGTCGCACTGGGCTTGTCATTGCTGGCGGTCATGCTCACCGCCGGTGTGGGTGGTCTCGCCGCCAACAGCGCCCAGCAGTACGGCCGACTGCGGCAACCGTCGTGGGCTCCACCTTCGTGGCTGTTCGGACCGGTGTGGACCACCCTCTACGTGCTGATGGCAGTGGCGGCCTGGTTGGTGTGGCGCAGCGGACCCTTTGGCGTGACCCGGACTGCGCTGGCCGCCTACGCCGCGCAGTTGGCCCTCAATGCGGCCTGGACGCCGCTGTTCTTCGGACTCCGCTGGCGTGGAATCGCGTTGATCGACATTTCGATTCTGTGGGTAGTCCTGGTCACCACTGTCGTGTTGTTCTTTCGCCGTAGCGCCGCGGCCGGATGGCTGCTGGTGCCCTACCTGCTCTGGACCACGTTCGCGCTCTGCCTGAACGTGTCCGTGTGGCAACTCAACCGGTGAGACGTCCGGTCCTCATCTCACCGGTCACTGCCTGACAGGGCGCGGCGCGGCCGACCCGTAGGACCTTGCGGTCGGCGCGACGAAAGTCGAGTACCCCGATACTCAATCAGAGTTGAGGACCCTGCCGAAGACTCGGGTTTCACAGTCAGCAGTGATGGGGGTTCCACCATGACCAGCTTTATGACGGCTCCGCCGGAAACGATTTCTGCCCTGCTGTTGTCCGGTCCCGGATCGGCACCGATGGCGGCGGCCAGTGGGGCCTACGCCTCCCTCGCCGAGTCGTTGGAGGAGTTGGCGGGGTCCTTCTCGTCGGTGATCACCGGCGTGGCGGGTGAGGCGTGGGCGGGCCCCGCCGCTGCGGCGATGGTGAATGCCGCCGCTCCGTATACGGCGTACTTGACTGAGGCCGCAAGCCACGCCGCGGTTGCCTCCCGAGCGGCGGAGATGGTGGGTAGCGCGTTCGATTCCGCGCGGGCGGCGGTGGTGCATCCATTAGCGATCTTGGCCAACCGCAATGCATTTGGACAGCTGGTCCGATCGAATTGGTTCGGGCTGCTAACGCCGACGATCATGGCCGCCGAGGCGCAGTACGAAGCGATGTGGGCCACCGACGTCGAGGCGATGGTCGGCTATCACGCCGGAGCGGTGGCTGCGGCGCAGCAACTGCCGAGCACGCTGGCGCAGTTCGTCCAGAACCTGCCCAACTTGGGGTTCGGCAACAAGGGCAACGGCAATATCGGCAGCGGCAACACCGGGTCGGGGAACATCGGGATGGGTAACAGCGGCGACGGCAACAGCTCGCTCACGTCCGCGCAATCGGGCTACCACAACGTCGGTGGTGGCAACCAGGGCAACAGCAACATCGGCGCCGGGAACGTCGGTAACGGCAATTTCGGCTTCGGTAACAACGGGAACGGGAACATCGGTTTCGGTAATGGCGGCCCGGCCGACTTGAACAATCCGGACTTGTACACCTTTCACGCGGGCCGGGGCAACAACAACATCGGTATGGGTAATACGGGCAACGGCAATGTCGGCCTGGGCAACAGCGGCGACGGGAACATGGGTGGGGGCAACACCGGCAGCGGGAATATCGGGGCCGGGAACTTCGGCCACGGGAACTTCGGGTTCGGCAACACCGGTAACAACAACATCGGTATCGGGCTCACCGGCGACAACCAGGTGGGCATCAATCTGGCCGGGCTGCTCAACTCCGGTAGCGGCAATATCGGCTTCGGCAATTCCGGCCACAACAACGTCGGTTTCTTCAACTCCGGCGACGGCAACATCGGCATGTTCAGTTCCGGCACGAACACCGTTTTCCCGGGGCAGCTCAACAGCTTGGGGGTCGGGAACTCCGGCACCGGGAACCTCGGCGTGGGCAACGCGGGCGCCGGCAATGCTGGCTTCTGGAACTCGGGCCTGCTGAACACCGGCTTCGGTAACGGCGGGTCGATCAACACCGGCGCCTGGAACGGGAACAACGTCAACACCGGCTTCCTCAATTCGGGCGAGACCAACACCGGCTGGGGCAACTCGGGTCACTCCAATACCGGCGCCTGGAACGCCGGCACCCTGAACACCGGTTTCGGCAGTGCCGTCGATCAGGGTTCGGTTGCGGTCGGTGCGACGGGTAACTCGGGATTCTTCAACGACGCTCGCGGCGGGGCCTCAGGTTTCGGAAACAGCGCCGACCCGCAGGCCTGGTTCGAGAGCGGGAGCATGTCGGGTTTCTTCAACACGGCCCGCGGCGGTGCGATCATCAACGGGGTCAGCTCCGGCTTCTTCAACACCGGCCTCACCGGCGCCATCGGCGGCTTCCCGGCCGGCTGGTTCAGCGGCTTCAATTCGGGCCTGTTCAACTCCGGCATCGCCAATTCGTTCATGTTCAGCCTCAGCCAGCTGGCGATCCGACCGAACTGAGCGTGAACGGACGCAACGGGCCCGAACTGACCCGGCAGCAGTGGGATAAGGCATACCGCCAGGTGAAGTAGCCGTAACCTCCATCACCGTCAGAGGAGAGTTCCTCCAGACAGCCAGGAACCTTTTCTCATCGAGGCTTCTCATTTGGCCGTGGATGAGCCCCGCGACGGTGCCAAAATGTAACTCGGCTACCAGTGGCGGCAGGTGCTCTGTCCGGGGGCGGGGACGTCGATCGCGACCGCGCTGCGGTGGGAAGGCTTCGCCGGCTAGACGTCAACCTGCTTCTCGGCGACGACCCGCCGCGGTAAACCTCTCTGCGACCTCAGCGCCGCTTCGCTTGCCTAGGTCTCTCGCGAACGGCGTCGCTTAGTTGGCGGCCGGGGAATTTTGCAAGGTCTAGCGTAGGCGGAATGGGTTTGTTCAGTCATGAGGAGTTCCGGGACCCGGCCGACGGCGTTCGTGGCGGCGCTAGTGGTGGAGTTGTTGAGCGAGCTCGGCGTGCTGAGGTGGACGAGTACGGGGTGGATGAACCTGTGGTGGTGGGTCCGGGGTTGCCGCCTGAGGATGGTTCGTGCGGTCAGTTCGCTGTGCAGTTTCACGTGTCTACGTCGATGCTGGTCGGGCTGAAACGCATTGCCGATATGCGTGGCGTGAGCGTGCCGGAGGTGTGCCGGCAGGTGATCGGTGTGTTTGTTGCCCAGCAGGAGGGTGAGCTGGGGGCATTGCTTGCCGCCGAGGCTGAGGCGGCTGATTACCGGCCGAGTTTGGGTCAGGCGTAGTCGCGCCCGCCGTAGGGGCGCCGCCTGGAACTGCTCGTTGCTCCGATGACGGGTACCCCCGAATAGCTGTGGCGCTCAAGGGCTCCAAATAGGTAGTCAGATCGTGGGTCGCGCTTCAGGGCCGATCGCGATCGCCGAGGGCGCGAGCTGCTGCAGCAACGCCCCGGGGCAAGCGGACTCTCGGGTCGGCCAGCTCAGGCAGTCCTCATTTCGTCGCAGCGTTGAAAAAGGCCCAGCGATTTCGATTGACGTCTACTTTGACAGAGCTTTCGATATCAAACCCATCATGTACCGCGGAAACGTCTCTGAACGCCAATCAGAGCCGAATAACGTTGTCTAACAACGAAGTGCTATTTGTCAATCTTCATAGCATCTCGACAGGAGTGGCGGTCACCTCGCCATGTTAGCGAAGCGCGACAAGTGCAGCTGGTGCGCGACCGTCACCGTCTTTGTCGGGCCGTTACGGTGTTTGGCGAGAATGAAATCCGCCTCTCCCCCGCGTGGATCGTCGCGTTCGAATGCGTCGGGGCGGTTCAGCAGGATGACCATGTCAGCATCTTGTTCGAGCGAGTTGTGCAGGTTGATCCCATTCGCCACGAAGTTGTGCGTGCCGTCAACCGTCCCGTCATAGACGTCATGTTCGCCGATGCTGGTGATTTCGACAATGGTGTCCCAGTAGACATCACTGGTCGCCAGCACGTGAATGTCGTTGTCCTCCAACAGCGCTGCGGCCCGGTGCAGCCGTGACCGGCTCGGCGAATGCTTCCACATCGTCGAACCGCAGAACTGTGTGCCCATCGCCGCGGCGAACTGCCGATGCGTCATCTGCTTGGCCGACAGTGCATTCCGAACCCGGTCCCACACCGCGAGCGGCACAGTATCCTGGTTCGGGTTGCGCACCAAACCTTCCAGGTGGGACAACACCTCTTGCGCGGCGACAGACTTCCCGCCGTGCACGCCGACATGGCGAAGGAAGCGGACCTGGTTCTCGGCGCCGTAGATGTAGAGGTGCCACGAGTCCCGGTAGCCGACCTTCTTGACGAGCTTAATGCGCGCGAAAACACCCATCCGCAATAGCAATTGAGCAACATCGTCGATGAGACGCCGGCTCGTCGATGCGTAGTAAATACGTCCCTGCCGCGCCTTCCCGTCCCACCGCACCGACCCGTCCGTCGCCCACAGGTGCCTTAAGAACAACGCCACCTGATCATTCGGAGCGCGGAATACCGCCTCCGGCACGAACTTCTCGTAGCTGCGCTTCCCGAACAGACCCAACCCATCCAGCCAGGCGGCAATCGGATTGCGCCGACCGTGCGTCAGGCGCTCCGGCGCCGGCAACCGCAAGGTGCTCACTCGCGCCGCCGGGTAGTCGTCGCGGACGGCTCGGACGCCGAAGTATGCGGCCGACACCGTCACCGCGGCGAGGTTAGCCTCGTCGATCGAGGCATAACGGATGGGCTGACGCTCCACACATGATCCGTCGCCGATCATGTGGGCGAGCAGCATGACTTCGCAGTCGTCCATCCGCTGCGTGTCGACGGGCTCGGGCACCCGTCGCGGCGCCGCGATGCGATCGCCAATCTTCAACTGCTCCAACGGTGTCCAGCCATCGAGCTTCATGAAGGGGTGGTTGCCGGTGGCCTCGATCTCCCGCCCGGAGGCCAGCCGCAGCCGGAACACCTCCTTGTGTCCGCTGGGGAACACATTCGTCATCGGCCGGGCGACCATGCGCAACCGCTCATCCAACGACCACACCAAGGGGCGCTCTCCAGTACGCATCAGCTCACCGAAGGTGACTTCGGCGCCGGTGTCGGCCCGCAGGATCCGGGTGGCCGCGGTCAGGCATCCCGACTCGCGAAGGTCCGACAGCATCGGCTTCTTGTCGGTGCGTTGCTCGGGACCACGGTTCAGCTGGCTGATCGCAACCACCGGAACCTCAAGTTCCTTCGCTAAAAGCTTGAGATGCCTTGAGAATTCGGACACTTCGATCTGTCGCGACTCGACCTTCTTGCCGGACGTCATCAGCTGGAGGTAGTCGACGACGACGAGCTTCAGATTGGCCTTCTGCCGCAGCCGGCGCGCTTTGGCGCGGATCTCCATCATGGTCAAGTTCGGCGAATCGTCAATGTACAGCGGCGCCTCGCTGATCTCGCTCATCCGCCGAGCCAGGCGGGTCCAGTCGTCGTCGGTCATCCGGCCCGAACGCATGTCGGCCAGTTTGATTTTCGCTTCCGCCGACAGCAGCCGCATCACGATCTCGGTCTTGCTCATTTCGAGAGAGAAAATGACGCTGGCCATGCGGTGCTTGATCGAGCATGAGCGCATGAAGTCGAGCCCGAGGGTGGAGTTGTGGGTCGGCACCATGCCACGCCCGGCGAGGTAGAGGTGCGCGGGGTTGTCCACCTCGACGCAGCGCACGGCGACACTGGGCACCCGGCGGACCGAAACAATCTGCAATACCGGCGCCATGACGGCCACCTGACGCCCGGAGGATCCAGCCGGAGCGATGGTGTCCAAGCCACTGCGCAACTGGGCCGAGGTGCGGATGCCGTATCCAGTCGGCCAGAGGTGCTGCGCATCGGCGACGATCGTCGTGCCGTCCGAGAACTCGATCTCGTAGCAGGGCCGGCCCAACAGGATCTCGGTTGCGGCCATAACCCGGGTCGGCGCTCCGTCGGCGTCGAGCAGTTCGTCGCCGACCGAGACGTCACCCATCGTCGTCCACCCGACCGGTGTGGGTAGCGGCGTGTTCAGCGCCAGCGCCTTCCCCACACCGGGCCGTGCGGCCACGATGATCATCTGGCCGGCGTGCAGCCCATTGGTCACCTCGTCGAGCTCGGTGAATCCGGTCGGCACCCCGCGCGAGATGCCGCCGTTGGAGGCGATGGCGTCGATCTCATCCATCGTCGGCTGCAGCAGGTCCTCGAGGGGCACGAAGTCTTCGGAGGTCCGCCGCTCAGCGACCTCGTAGATCTCGGCCTGAGCCCGGTCGACGATCTCGGCCACATCGGCGCCGTCCGCCCCCGCGTACCCGTACTGCACCACCCGCGTGCCGGCTTCGACCAGACGGCGCAGCAGTGCCTTCTCCGCGACAATGCCCGCGTAGTAGCCGGCATTAGCGGCCGTGGGAACCGTGGAGATCAGCGTGTGCAGATACGGCGCACCACCGATGCGGCGCAGCAGCCCGCGGCGGTCCAATTCCGCGGCCACGGTCACGGCGTCCGCCGGCTCGCCGCGGCCGTAGAGGTCCAGGATGGCGTCGTAGACGTTCTGATGGGCGGGGCGGTAGAAGTCGCTGGGCCGCACCCGCTCCAGCACGTCGGCGATGGCGTCTTTGCTCAGCAGCATCCCGCCCAGCACCGACTGCTCCGCGGCGAGATCCTGGGGAGGCTGGCGACCGTAATCCTCGCTCGGCGGCGGAGTATCCATCCCCGGGTGAGGCATGTCATCGACGACCGCCACAGACCACCTCCCTTCGACTCACCCACCGAACATACATTCGATCACTGACATTCCGAGAGCAAGTCATGGCACCGACCCCCAGCCCCTAGCTTCGCGCCGGATGAAAACGTAAACGTTGCTGGACGGGACTCCAACAGGGCCTGTTCATGAAGCTGTGGATCGAGTGTGCATATCGTTGAACACCAGTGTTGAACGGGGTGTGGAGTACCTGTGGATCATTCTCGCGTTTTTGTACATCACTGCTGCTGACCGCCATACAACGCCGCCGAAATCATGTGGACAAGAATCTCTACGGCGTGTCGGCGCAGGTTATCGTGTCGGGCGTGTTGGTTTTCAGCCACATTTTCGCCGAGTTAATGCAGGGTTACACCGGCCCGGTGCGTACCCCTTCGGAATTGTTCGCCAGAATGCCGCTGCGCGAATGCGATTCCGCGCAGCCGAAAACCCGGTGCGGCCTCAAGGCCACACCGGGTGAGGGCACATCTAGTTAGCTCTCGCCGACGACCTCGAGGGCGACCTCGACGTCGATCTCGGGGTGCAGGTGCACGACCACGGGGTGCGTCCCAACGGCCTTGATGTGGGCCTTGGGCAGCCGGACGATCCGCTTGTCGAGGTTCGGGCCGCCGGCTTTTTTGATGGCGGCCACCACGTCACCGGCGGTGACCGAACCGAACAGCTTGCCGCTGTCGGCCGCGGTCTTCACCGGCAGCGAGACCGATCCGAGCGCCTGGATGGCGGTCTTGATCTCGTTGGCGTGCTCGCGGTCGCGGACCGTCTTGGTCTCGCGGGCGCGGCGGATGTCGTCGGCCTGCCGCTGGGCGCCGCGCGAAGCGACGATCGCCAGACCGCGGGGCAGCAGGAAGTTGCGGCCGTAACCGTCCTTGACTTCCACCGTGTCGCCGACGGAACCGAGGTGGTCGACGTCAGCCGTGAGTATCAGCTTCATCGTTCAAATACTTTCGTTGGGCGCGCGTGATCAGCGCGTCGCGGAGGTGAAGGGCAGCAGCGCGACCTCGCGGGCGTTCTTGACCGCGACCGCGATGTCCCGCTGGTGCTGCACGCAGTTGCCGGTGACCCGGCGGGCGCGGATCTTGCCGCGCTCGCTGATGTAGGTCCGCAGCAAGTTGGTGTCCTTGTAGTCGATGTTCTGGCCCTTTTTGGCGCAGAAGACGCATTTGCGCGCCTTGATCGGCTTTTCCGGAGCCGGGCGCCGCTTGGTGGACTTGGCCATGGTGTCAATCTTTCCGTTCTCGTGCTGTGAAAGTTAGGTAGGTCAGAAGGGCGGTTCGTCGTCGCCGCCGCCGAAGGAACCCGACGCCGGGGCGCTGCCCCACGGGTCCTCACCGGATCCGCCGGACTGGGCGGGCGCGGACTGCCGCGAACCGCCACCGCCCCCGCTGAAGCCGCCGCCGCCACCGCCGCCGCTGCGGCTGGCCTTGTTGACCTTGGCGGTCGCATACCGGAGCGAGGGGCCGATCTCGTCGACCTCGACCTCGACCACGGTGCGCTTTTCGCCCTCGCGGGTTTCGAAGGACCGCTGCTTGAGGCGCCCGGTGACGATCACCCGGGCGCCGCGCGTCAGGCTCTCAGCGACGTTCTCGGCCGCCTCGCGCCAGATGTTGCAGCGCAGGAACAGCGCTTCGCCGTCCTTCCACTCACCACTCTGGCGGTCGTAGATCCGCGGGGTCGATGCCACCGTGAAGTTCGCCACGGCCGCACCCGACGGCGTGAACCGCAACTCGGGATCAGCGGTCAGGTTTCCTACGACAGTGATTGTCGTGTCACCAGCCATGAATGCCTCCTGGGTCCGCCTGGTGGGTGTTTTTACGAGCTTTGGGCAAGCCTAGGCAACCGCTCCGACAGGGCGATCAGTGCTTGTCGGTGCGCATCACCTTGGTGCGCAACACCGACTCGTTCAGGCTCAGCTGGCGGTCGAGCTCGGAGACCGTCGCGGGGGCGGCCTTCAGGTCGATGACCACGTAGATGCCTTCAGCGTGCTTGGCGATCTCGTACGCCAGCCGCCGCCGGCCCCAAATGTCGACCTTCTCGACCGATCCACCGTCTTTACGGACGACGTTCAAAAACGTCTCCAGGGACGGGGCAACGGTGCGTTCGTCGAGCGTGGGGTCAAGGATGACCATGATTTCGTATGGACGCATAGGGACCTCATCACCTCCTCTGGTCTGGGCGGCCACGGAACCTCCGTGGCAGGAGGGTCGCCTGCGTCGGCAACCGCCCCAGGCTACCGGATGGCCGGGCTGACCCGAAATTCACTTCCGGGACTGGATGAATTCGAGCGCCCTGGCCCTTGTCGCTTCGTCGGCCTTGGCCAGCGCGCCGGAGTCGAACGGCGGTTGCGGGTCGTACTCGATGAGCAGTTGAGCGGCCTGGGCGGCGACCCGGTCGAACAGCAACTCGACCAGCCGCAGGGCCATGTCGACGCCGCTGGACACCCCCGCCGCAGTGATGATGCGCTCGGGCAGATGCTCCACGACACGTTCGGGCACATATCGCGCGCCCAGGCGGTTCAGCTCGTCGGCCGCGCGCCAATGCGTCGTAGCGGTCAACCCGTCGAGCAGACCGGCGCCGGCCAGCAACAGGGCACCAGTGCAGACCGACGTGGTGAATCGGGTAGTCGGGTGCACGGCCCGCAGCCAGCCGCGGATGGTTTCGTCGTCGACCAGCACCCGGGTCCCGATGCCGCCGGGGAACACCACCACATCCGGCGCGGTGACCTCGTCGAACGTGGCGTCGCAGGTGACGCCCAGCATGCCGTTCTCGGTGCGCACCTCACCGCGCCGATGCCCGACGAACACCACGTCGATCGACGGAATGCGTTGCAGCACTTCGTAAGGCCCGATCGCATCGAGTGCGGTGAACCGGGGAAACACCGGAATGGCAACCTGCATCACGTCTGTCCGACCAACTCGGGTTCGGCGACCCGCGGGCGACGGGCCGGGCGCAACCACACCGGCAGCCACCCGGGCGGGCTGTCCGGGGCGAGATCGAAGTTGCCTCCGGCCGGATCGTCGACGCGCCCCTGCCAGCGCACCAGATCTTCCTCCGGGCGATAGATCTGCCGAATCACCAACAAGCACAGGGCCATCACCGCGATATCGCGCAGCAGCACCGTCGCCGTGAACCATTGCTGTGGCAACGAACGGTTCGGGTTGCCGTACAGGTAATACATCCTGGGCACCCACACCAAAGCGTCAATTGTCATCCACGCCAACAGAACCCGGCGGTGCGGCACGGCCAGCACGGCCAGCGGCACCAGCCACAGCGAGAACTGCGGACTCCACACCTTGTTGGTCAGCAGGAAGGCCGCGATCACCAGGAACGCCAGCTGCGCCAGCCGGGGCCGCTGCGGTGCGGTCAGCGCGATGTAGGCGATTGCCGCGCAGGACAATACGAGGAGCACGGCGACAACGCTGTTCAGCACGGTCGGCGGTTGCCAGAACCCCAGTACGGGATCAAACCCCCGCCAGCCGGTGAACGATTTCACCACGTTGAACAACGAGTCCATGTCGTCGCCGCGACGGGTGTTGAGCCGGAAGAACTCCGACCATCCACGCGGAAAGAGCACCATGATCGGCAGATTCACCGCCAACCAGGTCGCCGCGGTGATCAGCGTGGTCCGCAGGACATCGCGCAGCCGTCCCGTCCGGATCCCCAGCACCAGCAACGGGCCTAAGAACAACAAGGGATACAGCTTGGCCGCGGCGCCCAGGCCGATCAGCACACCGGCCAACACCGGCCTGCGGCGCGCCCAGGCCAGCAGGCCACCCATCGCGAAAGCCGTTGCGAGCGCGTCGAAATTGGTGAATATCTGGAAGATCAGCAGCGGCGAAGCGCCCACCAGCGCGGCATCCCAGATGCGGCGACCGGCGAGTCCCGCAGTGGCCCAGACGGTGAGCAGCCAGGCCAGCGCCAGCCCAAAGGCAGCGAAATTGAAGAACATCACCACTTCGGCGATTACCGGAACAGGCAGGATCTTGCTGACTGCCGTGTAGGCCTTCGCCAGCCGCATGGAGACGTACTGGTAAACCCCGGTCAGCACCGGGTATTCCATGTAGCGCACCGCGATCTGGCCGTCGTAGCGCATCTGGGGTGTGCCGTTGCCGTCCGTCTCGACCCAACTCGACTTGTAGGGAAACTTGCCCTGGCTCAACAACTCCGCCCCGTACAGCGGCACCGTGTCGGAGTAACACAATTCGTAATACGCCCGTTGGTTGTCCCAGTTGGCAACCCGCTGATCACCCGTACCGGTGCCGGTGCTCTGTAGGCAAGCCGCCTTCGTCGACCAGCCCAGGGCCAGGAATACCAGGGCGATCAGGAACATCACCCGCACCGGTGTCATGAAGCGGGTGCGGCCGATCAACGCGTGCCGGCCCACGGGCCCACCGATCACGCCGGCCAGCGCGGCACCCAGAACGTCGTTGCGGCTGGGGCAGTCTCGGCTGTCGGCGCTGCGGCGGTCGGCAGCAAGCGGCCGCGGAGAGATGGTGGCGCGCTCGCTCACGGGGGAGGCTGGGGGACGTCAGACGGCGGGGGCAGTGGGACCGGCCCGCCGGGCGGCGGCGCCGTGATCGTGGTCGGCGGGCCCACCGGCACAGTGATTCCCGGCGCGATCTCGACCGTCGGTTGAATCACCGTCTCCGACGGCGGTGGTGGCGGCGGCGGAGGTGCCGCCGGCACACCCGCATATCCCCCGATCTCCGTCGGCTTGGGGAACGTCTCGTTCGGCTGCCCCTTCAGGGCGCCGTCCATCGTGGACTTCCAGATGTCGGAGGGCAGTCCGGACCCGTATATCGCTCCGCCGGAGGCGCTCACCAGAGGTTCGTCGCCCTTGACCGTTCCTACCCAGACGGCGGTGGACAGTTGCGGCGTATACCCGACCATCCAGGCGTCCTTGTTGGACGTGGTGTCGCCGAACTGCGTCGTGCCGGTCTTGGCCGCGGACTGCCGTCCGCCGGCCAGGTTGTGGCCGCGCGAATACCCGGCGATCGGCTGCATCGCGGCGGTGACGTTGTCGGCCACCGCCTTCGGGATGCGCTGGTCTCCGCTGTTGTCGGCGGTGCCGGCATCGAAGAGGACCTGACCTTCGGCGTTGACCACCTTCTGCACGAAGTGCGGGCGGTGGTAGAGGCCCGAGGCGGCGAGCGTCGCATAGGCCGTGGCCATGTCGATCACCCGGGTCTGGTACTGCCCCAACACGATTCCGTTGTTGGGCGGGCCGCCCTTGCCGTCTTCGGACAGCGTGTGCGGGACACCGGGAAAGCTTTCGGCGACGCCTGCCTGGTGTGCGGCGTCGGCGACGGCCTGTGGCCCGCCCTTGAGCTTGAGCATCAGCCGGTAGTAGGAGGTGTTGAGCGACATCTTCAGCGCCTCGGCCAGGTTGCAGGTGCCGCAACTCTCGCCCTCGACGTTGGTGATCTTGATGCCGTCGACGGTCAGCGGCGAACTGTCCACCTGGTAACCCAGGCCGATGCCCTGCTCGAGTGCCGCGACCAAGGCGAAGACCTTGAACGACGAACCGGTCTGCAGGCCGGCCTGAGCGAAATCGAAGCCCAGGGCATTCGATCCGCCGTAGTAAGCCTTCACCGCCCCGGTGCGCGGATCGATGGACACCGCCGCGGACCGCATGTCGGGGTCCTGGCCGTCCAGGTACTTCGACACCGCCTTCTCGGCAGCCTGCTGGGCCTGCGGATCGATCGTGGTGGTGACCTGCAACCCCTGGGTGTTCAGGGTCTGCTCGTCGATGTTGAACAGTTCGAGCAGTTCCTTGGTGACCTGCCGCTCGATGAGTCCGTTGGGGCCGGTGGTCTGATTCTCGGCCCGCGCCTGGTCCGGCGACACCGTCTTGGGGAACACCTGTCCTGCCCGGTCTTTGGCCGCCAGCGCTTTGGTCTCCACCATGCCGTCGAGGACCCAGTTCCAGCGCGCGAGCGCGCCTTCGGGATCGACGGCAGGGTCCAGCGTGGACGGCCGCCGGATCAGCGCCGCCAGCAGCGCACCCTCGGCCACGGTGAGCTGTTCGACGGGTTTGTCGAAGTAGGCCTTCGATGCCGCCGAGATCCCGTAGGCGCCGCGGCCGAAATAGATGATGTTCAGATAGGCCTGCAGCACATCGTCTTTGGACCACTCGCCCGACATCTTGGTGGCGATGACGAGTTCCTTGGCCTTGCGCATCATGCCGCTCCACCCGTGCTGCGCAGAGCCCACCAGGGCGTTCTTCACGTACTGCTGGGTGATCGTGGAACCGCCCTGCAGATCACCGCCGAAAAGGTTGTTGCCGACGGCGCGGGCGAACCCGGTGAAGGAGAAGCCCGGGTTGGAGTAGAAGCCGCGGTCCTCGGCGGCGATCACGGCCTGCCGCACGTGGACCGGGACCTGGTTGAGGTTGACGTCTACCCGATTGCCTTCGGGGGGAACGATTTTGGCGATCTCCGAGCCGTCACTGGCCAGGATCGTGGACACCTGGTTGGTTCGGATGTCCCCCGGGCGCGGCACGTCGACGATGAAGTACGCCATGGTGAAGGTGACGATCGGCAGCAGGATCAGGACCGCCAGGCTCAGGTACAGCGAGCGCCGGACCCATCTCCAGTTGATCTGCTGAGACCAGGTCGGCTTGCGGCGAGGCCCGCGGGTCGCGCCGGCCGGTCCCGACGGCGGCGGCCCGCCCGGCGGACGGTGCTGGCCGCTGAGCCGCTCGTGCCCCGGTCGCGGCGACCGGGAATCCAGCGCGGCCTTCACCTGACCGACGGGGTCGGCGGGCGGCGGTGGTGACGACGGGCTGTCGAGAGCGGCTTTGACCTGGTCGATCGGGTCGGCGTGCCGGCTGGGGCGATCGTCGGGCACCGCGGGAATGACCGTGGTCAGCCGGTCATCGGGAGGCACCGCACGGCGTGGTGGCGGCGGCGCACCCTGCTGCTCACCGCCGGAATGTCTGCCGCCATCCGTTGTCGTCGACTCATCCGGTTTGTCGCTGGACGACTGGTGGTGGCGCCCTCCGCTATTCACTGGCGGTGCGGGCGCCATTGCGCGCCGTCCGCTTGCCGCCCGAGCCCCGCGGCGGGTGGGCGGGCACTGCCGCGCCCAGGACGTACGACTTCACCAGGTGATTCCAGCTGCACGTCCGGCAGACCTCGACCACGTGGACAGCAAACTCCGAAAACCGGGTCGCCAGCAGTACCAACTCTTCTGCGGTACGCGCGGAGCCCGAAACCGCCCCGAGATGCTCGCCGAAAACCCAGGACACCAGCGTCAATTGTTCTTTGCGGCAGATCGGGCACATCACCTGGCTTTGTTTCCCGTGAAACTTCGCCGCGCGCAGCAAATAGGGGTTAGCGTCACAAACCTCGGACACACCGGTGCGTCCCGAGTACACCTCGGAAAGCAGTGAGCGCCGCCGAAGCGCGTAGTCCACCACCTGTCGCTGCAGTCGCACGCAGACCAGAGTACGTCGCCGCCCCTGGCACCGACACGCAACTGCGGCTGTTGTCGCGTGGCCGAGCAGGTATCCGGTGATCACAGGCTGTGCCGGTCGGGGGCCCGACTTCTACGATCGTCCCGTGGCGAAATCTCGGAGCGGTACCACGCGGGCCAAGGACAGCGACCGCCAAGATGCGTGCAACATTCTCGACAAGGCGCTCAACGACGGCGAGTTGTCGATGGAGGAGCACCGCGAGCGGGTCAGCATGGCCACCAACGCCGTGACCCTCGACGATTTGCAGCTCCTGGTCGACGATCTGCAATCCGGGCAGAGCGCGCAGATCCAGAAGCCGGTGCAGACGCCGATCATCCGAGCGAGGCGCAACGGGCTGGGGCTGGCCGCCGCGGCATTCGGCGTCACGGTACTGCTGGGCATCGGCATCGGGTGGGGCCTCTACGGCAACACCACGTCGCCGCTGGACTTCACCTCCGATCCCGGAGCCAAGTCCGACGGCATCGCGCCGGTGGTGCTGACTCCCCCCAAGCAGTTGCAGTCACTGGGCGGCCTGACCGGGCTGCTGGAGCAGACCCGCAAGCGCTTCGGAGACACCATGGGCTACCGGCTGCTGGTCTACCCGGAGTACGCGTCGATCGACCGCAAGGATCCCACCGACGACAGACGGGTCCTCGACTACACCTACCGCGGCGGCTGGGGCGACCCGTCCAGCTCCGCCCGCAACAGCAGCACCGACACCGACCTCGTCGACCTGGGCAAGTTCGACGTCAAGACCGTGGTGGGCATCCTGCGCGGCGCACCCGAGACCGTCGGGATCAAACAACAGGACGTCAAATCGATCTATCTGATCGTGGAGCCGGCCAAGGATCCGACCGCGCCGGGGTCGCTGTCGCTGACGATCTACGTGTCCAGCGATTACGGCAGCGGATACATCGAGTTGGCCGGCGACGGGACCGTCAAGCAGGTCCATTACGTGAGCTGAAGCCGGCCACCCGAGTGTGACTAACAGCGCATTAACGGGCGGTGCTGTTGTCGCTAATATATCGGAGCGATACTATGACGCGAGGCGTCGTATCGTCGTAACAAGCCATGCAAAAGGAGGTGAATCGATGCTGGAACTGGCCATTTTGGGGCTGCTCATCGAGTCACCCATGCACGGCTACGAGTTGCGCAAACGGCTGACCGGCCTGCTCGGCGCCTTTCGCGCATTCTCCTACGGGTCCTTGTACCCGGCACTGCGCCGGATGCAGGCCGACGGGCTGATCGCCGAGAACGCGGCGCCCGCGGGGACCCCGGTACGACGAGCGCGCCGGGTCTATCAGCTGACCGACGAGGGCCGCCGTCGTTTCACCGAACTTGTCGCCGACACCGGTCCGCACAACTACACCGATGACGGTTTCGGAGTGCACCTGGCGTTTTTCAACCGCACTCCGGCGGAGGCGCGCATGCGCATCCTGGAAGGCCGGCGCCGTCAGGTCGAGGAGCGCCGGGAAGGCCTGCGTGAAGCAGTCGCGCGGGCCAGCAGCTCGTTTGACCGCTACACCCGTCAGCTGCATCAACTCGGGCTGGAGTCCAGCGAGCGTGAGGTCAAGTGGCTCAACGAGCTGATCGCCGCGGAACGGGCAGCACCCAACCCCGTGGAACAGACGTAACCACCGCACACAAAACGTAAGACAAAACCCAAGTTACGAAGTTAGGAGAACGCCCAATGAGTGGGAACACACAGGCGTCGACCGAGGTACGAGTCGCCATCGTCGGCGTCGGCAACTGCGCGTCCTCGCTGGTTCAGGGCGTCGAGTACTACTACAACGCCGACGACACCTCCTCGGTCCCCGGTCTGATGCACGTCCGGTTCGGCCCGTACCACGTCCGCGACGTCAAGTTCGTGGCCGCGTTCGACGTCGACGCCAAAAAGGTCGGCTTCGACCTGTCCGACGCGATCTACGCCTCGGAGAACAACACCATCAAGATCGCCGACGTGCCGCCGACCAACGTGGTGGTGCAGCGCGGCCCGACCCTCGACGGCATCGGCAAGTACTACGCCGACACCATCGAGTTGTCCGACGACGAGCCGGTCGACGTGGTGAAGGTCCTCAAGGACAACAAGGTCGACGTGCTGGTGTCCTACCTGCCGGTGGGCTCCGAGGAGGCCGACAAGTTCTACGCCCAGTGCGCCATCGACGCCGGGGTGGCGTTCGTCAACGCGCTGCCGGTGTTCATCGCCTCGGACCCGGTGTGGGCCAAGAAGTTCAAGGACGCGGGTGTGCCGATCATCGGCGACGACATCAAGAGCCAGGTCGGCGCCACGATCACCCACCGCGTGATGGCCAAGCTGTTCGAAGACCGCGGCGTGACGCTGGACCGCACCTACCAGCTCAACGTCGGCGGAAACATGGACTTCAAGAACATGCTCGAGCGCGAGCGTCTGGAGTCCAAGAAGGTTTCCAAGACTCAGGCCGTGACGTCCAACCTCACCGGCTCGCTGGCCGGCAAGGTCGAGGACAAGAACGTCCACATCGGCCCGTCCGACCACGTCGCCTGGCTCGACGACCGCAAGTGGGCCTACGTGCGCCTGGAGGGCCGCGCCTTCGGTGACGTGCCGCTGAACCTGGAGTACAAGCTCGAGGTGTGGGACTCCCCGAACTCGGCCGGCATCATCATCGACGCCGTGCGCGCCGCCAAGATCGCCAAGGACCGCGGCATCGGCGGACCGGTGCTGCCGGCGTCGGCGTACCTGATGAAGAGCCCGCCGGAGCAGCTGGCCGACGACATCGCCCGTACGCAGCTCGAAGAGTTCATCAACGAGGGCTGAACCGCCGCTAGTGTCGGTGACGTGACCGACGCCTCGCATGATGACCTGACCGGGCTCTCGGAGTTCGACCTGCTGGACGAGAACGCCGAACAGGCCGGCGTCAGCGGTCCATTGCCGACCGTCGAGCGGGTAGACGCCGGTGCCATCAGCGCATTGCGCTGGGGCGGACCCGAGCCGCGGGTGGTCTTCCTGCACGGCGGCGGTCAGAACGCGCACACCTGGGACACGGTGATCGTCGGCCTGGGCGAACCCGCGCTCGCCGTGGACCTGCCCGGTCACGGCCACTCCTCCTGGCGGGAGGACGGCGACTACTCACCGCAGCACAACGCGGACGCGCTGGCGCCTGTCCTGGGTGATCTCGCCCCCAACGCCGAGCTGGTGGTCGGGATGTCGCTGGGCGGCCTGACCGGTATCCGGCTCGGCGCATTGGCACCGGAGCTGCTCAATGAACTCGTGCTCATCGATGTCACCCCGTCGGCTCTGCAGCGTCACTCGGAGATGACCAAGGAGCAGCAGGGCACGGTCGCGCTGATGCACGGCGAGCGGGAGTTCCCGAGCTTCCAGGCGATGCTGGACCTCACGGTCGCCGCGGCACCGCACCGCGAGGTGAAGGCCTTGCGCCGTGGCGTCTTTCACAACTCGCGCCGGTTGGACAACGGCAACTGGACGTGGCGCTACGACGCGATCCGGGTCTTTCCGGATTTCAGCACCCTGTGGGACGACGTCGACGCGCTGGCCGCGCCGGTGACACTGATCCGCGGCGGCTCGTCGGGCTTCGTCAACGACGATGACGTTGCCGAACTTGGCAGGCGCGCAACGCATTTCAAGGGCGCCCATGTCGTGGAGAATTCTGGCCACTCGGTGCAGAGTGACCAGCCGCGCGCCCTGATCGATCTCGTGCGCACGGTGATCGACGGGGCCTGAGGCCTACGGTGGTGGGTATGAACTCCCCCGTGCTCCCCGACTTTCCCATCCGCATCGGCGTGCAACTGCAGCCCCAGCACGCCCCGCAGTACGACCAGATCCGGGATGCCGTCCGCCGCTGCGAGGACATCGGCGTGGACGTCGCGTTCAACTGGGACCACTTCTTTCCGCTCTACGGCGACCCCGACGGCGCCCACTTCGAGTGCTGGACCATGCTCGGGGCCTGGGCCGAGCAGACCTCACGAATCCAGATCGGCGCCCTGGTCACGTGCAACTCGTACCGCAACCCGGAACTGTTGGCCGACATGGCCCGTACCGTCGACCACATTTCCGGTGGGCGGCTCATCCTGGGTATCGGCTCGGGATGGAAGCAAAAGGACTACGACGAGTACGGCTACGAGTTCGGCACCGCCGGCAGCCGGCTCGACGATCTGGCGGGCGCGCTCCCCCGGATCACCGCGCGCCTGAGCAAGCTGAACCCCGCGCCGACCAGGGACATTCCGGTGCTGATCGGCGGCGGCGGTGAGCGTAAGACGCTGCGCCTGGTCGCCGAGCACGCCGACATCTGGCACAGCTTCGCCTCCGCTGACGAGTTTCCCGCCAAGGCGGCGGTGCTGGCCCGGCACTGCGAGGCCGTCGGCCGGGACCCGGCCACCGTCGAGCGCTCCGCGTCGGCCGGCAACGGGTCAGCGGTGATCAGCAACGCCGAAGCGCTGGTCGGCCTCGGGGTCACGATGCTGACCGTGGGCTGCGACGGACCCGATTACGACCTTTCGGACGCAGAGGCGCTCTGCCGGTGGCGCGACAGTTCGGCTTGAGCCGCGCTTCATCTGCCAAACATCTCAACGGACCCGCCCAGACGTGAGAAACTTGCCGCGCACGGCGGCCGTCGGGGGCTGAAAGAGATGTAAGAACTGATGCCAAAGAAGTACGGGATCAAAGAAAAAGACCAGGTGGTCACGCACCTGCTCAACCTGGTGCTGACCGGGAAACTGCGCAGCGGCGACCGGGTCGACCGCAACGAGATAGCGCAGGACCTGGGCATCAGCCGGGTACCCATCCAAGAGGCGTTGGTTCAGCTGGAGCACGACGGCATCGTGTCCACGCGGTATCACCGCGGCGCGTTCGTCGAACGCTTCGACGAGTCGACCGTCCTGGAACACCACGAACTCGACGGCCTGCTCAACGGCATCGCCTCGGCACGAGCGGCGGCCAACCCGACGCCGCGGATCCTGAGCGAACTCGATGCCTTGATGCGTTCGTTGCGCGCCGCCAAGGAGTCGCGAAACTTTGCCGAGATCGCCTGGGAGTACCGGCGGGTGGTCAACGACGAGTACGCCGGGCCGCGGCTGCACGCGACCATTCGGGCGTCGCAGAACCTCATCCCGCGCGTCTTCTTCATGACCTACCAGCACAGCCGCGACGACATGCTGCCGTTCTACGAAGAAGAGAACGCTGCCATGCACCGGCGCGACCCCGACGCCGCCCGGGCCGCCTGCATCAGGCGCTCCGAGCTGATGGCAAGAACAATGGTCGCCGAGTTGTGCCGCCGCGGCGTGTTCACCCCGCGCGAGGAGCCTTCGGACGCCAACGTCGCGGTCCTTCCGGTACACCCTGATCCGGACCAAACTCCCGAGCGCTCGTCGATAGTGTCCTGAGCAGAAGCCGCCGCCGCGCGCTCGATACGGTGGCGGTGATGTGGGCAAAACTGTTCGGGCTGGTCGCGACCGTCGCGATCATCGCCGGGTTAACCTGCGCGGCGCCCGCGTTCGCGGACGGCAATCAATGCGCACCGCCCGGGGTGGAGAGCGCCACCGTCCTGCCCGAAGACCTCACGTCTTCCCGCACGACCGGAGACTCCGGCATCGCGGACGACACCGACACGACCGCGTCGGTGATGGCTTTGAGCTCGGTCGACACCGCGGCGCTGGGCCTCGGGACACCCGGCATTCTGCTGGCCGGCACCCTGTCCGACGCCCCACCCAGCACCTGCATCAACGCCACCGGCCGCTTCACCGGCTTCGACAACGAGCTGCTGCGCGCGATCGCCGGGAAGCTGGGCCTGCAGGTGCGTTTCGTCGGGACCGATTTCTCCGGCCTGCTGGCCCAGGTGGCATCGCGCCGCTTCGACGTGGGTTCGTCATCGGTGAAGGCGACCGATGCCCGGCGGCACACCGTGGCCTTCACCAACGGCTATGACTTCGGCTTCTACTCCCTGGTCGTGCCCCCGGGGTCGAGCATCAAGAAGTTCACCGACCTGGCGCCGGGCCAGCGGATCGGCGTCGTGCAAGGCACGGTCGAGGAGACCTACGTCGTGGACACCCTGCACCTGCAGCCGGTGAAGTACCCCGACTTCGCCACGGTGTACGCCAGCCTGAAAACCCATCAGATCGACGCGTGGGTGGCACCGGCCAACCAGGCATCGAGCGCGGTGCGACCGAGTGATCCCGCGGTGACTGTCGCCCACACCTTCGGCACCGACGACTTCGTCGCCTACGCGGTCGCCAGGGACAACCAACCGCTGGTCGATGCCCTGAATTCCGGGTTGGACGCCGTCATCGCGGACGGGACCTGGGCCGAGCTCTACAGCAAGTGGGTGCCACGCACCCTGCCGCCAGGCTGGAAGCCGGGATCGAAGGCGGCCGCGTCCCCCAAACTGCCCGATTTCGCCGCGATCGCCGCCGAGCACCACCGCAAGCCGGTGCAGCCGTCCGCGCCCAGGTCAACGCTCGGGCAGCTGCGCGACTCATTCCTCGACTGGGACATGTACCGCCAGGCCATCCCGACGCTGCTGACCACCGGGCTGCCCAACACGTTGATTCTGACCGGCAGCGCCGGGATCATCGGCCTGGCCGTCGGCTTGGCGTTGGCCGTCGCCGGAATCTCGCATAAGCGCTGGTTGCGATGGCCGGCCCGGGTATACACCGACGTCTTCCGCGGGCTGCCCGAGGTGGTGATCATTCTGATCATCGGGCTCGGCGTGGGTCCGGTGGTGGGCGGGCTGACCGACAACAACCCCTATCCGCTGGGCATCGCCGTCCTGGGCTTGATGGCCGGGGCCTACGTCGGCGAGATTCTTCGTTCCGGGATCCAGAGCGTCGACCCCGGCCAGCTGGAAGCCGCCCGCGCGCTGGGCTTCAGCTACTCGGCCGCGATGCGGCTGGTCGTAGTGCCACAGGGGGTACGACGGGTGCTGCCCGCGTTGGTCAACCAGTTCATCGCGCTGCTGAAGGCCTCGGCGTTGGTGTACTTCCTGGGGTTGATCGCCAGCCAGCGTGAGCTGTTCCAGGTCGGGCGCGACCTCAACGCGCAAACCGGCAACTTGTCGCCGCTGGTGGCGGCCGGCATCTGCTACCTGATTCTGACCGTGCCGCTCACGCACCTGGTCAATTACATCGACGGCCGGCTGCGCCGGGGCCGCACCAAACTCGAGCCCGACGATCCCCCGGAAGTCGTCACCTCGACCATCGGCACGGAGATGACGTGACGCTCCCCCGTGATCCGGTTTCGCTGGCGGCCAAGGATATTCATCAGGTCCTCGGCGGAACCGCGGTGCTGCGCGGGGTGAGCCTCGAGGTGCCGGCGGGCACCACCACCTCCGTGATCGGCCCGTCGGGCTCCGGCAAGTCGACGCTGCTGCGCGCATTGAACCGGCTGCGCGAGCCCGACAGCGGCGACATTCTGCTGGACGGCCGATCGGTGCTCCGCGACAATCCCGACGAACTGCGTCAGCGCATCGGCATGGTGTTCCAGCAGTTCAACCTCTTCCCGCACCGCAGCGTGCTGGACAACGTCGCACTCGCACCGCGCAAACTGCGCCGCCTGCCCGCCGACGCCGCCCGGGAACTGGCGCTGCACCACCTGGACCGGGTGGGTCTGAAGGGCAAGGCCGGCGCCCGTCCCGGCACCCTGTCGGGTGGTCAACAACAGCGGGTGGCGATTGCCCGCGCGCTGGCCATGGCGCCGCAGGTGATGTTCTTCGACGAGGCCACCTCCGCGCTGGATCCCGAGATGGTCAAGGGCGTCCTGGGGCTCATCGCCGATCTCGGCGCCGACGGGATGACGATGTTGGTGGTCACCCATGAGATGGGCTTCGCGCGATCAGCCTCCGATGCCGTCGTCTTCATGGATCACGGCAAAGTCGTCGAGTTCGGGCCGCCGGAGCGGATATTCGACGCCGCCGAGACCGAGCGGCTGCGGCGGTTCCTCGCCCAGGTGCTGTGACCCGGCATTATTCGACCCGGGCGCGCCCGCGTACCGCATTGTCTCCGCCCACGGGCGTGGCGGGTTAGACTGCCGATTTATGGCGGACAGCGAACCTACAGCGCCCGAGGTGGCGGAGCTGGCGGAGGGGTTGCACCGCTCGCTGTCCAAGCTGTCCACCATCCTGCGCCGCGGCGATCCGACCAATACCGCGGTGGCCGGGGAGTTGACGCTGGCCCAGCTTTCGATCCTGATCACCCTGCTCGACCGGGGGCCGATCAGGATGACGGACCTGGCCGCACACGAGCGGGTCCGCACCCCCACCACCACGGTGGCGATCCGCCGGCTCGAGAAGATCGGGCTGGTGAAGCGCTCGCGCGACCCGTCGGACCTGCGTGCGGTACTGGTCGACATCACGCCGCAGGGCCGGGCGGTGCACAACGAGTCGCTGGCCAACCGCCACGCCGCGCTGGCGGCGATGCTCAGCCAGCTGTCCAAGTCCGACCTGGACATCCTGATGGAGGCGCTGACTCCCCTGGCCCGACTCGCCAGCGGTGAGCCGGCCGCGCCCGCGGCGGCCACCGACGAGGCGTGAAAGTGTTTGTTGCCAAGCAGATTGGTAACTACTGACAGATGCCCACCGCACTCATCACCGGCGCCAGTGGCGGCATCGGCGCCGCCATCGCGACGGCGCTGGCGCCCACGCACACGTTGCTGTTGGCCGGTCGGCCGTCGGCGCGGTTGGATGCTGTCGCGGAGCGGCTGGGCGCCACCACGTTTCCGCTGGACCTGACCGACCCCGATTCCATCGACGCCAGTTGCGAAGTCGTCGACGAGCTCGACGTGCTCGTGCACAACGCCGGAGTGTCCATCCCCGGCCGGGTCGACGAGTCGCATGTGGACGAGTGGCGCGCCACCTTCAGCGTGAATGTCTTTGGCGCCGTGGCCCTTACGTTGGCGTTGTTGCCGGCGTTGCGGCAGGCCCAGGGCCGCGTGGTGTTCATCAACTCCGGTTCCGGCCGCAATGTTTCGCCGGGCATGGCGTCCTATTCGGCCAGCAAGTTCGCCCTGCGCGCCTTCGCCGATTCGTTGCGCGCGGATGAGCCCGCGTTGCTGGTGACGTCGGTGCACCCCGGCCGGGTGGACACCGACATGCAGCGTGAACTGGTCGCCTACGAGGGCGGCGAGTACGACCCGTCGAAGTTCCTGCGTCCCGAGACCGTCGCCCGGGTGGTCGCCGACGTGGTGGCCACCCCCCGGGACGGCCACGTGCATGAAGTGGTGATCCGCCCGCGCTGATCAGCAGGTCAGACGACGAGGTTCACCATCCGGCCGGGTACCACGATCACCTTGCGTGGCGTGGCACCGTCGAGAAACGCCTGCACCTTCTCGTCGGCCAGTGCGGCGGCCTGGACCGCGTCGGTGGCGGCGTCCGAGGCCACCACCACCCGGCCACGCACCTTGCCGTTCACCTGCACCGGGTATTCGACGGTGTCGTCCACCAGGAAGGCGGGATCGGCCACCGGGAAGGGGCCGTGCGCCAGCGACGTGGTGTGGCCCAGCCGCAGCCACAGTTCTTCGGCCATGTGCGGGGCCAGCGGAGCCAGCATCAAGACCAGCGGTTCCACCGCGGCACGCGGTACCTCGCCGCGGTACTGCTTGGTGAGGTGATTCGTGTACTCGATCAACTTGGCGGCAGCGGTGTTATTCCGCAGTGCCGCATAGTCTTCCGAGACGCCGGCGATCGTGCGGTGCAGTACTCGCTGCGTCTCAGCGGCGGGGTCTGCGTCGGCCACCCGGGTTTCGCCGGTGTCCTCGTCGATCACCAGACGCCACACCCGTTGCAGGAAGCGGTGCGCGCCAACGACATCCTTGGTGGCCCACGGTCGGGATGCCTCCAGCGGACCCATCGACATCTCGTATACCCGCAGCGTGTCGGCGCCGTAAGCGTCGCACATCTCATCCGGTGAGATCGAATTCTTCAGGCTCTTACCGATTTTGCCGAATTCCTGGAAGACCTGGATCTCGCCGTCGGGGCCCGGGTACACAAATCCGCCGTCGCGCTCGATCACTTCTTCGGCGGGTACGTACGATCCGCGCGCGTCGGTGTAGGCGAAGGCCTGGATATAGCCCTGGTTGACCAGCTTGCGGTAAGGCTCCCAGGAGCTGACGTGTCCCAGGTCGTAGAGAACCTTGTGCCAGAAGCGGCAATACAGCAGGTGCAGTACCGCGTGTTCGGCACCACCGACGTACAGGTCAACACCGCCCGGGTCCCCCGGACCGTGCTCGGCCGGTCGCGGGCCCATCCAGTAGGCCTCGTTTTCCTTGGCGCAGAAGCGTTCTGAGTTGTGCGGATCGGTGTAGCGCAGCTCGTACCACGAACTGCCGGCCCATTGCGGCATCACGTTGGTGTCGCGGGTGTAGGGCTTCAGGCCGTCGCCGAGATCGAGTTCGACGTGCACCCAGTCCGTTGCTTTCGCCAACGGCGGTGACGGCTCGCTGTCGGCGTCGTCGGGATCGAACGACACCGGTGAGTAGTCGGGCACGTCGGGCAGTTCCACCGGCAATGCGGCTTCGTCGATCCCGTGGGCGCGCCCGTCGGCGTCATAGACGATCGGGAACGGCTCGCCCCAGTACCGCTGCCGCGCGAAAAGCCAGTCGCGCAGCTTGAATTGGATGCGGGCCCGGCCCCGCCCCTCAGACTCCAGCCGTTGCGTCATGGCTTGTTTGGCATCGGCGACGCTCTTGCCGTCCAGGAAGCCGGAGTTGACCAGGACACCGTCACCGGAATGGGCCGCCTGCGAAACATCGCCACCGGCAATGACTTCGACGATCGGCAGCCCGAACTGCCGGGCGAAGTCCCAGTCGCGCTGGTCGTGGCCCGGCACAGCCATGATCGCCCCGGTGCCGTAGCCGGCCAGCACATAGTCGGCGATGAAGATCGGTACCGACTCACCGTTGGCCGGGTTGGTGGCATAGCTGCCCAGGAAGACACCGGTCTTCTCCCGGCTTTCCTGACGCTCGAGGTCCGACTTGGCAGCGATGGCACGGCGGTAGGCGGCCACCGAGTCGGCCGGGGTGGCACCGCCGTAGGTCCAGGCTTCCGGTACGCCTTCGGGCCAACCGGCGGCGACCACTTCGTCGACCAGTTCGTGCTCGGGCGCCAGCACCAGATAGGTGGCGCCGAACAGCGTGTCGGGCCGGGTAGTGAAGACCTCGATATCGGCGGCTGAGCCGTCCGGCCTGGTCGCGGCAAACAGTGCCGTAGCACCGGTCGAGCGTCCGATCCAATTGCGCTGCATGGTCTTGACCTGATCCGGCCAGTCCAGGCTCTCGAGGTCGTTGAGCAACCGGTCGGAGTACGCGGTGATCCGCATCATCCATTGCCGCAACCGCTTACGGAACACCGGGAAGTTACCGCGATCGCTGCGGCCGTCGGCGGTGACCTCTTCGTTGGCCAGCACCGTGCCCAGACCCGGGCACCAGTTGACCATCGAGTCGGCGCGATATACCAGTCGATACCCGTCGACCACGTCGGCCCGCTCCCCCGCCGACAACTGCGCCCACTGCCTACCGTCGTCGAGAACCCTTGCACCGGAATCGAACTCGGCGATCAGCTCGCTGATCGGGCGGGCTCTGTCGGCGGCGGGGTCGAACCAGGCGTTGTAGATCTGCAGAAAGATCCACTGCGTCCACTTGTAGAACTCCACGTCGGTGGTGGAGAAGCTGCGCCGGCTGTCATGGCCCAGACCCAACCGGCCCAGCTGACGCTGAAAGTTGACGACGTTGGCCTCGGTCCTGGTGCGCGGGTGGGTGCCGGTTTGCACCGCGTACTGCTCGGCGGGCAGACCGAATGCGTCGAAACCTAACGCATGTAACACATTACGGCCGAGCATCCGGTAGTAGCGGGCGTAGACGTCGGTGGCGATGTAACCCAGTGGGTGGCCGACGTGCAGCCCCTCCCCCGACGGGTAGGGAAACATGTCCTGCACGAACAGCTTGTCGGCGGGAACGGTTGAGCCGTCCGCGGGAGCCAACGAGCCGACCGGGTTGGGCACGTTGAACGTACCCAGCTGAGCCCAGTTGTCCTGCCAGGTGCGTTCCAGCCCGGCCGCGAGCTCGGCGGTGTAGCGGTACCGCGGTGCATCCGCATCGGGTCCGGCGGTCGGCGATTCTGTCACGCCCAACAGGGTATAAGGGCCGGTCTGGAAGCGGCCGCGCCGAGGCCGCCGGGCACGGGTTGGTATCGGTTCCGTTGCGCACCGGTCAGAGGTTCATCCCAGCTCGATTTCGGGCATGGTCGACGCCGCTGAGCAGGGGTTACATTCGGCCTCGATGGTGGGCAGTGACGCCCCGGCTATTCCGGAGGGACCGATCGAGATGAAGAGGATCGCGCGCAGCTGGCGAACACTCGTGGGTGGTATGGCCGCCGGCGTCGTCGGCGTCGTGATGGTTGCAGGCGGGACTGCTTCGGCAGAACCTCTGGTCCCCCAGCCGTCGCTGCCCGGCCCGGTCCCCATGCAGCCGGGCACCCGCCGGCGCAGAGCAACGGGGTGTTCCCCGGCGGTGTCAACCGCTTCGCCCCCGCACCCGCGCAGGCCCCGGCTCAGCTGCCCCTGCCGATGCAGGTGCCCGCTCCGGCGGCCGCGCCGGTTCCGGCGGTGGCACCCGCGGCCGTTCCCGCCGCCGGGCCGGCTCCCGCCGTGGCCGCGCCACAGCCGCCGGCGGTGACTCCGGCGACCACGGGCACGCTGCGTGAATACCTGGAAGGCAAAGGCGTCAAGCTCGAGGCGCAACGCCCGCTGGGGTTCAAGGCGCTCGACATCACCGTGCCGATGCCGCCCCGCTGGACCCAGGTGCCCGACCCGAACGTGCCCGACGCGTTCGTGGTGATCGCCGACCGGGTCGGCGGCACCAGCGTGTACACGTCGAACGCGCAGGTAGTGGTCTACAAGCTGGTGGGTGACTTCGACGCCACGGAGGCGATCAGCCACGGCTTCGTCGACAGCCAGCGGCTGCTCGCCTGGCAGACCACGAACGCGTCCCTGACCAGCCTCGGCAGCTTCCCCTCCTCGGTCATCGAGGGCACCTACCGCGAGAACGACATGACGCTGAACACCTCGCGGCGCCACGTCCTGGCCAGTTCCGGATCCGACAAGTACCTGGTATCGCTGTCGGTGACCACGGCCGCGACGCAGGCGGTCAGCGACGCGCCCGCCACCGACGCCATCGTCAGCGGCTTCCGGGTGACCACACCCGGCGCGGCCGGCCAGGCTCCGGCGCAGGCCGGAACGCCCGCGGCGCCGGCCGCACCCGCAGCACCCTTGGCACCCGCTCCGCAGGCACCCGCCCGATCGACCGTGCCGGCTGTCCCCCAGGCGGCCGCCCCGCCGGCCGCAGCGTCGCCGCGGGCCGTGCCCGCTCCCGGCCCGGTGTCCGCCGAGCCGCCCCTGGTCACCTTGACGCCGGCCCCTGCGCACTAGCCGGCCGGTGGAGCCCGGCGCGCGGATCGATCGCCGGGCTCGTATGGTTAGCGCATGCTTATTGCGGGCGTGGTGTGCGTATGTGCGGCCATAGCGTCAGCCGCATTCGGTGCCTGGTCGCTGTCCCACACGCCCACCACTGACGCCACCCAGCTGGCACTGCGCTCGATGGCACCTACGCAGTTCGCCGCCGCGATCATGCTCGCCGCCGGGGGAGTGGTGGCGCTGGCCGCGTCGCCGCAGACCGCGGTGGTGGTGGTGATCGTCTGCATCCTGGGGGCCCTGGGCACACTGGCCACCGGGTCTGTGCAGAGCGCGAAGTATGCGCTGCGCCGTCAAGTCGCCCCGGCCGAGTCCGCCGGCTGTACCGGCAGCTGCGCGGGCTGCACTCTGTCCTGCCACTAAGTCCTGCACTCGCTTGAGCGCGCATGCCGCGTCAAGTTGGGTATAAATACCCACAGCTCAGAGCGGTTTTTCGTGGCGGCTGCGCCGCATACTGTTAGCCGTGAGTGCAAGTCCGGAATCATCCGCTGTGTCGCGAGTACGGGTCGCGTTGAGCCGACGCTACCGAGTCGCCGTGTTGCTGGTGATCACTGCTGCGGTCGTCGTCGTCGTGACGGTGATGTCGCTGTACCGACTTCCTTTCCTGGACGGAATGGTCGGGGCAGGCGGTGGGGGGCCGTGTTTCGGTCCGACGATCGACTGCGGGCCGGGCCGAACCGTCGGCCCCGCGGCCACGACCACCCAGCCGCCCGCTACGCCGGCGCCCAGCAGCGACCCCCGATGAGTTCGCCTGCTGTTGTTGGCCACCCCTCGTCGTCGGCGCCGTGAGCCCGGCGGCCGGAGCCGCCGGCCCGTTGCTCAGTCGAGCGACCGCGGCGGGTATGCCTGAGCGGTGGACCACCTCGACATCTGCACATGCCCGGCCAACCGTCCAGGTCGCTCGGGTGCTGAGGTCGGGGCTCCTCGCGCTGCACGGCGTCGAGCTGATCGCGCTGGTCGGTGCGGCCTGGGCTTGCGGTGGCCGGTGGCATCCCGGCGGCGATGTGACCCGGCTCCCGGCCGTTGCGGTGGCGGTGGCGGTGGCGATGGTGATGGTGGGTTGGCAGATCTGCCGGCTGCTTCGCGGGTGCAGTTCGCTATCCGCTTCCGGGCTCGCGGTCCAGTCGGGAATCTTGATGACGGCCATCGCGGTGGCCACCCAGAATGGTTGCGCCGGGGCCGCTGGGATCGCGCTCGCAACCGGCATTCTGGCCGGATGGGGTCGGTTGGCGCAGACCGGACCCGACGCCGCGGGCTCGGCCCGACTGTCCGTGCGGCCGACTGCCGGCGGCGATGAGTTGGCGCCGGATTCCGATCAGCACGGCGTCGCGGGCGGGCCGCCGGCCGCTGCCGGTGCAGCGCTGCTGGGGGTGCTGACCATCGCGCTGGTCCTCGCCGCACTCAGTGTGCGCAGCGGCATCGTGTTCGGACTGGCGACTCTCGCGGTCATCTTCGTCCCGCTGGAACGGCTCTTCCCGCTGCACGCGCATCGCGTGCTGCGGCGAGGATGGCGGACCGACGTGGTGCACTACCTGGTCAACGGAACCGCGTTGAAGTTCGGACTGATCGCGACGGCGGTCGGCGCCGGCGGATTCCTGCGTGCGTTGGTGCCCGAACCCCTACGGGTCGCCGTTGCCGCGAGTCCGGCCTGGGTGCAGATCGTGGCGGGATTGGCGATCTCGGCTGTCGGCAACTACGCGGGACATCGCGCCGCGCACGAGATACCTCTGCTGTGGCGTTTCCACCGGGTCCATCACAGCGTCCGCGAAATGGATTGGCTCGCGGCCAACCACCTGCATCCCGTGGACGAGACCTTCATCCGGTCCGCCGCGGTGTTACCGCTCTATGCGCTCGGCTTCGGCCGGGTAGGCCTGGGCGCGTTCG
The DNA here is from genome assembly GCF_001417955.2 of Mycobacterium gordonae. Lineage (GTDB taxonomy): Bacteria > Actinomycetota > Actinomycetes > Mycobacteriales > Mycobacteriaceae > Mycobacterium > Mycobacterium gordonae_B. The sequence continues at coordinate 24,652 of NZ_LKTM01000135.1, read as the reverse complement.
CGATCGTGATGACGCTGCAAGCGATCTTCATTCACGCGAACTTGAAAGCAGGGTTCGGCCCCCTGCGATTGCTGATCGCTACCCCGCAATTCCACCACTGGCATCACGCCCGCGAACCGCGGGCCCATAACAGCAACTTCGCGGGGGAGTTCCCGGTCCTCGACGCGATCTTCGGGACTCTGTACCTGCCGGTCCACCGCTGGCCGGCACAGTATGGTCTCGATGACGTGGAACCGGCCGGCTACCTGCGTCAACTCGCCTGGCCGCTGACAAGCCGGCGCAAGACAATCAAGACCGCGGCGCCGCTTCGGCTAGTTCCGGCTCAGGTCGATCGGGTGCGTGGCAAGCATCGCCAACGGCAACGGCTGCCGGCGCAACACCTGCCCCCACAGGTCTGACCGGGGCGGGGCCAGAACGTCAGACGGCAACGCAGACAACACAATCCAGTCGTCGCGCTCGATTTCGCCTTCGAGCTGTCCGATGGTCCAACCGGAGTATCCGGCGAAGATCCGCACGCCTTCCACCACCGGCGCGATCAGATCCGGCTCGGCGTCGAGATCGACCATCACCATGCGGCCCGCGACATGCCGCAGTCCCGGTACCCCGTCCGGATCGGCCCCGACGCGCAGCACCGCCAGGCACAGCGCCGCGTCCCGCTTCACCGGGCCGCCGATGAACATCGTCTTGGGCTTGGACGCGAGCTTGGCCCACTGCGGCAGCACGTTGTAGACGGCCGTCTCGCTGGACCGGTTCAGCACCACGCCCAGCGTGCCACCCTCGTTGTGCTCGACGATGTAGATGACGCTGCGCCGAAACGTCGGCTCCAGCAGATCGGTGTTGGCCAGCAACAAGGTACCCGCCCGCACCCGCTGGGCGGCGGGTGCGAAGTTGTCCTCAGGATCTTCGTGCTGCGCCACTATCACATCATCGCACCCGATGCCCGATCGCCGGTGCAAACAACCGCGCGCGATGAAGATTTGTACTGTGATTGGGACGGCGCAGGGCCGACCCGCCCTTGCCTGTGCCGATCGTGGAAGTGGGTTCAGTGATTCGCACCCGGATGCAGGCAAGCGCACCCGTCGAATTGTGGCGGTCGGTGCGCGCCCTGCCCGACTTCTGGCGACTTATGCAGGTGCGCATGGCAAGTCAGTTCGGCGACGGTCTGTTCCAGGCCGGCCTGGCGGGGGCATTGCTGTTCAACCCGGACCGGGCCGCCGATCCGCTGGCGATCGCGCGCGCGTTCGCGGTGTTGTTTCTTCCTTATTCGCTGCTCGGGCCGTTCGCCGGCGCGCTGATGGACCGGTGGGACCGGCGCCTGGTGCTGGTCGGTGCGAACAGCGCGCGGCTGTGCTTCATCGTCGCGATCGGCACGATTCTCGCGGTCGGGGCCGGCGATTGGGTGCTGCTGGGCGCCGCGCTGCTCGCCAACGGTCTGGCCCGGTTCGTGGCGTCCGGTCTGTCGGCATCGTTGCCGCACGTGGTGCCGCGCCAGCAGGTCGTCACGATGAACTCGGTGGCTACCGCGGCCGGCGCGGTCTCCGCCTTCCTGGGTGCCAATTTCATGCTGCTGCCGCGCTGGCTCGGCGGCGCCGGCGATCACGGCGCGGCGGCGGTCATCTTCACTGCGCTGGTTCCGGTGGCATTGGCGCTGCTGCTGTCGCTGCGGTTCGCGCCCCGGGTTCTTGGTCCGGACGACACCAAACGGGCGATTCACGGCTCCGCGGTGTACGCCGTGGTCACGGGGTGGCTGCACGGCGTGCGGACGGTGGTTCAACTCCCGTCGGTAGCCGCCGCCCTGTCGGGGCTGGCCGCACACCGGATGGTTGTCGGGATCAACTCGCTGCTGATTTTGCTGCTGGTGCATCACCTGAAGAACGTCGACGGCGACGGGCTGGGTACCGCTCTGGTGTTCTTCGCCGCGACGGGTCTGGGGGCTTTTCTGGCCAACATGCTGACCCCGGTGCTGGTGCGGCGCTGGGGCCGGTACGCCACGGCGAACGGTGCTCTGGTCGCCGCGGCTGTCATCCAGACGGCGGGCGCGGGGCTGTTGCTGCCGGTCATGGTGGTGTGCGGTTTCCTGCTCGGCATTGCCGGCCAGGTGGTCAAGTTGTGCGCCGACTCGGCGATGCAGATCGATGTCGACGACGCGTTGCGCGGGCACGTGTTCGCGGTTCAGGACGCCCTGTTCTGGGTGTCGTTCATCGTCGCGGTGACCGTGGCCGCCGCGTTCATCCCCGACGACGGACGCGCACCCGCGTTTGCGCTGTTCGGTTCGGTGATTTATCTGATCGGGCTGCTGGTGCACAGCCTGGTCGGCCGTCGAGGACGTGCTAGGGAGGTTCTGGGATGACTGGTTCAGCTGCGTTCGTCGCCGATCTGCAGGCCGAGAGTGACGGGCTCGACGCGCTGGTCGCACCGCTGCCCGCGGAGCAGTGGGCCACGATGACGCCCGCCCCGGGGTGGACCATCGCCCACCAGATCGGCCACCTGCTGTGGACCGACCGGGTGTCACTGCTATCGGTGACTGACGAGGCCGCATTCGGCGAGGCGCTGACCGCCGCCGCCGCAGACCCGGCCGGGTTCGTCGATGCCGGCGCAGAGGAACTGGCGGCGCTGCCGCCCGCCGAGCTGCTGGCCGACTGGCGCGACACCCGTCGGCGTCTGCACGAGGCCCTGCTCGGCGTCGCCGACGGACGCAAGTTGCCGTGGTTCGGACCGCCGATGAGCGCCTCGTCGATGGCCACTGCCCGGCTGATGGAGACCTGGGCGCACGGGCTGGACGTGGCAGACGCCCTGGGTGTGACCCGGCCGCCGACGGACCGGCTGCGCTCGATCGCGCACATCGGGGTGCGGGCCCGCGACTACGCGTACATGGTCAACGGTTTGACGCCGCCGAGCGAACCGTTCTACGTCGAGTTGCGCGGGCCGGGCGGAGACACCTGGTCCTGGGGGCCGCCGGAGGCGGCCCAGCGTGTGACGGGCTCGGCGGAGGATTTCTGCTTCCTGGTCACCCAGCGGCGGCCGCTGAGCTCGCTGGAGGTAACGGCGGTGGGGGAGGACGCGCAGCAGTGGCTGGGGATCGCGCAAGCGTTCGCGGGCCCGCCCGGCGTCGGGCGATGAGCGCGCGTCAGCGCGCGAAGAGAGCCGACGCCATCAGCCTGAGCGTCGGGCGATCGTAGGGGCTTTGGCTGCGCCGACCGTGAGGCTGGCCGCACAGTCGGCGCCGAGTGTGAAGCCAGCTTCACAGTCGGCAACGGGTCCTAGCGAGGATCGACGACGACGCGTGCCCGCGTCACATCCTTATCGGCTTCTTTGCCCGCCTCACCACGCGCCAGCATGCCTGCCGGGGTCATCGGCAGCGGCGTGCCACCGGTCGAGACCGTCGGACCCCGCACTTCGGCGGCGTTGAGCACGCCGGCCCGCAGGCCGGCCGGCTTCCCGCCCGCCTCCGGCTCAAAGCTGCTGGTGGGCCGGGTATAGCTGGTAAGCCCAGCACCGGGGAATCCGCCTGCTGCACCAATGCCGCCGCCCGCGGCGCTCCCGCCGGCCGCCACCGCGGGTTCGGCGACGGCCGCCGCACTTGGGGTCCCCGCGGCGGGAAACATTCCACCGAAGGCCTGCATCATCCCCTGGGGCAGGCTGGTGACGCCCTGCATGGCCTGCATCGGCGCCTGCAGCATCTCTTTGAGCGGTTCGGTCGCCCCCGACACCATCTGCATCGGTGCCTGCATGAATGAACTCAATTGGCCGGTCGCCTCGGCGGGAGAGGCCGCGCTCTGGCCCACCGTCTGCCCCGCTTGGCTCGATGCCTGCATGCCGGTCTGCGCCGCGGCCTGGGCCACCGCTTCCGCCGCGGCGGCCGGCGCGGCCGGTGAGGCGCCCATCGGCGCGATCGGCGGAGGCACCGCCAAGGCTGCGGTCAATGCACTCAGGGCACCGGAGTACGCCCAGCCCACTCCGGAGTTGTGCGGCCAGTGCTCGCCGAAGTACTCGCCGTCCCGCTCCACGATTCCGGGCGTGTTCTGGCCGAACCAGGGGGTCTGGGCGGGGGTCAAGTTGCCCGGCGGGCAGTATCGCAAGCGCGAGCAACTCGCGCACGCCCACGAGGTGTTGCGACGGATCGCCGCCGGAGAGATCAACGCCCGGGAACTGCCCGAGAACGCAGCCCTGCTGGCGAGCCGGGAACGCGAGCTGGAGACCAACCAGCTTCCGCTGAGCTCGGTGATCCTGCATCTCCCGGCCGCCAAGGTGGGTCCGCGTTCGGCGGCCTGAGCAGCGTTCATGGGAAGTCGCGCGATAGCGCGCCGAAACCGGGGGTATACCGCGCTTGACAGTGGCCCCGTCCGGGCCGAGGCAACTGAACCAGAGGCGCCCCATGACTTTCGACGTGACTCCCACCGCAGCGCAACACGATCTGGCCCGGCGAACTCACGAGTTCGCCGAGCAGGTGGTCCGGCCGGTGGCGCTGGAATACGACCAGCGGCAGGAGTTTCCGTGGCCGGTGTTGGAAGAGGCCGCCCAGCGCGGTTTCTACAGCCCGTTGTTCTACCGGGATTTGATCGGCGACCCGACCGGCATCTCGCTACCGATGTTCATGGAAGAGCTGTTCTGGGGTTGTGCGGGGATCGGCCTGGCCATCGTGATGCCGGCCCTGGCGCTCTCGGCGATCGGACAGGCCGCCTCTCCCGAGCAGATGCTGCAATGGGCCCCGGAGTGCTTCGGGACGCCGGGGGACCTCAAGCTGGCCGCGCTGGCCATCTCCGAACCCGAGGGCGGCAGCGACGTCCGCAACCTGCGCACCGTTGCCCGCCGCGACGGGGACGACTGGATCATCGACGGTCACAAGATGTGGATCGGCAACGGCGGCATCGCCAATGTGCACGTGGTGAACGCGGTGGTCGACGAGGAACTCGGCCACCGGGGCCAGGCCCTGTTCGTCGTACCGGGCGGCACCCCCGGACTGGAACTGGTCCGCAAGCTGGACAAGTTGGGATGCCGGGCATCACATACCGCTGAGTTGCGGTTCAACGGCGTCCGGGTGCCGGGCGGCAATCTGCTCGGTGGCCAGGACAAACTCGAACACAAGCTGGCTAAGGCCCGCGAAGTGGTGGCCGGCGCGAAGAAGTCGGGATCCGCCACCCTGGGCACCTTCGAGCAGACCCGGCCCATGGTGGCGGCGCAGGCCATCGGAATCGCGCGCGCCGCACTGGAATACGCCACCGCCTACGCCACCGAGCGGGAGGCGTTCGGCGGACCCATCATCAACAACCAGGGCATCGCATTTCCGTTGGCCGACTTGGCAACTCAGATCGACGCCGCGCGGCTGCTGACGTGGCGCGCCTCCTGGATGGCGGCCAACAACGTCCCCTTCGAGCGAGGGGAGGGCTCCATGTCCAAGCTGGCCGCCAGCGAAGTCGCGGTCAAGGCCACCGAGCGGGCGATTCAGACGATGGGTGGCTGGGGATACATCACCGATCACCCGGTGGAGAAGTGGTATCGAGATGCCAAGTTGTACACCATCTTTGAGGGCACCAGCGAGATTCAGCGGATGGTGATCTCCAATGCCCTGGGTTCGTCCGTCGACGTCCCGCCGCTGCACGTGACCGTCGAACCGACCGGGGGTCCTTTCAACCGCATGTTCGGCAGAGGCACACCGCTGCGCTCTCGCGCCGCCGACCGGGCGCTGGCGCTCAAAGACCGGATACCTGAGCCGGTGATGCGGGTCGCCATGAAGGCGCTGCAACCGCCGAGCCGGTGAGTCGGCGAGTATGGTCGCCAGGGTGAGCAACCTGGAGATCGCGCCGGCCGAAGTTGCTTGTGGCGCTGCGCAGGTCGCCGCGGACACCCCGTCCGTGGAGATCCTGCGTCCGCGGGAGGTGCCCCTCGGCGGGCCGCGGGCCATGCCGGTGCGTCGCACCCTGCCACAGCGGCAGCGCTCACTGATCGGCGCCTGGTGCTTCGTCGACCACTACGGGCCGGTGACCGGAGACGCCGCGCGGATGGACGTTCCGCCACATCCCCACACCGGCTTACAAACGGTGAGCTGGCTGTTCAGCGGGGAGGTGGAGCACCGCGACAGCGCGGGTGTGCACGCCATGGTGCGGCCGGGCGAACTCAACCTGATGACGGCCGGCGCGGGTATCTGTCACTCCGAAGTGGCTGTGAGCGGCAGTGTGCTGCACGGCGCGCAGTTGTGGGTGGCACTGCCGGATTCAGCGCGCAACACGGCTCGCGACTTCGCGCACTACCGTCCCGAACCGGTGTCGATTCCGGGCGCTCGAGCCTCGGTCTTCCTGGGTGAGCTGGCCGGGAGTCGTTCGCCGGTAACGACTTTCACCCCGCTGCTCGGAGCGCAACTTGACCTGGAGCCGCGGGCCGAGCTCGAACTCCGGATCGACCCGGCCTTCGAGCACGGGGTGCTGTGCGACGACGGAGACGTCGCACTGGATGGAGTTCGGCTGTCGGTGGCAGAACTGGGGTTCCTGGGCACCGGACACTCCGTGCTGCGGCTGAGCAACGCCGGTGGGCGCCCCGCCCGGGTCCTGCTGCTGGGCGGCGCGCCGTTCTGCGAAGAGTTGGTGATGTGGTGGAACTTCGTCGGACGAAGTCACGACGAGATCGTCGGCTACCGACGGCAATGGCAGGACCCCCGTAACTATCCAGATGACCGCTTCGGTGCCGTAAGGGGCTATCAGGGTTCGGTCGCCCGGCTGCCCGCCCCGCCGATGCCAACCACCCGGCTGATTCCCAGGCCACTTCCACATCAGAAGGAGCGCACATGACAACCGACAAAATGGGTGCAGAGGTCGACATCCGGGCCGACGACCGGCGCTACACGATCGCCGTCGGCGGCCAGGACGTCGGCTTCGCCGATTTCGCCGACCGGGGCGATCAGCGGGTCTTCCACCACACCGAAATCGACCCGGCATTCGGTGGGCGCGGCTTGGCCACACTGCTGCTCGAGGACGCGCTACAGGCGACCCGCGCGGACGGCAAGCGGATCGTGCCGGTGTGTTCGATGGTGGTCACGGTGCTCAAGAAGCATCCCGAATACAACGACATCACCGACCCGGTGACCGCCGAAGTGGTCGGCTGGGTCCACACACAGCCGAGCAACTGAGGCTAGCGCTGTTCGGACTCCCACGTGTTGGGCAGCATCGGAACGGTTGGGCCACTGCCGAATTCGTCGGCGGGCAAGGTCACGAGTCCGGCGGCGTCGGCGTCGCCCCTGGCCGCGGTACCCCCGAAGCCCATCGCGCCCGCACGGCTTCCTGAGGCCGTCACCGCCGGCTCGGCGGGCGGCACCGGGTCGGGTTCCGGGTCGTAATCCAGCACCTCGTCGGCGTACTGGTGCTCCGGCATGGTGGCCGCGCGCCGTCGCCGGGACCGGCGTTTGTCCCGGACCGCGACACCGGCGGCGGCCGCCGGAATACCTTCGGCCGGCGCCTTTACGCTGGATCCCTCGCGAAATGTCGGCGTGAACCCTTCACCGGGATCGAGCCCGATGACGGCATACGGCACCGCCGACGCTGCCGGCGCCGGCGCGGCCGAGGCCGGTGCCGACCCGGCACTTGCGGTGGCCGAAGCCGCCGGAGCGCCGGCCGGGCCGGTGATCGTCGGCGCCAGCGTCGCCAGCGGCCAGTTCGACGAGTGACTCGGTGCGTTGACCACCGCCGCCGGTGCTTCCGCACCTTCGGCCACCGGGCCCGGAAGCTGCTGGAGGTACTCGTAACCCACCCCGATCACCACCCCCAGGGTTATCGACAGCAGCGGGTCCAGCAGGAGTTGGGGGTAGGTGAGGCTCGCCGCGATCCACGTCACGATCTGGTAGATGACGGCGAACAGGAACGGTCCCCAGGTGCTCAGCGCCTGCGCCGGGTTCGTCAGGAAGTCGGTGATCAGCTGGATGGTGTTGCCCACCGGGTTCTGCAGGAAGTTGGTGATCGGCTCGTACAGCTGCTGGACGTACTGGAGGTACTGCTGCAGCAACTGGGCGATGATGTCGGCGAGATTGAGCTGGTTTCCGGAATCGGCGGCGGGAGCCGCGGCGGCGAGTTGGCTGGGTTCGGCGGCTGCGTCGGATTTGACCACCGTCGGCGCCGGCGAGGTGGGCGGGACGGCTGCCAGCGCCGCTGCCGACGCCGCTTCATAGCCACCCATCGCGGCCGCGGCCTGTAGCCACATGCGCACGTAATCGGCTTCGTTGAGGGCGATCGGAATGGTGTTGATACCAAAGAAATTCGTCGCCACCAGCACCCCGTGGACGACGTGGTTGGCGGCCAGCTCGGGCAGTGTCGGCATCAGCGCCAGGGCCGTGGTGTAGGCCGCGGCGGCGGCCTCGTGTTGGGCGGCGGCGGCTTGGCTGGTCGCCTGTGCCTGGGTCAGCCAGCCCAGGTATGGCGCGTGCGCGGCGACGTACTGAGCGGCGCTCGGGCCTTGCCATGAACTCTGGGCGGCACCCAGCACGCTCAACAGATCCGCGGTCGCCTCGGCGTACTCGGCACCCAGTGCCTGCCAGGCGCCCGCCGCCGCCAACAGAACGCCCGGCCCGGGCCCGGCGGACAGCAGTGCCGAGTGGACTTCGGGAGGTGAGGCGATCCAGATCGGCGCCGTCATTGCGCACTCTCCGCCGGCCAACCCCTCGGCATCGCACCCATCAACAACTGGTCCTCCCATGCTGCGCAGCCCGGCCCGCGCTCGGCGTGCCCGGATTCGGCATCTTCGCTGCAGTCAGGGCTGTGACTCAGCGGGGCGTTGACCTGGTCCAGCGGGAGGGGTAACCGCCAGATTAGGTTCGCCTAACCAAACACTAGACGTTTCGGGGCGGGTCCAGCAACGGGCCTACCGCTATCGGCCGTTGCGCTCGCGATGCTTGCACCCCGGCCAGCAGCAGGGCCGGCGCTTGCCCTCCTCGAGCTCCTCCTGGGTCCGCCTGATGCGGCGTTCGCGGGTGGCCGCCTGCTTGGCGTCCTCGACCCAGCAGATGAACTCGTTGCGGGCCAGGGGAGTGATGTCCTTCCACAACTCCAGGGCGGTCGAGTTTGCGACCAGCGCCTGACGCAGGTCAGCCGGCATCTCGTGCACGACGCCCCCCGGCACTTGCTTGCTGCTCACGTGGCCAGGCTATCGCCAGCGCGATTAGGAAGTCAGACCGCAATCACGTCGACCAGGTCACCGAGGCCGGCGAAGTCGTCCGGATTCCGGATTTAGCACATGTGCTACGACAGGTCGTCGTCATCGTCGATCGACCGCGGGCGGGAGTCGTCGCGGTCGCCGATGGACGGACGGCGCGGCGCCTGGTGGCCGTAAACGCCTTCGGGATAAGCGGTTTCGGCGTGCTCGGCCAGGTCGATCCCGCTCTTCTCGTCGGCGGCGCTGAGCCGGAATCCCATGAACCGGTCGATCAACTTGCCCAGCAGGAAGCTGACGGCGAAGGCGTAGAGCGCGACCACCACCATCGCCAAAGACTGTTTGCCCAATTGGCCCAGTCCGCCGCCGTAGAACAGGCCCTTCGGGCCGCCGGTCATCACCGCGGTGGCGAGCAGCCCGATCAGGAACACCCCCACAACGCCGCCGACGAAGTGCACCCCGACGACGTCAAGGGAGTCGTCGTAGTTCAGCTTGAACTTGACCAGGATCGCGTAGGAGCACACCACTCCGGCCACCAGGCCGACCACCGCCGCGCCCAGGGTGTTCACCGTGCCGCACGACGGGGTGATCGCCACCAGGCCGGCCACCACACCCGAGGCGGCACCGAACGTGGTGGGCTTACCGTCGCGGAACTGTTCGACCGTCAGCCAGCCCAGCATGCCCAGGCAGCCGGCCACCAGGGTGTTGAGGAAGATCGCGGACGCCAGCCCGTTGGCGGCCAGCGCCGATCCGGCGTTGAACCCGAACCAGCCGAACCACAGCAGCCCCACGCCGAGCAGGACGAACGGCAGGTTGTGCGGGCGCATCGCCTCCACTTTGAAGCCGATGCGCGGGCCGAGCACCAGGGCGAGGGCCAACGCCGAAGAGCCAGAGACGATTTCGACGACCAATCCACCCGCGTAGTCCAGGACTCCCATTTTGGCCAGCCAGCCGGTGGGCGCCCACACCCAGTGCGCGATCACCGCGTAGACCGCCACCGACCACACCAGGACGAACACCATCCAGGCCCCGAACTTGGCACGGTCGGCGATGGCGCCGCTGACCAGAGCGGCGGTGATGATGGCGAAGGTCAGCTGGAAAGTGGCGTACAGCAGCTCGGGTACCTGTCCGTGCAGGGTCTCCGGGCCGATTCCGCTCATGCCGGCGTGAGCCAGCCCGCCTACGAAACCGCCGACGCCGCCGTCGGAGAAGGCCAGGCTGTAACCCACCAGCAGCCACGCCACCGTCACCAGCGGGATGGAGATGAAGCTCATCATGATCATGTTGAGCACGCCGGTGGTGCGCATCATGCCGCCGTAGAAGATCGCCAGGCCGGGGGTCATGAGCAGGACGAGCGCGGTGCTGGCGAGCAACCACGCGGTGGCCGCGGGATCGATGTTCACGCTGCGACTCCTTCGATAGTTGTCGAACAGAATGTAGACGGCAGCGGAATTTGGGCCACACGGCGTCGTTGTGGCGCCGCGACCGTGCGCGGAATGTCAGCGCTATCGGCGCGTCGATGTACGACCCTGCACGCTCGCGAAGACGACCCCGGCCAACAAAAAACCCCGGCCTATGGCCGGGGTTTTTTGTGGGCGAAGGGGGACTTGAACCCCCACGTCCCGAAGGACACTGGCACCTGAAGCCAGCGCGTCTGCCATTCCGCCACTCGCCCGAAACAACCGGAGGACCATATCACTGTAGTGGCTGCGCACCCCAACCGTGCGCTCGGGGGCACCCCCACGCAGTCGGCGAAAGGTCTCCGAACAGTATCGATGTGATTCTCAGGATTCTGACGGTGCCGCCGCGTCGCGCTGTCCCGATACGATTGTCAGTTAACAAGTCACGTGGCCGAGTTCATCGCCTTCGGCCGACGACTCCCGTGCACAGTAGTGAGGCGAGCGCGAAAATGGGTAGCCAACGAGGGCTGGTTCAGCGCATCGAGCGCAAACTCGAGTCGACGGTTGGTGATGCGTTTGCCCGGGTGTTCGGGGGATCGATCGTGCCGCAAGAGGTGGAAGCCCTGCTGCGCCGCGAGGCTGCCGACGGCGTCCGCTCCCTGCAGGGAAATCGCCTTTTGGCACCCAACGAATACATCATTACCCTCAGTGTGCACGACTTCGAGAAGTTGGGCGGCGACCCGGACCTCACGTCGAGCGCTTTTGCTCGGTACTTGGCGGACTATATCCAGGAACAGGGGTGGCAAACGTATGGTGAAGTGGTCGTCCGGTTCGAGCAGGCCTCGAACCTGCACACCGGCCAGTTCCGCGCCCGCGGGACTGTCAACCCCGACGTCGAGCCCCGCCCGACGGCTACCGATTCCGCCCAGCCACAATCAAATCATGCGTTTGGCGCAGAACCAGGAGTACGACCGATGACTGACAATCCAGGCTACCGCGGCGGTCAGGGGCAGGGGCGGCCCGACGAGTACTACGACGACCGCTACCAGCGGCCGCATGAGGGTGGCCAGCCTCCGTACCCGGCAGAGGGCGGCGGATACCCGCCGCAGCAGGGCTACCCGCCTCCTCAACAGGGTGGCTACGGCCAGGAACACGGTGGCTACGGTCAGGGCGGCTACCAGGATCAGGGCGGCTACGGTCAGGGCCAGGGTGGATACGGCCAGCCGCAGGGCCAACCCCAGGGTCAGCCGCAGGGCGGCTATGGCGACCAGCGCGGTTACGGCGAGCAGGGCGGCTACGACCAGCGCGGCTACGGCGACCAGCGTGGCTACGGCGACCAGGGTCAGAGCAACTACGCGCCCACCTACGAGGCACCTCCGCCCGCCGCGCCTGCGGGTCCGCCCGCCGGCGGATACGGAAGCCAGGGCGGGTACGGCCAGGACCAGGGCTACCAGCAGGGTGGTTACGGTCAGCCGCAGGGTGGTCAGCAGGGTTACGGCGGCGGCTACGGCGACTACGGCCGCGAGCCCGCCCGCCAGGACGAGGGGTACGGCGCACCGAGCGCGCCGCCCGCTCCCCCCGAGCCGCAGCGGCCGTCCTACGAACAGGGTGGCGGCTACGGGCAGGACCAGGGCTACCAGCAGGGCGGCGGCTACGGTCGCCAGGACTACGGCAGCGGCGACTACACCCAGTACGCCGAGGCGTCGGCACCCGGTGGGTACGCGCCGCAGGGCGGGTACGGGGAGCCACAGGGCTACGGAGAGTCGCAGGGTTACGGCGACTACGGCCAGCAGTCGGCTCCTGAGTATGGTCAGCCGCCGACGCAGGACTACGGCCAGGCGGGCGGCTACGGCGGTTACGGCCAGGGCGGCTACGGGTCGGCCGGGGCTCAGGTCACCCTGCAGCTCGACGACGGCAGTGGCCGGACCTACCAGCTGCGCGACGGCTCCAACATCGTCGGGCGCGGCCAGGACGCCCAGTTCCGGCTACCGGACACCGGCGTGTCACGTCGGCATCTGGAGATCCGCTGGGACGGTCAGGTCGCGTTGCTCTCGGACCTGAACTCCACCAACGGCACCACCGTGAACAACGCCCCGGTACAGGAGTGGCAGCTCGCGGACGGCGACGTGATCCGGCTGGGTCATTCCGAGATCATCGTCCGTATTCACTGAGCCGACCGACTCGAAGCTGCCGCGCATCTCCCCGCATCGGTCACTGTCGAAGTATCGTGACTTTGCTGAGGTGCACGGCATCAGGTGCGCGGGGTGGGCAGTGCCGGGACGGAAAGGACCGCCGGATGCAGGGGTTGGTACTGCAACTGACGCGTGCCGGGTTTTTGATGCTGTTGTGGCTGTTCATCTGGTCGGTGCTGCGGATTCTGCGCACCGACATCTATGCACCGACCGGCGCGGTAATGGTTCGTCGTGGTCTGACGCTGCGCGGCAACCTGCTGCCCTCGCGGCAGCGCCGCGACACGGCACGGTATCTGGTTGTGACTGAAGGGGCTCTGCAGGGCGCCCGGATCACGCTGAGCGGCCAACCGGTGCTCATCGGCCGCGCGGACGACTCAACCTTGGTATTGACTGATGATTACGCCTCTACTCGGCATGCCAGGCTGTCTCAGCGCGGCTCCGAATGGTATGTGGAAGATCTAGGATCGACCAACGGCACTTACCTCGACAGGGCCAAAGTGACAACTGCTGTGCGAGTTCCCATAGGTACGCCGGTTCGGATCGGCAAGACCGCAATAGAGTTGCGCCCGTGACCCGCGCTTACGACGATGGTGCCGGCCTCGGCGGCACTGAGGAGTTGCGCCCGTGACCCTGGTCCTGCGATATGCCGCCCGCAGCGATCGCGGCCTGGTACGCGCCAATAACGAAGACTCCGTCTACGCCGGCGCACGCTTGCTGGCACTGGCCGACGGCATGGGTGGTCACGCAGCCGGAGAGGTCGCCTCCCAGCTGGTGATCGCCGCCTTGGCGCACCTCGACGACGACGAGCCCGGCGGCGACCTGCTGGCCAAGCTCGACACCGCGGTGCGCGCCGGCAACGCCGCGATCGCAGCGCAGGTCGAAATGGAGCCTGATCTGGAGGGCATGGGCACCACGCTCACCGCCATCCTGTTCGCGGGCAACCGGCTCGGGCTGGTGCATATCGGCGACTCGCGCGGCTACCTGTTCCGCGACGGCGAGCTCACCCAGATCACCAAGGACGACACCTTTGTCCAGACGCTGGTCGACGAGGGCCGCATCACCGCCGAGGAGGCGCACAGCCACCCGCAACGCTCGTTGATCATGCGGGCGTTGACCGGACACGAGGTCGAGCCCACCCTGACGATGCGCGAGGCGCGCGCCGGTGACCGGTACCTGCTGTGCTCCGATGGCCTGTCCGATCCGGTCAGCAACGACACCATCGCCGAGGCCCTGCAAATCCCCGACGTCGCCGAGAGCGCCTACCGCCTGATCGAACTGGCGCTGCGCGGCGGCGGCCCGGACAACGTCACGGTCGTGGTGGCCGACGTCGTCGACGACGAGTTCGGCCAGACCCAGCCGATCCTGGCCGGGGCAGTGTCCGGCGATGACGGCGACGACCAGCTGACCCTGCCGAACACCGCGGCCGGGCGCGCCTCGGCGATCGGCCCCCGCAAGGGCGAGGTCACCAAACGAGTCGCGCCGCCGGTCGAACCGCCGCCCAAGCGACGCTGGTCACGGCGTCGGATCGGGTTGGTGGTCGGGCTGCTGACCCTGGTGCTGATCGCCGGGTTGCTCATCAGTCGCGCGGTCATCCGGAACAACTATTACGTCGCCGACTACAACGGCACCGTTGCCATCATGCGCGGCATCCAGGGCTCGCTGCTGGGTCTGTCACTGAACGAGGTCTATTCGCTGGGTTGCCTCAACTCCAACGACGAGATCTCCGACATCGGTCCCAGCGAACCCCCCGACCGCAACAACTGCCGGCTGATGAAAGTCGAGTACCTGAACAGTGCCGCCAGGGCCTCGGTTCAGGCCGGGCAGCTGCCGTCGGACACTCTCGACGGGGCCCGCAAGCAACTGCACGAACTGGCCAAGTCGCTGCGGCCGAAATGCCATCAGGGTGCGACCTCGGCACCAGAGCCGTCCGCCCCGTCCACCAACAGCAGCGGCACCCCGGAGCCGAGCTTCAACCCGTCCGCCCCGGCCTCTGCGACGCAGTCGGCCACGCCGTCCTCGGCACCGAACCCGACAGCCACCACCACACCATCGACCCGCTCGAGCACCACCCCGGCAGCGCCTGCGGCGCCGTCGTCGACCACGCCCAGCAGCGCGGCGCCGACGACGAGCGAAAACCCGCCACAGCAGGCCGATTGCCGACCCGCGGCATGACCACAACGGAACTGCCCGCACCGGTTGCGGTGACACCTCCGTTGCCCACGCGGCGCAACGCCGAGTTGCTGCTGTTGTGTTTCGCGGCGGTCATCACCATCGCCGCGCTCTTCATCGTCGAGGCCAACCAGGAGCGGGGCCTGCACTGGGACCTCACCACCTACGGGCTGGGTTTTCTCACCCTGTTCGGCATCGCGCACCTGGCGATCCGGCGTTTCGCGCCTTTCACCGATCCGCTGCTGCTGCCGGTAGTGGCGCTGCTCAACGGGCTGGGCCTGGTGATGATCCACCGCCTGGACCTGGTGGACAAGCAGGTGGGCCGGCACGGGCATCCCAGCGCCTACCAGCAGATGTTGTGGACGCTGGTCGGAGTCACCGCGTTTGCCCTGGTGGTGACGTTCCTCAAGGATCACCGCCAACTCGCGCGCTACGGCTATATCTGTGGCCTGGCCGGCCTGATTTTTCTGGTGATTCCCGCGCTGCTGCCGGCGTCGTTGTCCGAGCAGAACGGTGCCAAAATCTGGATTCGGTTGCCGGGCTTCTCGATTCAGCCCGCCGAGTTCTCCAAGATCCTGCTGCTGATCTTCTTCTCCGCGGTGCTGGTGGCCAAGCGCAACCTGTTCACCAGCGCGGGCAAACACGTGCTGGGGCTGACCCTGCCGCGGCCGCGGGACCTTGCTCCGCTGCTGGCTGCCTGGGTGATCTCGGTGGGCGTGATGGTCTTCGAAAAGGACCTCGGCACCTCGCTGCTGCTGTACGCGTCCTTTCTCGTGGTGGTCTACCTGGCCACGCAGCGGTTCAGCTGGGTGATGCTCGGCCTGGTGCTGTTCGCCGGCGGAAGCCTGGTGGCGTATCACCTGTTCGCGCACGTGCGCGTTCGCGTGCAGACGTGGCTGGATCCGTTCGCCGACCCCGACGGCACCGGCTATCAGATGGTGCAGGCCCTGTTCAGCTTCGCCACCGGCGGCATCTTCGGCACCGGGCTGGGGAACGGGCAGCCGGACACCGTCCCCGCCGCCTCGACGGACTTCATCATCGCCGCGTTCGGCGAAGAGCTGGGCCTGGTCGGCCTGGCCAGCATCCTGATGCTCTACACGATCATCATCATCCGGGGCATGCGCACGGCGATCGCCACCCGCGACAGCTTCGGCAAGCTCCTGGCCGCGGGTCTGGCCTCGACGCTGGCGATTCAGCTGTTCATCGTCGTCGGCGGCGTCACCAAGCTGATACCACTGACCGGGTTGACCACGCCGTGGATGTCCTACGGCGGTTCCTCGCTGCTGGCCAACTACGTGCTGCTGGGCATCCTGGCCCGGATCTCCGACGGCGCCCGCCGTCCGCTGCGCACCCGCCCGCGCAAGAAGGCGCCGATCGCGGCGGCCAGTACCGAGGTGATCGAGCGCGTATGAACACCTCCCTCCGCCGAATCTCGATGACCGTGATGGCGTTGATCGTTTTGCTGCTGCTCAATGCCACGATGACGCAGGTCTTCACGGCCGACGGGCTGCGGGCCGACCCGCGAAACCAGCGGGTGCTGCTCGACGAGTACTCGCGCCAGCGCGGACAGATCATCGCCGGCGGTCAGCTGCTCGCGTATTCGGTGGCCACCGACAGCCGTTTCCGTTTTCTGCGGGTGTATCCCAACCCAGCGGCATACGCGCCGGTCACCGGTTTCTACTCGTTGCGGTACTCCAGCGCAGGCCTGGAACGGGCCGAGGATTCGCTGCTCAACGGCTCCGACGAGCGGCTCTTCGGTCGGCGCCTGGCGGACTTCTTCACCGGCCGCGACCCGCGCGGCGGCAACATCGACACGACGATCCGGCCGCGCATCCAGCAGGCCGGGTGGGACGCGATGCAGCAGGGGTGCGCGGGCTCGCCCTGCAAGGGCGCCGTCGTCGCTTTGGAGCCGTCCACCGGCAAGATCCTGGCATTGGTGTCGTCGCCGTCGTACGACCCCAATCTGCTGGCGTCGCACAACCCCGACGTCCAGGCCCAGGCCTGGCAGAGTCTCCGCGACAACCCCGACAACCCACTGCTCAACCGGGCCATCTCCGAGACGTATCCGCCGGGGTCGACGTTCAAGGTGATCACCACCGCGGCGGCGCTGCAGGCCGGCTCCACCGAGACGCAGCAGCTGACCGCCGCGGCCAGGATTCCGCTGCCCAACAGCACGGCGACCCTGGAGAACTACGGAGGCACCCCGTGCGGTCCCGGCGACACGGTGCCGTTGAGTGAGGCGTTCGCCAAGTCGTGTAACACCGCGTTCGTGCAGCTCGGCCTGCTCACCGGAACCGACGCGCTGCGCAGCATGGCGCACGCGTTCGGCCTGGACAGCGCGCCCGATCCGATTCCGCTGCAGGTAGCCGAATCCACCGTCGGGGCGATTCCGGACGGCGCCGCGCTGGGGATGACCAGCATCGGGCAGAAAGACGTCGCGCTGACCCCGCTGGAGAATGCGGAGGTGGCTGCGACCATCGCCAACGGTGGCGTCCTGATGCAGCCGTACCTGGTAGAAAGCCTCAAGGGGCCGGATCTGGCCAACATCAGCACCACGGCCCCGTACCAGCAGCGCCGCGCGGTGTCGCCGCAGGTCGCCGCTAAGCTAACAGAGCTGATGGTCGGCGCCGAGAAAGTCGCACAGCAGAAAGGGGCTATCCCCGGCGTGCAGATCGCATCCAAGACGGGTACCGCCGAGCATGGCACCGACCCGCGGCATACTCCACCGCACGCGTGGTACATCGCCTTCGCACCTGCGCAGGCCCCGAAGATTGCCGTGGCGGTGCTGGTGGAAAACGGCGGCGATCGCTTGTCCGCGACCGGGGGAGCGCTCGCCGCGCCTATCGGGAGGGCAGTGATCGAGGCTGCTTTGCAAGGGGGACCATGAGTCCGAGAGTTGGGGTGACGCTGTCCGGCCGGTACCGGCTGCAGCGGCTCATCGCCACCGGTGGCATGGGCCAGGTGTGGGAGGCGGTGGACAGCCGCCTGGGCCGGCGCGTCGCGGTCAAGGTGCTCAAGCAGGAGTTCTCGCAGGACCCGGAGTTCATCGAGCGGTTCCGGGCTGAAGCACGCACCACCGCGATGCTCAACCATCCCGGTATCGCGCAGGTCCATGACTATGGCGAAAGTGCAATGGACGGGGAGGGCCGCACGGCCTACCTGGTGATGGAGCTGGTCAACGGCGAGCCGTTGAACTCGGTGCTCAAGCGCACGGGCCGCCTGTCGTTGCGGCACGCGCTGGACATGCTCGAACAGACCGGTCGCGCACTGCAGATCGCACACGCCGCCGGCCTGGTGCACCGCGACGTCAAGCCGGGCAACATCCTGATCACCCCGACCGGACAGGTGAAGATCACCGACTTCGGCATCGCCAAGGCCGTCGACGCGGCACCGGTGACCCAGACCGGCATGGTGATGGGCACCGCGCAGTACATCGCCCCCGAGCAGGCCCTCGGCCACGACGCCACTCCCGCCAGCGACGTGTACGCGCTGGGAGTTGTTGGGTACGAGGTGGTTTCGGGCAAGCGGCCGTTCACCGGCGACGGCGCGCTGACCGTGGCGATGAAGCACATCAAGGAGCCGCCGCCGCCGCTGCCCGCCGACCTGCCGCCCAATGTCCGGGAACTGATCGAGATCACGCTGGTGAAGAATCCCAGCCAGCGCTACCGCAGCGGGGGGCCGTTCGCCGACGCCGTGGCCGCGGTTCGGGCCGGGCGCCGCCCGCCGCGACCCAGCCAGTCACCGCCGCCGGGGCGGGCAGCCCCCGCGGCTATCCCGTCGGCCACCCCCGCCCGGATCGCGCCCGCACCCGCCACCCGCACCACGGCGCCACGCCGCGCGGCCGGTGGGCACCGGCCCCCGGCGCGGCGCACGTTCTCGTCGGGTCAGCGCGCGCTGCTGTGGGCAGCGGGTGTGCTCGGAGCGCTGGCGATCATCATCGCGGTGCTGATCGTCATCAACTCCAAGGGGGACAATCAACCGTCTCCGCCGCCGACGGTGACCAACACCGGCAGTGCAGAGATCGGGCCGGCACCGAACTCCGGTTTCAACTGGACGGAAAGTCCATTAACGGGTAATTCTGTACTGCACGCGTCGCTGGCCCGATATGAGACACCTCGATGACCACCCCTCGGCATCTGTCCGACCGCTACGAACTGGGCGACATCCTCGGCTTCGGAGGCATGTCCGAAGTTCACCTCGCCCGTGACTTGCGGCTACACCGCGACGTCGCGGTCAAGGTGCTGCGCGCTGACTTGGCCCGCGACCCCAGCTTCTATCTGCGCTTCCGGCGCGAGGCGCAGAACGCCGCGGCGCTGAACCACCCGGCGATCGTCGCGGTGTACGACACCGGCGAGGCGGAGACGCCCGCAGGCCCGTTGCCCTACATCGTCATGGAGTACGTCGACGGCGTCACGCTGCGCGACATCGTGCACACCGAGGGCCCGATGACACCCAAGCGGGCCATCGAGGTGATCGCCGACGCCTGCCAGGCGCTGAACTTCAGCCACCAGAACGGCATCATCCACCGCGATGTGAAGCCCGCCAACATCATGATCAGCTCCACCAACGCGGTGAAGGTCATGGACTTCGGCATCGCCCGCGCGATCGCCGACGGCGGCAACAGCGTCACCCAGACCGCCGCGGTGATCGGCACCGCGCAGTATCTCTCGCCCGAGCAGGCCCGCGGCGATTCCGTCGACGCCCGCTCCGACGTCTACTCGCTGGGCTGCGTTCTCTACGAAATGCTCACCGGGGAGCCACCTTTCACCGGCGACTCGCCGGTGTCCGTCGCCTACCAGCATGTGCGGGAAGACCCGATTCCGCCGTCGGAGCGCCACGAAGGGATCTCCGCGGACCTCGACGCGGTGGTGCTCAAGGCGCTGGCCAAGAACCCCGAGAACCGGTACCAGACCGCAGCGGAGATGCGTGCCGACCTGGTGCGGGTGCACAACGGTGAACCCCCCGAAGCGCCCAAGGTGCTCACCGGCGCGGAGCGTAAGGCATTCATGTCGTCCTCGGGCGTCGGCCACGGCGGTCCGCGCACCGACCCGCTGCCGCGGCAGAACTTCGACAACTCCGACCGCGACCGCGGCGCCGGTTCGGTGGGCCGGTGGGTGGCCGTGGTCGCCGTGCTGGCGGTGTTGACGATCGTCGTGACCATCGCGATCAACACGTTCGGCGGGAACACCCGCAGCGTCCAGGTTCCCGACGTGCGGGGCCAGACGTCCGCCGATGCGATCGTGGCGCTGCAGAACAAGGGCTTCAAGACCCGCACCCAGCAGAAGCCCGACTCCCAGATCCTGCCGGATCACGTCATCGGCACCGATCCGGCCGCGAACTCCTCGGTGGGAGCCGGCGACGAGATCACCATCAACGTCTCCACCGGGCCGGAGCAGCGCGAAGTGCCCGACGTTTCCTCCCTGACCTACTCCGAGGCGGTCAAGAAGCTCACCGCGGCCGGTTTCAACAAGTTCAAGCAGGCCAACTCGCCGTCGACCCCGGAGTTGCAGGGCAAGGTCGTCGCGACCAACCCCCCGGCCAATCAGACCTCGGCAATCACCAACGTGATCACGATCATCGTGGGCTCAGGTCCGGAGACCAAGCAGATCCCCGACGTCACGGGACAGACCGTCGACGTCGCCCAGAAGAACCTGAGCGTCTACGGCTTCACCAAGATCACCCAGACCCAGGTGGACAGCCCGCGCCCGGCCGGCGAAGTGATCGGCACCAACCCGGCCAAGGGTGAGACGCAACCGATCGACACGGTCATCGAACTGCAGGTCTCCAAGGGCAACCAGTTCATCATGCCGGATGTGTCGGGCATGTTCTGGACCGATGCCGAACCGCGGCTTCGGGCGCTGGGCTGGACCGGGGTGCTGGACAAGGGCCCCGACGTCGACGCCGGCGGCAACCTGCACAACAAGGTGGTCTATCAGAGCCCGTCGGCCGGCAGCGGTGTGAACCGGGACGGCGTCATCACGCTGAAGTTCGGTCAGTAGCGCCTGCATCGGTCGGGATGTGCGGCCGGATCGCGGCGAGCACCTCGTTCTCCAGCCGGCGCACCAGGGTGTCGTCGCGTGCCCAGCCGCAGTAGCTGAGCCAGTTGGCCAGCATCCGGTGTCCGCCCTCGGTGAGGATCGACTCGGGATGGAACTGAACGCCGTGGATCGGTAACGAGGTGTGCTGCACGGCCATGATCACCCCGCTCTGGGTGTGGGCGATGGCCTCCAGCTCAGCCGGCAGCGACTCGGGCAGGATGGTCAGCGAGTGGTACCGGGTGGCCGTGAACGGGTCCGGAAGGCCTTGCAGCACACCGACATTGGCGTGGAACACGCTGCTCGTCTTGCCATGCAGCAACTCCGGCGCGCGGTCGACGGTGGCGCCGAACGCGACCCCGATGGCCTGGTGTCCCAGGCAGACGCCGAGCAGCGGCGTGTTCGCTGCGGCGCACGCGCGCACCAGCGCGATCGAAGCGCCCGCACGCTCCGGAGTGCCGGGGCCGGGGCTGAGCAGTACGCCGTCGAATTCGCCGGCCACCGCGTCGGCGTCTGCGAGCCTGGCGTCGTCGTTGCGCCACACCTCGGCCTCGACGCCCAGCTGGCCCAGGTACTGCACCAGGTTGAACACGAAGCTGTCGTAGTTGTCGACGACCAGGATCCGCATCGTGACAGGTTACCGCCCGCTGTGGACGGCTGCGGTCAGTAGCCGATCGGGCCGATCGGCTGCGCGAAGTGCAGGCGCACCGGTTCGGCGTGACCGACCACAGCGACGTCGGGCTTGACGTCCTCCCGGTAGCCCAGGCCGAAGCGGACCACGTACTGCTTGTACAGCGCCACCAGGGGAGCGGCGGCCAAGGCCGCCTGCATGGCCGTGGCGTTGCCGATCGCGGTGATGGAATACGGCGGGCTGTAAGTCCGTCCGTTCAGCAGCAGTGTATTGCCGACGCACCGGACCACCGAGCTGGCGATAATCCGCTGGTCCTGCATCTGGATCGCCTCGGCGCCGGCACTCCACATCGCGTTGAGCACCCCGTCGATGTCCTGCTGGTGCACGACCAGGTCGTCAGGTGTGGCGTCACGCGGGAACCGGCCGTTGGCGTCGCGCTGGGCATCGTTGAGAACGACGACGAGGCCGGGGCCGTGCACCGGGTTCATGTCCGCATCGGCGGCCAGCTCCGCGGCCCGCTTCAGCATCGCCTTCAGTGCGACGTCCGAGGACCGGCCGTGCGCGGCGTCGATCTTCCTGGTCAGGGCCTCCCGCTCGGCATCGAGGTGGCTGACCGAGGTACGTGTTTCGCGGACCAGGTCGACCAGGCGGGGCGCATCGCTGCGGCGGATCTCCGCGCCGCCGGAGACGCCGTGGGTGGCGGCCAGCAGCAGTCCGGCCAGCAGACAGACCAAAGGCACACCGAAGCGCCACGGCGAACGGCGCCGATCGATCATGGTGTCTCCTGTGGGCTAGTCTCGTATCCGAGCTCTACCTGCATGCAACCGTAATCGTTGCACCCGTCCCGCACTTTGTTGAGGTATCAGAGGTACACATGCCCAAGTCGAAGGTCCGCAAGAAGAACGACTTCACCGTCTCCGCGGTCAGCCGGACTCCGGTGAAAGTCAAGGTCGGGCCGTCGAGCGTGTGGTTCGTCGCCTTGTTCATCGGGCTGATGCTGATCGGCCTGGTCTGGTTGATGGTGTTCCAGCTGGCCGCCTACGGTCCGCAGGCCCCCGCGGCGCTGCACTGGATGGCGGAACTGGGTCCGTGGAACTACGCGATCGCCTTCGCTTTCATGATCACCGGGTTGTTGCTCACGATGCGCTGGCACTGAGCGGCAGGGACAGGGATTGACGCGGGCGTAATGCATTCATTTTGTGATTATTCCGTCGGCACGCCAGCAACCTTCCGGTCACCCAATCACACGCGTGTGATTCATCCCCACTGTTGATAGCGTCTGTGGATAACCGGATCTGCCGTGGTGAGGGGGGCTCAGTCGGGTATGCAGCAAACTGAGTGGGCGCCGCAGACGGCGGGAATCGCTGGTTGCGCGATCGGCGGCGTCTTGCTGGCTACCGCGACTGTGACGCTGGTCACAGACCCGCCGGGCCGGGTAATCGCCGGGATTGCCGCTGCGGGTCTGCTCCTGTTTGCTGCGGCATCGTGGCACGCGCGGCCCAAGCTGGCAATCACGCCCGAGGGTCTGGTGGTGCGCGGCTGGTTCCGCACGCAGGTGTTCAGCCGAGACGTCCTCAAGATCATTCGCATCTCGGAGTTCCGCCGGCACGGGCGCCGGGTGCGCCTGCTCGAGTTCGAGACCGTCGACGGCGGGCTGCTGATCCTGTCCCGCTGGGACCTTGGCACCGACCCGCTGGAAGTGCTGGACGCGCTCACCGACGCGGGTTACGCGGGCTGACGTTCAGTTCGGCGAGCGCGCGTCGCAGGCGCGCTCGCCGTGGGCGGCCCCGGTCAGGAAATGGTGATCGACTCGATGACGACCGGGTTGGTGGGACGGTCGTTGCCGTCGGTCTGCGTGGTGGCGATCGCATCGACGACGCCCTGCGAGTCGGGGTCGATGACCTCACCGAAGATCGTGTGGCGCCGGTTCAGGTGCGGGGTGGGGCCGACGGTGATGAAGAACTGGGAGCCGTTGGTGCCCGGGCCGGCGTTGGCCATCGCGAGCAGGTACGGCCGGTCGAACTGCAGCTCGGGGTGGAACTCGTCAGCGAACTTGTAGCCGGGGCCGCCGCGGCCGGTGCCGGTCGGGTCGCCGCCCTGGATCATGAAGCCCCGGATCACCCGGTGGAAAACCGCGCCGTCATAGAACGGGCCTGACGGACCACCCGAAGCGTTCTGGGTCGAGTACTCCTTGGTGCCCTGCGCCAGGCCGACGAAGTTGGCGACGGTCTTGGGCGCGTGGTTCCCGAACAGGGCGACCTTGATGTCTCCGCGATTGGTGTGCAGCGTGGCGGTAGCGGTCTGAATGGGGCTGTTAGTCACGGCATCACAGTCTGCCACTACCGGTGGCCCGTCCCGCAGCCGGTGCCGTCGGCGGCACGCCCGGCGGCACCCTCTAGCTCTAGGGCCTCGCCACCTGATAGGACTGCGTAGGACTTGAGCAGTACATCGAAAGGCGGCAGATGAGCCAGAAGGCGGAAGCCTCGTTGACACCACGCGAGCGACTGACCCGGGGCCTGACCTATTCGGCGGTGGGACCGGTGGACGTCACCCGCGGCGTGGTCGGCCTCGGTGTGCAATCGGCGCACTCCACCGCGGCGGAAGTTCGCCGCCGCTACCGGGAAGGCCGGTTGGCGCGGGAGATCGCGGCCGCCCAGGAGACGATCGGCCAGGAACTCGCGGCCGCTCAGGAAGTGGCTGCCAGCCTGCCCCAGTTGCTGCAGGAGGCGCGCCGCAATCAGCGCCGCAGCAAGAAGCCGTGGCTGATCGCGGGTGCAGCGACCGTCGTGGTCCTTGCCGGCGGCGCGGTCGCCTTCAGCGTGGTGCGGCGCTCGTCGAAGCCTGAGCCTTCACCTCGCCCGCCCAGCGTGGACGTTCAGCCGCGGCCGTAGTCGGTCGCTGTCAATTCCGCGCTGACGGGATCGAGACCGCGTTCAGGGCGTCCAGTAGTCGAAGAAGTACGCCCTGAGTGCGGGCTGAATGCTCGACGCGACTTGAAACTTGTGGAGCCTAGGGGAATCGATATCTCTAGGTGAGCGGCGTGTGGAGTCGACGTCTACGACGGGGCCGCGGCTTGGCGTAGGTCCGTCGTCGTGG
>NZ_LKTM01000134.1 GCF_001417955.2 Mycobacterium gordonae | reverse complement strand
GGGAGTCTCTCCATCCCCGCCCTCGGGTCACTAATTGTCAGGGGGCGGGTGCCTCAACCCAGGTTGGCAGAGAGGGGTTCGGGCGGCGGAGGAAGGTCGCGGACGCGACTCATTTGGCTACAGCGAGGCGGATGAGGGATGAGGGTCACACAGCGCGAGACGTAGCCAAGTACCTGGGTGTCAGCCGTGCGACCCTATACCGCTACCTCTCCGATGAGACTGCGGCGTAACGACAAATGACTCCTCCACGCGGGTCCCAGGCCCAGTACTACATCCTTCCCAAGGACGACCCGACGAGGGCCGTCAACATACTGCGGGCAGCTGCAGGTCTCGATCCTTTAGCCGCCAGCGACGACCCTGAGAAGGCGAACCTCCGGAGCATTTGCCCGCCCGGCGAGACGTAGACCCGTAGTAGCGGGACCGTCCGAAACGCCCAACCGGCCAGGCGTGCACCGTCGTACTGCCCCTAGCGGCCTAACACTCAGCACCTCCATCAGAGCTTCGGTCTCTTCCCACTGAAGGAACGGGACCCATCAACCCGAACTTGCCGATATGCCATTGGGCGAGAGGAGACTTCGCCATGAAACTGACCAACGCGCAACTTGACCGCGCCTGCGGTGCGCTGCTGGCTACCGCAGCCGGTGACGCACTCGGCGCACCGTATGAGTTCGGCCCACCACGCGGCCCAGAGTTAGAGGTCGCGATGGTGGGGGGTGGCGGCTTCGGCTGGGAACCGGGCGAGTGGACCGACGACACCTCGATGGCAATCGTCATCGCTGAAGTAGCCGCTTCCGATGTCGATCTGCGAGAGGAGCCAGCCCTCGACGCCATCGTCAAACGCTGGCATCAGTGGGCTCAACGAGCCAAAGACGTTGGGATTCAGACACGCTCAGTGCTCAGCCAAGCTGGCCAGGGCGGCATCACAGCGCTGAAAGCACGTGAAGAATCTGCACGGTTGCACAAGCTGACGGGCCGTACCGCCGGAAACGGGTCGCTGATGCGGACCGCACCCGTAGCACTAGCCTTCCTCCATGATGAGGACGCATTGGCTGAAGCTGCGCGCACCGTCAGCGAGCTGACCCACTACGACCCCGAGGCTGGTGATGCCTGCGTCCTGTGGTGCCTAGCCATCCGCAATGCCGTCCTCACCGGCGAGCTGAACGCCCGTATTGGTCTGCGGCACCTGGAAGTCGAGCGTCGGACCCTATGGGCGGGACGGATTTACCAGGCGGACTTGATGCATCCTGCCGAGTTCACCAACAACGGATGGGTGGCGCAAGCACTACAGGCTGCCTGGTCTGCGATCTCGACCACCCCTGTCCCGCAGGATGACCCGGCCAAGGGTATCTTCCGCGCTGACCACCTGCGACTGGCCCTCGATGCAGCGGTCCGGGGTGGCAACGACACAGATACCGTCGCCGCTATCGCTGGGGGCCTGCTCGGCGCAGCGTACGGAGCCTCTGCCGTGCCCGCTGACTGGCGACGACGGTTACATGGCTGGCCAGGAATGCAAGCACGTGAGCTCGTCAACGTAGCTACCCGGATCGTGCAGGGCGAACACACGTTTCGGGACGAGCCGTTCTGGATCACGCCAGTCCGGCATCCGCACGATAACGGGGTATGGCTGGGTGACCTCGCCGCGTTGCGGAACCCCCCGCCGGAGGTAGACACCATCGTGTCACTGTGCCGGGTCAACGACGGTGACCTGCCAGCAGACATAGAGCACGTTGACGTTCGGCTCGCTGATGACGTTGATCCGGAAGCCAACCCGAACCTGGACTTCGTCCTGACGGACGCTGCCCGGCTTCTTGAGCAGCTGCGCAGTGAGGGACGCACAGTGCTTCTGCACAGTGTGGCCTGCCAAAGCCGGGTACCGACGGTTGCGGCGCTCTACGGTGCACGCAGGCGGGGCATCAGTGGCGCACTTTCTCTGCAGCAGGTCGCTTCGGCTTTACGATGCGCAGGGCCGAACAACGCTTTCCGTGCGGCACTTGAACGATTGGCGCCATGACTTCCGGCAGCGCGATGCACACCGCCCTGCCCGGGGCACGCTGATATCTCGCAGCCACAAGTACCGTTGAGGCTCCGCACAATAGGGTTCGCGTCTCGTGCGTGGCCATATGTCCATCGCGTCGCGCAGCCCTCACGTGTAGCGCAATGCGAATCGCCCAGAAGACGACACCACCCGGGCCCTTCGCGGCACCTCAATGTCTCGATCCAACTGAATCACTACGATTTGCCGCGTGGTCCAGTGGTGGAACCGGAACGCTGCCTGGTTAGCAGCAGTGTTCGTAATCGTCGGCGTTGTGCTCGGCATGTTGGCTATTGCCCAAGCCATCGACCTGCATGCACGTGGTTGGCGCTGGGATCTGGGGACTGTTCCTGCGTGGGTAGGAGGAATCGGCTCTTTTGCAGCGTTCGGTGCGCTGTGGGTGGCTGCGCAGCAGTGGAGGCTTGGCCAGGCGGACCGCCGCCTGGCCGACGAGGAACGACGGGCATTGGCCGAAACCAGGGACGCTGAGCGGCAAGACCACCTAATTAGTCAAGCCAGGCTGATTGTTGTCGAATCGGTCAGACGTGAATCCCAACGACACAATCGGAGGTCGCGTCCTAAAGCCGGTGTAAAAGGGGCCGGGCGTAGGTTCTGCTTCGAGACCGCCAAGTCATCGAAGGAAAGG
>NZ_LKTM01000133.1 GCF_001417955.2 Mycobacterium gordonae | reverse complement strand
GACCGTCGCCTGATCGATCGCATGCACCGCGGTCGGCGTCCGCAGCGACGCCGTCACCCCCGACGCCGTCTGCCCCGAGGTGGCGGGATCGCCCAGTCCCAGCTCGGCGGTGAATGCGGTCGGCAGCGGGGGGACTGGGATCTCGGTGGTCTCGGTAGTGGCCGGCTCAGCCGGGTCGGGAAGCGGGGCCACCGTCGTGGTCGCCTCGCCGATCGATATTGGCTCCGGCCCCCCGGCGCCGCCGGGCTCGAACTCCACCACCTCCCCCGATGACGCCGACCCGAGAATCACCGTCACCGGCTCATCGCCGATGACCACCTCTTCCACCCGGGCGCCCTGCACGTACATGCCGTTGCTGCTGCGATTGGACAACACCCACCCCGCCTCGGTGGGCGCCAGCACCGCATGCACCCGCGAGATCCGCGGATTGTCCAACTGAATATCGGACTCACCTGAACGCCCCACCGTCCACACCCGCCCCGGAGCCACCACCCAGCTACGGCCACCCCCACGCACCTGCAACCCCGCCACGTCATTCATCCCAACTCTCCAACCACGCCGCCCCGATGAGCGCACGGGCGGGCGAGCGCATCGACTTTAGTTGCAGAGCCAGGTGCCGATCCATCCTGCGGTGCCCAGCCGCCGCATGGCGTCCTGCTCGGCGGCCAGCAGCGTCGAGCCGTACCCTCCGGCGTGATCTCCGGCGTTGTTCTCGGCGACCGCACCGCATTCCGAGAACGACACCAGAACCTTGCAGTCGGACTTGCCGCAGGCACCTATCGCGGCACTTTCCGCGGCGGCGCGCGACGGGGCGTCCTTGGTGCGGCCGAACAGCTGCCCCGACGCCGAGTAGGCGATGGCACCGTACTGGCCGTCGGCGTGCCCGGCGGGAGCCAGCGCGACCAACGTCGCCGTCACCGCCGCGACGCCGGCCAGTGCGACCGCCGCGCCCCTTGCAAAGCGCGCCCGAAAAGCGGTCAATCCCATGATGATTCCTTTCGGCGACTGAAGAAGATGGGGTTCCACGAAGGTGCTAAACCGGCTTGGTGGCGGTGACCTGCTTGCCCCACTCCGACATGGTCATCGACACCGTCCCGTTCTCAACCGGAGTGATCTCGATCTTGACCAGGTGGTAGGAGCCGTCCGAGGCGATCCAGACGGTGGTCGGCGTGGGCGGGGCGTTCTGGGGGCTCAGGCGCGATCCGGCCAGGGTGGCGACGTCGTCGGTCGACGACGTGCCGGTGATCTTGGTGGTGGCGATGCCGTTGACCTGTTCGCTGCCGGCCACCTTGGGGTTCTGCAGATTGGCCAGCAGGTGGGCCAGGCCCTTGTCGGGGTCGAGCAGCGTGGAGACCTCATAGATCGACGCGCCGTTGCCGTAGTCGGTGAATTTGCCGGGCTCCGCCACGTCGGAGTAGAGGTGGCCGTCGACGAAGACGAATTTCGAGTCCACGGGACTCTTGCCGACGGTCAGCGTCGCGGTGCCGTTGGCCACGGTCTGGGGGGTGTTGGACACGTCGCCGTCGAGCTTGGTCACCTCGAGATTGGGCACCGTTCCCTGCACGGTGAGGCTGACATGCATCCCGGTGACCTTGCGCATCGCGTCGGCGGCCTGCTTGACGGTGCTCGCGGCGTCCACGTTGGGCGCGTTGGAGCCGCTGCCGGAGGTGTTGTTCTTCGGGCTTCCGCAGCCGGTGAGCACGAGTGCGGTCACCATGACCGCTGCCGCGGCCCCGGACCAGAGCTTCAGTTTCATAGACATCTCCTTCGTTGAGGCAACCGGCACGTTGCCACGGGGCAAACACATCTGGAGGACGCACCAAAGCCAGCGAATAGCGTAAACCTGGCGCTATTCGCTTGGCCATACCTCCTTTTCGGACTGACAAGCAAACGGTCTGGGTTACTTTCGGGCCCTGCGGTGCCGATTGAGGCCGTGCAGTCGCGCCGCGAGCAGTATCACCATCACCGCTCCCAGCGCCGCGCACATCCCGAGTGCGGTCAGCCAGTGCGCGCGGTCGTGCGTCCACATCGGGTCGGGGTCGGTGAGGCGGATGTAGTTCACCCCGAGCGAGGAGCCGGCCATGGCGTAGGCCCAGCGGGAGGGGGAGAGCCAGGCGAGTTGTTCCAGGGGGATGCGGTCGTTGACGGCGAACATGCCGCCGCAGAGGACGAGTTGGGCCATGACGACGACGACGAGCAGGGGCATGCCGCGGTCGGCGTTGCTGATGAGGGCGGAGATGAGCAGACCCAGGACCATCGACACCACGGTCACGGCGACGACGGCGGCCGCGATCTCGGCCGAACCGACGTGCCGGAGCATCTCGGTGCTGCCGGACCGCAGCAGCAGCGAGTCGTCGGGCGGCGGCAGAAAAGCGACCCCGAGAAATCCGAAGAGCAACCCTTGCAGGCCCGAAATCGCACCCAGCACAACGAGTTTGGAGGCGAGATAGGCGCCGCCGGACAGTCCGATGCCGTGTTCGCGGCGGTAGATCGCCTGTTCCTTGACGATCTCGCGGATAGAACCGGCGCACCCCATCAAGGCGCCGCCGATGATGAGCAGCACCAGCAACTGGGTGGGTTGTTTGGACTGCTGGGTTATCGCGTCGGCCAGGGAGAGGCCGGCGTCGCCGGGGACGGCGTAGGTGAACAGGCTCAGGAGTAGGGGCAGGGCGAGGAGGAACAGGG
>NZ_LKTM01000132.1 GCF_001417955.2 Mycobacterium gordonae | reverse complement strand
TCTCTATGTCAACCTGACTCAGGACCACTGTGACGGCTTGATTCGGGACCACCTCGGCGAGGAGGTGGTGGCTCAGGCGTCTTCGTAGGCTGTGATCGCGAGCTGCTACCGCGGGTATGGCTGAGCCGGTATGAGGTGGTGCCGGTTTCGATGATGGTGCCGTGGAAGGTGAGTCGGTCGACGATCGCGGCGCAGAGTCGGGGGTCGGTGAAGGTTTTGGTCCAGCCGGAGAAACTCTCGTTGGATGCGATGGCTACTGACGCCTTTTCCTCGCGTTCAGTGAGTACTTGGAACAGCAACTCCGCGCCCCGGCGGTCGAGTTCCATGTAGCCGAGTTCGTCGATACATAAAAGATCGACGCGGCCGTAGCGGGCGATCGTGCGGGCGAGTTGCTTTTCATCGGCGGCCTCGACGAGTTCGTTGACCAGTTTGGTCGCCAGTGTGTAGCGGACGCGGAAGCCTTGCTCGGCGGCGGCGGTGCCCACACCAATGAGCAGGTGGGACTTGCCGGTGCCCGAGTCGCCGATCAGGCAGAGCGGGTCGCCTCGGCGTATCCAATCGCCTTGGGCGACGGTATGTACGGTGGCGGCGTTGATGTTTGGGTTGGCGTCGAAATCGAAGTCGCCCAACCATTTCTGACGTGGAAACCCGGCCGCTGCGACTCGCCGCAAGGTGGATCGGCGGTCCCGGTCATCGCATTCGGCCAGGAGCAGTTCGGCGAGGAAGCCGTGGTAGGTGAGCTGTTCACGCTCGGCGACTTTCACTGCTTCGTCGATCACCGCACGCACGGTCGGCAACCGCAGGCGTCGGCATGCGGAATCGACGGCGGCTTGGGCCGCTTGTGGGGTCATCCCGCGTTGGCGGCGCAGGGTGTTGGTGACTTTCGTGGCCGTGCTCATGATCCAGTCGTTCCTTCCATTCCGTCACCGGGTGGCGGTGTTGGGGGTCTGCGTTGGAGCAGCTCGTCGTAGGCCGCGACGTCAGGCAGCGGCCGGGTGTCGGGTGGCAGGCCGGCGATCACGGTCGCTGGATCAGCCAGGCGGCGCTGGGTCAGACTGACGACCCGGTAATCGACGGTATTGGCATGGTTACCGGCGTGACGGTCTGATTCGAGACCACCACCGGCGGCATGCAGGCGTGCTTCGACCGCGACCACATCCGCTGAAACGGCACCGACCGACAGGGCGGCGTGGATCCCGGCGATCACATCGGTAGCGCGCATGCTGCGGTGCAGCAGCAGCACGTCGATTAGCGAGCGAGTCCCGCCAGCATCGCCGTCGACGCGGCGGGCCTGCTGCCAGAACGCCTCGTGCGCTGCGGTGAAAGTGCCGGCGGCGCGGGCCTGAGCAAGCGCGGTGGAGCCGGGCAACGCGCCGGGTTTGCAGTGCAACACCTCCAGATAGTGGTCGAGGTTGATCGATTGCCCGTTGCGGGTCGTGACGCGTTCATGGCGTGCGGCGATAGTGCGGCCGTCGAAGACGACCAACTCCGAGGCCCGCAGCGACACCCTGACTTTGCGTCCGATCAACCGGGCGGGAACCGAGTACTTCGCCGACCGCGCCGTGATCAGCGCCGACCGGTCCACCCGTGGATGCAGCACCAGCCCCGGGTCGAACCGCTCGGCAGGCAGAGCGGCGAGATGTTCTCGTTCGGTCTGGAAGTCCTGGCCCACGGTGTGCAGCCGGCCGGTGACCCGCCGATGATCCTCACGTGCTTCGCAGCGGCGGATGTAGTCGTTGAGCTCTGACAGCGAGTCCACTTCCGGCATGGGCGTGAGCCAGGTGCGGCGGAAACGTCCGATCTCGCCCTCGACTCCGCCTTTCTCGTGGGCGCCTTTCACTCCCGGCTGGCAGTAGAACGGGTCGAACCCGTAGAACGATCTGAACAGCACCCACCGGTCGTTCTCGACCCTGCCCCGACCGCGGCCGAACACCACCGAGGTGACCGCAGACTTCAAGTTGTCGTAGCGGATATGGCGCACCGGGATGCCGCCGATCACGTCGAATGCTTCGATGTGGCCTTCGAGGAACGCCTCCTGCGACTGAGTCGCATACACCCGATGGACTGCCTTGCCGGACATCGACATTCGGAAAACGAACATGTAGCAGCGGGTTCTGACACCAGCGAGGATGACGTGAACCTCGCCGAAATCAACCTCAGCTTCAGCGCCGGGCGGGTGTTCCTGCGGCACGAACGCTTCCTGCGCCTGCTTACCGGACTCGGCGATGATCTCCGCACGACGGACCCGGACATAGTCACGCACCGACGAATACGACACATCCTCAACGCCGTGTTCATCGGCCAGACGATTGCAAATCCTTGTCGCAGTGTGGCGTTGCTTGCGGGGCGCATCCAGATCGGTCCGCAGCATCGCATCAATCGCAGGTTTGAGCGGGCCCAGTTTCGGCGACTCCCGCACCGGTGTCTTCCGCCTCGGCGGCTCCGGATTCGCCAACGCGTGCCGGACCGTATCCCGGCCAACCTTGTACTTACGAGCAAGCGCCCGAATACCCAAACCCTCGACCCGGGCGTCCCTACGTATCTGGGCGAACAGCTCCACACGACTTCCCATCCGGAACCCTCCGACAGCGAGCCAATAATCGACACGCCAACCGTCGAGGGTGGTCCTGAATCAAACCGTCACAACACACCGGTCTGAAAGAAGGTGGTCCTGAATCAGGCCGTCACACCGGTCCTGAATCAAACTGTCATAGCCACCA
>NZ_LKTM01000131.1 GCF_001417955.2 Mycobacterium gordonae | reverse complement strand
GGCGGTCAGTTCGCCGGCAGCGGCGGCTCCGGTGGCGCGGGCGGAACGGCCGTCACCGGCAGCGGCGGCCTGGGCGGCCCGGGCGGTGTCGCCGGTGCGCTGGGGTCCGGCGGGGCGGGTGGCGTCGGCGGGCCCGCCGAAGGCCGAGGTGGCCAAGGTGGCGCCGGCGGAGCCGCGGGCCTGTTCGGTGACGGCGGGGTGGGAGGAACCGGCGGATTCTCTGCTGTCATCGCCATCAGCGGGAACGGGGGCGAGGGCGGTACCGGCGGATCTCTGCTGGGCAATGGCGGTTCCGGCGGAGCCGGCGCCCAGACGGAATTCGGGTTCGGCGGCAGCGGCGGCGCCGGCGGCAACGCGGTCTTGATCGGCAACGGCGGCAACGGCGGCAACGGCGGTGACGGAGTGCCGCCGGCCGTGGTCGGCAGCCCCGGCACCATCGGCACGGGCGGCTGGCTGCTGGGCCACAACGGGATCCCCGGCCTGCCCATGAGCCCCAACCTGCTCGTCAATCCCAGCTTCGAAATCGCCACCCCCTCCCCCTCAGGCTTCAGCTCGGTGACGATTCCCGGTTGGTCCGTCAGCGGCACCCCGACCATCATCAGCTACGGCACGGGGCGCGCTTACCCCTCGCCGTTCTCGTTCCCCTTGCCCGATCTCCCCAGCTTCCTGGGCTTCCCCGGCACCGCGCCCCCTGGCGCGGGCAACAATTTCGCCGGCGGCGGACCGGTGAGCTCGGGCTCCATCAGTCAAACCGTCGACCTGACCGCCGCGGCCGCCAAGATCAACACGGGCACCACCCCGTACACGTTGAGCGGACTGCTGGGTGGCTACCTGCTGGACCCCTCCGCGGCGTCACTGAAAGTCACCTTCCTCAATGCCAACGGCGCGGTTCTGGGCACCGGCGCAACCGGCGAGGTCGGATTGTTGGATCGGTTGGGCGGCACCGGTTTCCAGGCCCGCGACGTGTCCGGGACCATCCCGGTCGGCACCACCTCCGCGGTCGTGACGGCGACCCTCGCCGACCGCAACCCGATCCTGAGCAACTACAACAACGCCTACGTCGACAACCTGTCGTTCACCGTCGGCGACCCCAGCCTGGCCGCGCCGGTGCTCACCGTCCCGACGTCGAACGTCGGCCAACTCGACCACGTGTTCCTGTTCTACATGGAGAACAAGGGCGCCGCCGACATCCTCGGCAGCGTCAACGCCCCCTACCTCAACAGCCTGATCAACACCTACGGCTACGCCAACAACTACTACGCCCTGGGCCACCCCAGCGAGCCAAACTACTTGCGGATCCTGCTCGGAACCGACCTGGGGATCGACTACAACCCGACCGCCAACACCGTCACCGCACCCAACCTCGTCGACAAGATGGACAACGCGGGCATATCGTGGGCCGGCTACACGCCCAACATGCCCTACCCGGGCGCCATCGTCTCATCGGGTGACTACAGCGTCGACCAATTGCCGTTCCCCCGGCTGACCAACGTCTACAACGCCAGCCCCGCTTACCTGGCGCAGCACCTGCTGCCGATAACACAACTGCACGACGATCTGCTGAACCCGCTCACCGCACCTAGATTCGCGTGGCTGTGCGGGTCCGAGGAGACCAACATGGAGGGCCCGGTGAGTTCTCCTGCTGACATTGCCAATTGGCTTGCCAGCCAACTCACGAACCACCAGTACAACGTCGCGGCCGGCGACCAATATCTGCAACAGAACGTGTCGACCATTATGAACTCGCCGACCTGGAACAGCGGCTCCAAGGACGTCATCATCATCACCTTCGACGAGGACTTCAACAACTTGTCGAACGGAAATGGCAACCAGGGCAACCACATTCCGATGGTCGTCATCCCGAATCAGGCCGCCGTGACCTCCGGGGGGATGCTGTCCGGACACTTCGTGACCAACAGCTACTACAACCACTACAGCCTGATGTCCACGATCGAGTACGCGCTGAGTCCCACGGCGGGAACTCCCCTTGCCACGCTCACCAACAACGACCTGTACGCGACGCCGATGAACGACTTCTGGTCATAGCGGCACTCTCGTAAGCTGTTCTCCGACAGGCACTTTGAATCCATAGCGGTTGGGCCGACGGAGCGGCCGCTCCTCAGGCGCAGCCGCGGCGGGCTTTTGGTGCCGCGGCACAAAGATCTCCGACACGACGACATGTCTGTTCACATTTGAAGACCGTGTGAATAGAGTTAGCCGAACGAGTCGCCCCGTGGATCAAGGGAGCCGCAGATGCCGACCTTCGTGATAGCAGCCCCCGAGGCTTTGGCCACAGCGTCAGCAGATCTCAGCGGAATCGCGGAGGCGATCAAGCGGGCCACGGCGTCGGCAGCACCGCCGACCACCGGGATCGTGGCGGCGGCCGCCGATGAGGTGTCCGCGGCGATCGCCCGGTTGTTCGGCGGCTACGCCCAGTCGTATCAGTCGTTGGGCGCTCAGGTCGCGGCGTACCAGGTGCAGTTCGAGCAGGCGTTGCTTGCGAGCGCGGGCACGTACGCGTCTGCCGAGGCAGCAAATGGATTGTCGCTGCAGGCTTTTGAGCAGACTGTCGGTCAGACGCTGCTCGAAGTGGTGGACACGGTGAATGTGCCGGTGATGGCGTTGACCGGGCGCCCGCTGATCGGCAACGGCGCCAACGGTGCTCCCGGGACAGGCGCGAACGGCGCGCCCGGCGGGTGGTTGATCGGTGACGGCGGGGCCGGCGGGTCCGGTGCGGCCGGTCCTCCGTTCGGTTACGGCGGCGGG
>NZ_LKTM01000130.1 GCF_001417955.2 Mycobacterium gordonae | reverse complement strand
CCCGGTCAGGCCCTGGGCGTCGCCGCGCACGAACATCCCGACATTCATGTTGCCGGAGTTGCCGATACCGGTGTTGATGTCCCCGGAGTTACCGATACCGGTGTTGAGGTTGCCGGTATTGAACCAGCCGGTGTTGGTGTCCCCACCGTTGAAGTCACCGCTGTTGAAGCTGCCCTCGTTGAAACTTCCGGTGTTGTAGCTGCCCCGGTTACCGATACCGGTATTGAAATTGCCCGGATTGAACAGACCGGTGTTGGCGGTGCCGGAGTTGCCGATACCGGTGTTGTAACTGCCGGTATTGAACAACCCGGAGTTACCCACCCCTTCATTGAAAATGCCGCGCAAATCAACACCGGAATTGCCGATCCCGACGTTGCCGTTACCGGTGTTGAAGAACCCGACGTTGTTATCCCCGGTATTACCGAACCCGATATTGCCGGTACCGGTATTGCCGAAGACATCGGCGGCCAGCGCTTCGGCCGTGCCATGGTTGATGCTCAGCAGACTGTTCAGCTTGGCCGACAAACCCGTCCCACTGAGCACGCTACTAATCGCCGGGCTGCTCAACAGGCCACCCAGATGCCCCGAGCTGAGCAGGCTGCTCACCGACGGACTACTGAGCAGCGTGCTGACCGCCGGGCTGCTCAACACGGCGCTCACCGCCGGGCTACTCAACAACGTGCTCACCGCCGGGGCGCTCAACAGATCACTGACCGACGGGCTGCTGAACTGACTGACGAACGCCTCCGAACTCACCCAGGCGTTAAACACCGGCGAACTCGACAAGCTGGTCAGCACACTCTGCAGGCCACCGTGGGAGTTGACGTAACTGGTGATCTGATTCAGCGAGAAGTTGCCCCACGGCGTCGACACCGTCTGCGCGGCCGCACTCGCCCCGCCCGTACCCACACCCCACTGCGCCAACAAGCTACCCAGGCTGCCGCCGTTGCTCAGGTGCACACCACTGAGCAGCCCACTGACCGTCGGGTTGCTCAACAACCCACTCAACGCCGGACTGCTCAACACACTGCCCACCGACGGACTGCTCAACACCGCACTCACCAACGGGCTGCTCAACACCGCACCCACCGCCGGACTGCTCAACACCGCGCTCACCGCAGGGCTGCTCAACAAAGCGGTCACCCCAGAACCGCTCAACTGGCTGGCCAACGCACCCGAATCCACCCACGCGGTAAACGCCGACGAGTTCGACAAGTTGGTCAACACGGCCTGCAAACCACCGTGAGAGTTCACGTAATTGGTGATCTGGTTCAACGAGAAATTGCCCCACGGCGTCGACAACGCCGCCGCCGCACTCGGCCCACCCGTACCCACACCCAACTGGGTCAGCGCAGCACTCACGTCGCCAGTGCTCAGGTTCAGGCTGGACAACAGACTGCTCACCGACTTGCTACTCAGTAGGCTGCTCAAGCTCCTACCGCTCAACAAGCTGCTCACCGGCGGGCTGCTCAGCAAGCCGCTCACCACCGGACTGCTCAACAAGCCGCTCAGGCCGCCAGTGCCGATCACGCTGCTCAAGACGCCGCTACTCAAAACGCTACCCAGGCCACCGGTCGGCAGACCCGTCACCAGCGACTGCACGTTCGAGCCGCCGAAGTGACCCCACGAGCCGAAGCTGTGACGACCCCAGTGGCCGGCGGCCGCCGTAGCCCCGGTGCCGAAACCACTCAGGTTGTGCAGGTTCAGGTTGACGAAGTTCCCGGTAGCCAGACGCAAACCACCCAGCACACCGCCCAGGTTCAAACCACCCAGCAGGCTACCCAGCTTCAGCCCACCCAGATTCCCCGAACTCAGACCCGCCAGGACGGCCTTGACGTTGCCACCACCGGCGCCGGCCAAACCGGACAGCTGCGAGACCGCCGCACTGAGCACACCGCCCGCACCGGCCAACTGACCCAACGGCAACTTGGTGAACGGTGTCAGCGCCGCCGCGGCCGCCGACGCGCCGCCGTGATAGCTCAACATCGCGGCGATGTCCTGAGCCCAGAACTCCTCGTAGACAGCCTCCGCCGCCGCGATCGCCGGCGCGTTCTGTCCGAAGATGTTCGACAACACCAGCGACACGAACGAATTGCGGTTGCCCGAGATGACCGCCGGATGAACGATCATCGACCGCGCCGCCTCATACACCGAGACCACGGTCCGGGCCTGCGAGGCCGCCTGCTCGGCCGCCGCACCCGCCGCACTCAACCACGCCGCATACGGCGTCGCCGCCGACCTCATCGCCACCGACGCCGGGCCCTGCCAGTACCCGTCAACGAGTCCGGAAGTCACCGACTCGAAAAAGGATGACGCCGAACCCAATTCGGAAGCCAACCCAGACCAGCCCGCCGCCACACTCAGCAACGGCGCCGACCCGGCGCCGGCAAGAATCCGCGCTGAATTGATCTCGGGTGGCAAAGTCAAAAAGCTCACCGGCTCAGACCTCTTCCTTACATTGCAGGAAAGTTTTTCTGGGGTTGTAGGTGCTGCAGAACAACGCTCGGCTGTCCGGGGCGGGAAGGCACATCATCAGCCGGCCACCCAGTCCGCCAGCGTCGCCTGCAGCGCACTGATCTGGTCGTTCCAGAAGCCGGAGACCTGGCTGCCGATGTTGCCGACGCCGGAGATGAACGCCGCGCCGTTGACTGTGCTGGTGTTGGCGAAGCCCGAGATGGCGTCGCCCAGGTTCTGGAAGCCCGAGAGCAATGAACCGGAGTTGTACCAGCCCGAGGTCAGGGCCCCGTTGGCGTTGGCGAAGCCCGAACTCAGATCGCTGGAGTTGAA
>NZ_LKTM01000129.1 GCF_001417955.2 Mycobacterium gordonae | reverse complement strand
CGCCTGCCAGGCGCGGCGCCACTCGTCGGAGGAATCGACGGGGCACGTCGGCTCGCGCCCATCGATCGGCGTCTGACTCTGTCCACCAACAGATCGCGAAACGCCGCGCGATGGACAACAGAAAGGTACGCAGCTCTGCGCCGGTGGCGTCGGGACGTTTCCGCCGCCGCCTACTACTCGTCCGCGCGACGTTCCGGGGAGGGGATATGGCCGGTTGCCGCGATTGGCTAACGTGCGTAGTCTGGTGTTAGAATGCGTTACAGGAGGATCCCATGCCGAATCGCACAGAGCTTGATGAGCTGCTCCTCGACCGTTTCGATATCACGACCCCGCAGCTGATCGTTGCGTTGAAAGGTCTTCCAGCCCTGCGACCCTGGGCGGCCGCCCTGACCGAGGATGAAGCTCGCCTGCTCGACGATGCCGACTTCGCCGAGGATCAAGACGCCTTCGTAGCCGCCGCCGCCGAGATCGCCGGCCAGGCCGCGCATCTGGCCGTCACCGCTTTCACTGCCGACGAGGTCGCCGCCGGCCTCGGGGTGAGCGGCTCTCGGGTGCGGCAGAAACGACTGGCCGGCGAATTATGGGCCATCGCCGACGGGCAGAGCTGGGTTTTCCCCGTCCTGCAGTTCGAGACTGGCGCAGACGGCGGCCCCACCCGGCAAGTTCGCGGCCTGGACCGCGTGTTTAAGGCGCTGCCCGCCGACCTGCATCCCGTGGCCATCGCAGGGTTCCTGAGGACACCCCAGCCGGACCTATTCCACGGTCGGCTCATGGCCCCAGTGGAATGGCTGCGTGAAGGGGGCGACGTCGACCAGGCCGTTACAGCTGCATTGAAATACGACTGGTTTGCGGTGTGACCGCACGCCTGCCCGGCCCGCCGCCGCGCGCGGAACTGCACGCGATCGGCATCGACGAAGCCGAACTGCGGACAGTTTCCCCTGGCGAGCTGTGGTGGCGAGTACATCGAACCACCGGTCCATATGTGCTGGCGTGGAATGGGTTTCGCGAAAATGGCCCGCATCTGCGATTCGACCCCCATCCACCGCCGGCCCGCCATCATCCCGGCGTCGGGGTATGGTACGGCGCCAGCAACCCCACACCAGCGTTAGCCGAGGCATTCCAAGCCGCACGCACGATCGACCGATTCCGCGGCGACCCCTACCTGACCGGACTACGGTTCATCCGCGAAGTCCGGCTCCTCGATCTCGCCGCCGGCGGCAACGGCGCATGGCCGACCCGAGCCGGCGGCACCTTCGCGCTGTCGACGGGACCGCATTCGATCGCGCAGCGCTGGGCCCGACGCATCACTGAGACCTTTCCCGACCTGGACGGCCTGCACTACACCAGCCGCTTCTCCGGAGAGACCTGCATCGCGCTGTTCCCTCCGGCCATGGACGCGATGCCCACACGGCCCGTCGTGTCGTTGCCACTGACCCATCCCGGGCTGGCGCTGCGCCTTGCCGCCACTGCGCGAAAGCTCGGCTATCAGATGATCTAAGTCAGGCATCTGGGCCGGCCAGCGAGTTCACACGGCACCTTTCCCCTGAATTTGTTGTGCCAAGTTAGCGCGTCGACCTCTGTGCGAACAAGGGCAATCTGCAACGAATGCGGGAAGCCTCAGTGCCCGTTGCTGAATCAGGCACAGGGTCCTCCGCACACCCCCATAGCTCAGTGCGGAACAAGGGCACGAGGTGCTACAAATGTGCTACACTCATGCGCATGGAGACTGTCGGAATCCGCGAATTGCGCCAGAACGCTTCGCAGGTCATCGAGGCGGCCGAGAACGGAACGACCTACCGCGTCACCAACCATGGCAAGGACACAGGTGTGGTCATCACCAGGCAATCGCATGCCGCGCCTCCTGAGCAACGACCCGGAGTCACGCTCGAACAAATCGCGAAGTCTGGGGTATATGACCAGCCGAAGCCGGCCGGGTACGAACAGGCACTCCTGGAAATCGTCGAGCGCGGACGCGACCAAGCGGGCCGGATCGGCGATCGATGAACATCCACCTGGATACCAATCTGCTGATTCAGCGGCCCCGATGGGAGCTCTTGCCGCCTGGGGATCATCAACTCTTCGTTTCGGCGATCGCCTTCGCCGAGTTCAGTGAGGGCACAACACATTCCGACCCCACAATCGCAGGTCGCGCTGCACTCGACCTGATCAAATTGCGCAACGCCTACGGAGATGGACTGCCCTTCGCCCAACGTGAGGCCGACGTCTACCGGGAACTGTGCGCCACAGTGGTCACGGCTGGACGTACACCTGGCGGCCGGCGGCGAGTAGACGTGATGATCGCGGCTGTGGCAGTCGCCAACAACTCAGCCCTAGCCACCCGAAACACCGCCGACTTCACCGGGCTCGAAAACGTACTTGAGGTAATTGCACTTTGATGAGCGGACCCGGCACCAGCCCACCCGAATAAAAGGTGGCGTGCCTTTGCCCGCCATCGCCGACACGATGTTGCAGTTGGACGGGAATCGTCAAACGCGCCCAAGGCGCGCCGCTTCGTCGAAGGCGCTTACCCGGCGCGTGGCGTAGCGCCGAATTTCGCCGACCTTAACCGTGGTGGGGTGTTCGCTGCGGGGTTTGGGGGTTCATGCTGCTCCGCCAAGTCCGCCCTTGCCACCTGCTGAACCTGACGCCCCTGCTGTACCGCCCGCCCCGCCGCTGGGCCCTGATGGCGCATTTCCGGTACCTCCGGGATTGCTGGCACCGCCGTCGCTGCCTGGGCCACCCGTGGTGCCGGTGGCACTGGTGCCACCAGCACCACCCTTGCCTCCGGTGCCACCTGTTCCCCCGTCCCCTCCTGCCCCGCCAGTGGCAGTG
>NZ_LKTM01000128.1 GCF_001417955.2 Mycobacterium gordonae | reverse complement strand
GATGATCTGCCGCTGCAACAGTGGTGCGACCAGGTGCGCGCCCTGCTGGCCGCCGACCCGACGATCACCGCCATGTCGATCAGTCGCAGCTTCGACCGCTCAGAGTCTTGGATTTATCAGCGGCTGTACCGATACCCCGGACACGGCAAATAAGCCGTTACGGTCGATCGCTTAGCGGCCGTCCAGACTTTGCGGGCGGCACCGATCGCTTGGTGCCGGCGGGTACATGATGTGCGCGCACGCGCATCGATGCGAACGGTGAAGGGTTCCACAGGCGCGGTGAGAGGTGCCTACCAGTACCTGTTGGGCACCTAGTTTAGCCGGGCGCTGCACGCAGGACACCGCGAGGGCCCCACTTCTTCCCAGCCGCGATAGGTCTGCTGA
Organism: Mycobacterium gordonae; assembly: GCF_001417955.2. Taxonomy (GTDB): domain Bacteria; phylum Actinomycetota; class Actinomycetes; order Mycobacteriales; family Mycobacteriaceae; genus Mycobacterium; species Mycobacterium gordonae_B. The sequence goes on along the minus strand of NZ_LKTM01000128.1, from coordinate 2,525 downwards.
AGACGCATTCGACTCATGGTGGGCATCGGCACCGTCACAAATTGGTGGGCCGCGGCCGTCGCGGTCGGCCATCACAGGGGCTTAGCCTCAGAAGTATGAGACAGCCTGGCTCCGATGTCCACGCGTGGGCGCGCACCGCTTCGGCCGGATCTGCCTTAGCGCGAATGATTCTCGTGGTGTTGGCCGACAGCGCTGAGCCCGATCACACTGCGTGTGTCTCCCTTCGCGCATTAACGGCTCGGTCCGGGGCCGCACGAAGCACCGTGTTACGTGCTCTCAACGATTTGGAGGGCCGGGGGTTGCTGAGCCGGCGATCGCAATTCGACGCTGACGGGGCTCGCCTGCCCAGTCGGTTTCACCTGAATTGCGGCCCTGCGCGACGTTTTCGAGGTCCGGCGAAAGCGGCCCGTTCAGCCCGCGGCCGTGGCGGCGTTCATTCCCGGGCCGTGCGGGCCGCCGGTGCCGCGGAGCGCCGGTGGGAGGCTCTGCCGTTGCTGCTGCCGGTTGCTGACGCGGCACCGTTGTTGGGGATCAGCCCTCAGGCTGTATATCGGTTGATCGCCCGCGATGAGTTGCCGGTTCGCCGGGTCGGTCCGCGCCGGGTCTATATCGATACGGTGCGCCTGCGCGACCTGCTTGACCCTTTGCCACGCTGATCGTCGACGTCGGTACGTAAGCCGCGCCACGGCTTTCCATTCAAGAGAGCAGAAGGAAAGCGCCTGCGGCGCTTGCAATTGCTTTTGAACTTCTGCCTTTCTGGCCTCCGATTTTTGCCGGCGGCGGCCCGCTGCGCGCAAGGCCACGGCCTCCGCTCCGCTACGGGCACAAGGCTCACAAAGTGCCCGCTGCGCTCGCAGGCTCGCGGCGAACACTTAGTGCCCGGACCTTGCACTTCGCTGGGCTCGCGCCAGCCGAAATCTTCACTGCCAGAACGGCAAAAGAACGGGCGGCCCCGACCTAGGACGCCCCACCTTTGGAAGGTAGCAACATGACCGACATCATCGACCCGCAGACCGAGCACGCAGCCCCTGAGGACGCCAGCGCGGGCACCCTCATGCACGTCGACCCCCACGGGTTGACCCTGGAAACCAACGTGCGCGACGACGCGGCCCTCGACAAACAGTTCGTGGCCAGCATCCAGGAGCACGGTGTCCTGATCCCGATCGCCGCTGTGCAAGACAGCGACGGCAAACTGTGGGTCCGGGCCGGTCAGCGCCGCACCCTGGCCGCCCGCGAGGCCGGACTGGCCACGGTCCCGGTGTATGTGCGCGCCGCTGGTGTCGGCGACGATAAGGCGCTGTTGGTCGAACGGGTCGCTGAGCAGATCGTAGAAACGACCAGCGCCGCCAACTCACCGATGCCCAGCGGGCGCGCGGAATCCAGCAGATGATCGACGCCGGAGCGTCCATCACCAAAGTCTCCAAGAAGCTGTCGCTCGCCAAGGACACCGTCAAAGCTGCTGCGGCGGTCGGGAAGTCCGACACCGCGATGCGCTGCCTGGCTGACGGTCAGCTCAGCCTGGAAGAAGCCGCTGCGCTCACCGAGTTCGAGGACACCCCCGGTGCCCTCAGCCGCCTGATGCAGGCAGCCGGAAGTCGGCGGTTTCAGCACGTGGTGTCCCAGCTCCGTCAGGAGAAGATCACTGCCGAGGCAGAAGCTAAAGCGGCCCAGAGCTACATCGATCAGGGCTTCGCCGTGCTGGATGAGCAGCCCTCATTCGACCCCGACTGCGTTCCCCTGTACCGGCTGCGCACCGCCGGGGACGCCGAGGCCGACGAGAGCGCAGTCACCAACCCCTCGCTGTGGGCGGTGATGCTTTTCGAATCTGAAGGTCTCGCTGATGTCGAGACGGGCGCGGTCGTGGACGAGGACGAGGTGGACTGGGACACCCAGGATGACCCCGACGCCACACCCGCCGCAGGGTTGCGCCACGCCGCTACCGTCACCGAGACGATCGTGTTCACCCCGCAGTACTTCTGCTTGAACTACCGCGCAGCGGGCCTGACGCTCGATGCATGGTTCGCCCGCCAGGCCGGGCTGGTCGAGTCTGACAACGCAGCGGGATCCATGGTCGATCTTGACGACGAGGCACGCGAGGCCGAACGGGAACGGATTGCAGCAGAGAGTGCCGAGGCCGAAAAGTGTGAACGACGAAAGGTGTTGGCGCTGAACAAGCTCGGGGCAGCCGCCCAGACCGTACGCCGGGAGTTCGTCACGAAGCTGCTGGCCCGCAAGACCGCTCCCAAGGGTGCTGCCATCTTCGTCGCGGACTGCCTGGCCCGCGACAGCTACCTGCTGACCAACCACAACGCCGCCGAAACGACCGCTGAGCTACTCGGGCTGGACAACGCGCACTCGGTCAGCAAAGTCGCTTCCACACTCTCGGCCACTGCTGACGCGCGGGCACAGGTCATCACCTTGGGCCTGGTCCTGGCGGCCTTGGAGGCGCGCTTATGTGGCGTATCTGGATCTGTTCATTGTTCGGACGTGTTACCCCTTCGGATCAGTCAGCGTCAGGGATGCCG
>NZ_LKTM01000127.1 GCF_001417955.2 Mycobacterium gordonae | reverse complement strand
TTGCCATGGGGACATCCTTCCAGCCCGCCCATGCTGGGCAAGCCAACTCAGATGTCACCTATTCGTGCAGCAGACCCGGATGACGCCGGTTCGATAGCGCGGTAGCCAGAATTCGTTGGCGCCGAACAGGGCGATCTCTGCCAGCAGGACGGGCGGTAGGACGACGGCAGCGATAAGCGCGCCACTTCGCGGTCGGCTCAGCGGCGGCAGCCGCCGGATGGGCTGTTCGACCCACCGGTAGGAGGCCGCGGCGATCGCGATCGCGAACAGCGTTGCCAGCATTGTCGCGTACGAAGAACCCGGCCATAACTGGACGGCGAAAACGTCCAGCGGCCAATGCCACAAGTAGATCGAATACGACCAGTCGCCCAGCTTCACCATCGGTGGAAGCGTGAGAATACGGCCGATCGAGGTGACGTGGTGGGTGCCTGCTGCGATCAGCAGCAGTGTTCCGCTAACGGGAAGCAGCGTCCATGTACTGGGAAAAGGTGTGGCTTCATCGATCTTGGCCGCTGAGACAGCTACCAGGGCTACACCGAGCCAAGCCAGAACCTCCGCCAACTTGTCGGAGCGCAGGGGTCGGTTCGTCAGGAAGAGGGCGAGCAGCGCGCCCACCGCGAACTCCCACGCACGTGTGAACGGACTGTAGAAGCCCGTGATGTTCATCTGGGCGGCCGTTTGCCCCCCTGGGTGCACCACTGCAAGCCAAAAAGATACGGCCGATACGACACTCACCAGCACGATTGCCCGACCGGAGCGTCGTGGTCCGTGTTTTGACAGCGCCCAGCCGAGCAGAAGCAGCGCCGGGAACACCAGATAGAACTGTTCTTCCACCGATAGCGACCACGTGTGCAGCATCGGGTTCACTTTGGCGGGTTGTGCGAAGTAGTCCCCCGTGCTTCTGGCTATCTCGAAGTTAGCCACCAGAAGCATCGCGGCGGCTCCGGCCGAAGCTGCCTTCTGCTGGACTTCAAAGGGCGACATCAGGCAGAAGGACAGGATCATCGTCACCGCGACGGTGAGCGCGAGTGCCGGTGTGAGCCGTTTGAAGCGCCGGAAGTAAAAGTGGCCTAACCTGAACCGCCCGGTTGCCGAGTGCTCCCGATAAATCATTCCGGTGATGACAAAACCTGAGATCACAAAGAAGACGTCGACGCCGACGAATCCGCCGGGCACCGGAAGCCCACCGTGGAAGCACGCCACCAGGAGCACCGCGACTGCTCTGAGACCCTGGATATCGGATCGCCGGCCGTCTGTCGCTGCAGAAGGGCCGTCGGGTCGGACGCCTCCCATCAGGGAACCACCAACCACCTGACCCTCCCTAGCCAACTGCCGGCGACACCGTGATCCTACTGAGGATCCATAGTCGCACTTCATCGGTGGGCGTGGATGCCGATCGAGGCATTCGCGGTGCAGGCGGGGGAGACGGGCCGCGTGGGACATTCATTATTACCAACAACGCCGTGGCGCCGGTTGCGGCGGCTCGAAGCCCGCACTGGACCCTGCCCACCTCACGCGTAGTTCAGTGCGCGTCCGCCCGCACCCGCGACAGCGTCCCGGCGTTGCCACCCTGGGTGGTCGGAGTGGCAAGGGCAGGCCGCGGGGCAACCGGTCCGTTGACGCCCCGGCGCAGCAGCGCGGTTCGCTGAACAGCGACGATAGCCGCCGAGGCTGCCTAACGGACCGCGCTGGGAGGTGACGTCGATTGGTCGCTGCCCAAGCTATTCGCGTTCCTTCGTCGCCGCAGGTCGCGGCTGCGTAGCACCGGTAAGCATGCGCAAAGCATCCGAATCCTACGTTTGGCACACCGATGGTATTTGTGCGAAACGCAACATCTTGGTGGAAAAAATCTCGTACGCTCGTCCCAACGATCGCACCCTGGCTGGGAATCGTTCGATCTCGCCGGTGTGCGCGCGGGTTTCGGGGAGACAAGGGGATGTGGTGGCTGCGCGTAACGAGTCGACCCGGCGGACAAGCGCATCCCTCTCGCTCGGCGGTTTACGGGATCCGCGACCTGGCGTTGCCGGGTCACGCAGCCAGATCGGTCAGAAGCCAGCGATCAGATGGGAAGGGATGGCGGGAGGCGGGTGATCACACGTGGTTGAACCGCAGTTTGTCGAAGACGAACCGAGAACGAACTGCGTCGTCCTCCAGCCTTCGTACATTCCATGGCGCGGCTACTTTCATCAGATCGAGAAGGCTGACGTCTTCGTGTTCTACGACGACGTGCAATACGACCGTGGTGGCTGGCGCAACCGCAATCGCGTGAAGACGGCGAACGGGCCGGTGTGGCTGACGATCCCTGTCGCCAAGAAAGGATCGGTCGAAACTGGGGCCCCGATCAACTCGATCCGTATCGACTGGAAGCGCCAGTGGACGAAGTCGCACTGGACCACGATCCGCCAGGCATACGGCAAGGCACCCTTTTTCAAAACTTACAGCGACCTGCTCGAAGACATCTACAGCCGGCAGCCCGAGTTGCTCGTCGACTTCACCATCGACACGACTATCGAAATCGCGAGACTGTTAGGGCTCGGTGACAGGCGGTTTGTCCGCTCCTCGCAGCTGAGCGCCGACGGCGCGAAAACCGATCGGCTGGTGTCGATCCTGCGCCAGGTTGGGGCCACCCACTACGTCAGCGGTCCGTCAGCTCGCGACTATCTCGAAGAGGACAAACTCGCCGACGCGGGCATTTCGCTGGAGTACATGCAGTACGCGTACCAGCCCTACCCGCAGCTTCATCCTCCCTTCGAACCGCAGGTGTCGATCATCGATCTGCTGATGATGACCGGGCCCGAAGCGCCGCACTTCATCTGGGGAGAGGGGGCAGTGGCATGACGCCTAGCCCGGGAACCGAGTCGGCACTGAGTCAGGTGCGCAGCCCAGTGGGGGCCTGACCCCAGGTGTTGGACACGCTGAATCCCGCAAGATTGGCGGGGGAAGCGAGATGATCGACACGATGGCA
>NZ_LKTM01000126.1 GCF_001417955.2 Mycobacterium gordonae | reverse complement strand
GTTGGTGGCGCGGACGCGGCGGATGATGGTGCTGAGGACTTCGGCGAGTTCGGGACTGACCACTAGGAGCCGTTCAGCATCGATCTTCGACGGTGTGATTTGCAGAAGCGGCACGATTTCGCCGGTAGTGGGCAGCCGGTATTGAACCAGGCTGTGGTGTGAGAGCTCGGTGAGTTCTTCGATGCGGATGCCGGTCGCGCGCAACACCTCAATTGCGGCGTAGGTCCAAAAGGCCTGCTCTTCCTGCCTGGCCAGATCATGGCGAGCGCCGGTGCCCAGGTCTTGGGCCCAGATCTTGACCGCTGCCGCGCGGGGTGAGTCGATGCGCAGGAGGGCGCGGCCGGCTGCGGTGAAGGTCTGCCCGATTGGGGTGTTGCGAGCTGCGTCGAGTGTTTCGGCGGCGTCTTGGCGTCGCCGGTCGGCGGTGCGGCGCAGCGTGGGCAGCACCGGTAGTCGTTCACGGGTGCGGGCGTCCATGCGGGACTTGCGCTGCCGCTTGTCTTTTCGCCGGTTGATCTCTTCGCTGCCGACCGGACAAGGTGCCACCCAGGCGGCCCACCGGGCCGGGTCTTCCACGGCCCAGTGCGCGAGGTCGAGATAGAAGGCCCGGACCGGTGTGAGGCATTCGCGGTAGTTGATCCGCGGCACCTGGGCCTGGGTCGTGCTGCCGTCGGGTGCTCGGATCGTCTTGGGGACCGTACGAAGCCGCTGTTTCCATGCCTGGGCGACATCGGGCGGCAGGTGCAGGCTGTTGATGCCGGGGTGGTGGCGTTCCAGATCTGCCCAAAACAGGGCACCGAGGAAATTGGCGAGGCTGTTCACGCTGGTGTAGTCCAGAGCGGGTTGGCGTTCCTTGAGGTAGTCCACGAGCAGATCGCGGATTGGTCGGCACAGCAGCCCGTAGCGGTCGATCAGCTGCTCGGGGGTGCGTTGTCCGACCGTGCGCAACTCGCGCAGTGTGGCCGGCGCATCGGCGCCAAAGACACCCATGGTCCGCAGCACCCGGTAGAACAAATGCGTGGCGCCGGGGGCGGTTCTGAGCGTCGCAGCCTCAGCATCGAGGAGTTCAAGCATGTCGCCGATGGTGATGCCGGCGATGGCGCCCCCCTTGGCCGCCAGTATCAGTGACGCTCGGTAGGTGGTGCGGGTGGCCGCAGCCGACGACACGTCGGGTTCGGCGGAGCACAAAGACTGCATCTGCGCGAACGCTTTCGGGTCGCGGCATGTCGTCATGATGTTGGTCAGGGTCCCGCGCCGGAAATTTGCTGCAACAAGCCAATTCAGCGAGGGTCGAATGAGATCGGCGCCAAAGGCGGTAAACAACGCCCGGAAGAACCAGTCATGCATCCATGACTGGCCATGGCCACGGGCGGTCAGCCAGCCCACCGGGATGTGCCGCCAGCGCCGTCCATTGGCGTCCGCACCACTGGCCAGCCACCGGTCCTGCCAGGTGTCTCCCGGCTGGTCTAGCAGCCAGTCCAACATCCAGCCGACTGCGGCGTCGTAGGCGCCAGGGTGGCGGCGGTGACGTTTGGGCGGCGCGAACGGCGGCTGGGTCAACAACGATTCGATGCTCCGGCGGTCCTGCCGGGTCCGCGGCCAACCCGCGCCGGGCACGCGAGCAGGCGCGATCGTTGCCACTGGCGCATCGACCGCCACCGCTGCTGCACCGGCCGGCCGCCCGATGCTGGTCACCGTCAACGGAATTCACCGCCGAACAGCACCTGTAGCGTCTCAGGACGATAGCCAGGCGCCGGTAGTGGCGTCACTCGCTCGGCGGCCTTTCTCGTCTGCTGGGCGTGATGGGCCAAGATCCTGCGCACCACGTCCTGCTTGCGCGGTGTCAGATAGATCTGCGTGGTGGTCAGCAGTGCATGACCCAGTACGAACTGAACATCGGTCAACGGAAGGTCGGGGTCCTCGGCCATCCGATACGCCGCGGTATGCCGCAAGGCATGCAGTGTCGCGGCGCTCCCGACGGCCTGCCCGGCACGCTCGAACATCCGATGCGCCGCGTGATAGGTCAACGGCCGCATCGGAGTTCGGGAAGTCCACCACAGCGGCTGATGTCGGCCCTGCGGAGCACGGCCCTGCATCTCGACCTGATAAAGCCGCAACCACACGAAGGCATCCGAAGAAGCCGGCAGTTCCTGGATCACCCGAGAACCCTTGCGAGTCACCGCAATCACACCCCTGCCCGGGTCAACACCACCCTGGGTAGCTGAAAGCAACTCCGAGGCCCTTGCCCCGGTCGAAACATAGAACGCCACTAACGCCCGATCGCGATGCGACGGCAGCCGAGCGAAGATCTCGTTGAACTCCTCGTCGGGGATGCTACGAGGAATCCGCGACGGCACCGACGGGCGATATAAACCCTTGCGCTCGTTACGGTGTGGGTCCATCGGATTGTGATGCGCGTGGGCCCGGCGCCCCCGCCGCGCCCGGTCCAGCGGAAAAGGGTTGACTACGGGCCCGGTTCCGGTGTCCAGATGAAAGTTGTAGAAGGACCGCAACACCGTTTCGCTATGCGCACGCACCGACGCCGAGTAGGACTCCTTGCGCCGCTTGGTCTTCGGAACAACCGTCGGCCGTCGCCAGTGCGGACGAACTGGCTTACCCGCCACCAACATCCACCGCGAAAAATCGCGAGCCTCGACTCGAGTCGCCCGCTGCCACGGAACCTCGATCGCCCACAAAAACCGGAACCACCGCAACAGATCCATCCCGTAAGACCGGATCGTTGCCTCCGACCTCCCCGCGGCCTGCAAATCACGAAAGAACACCGACGCCGCATCCACGACGGCGCCGGTCGGGTCGACCAACCGGAACGGCAGCCACGAATCGTTGGTCTTCACCAACGAGCCGACCATCGGCACCCACACGACTGCCATGTCGCGCTCCTGCTCCCCATCGATAGACACGGGCCGAGACGCTAACCCACAACACCGAAAAAGAGTGTCTACCAGTGGTTAAGCGTGTCGTAGTTCAGTCAACGGGTA
>NZ_LKTM01000125.1 GCF_001417955.2 Mycobacterium gordonae | reverse complement strand
GCGGGGTGGCGGCAAACAGCGCCCACAGCGGCGGCAGCGGGGGTCGCGGCGGTGACGGTGGTGCCGCCGGATTGGGCGGCAACGGCGGCAATTTCGCCATCAATGGCAACGGCGGGTCGGGCGGTAGCGGCGCCGCCGGCGGCGACGGCGGTCACGGCGCCGATGCCACCGGCGCGCTGGCCGGCGGCAACGGTGGTAACGGCGGCGACGGCGGTAACGCCGGTGCCGGCGGCAGCAACGGCGTCGGCGGCATCGGCGGGACCGCGGGTGGCTACGGCAGCGGCGGTCACGGCGGCAACGGCAGCTACGGCGGCAACGGTGGGGCCGGGGCCGCCGGCGGAGCCGGACTGGACGGCAACCCCGGGCCCGCCGGCGGGGCCGGAGGCAACGGCGGAGCCGGCGGCGCCAGCGGCCCAGGTGGCGTCAACGGCACCGGCGGCAATGGCGGCAACGGCGGCGTCGGTGGCACCGGCGGCAACGGCGGCCCAGCCGTCGTTGTGGGCACCAAGGGCGGCAACGGCGGCATGGGCGGGACCGGTGGCAACGCCGGTACCGCCGGCCTCGCGGGGACCGGAGGCACCGGAGGTAGCAACGGCATATCGGGCGACGGCGGCAAAGGTGGACTCGGGGGCAACGGCGGTGTCGGCGACACCGGTCCCGCGGGCATCGTCGGCAACATCAACGGCGGCACCGGTGGCGGCGGCGGGGACGGCGGACAAGGCGGCACCGGCGGCTCAGCCAACGCCGGCGGCACCAATGGTGCCGGCGGCAACGGCGGCAACGGCGGCAAAGGCGGCAACGGCGGTCTCGGCCTCGCCGGCACAGCCAGCACCGATGGCGGGGACGGCGGCAACGGCGGCAACGGCGGCGCCGCCGGCAAAGCCGGTCTCGCCGGCACGGGTCCGGGCGCCGCTGGAACCGTCGGCAAGGCAGGTATCGGCGGCAACGGCGGCAACGGCGCAAACGGCGCGTTGGGCGGCAACGGCACCAACGACTTCAACACCGACGGCGGAGCCGGCGGCAACGGCACGAAAGGCGGCAGCGGCGGTCAAGGCGGCAATGGCGGCGCCAGCAACGGCGGAACCGCCGGCAGCGGCGGGGCAGGCGGCAACGGCGCCAACGGTGGTAAGGGCGGCCAGGGAGGCAACGGCGTCGCCGGCGTGCGGCCGCCGCCGCCGGATGGCTCCGACGGTCCGCCTGGCGGCGACGGCGGCATCGGCGGCACCGGCGGCGCCGGCGGCAACGCCGGTGCGGGCGGCGCGGCCGGCACGAAAGGCAGTGGCATCGCCGGCACCGCGGGCGTCGCGGGCGTCGCGGGCAAAGGCGGTGACGGCGGCAACGGCGGCATCGGCGGCAATGGCGCCGACGGCGCGGGCGGCATCACCGGTGACGGCTATAACGGTGGCGCCGGCGGTGGCGGCGGCCAGGGCGGTGCCGGAGGTCTTGGCGGCAACGGCGTCGCCGGCGTCGGTGGCGGCGACGGCGGCAAGGGCGGCAACGGCGGTCTGGCCGGCAAAGGCGGAAGCGGCGGCACCGCGAGCATCGGCGGTAACGGCGGCCCCGGCGGCGTCGGCGGCGGCGGCGGCATCGGCGGCATCGGCGGCAACGGCGGATTCGGCGGCGGCAAGGGAGGCGCCGGGGGCAGCGGCGGCAATGGGAACACCGGGGGAACCGGCGGCGAAGGCGGTGACCTCGGCCGGGATGGAGGGGCCGGCGGGAACGGCGGCGCCGGCGGCGACGCCGGCAACGGCGGCCAGGGCAACGGGGCGGATGGTGGTGCCGGCGGCACTGCCGGCAACGGGGGCACGGGAGGCACCGGCGGCCACGCTACCGACGTCGCCCTTGTCTCCTCGGGCTACAACGGCGGCACCGGCGGCACCGGCGGCGCAGGCGGAAACGGCGGCCTCGGAGGCGGCGTCTCCGGGAAAGGTCTGGGCGGCGACGCCGGCGCCGGCGGCAACGGTGGTACCGGCGGTACCGGAGGTTTCGGCGGAGAAAGTCAACTTATCGGTAGCCGCAACGGCAACGGGGGCAACGGCGGCAGCGGCGGCGTAGGCGGCACCGGTGGCAGCCCAACCGCCGCTGGCGGCAATGCCGCCGACGGCGGCGACGGCGGCAACGGCGGCAAGGGCGGCAACGGCAACGACCAGTTCGGCAGCGCTGACCTCTACGGCACCGGTGGTTTTGGCGGCACCGGCGGCACGGGCGGCAGGGGCGGAAACTCCTTCGACGGAAATTCCGGCGACGCCGGAACCAACGGCGCCCCCGGCGGCGGCCCGACTGGCGGAAATACGAACGTTACTGGCGGTGTCGGGGGCGGCGGCGGCACCGGCGGTAGCGGTGCTACCTAGTCCCAATGCCGGTGCAGGAGAAAGGACGGGCTTTCGAGTGAACGCGTCGACTCATGCTCGCGCCTGGGCGGGTGCGCCGGTCGTTGCCGGTGGTTTTTCGGGTTGCCTGAAGAGACGGCGAGGTCGCTGATGACTTTCATGGTTGTTTCACCGGATCTGGTCGTGGCCGCGGCTGCAGACGTGGCGGGTATCGGTTCGACCATCTCTGCGGCCAATGCGGTCGCTGCGCGGTCGACGACGGGCCTGGCCAGTGCGGCAGCCGACGAGGTGTCGCAGGCGATCGCGGCGATGTTCTCCGGGCATGCGCTGGGTTATCAGGAGCTGGCCGAACAGGCCACGGCGCTTCATGAGCAGTTTGTTCAGACGTTATCTGTCGGCGCGGCCGGGTATGCGCGCGCGGAGGCACTCAATGCCGGCCCGTTGCAGCCGCTTCTGGACCTGATCAACGCCCCGACCCAGCAACTGCTGGGGCGTCCGCTGATCGGCGATGGCGCCAACGGCGCGCCGGGCACTGGGCAGGCCGGCGGACTGGGTGGGTTGCTGTGGGGTAACGGCGGCAATGGCGGGTCGGGGGCGGCCGGGCAGGCCGGCGGCGCCGGCGGGAATGCCGGTCTACTCGGTGCGGGCGGTGCCGGTGGCGCCGGGGGTGCGGGCGCCGCGGGCGGAGCCGGCGGGA